>DXBP01000049.1 GCA_019116445.1 Candidatus Gemmiger excrementigallinarum
GGCTGCCATGTGGCCAACGCCAACGGCTGCTGCGAGGTGCCGTCCCCCACGGGGCTGCACGTCATTGATACCACCGGCGCCGGGGACATCTTCGGCGGCAGCGCCATGAGCCAGTTCCTGCGCCTGGGCAAGGCCCCGGAGGCGCTGACGGTGGAGGAACTGCGCAGCATTACCCGGTTTGCCTGCTGTGCGGCCAGCCTTTCCACCCAGACCCACGGCGGCATCACCAGCGTGGTGCCGGAAGAACAGGTCCGGGCCATCCTGTAAGGCCCCGGGCCACCCTGCCAAACGCAAAAACGCCCGCCGCGGGAACTTCCCGCGGCGGGCGTCTTTTTGCTGTGTTTTAGCCCCGCAGTACCGGCGGCAGCGCCGCCAGCAGGGCAGGCTCATCCGGATTCTTGGGCTGCACTTTAGCCATCTTGTCTTTCGGTGGGGGATGGGGGCTTGCGTTTTGACCGCCGGATGGCTACAATGGCAATGATACCTTGTACAAAGGGGCGGTCCGCCGCCCGGGAAAGGAGCCTTCCGCCATGCAATGCAATCTGGCCATCTGTGACGATGCCCCCGCCGACCGGGACTACCTGCAAACGCTGGTGCGGCAATGGGCCGCCGACCGGGACCACCGGGTGACGGTGGCGCTCTACCCCTCGGCGGAGAGTTTTCTCTTCCGCTATGCCGAGGACAAGGACCTGCAGGTGCTGCTGCTGGACATCGAGATGGGCCCCATGGACGGGGTAAGCCTGGCCCGCACCCTGCGCAAGGACAACGACGGCGTGCAGATCATCTTCATCACCGGCTATTCCGACTATATCGCCGACGGGTATGAGGTGGAGGCCCTGCACTACCTGATGAAGCCGGTGCAGCGGGAAAAACTCTTCGGCGTGCTGGACCGTGCGGTGGAAAAACTGCACAGCAACCAGCGTGCGCTGCTGCTGGAACTGCCCGGGGAGGTGGTGCGGGTGCCGGTATACCAGATCCGCTGGGCGGAGGTGCAGGGCAACTATGTGACCATCCACGCCAAGACCGACTGCACGGTAAAAATGACGCTGGGCCAGCTGGAAGGGGAACTGGACGGCAATTTCTTCCGGCTGGGGCGTTCGGCGCTGGTGAACCTGGGCTGTGTGGCCCGGGTGACCAAAACGGCGGTGACGCTGAACGACGGCACCCAGGTGCCGCTGCCCCGGGGCGCCTACGAGCGCATCAACCGGGCCATCATCCAAAGGGGGTAAGGGGATGAAATTCTTTTCCCGGAAAATGGACCGGGCGCTGGAAGCCTACCAGCGGGAACTGGTGGATACCCACTACCGGGAAGTGGAAGCCATGTACCGGCAGATCCGCGGCTGGCGGCACGACTACCGCAACCACATCCAGGTGATGAAAGCCCTGGCCGCCAAGGGGGACCTGGCGGGGATTCAGGACTATCTGGATGAGCTGGACACCGACCTGAACACGGTGGATACCGTCATCAAGACCGGCAACGCCATGGCCGACGCCATTCTCAACAGCAAGATTTCCCTGGCCAAATCCCGGCATATCCCGGTGCAGGCGGACGCCCATATCCCGGTGAAACTGCGGATGTCGGAACTGGACCTCTGCGTCATTCTGGGCAATCTCTTTGATAACGCCATCGAGGCAAGCCTTTCCCTGCCGGAAGAACAGCGGCTCATCCGGGTGTATATGGATATGAAGGGCACCCAGCTGTACATCAGCTTTACCAACTTTACGGCCACCGGCAAACAGAAAAAGATCGGCCGCCGGTTCGCCACCACCAAAGGGGCGGGGCACGGCTTCGGGCTGGTGCGCATCGACAACATCATCGAAAAGCTGGACGGGTATCTCAGCCGCAACAGTGAGGACGGCGCCTTCACCACCGAGATCCTGATCCCCCAGCTGTGAACGGTTCGTCCCCCCAAAACTGCAATTCGTCCCCGGAATGTGCCCGGGGGCTTTTTTGGTGGTAGGGTATAGGCAAGAGGTGAAATTCATGAAAGAAAAACCCAAATACAACACCCTGCAGAACGTGGGCTTCATGCTGGGCATGGCCCGGCGGGTGGACAAAAGCGTTCCTTTTTTGTGCGCGGGCATCGCGGTTGCCACGGCGGGGAGCACCATTGCCCAGCTGCTGCTGGCCCCGGCGGTGCTGGCCCGGGTGGAATCCCACGCCCCGCTGCCAAGCCTGGTGGGGGGGATTCTGGCCTTCACCGGGGTGCTGTTTGTACTCTACGGCGCCAAGGCATACCTGGACGAAAACGCCATATACGGACGTATCAGCGTCCGGCTGGAGATTATCAACCGCATTTCCGACAAAATGGCCGGGACCTCCTTTCCCAATATCCTGGACACCGGCTTTGACAAATCCGTCGAAAAATCCGTCAGCGCCTGTTCGTCCAACCAGGACGCTGTCGAGGCCATCTGGCAGACCCTCACCGATCTGCTCACCAACCTGCTGGGCTTTGGGGCCTATCTGGTGCTGCTGTCGGGGCTGCATCCCTTTTTGCTGGCGGTGGTGGCCGTCACCACGGTGGCGGGGTATCTGGTCAGCCTGCGCACCAACCGCTGGATCTATCACCACCGGGAGGAAGAGGAGGAGTACAGCAACCGGATGGGCTACCTGCGCCGCAGCTGTACCGACCGGGCCAACGCCAAGGACATCCGCCTGTTTGGGCTGCAGCCCTGGCTGAACGAGGTGTGGGAGCGGGTCATCCGGTTGTTCGGCGACTATGTGCGCCGGCGGGAACTGCATTACCTCTGGATCGACGGCGCCGACCTGGTGCTCACCTTTGCCCGGGACGGCATCGCCTACGCCTACCTCATCCGGCTGGCCCTCACCGAAGGGCTGCCCGCCTCCCAGTTCCTTCTGTATTTCACGGCGGTCAGCGGTTTCACCCAGTGGGTGCGCGGCATCCTGGACAAAGGGGCTACGCTGCACCGTCAGTCGCTGGAAATTTCCCGCATCCGGGAAACGCTGGACTGGCCGGAGCCCTTCCGGTTCACGGGCGGCAAGCCGCTGCCCCGGGATCCCAACCTGCCCTGCGAGATTCGCTTTGACCATGTGAGTTACCGCTATCCCGAAGCAGATAAAGACACCCTCCACGACATCGACCTGACCATCCATGCCGGGGAAAAGCTGGCCATCGTGGGGCTCAACGGCGCGGGCAAGACTACGCTGGTGCGGCTGGCCTGTGGTTTCCTGGACCCCACCGAGGGCCGGGTGCTTTTAAATGGCCAGGACATCCGGGACTTCAACCGGCGGGACTATTATGCGCTGTTCTCGGCGGTGTTTCAGGACTTTTCGCTGCTGGAAGCCAGCGTGGCGGAAAACGTGGCCCAGCAGGTGGACGGCATCGACACCGACCGTGTGTGGGACTGCCTTGCCAAAGCGGGCCTGACCGAAACGGTGCAGGCGCTGCCCCAGGGGCTGGAAACCAAGCTGGGCCGTCAGGTGTTCGAGGACGGGGTGGAACTTTCCGGCGGGCAGACCCAGCGGCTGATGCTGGCCCGGGCCCTGTATAAAAACGGGCCCATTCTCGCCCTGGACGAACCCACCGCCGCCCTGGACCCCCTGGCCGAGGATGATATCTACCAGAAATACAACCGGATGACGGCGGGCCGCACGGCGCTGTTCATCAGCCACCGGCTGGCGTCCACCCGGTTCTGTGACCGCATCGTCTTTGTGGCCGGGGGCCGCATTGCCGAGCAGGGCACCCACGAAAGCCTGCTGGCGGCGGGCGGCGGCTACGCCGACCTGTTTGAAGTCCAGAGCAAATACTACCGGGAAGGAGGGGAGCACTATGGCGAAGTCTTCTGAAAACAGCAGCACCTACCGCCGTGCCTGGGTACTCAACCTGCGGGCGTGGAAACTCTGGGCCGAAAAAAGCCCCGCCTATTTTGTGTCCACCTTGCTCAGCGCGGCGGGGCTGGCCCTGGCGCCTTATGTGACCATCTGGCTCTCCGCCCGCATCATTGCCGAACTGGCCGGCGGGCGGGACCCCCGGCAGCTGGCCTTCTGGGCGGTGCTCACGGTGAGCGCTACGGCGGGGCTGGCGTTGCTCAACGGGCTGCTCAAGCGGTGGGCTGCCTATGAGCAAACCCGGCTCTACCCCCGCATAAAACAACACCTTTCCGGCAAAATGCTGGGCATGGACTATGCCCAGATGGACCGGCAGGAAGTCTACGACCTCTACAGCCAGATCGTGCAAAACGACACCTGGGCCGGTTTCGGGCTGGCCCAGACGCTGGGATTCTTTCCGGATTTCTGCAAAGCGGCGGCCCAGATCCTGGGCGGCATCGGCTTTACGCTCACCCTCTTCCTCACCGATGTGCCGGCGGGCAGCCCGCTGGCGGTGCTCAACGGCCCCCTGGCGCTGGTGGGGGTGCTGGCGGCCATGGTGGGGGCGGTGCTGGCCTCCACCGCCTGCGTCAATGAATCCGGCCTGCGCATGAGCCGTCAGGCGGCGAATATGCGCCTGGCCAACCGGTATTTCAACTTCTACGGCGTTATGGCACTGGACCACAAGCGGGCCGCCGACCTGCGGATGTACAATCAGCAGGAGGAAGTCTGCCACCACTATATGCAGAACAATGCCTTCAGCCGGGGCGGCGCCCTGGCCCGGCGGGCCATGGGGGACGTGGGCCTGCTGCGGGCGTTGGCCCAGGCCCTCTCGGCGGTGCTCACCGGCGTGGTGTATCTTTTTGTCTGCCTTAAATCCTGGGCCGGGGCCTTTGATGTGGGCGCCGTCACCCAGTATGTGGGCGCTGCCACCCAGCTCTTCGGCGGCATCTCCCAGCTGCTGCAAACCATGGGGGATATCCGCGCCAACGGCGTTTTTCTGGAACGGGTGTATGAATATCTCGACCTGCCCAACCCCATGTACCAGGGCAGCCTGACTACCGAAAAGCGGGCCGACCGCAACTATCAGGTGGAATTCCGGGATGTTTCCTTCCGCTACCCCGGCAGCGACCGCTGGGCGCTGCGCCATGTGAACATAAAGTTCCGCATCGGCAGCCGGCTGGCGGTGGTCGGCCCCAACGGCAGCGGCAAGACTACCTTCATCAAGCTGCTCTGCCGCCTGTACGACCCCACCGAGGGCGAAATTCTTCTGAACGGCATCGACATCCGCAAATACCGCTACGAGGAATACCTGGCCCTCTTCTCGGTGGTGTTCCAGGACTTTAAGCTGCTGGCCCTGCCTTTGGGCGAGAATGTGGCCGGTGCCGCCGACTATGACCGCGCCCGGGCCGAGCGCTGCCTGCGGGATGCGGGCTTCGGCGAGCGGCTGGACGCCATGCCCAAAGGCCTGGACACCTATCTTTACAAGGACCTGGACAAGGAAGGCGTGGAGATCTCCGGCGGCGAAGCCCAGAAAATCGCCATCGCTCGGGCGCTGTACAAGGACGCGCCCTTCCTGGTGCTGGATGAACCCACCGCCGCCCTGGACCCCATCGCCGAGGCGGAGGTCTACGCCAGCTTTGACGCCATCGCCGGGGACAAGACCGCCCTCTACATCAGCCACCGGCTGTCCAGCTGCAAGTTCTGCGACGCCATCGCGGTGTTTGACGGCGGGGCCATCGTCCAGACCGGCAGCCACGAGGCGCTGGTGGCCGACGAAGAGGGCCTGTACCACCAGTTGTGGCAGGCCCAGGCACAGTATTATAACGAATGATCAAAGAGGGGAACCGTGCCGCACGGCGGTGCCCGGCGGCGAACAGATTTCCGCTTTTTGCCCGCCTATAACGGACACAGCTTTCGGCTGTGTCTGTTTTTTTTTACGTTTTTTACCGAAAACCGATGACATTGCCCCCGAACTGTGCTATACTAGAGTCGTTACTGTGCGCCATGCGCACACAAACGCCCAAAAAAACGGGCTGCGGCCCCGGTCGCAGCTATACAATAAAGGAGTGGAATCCATGGCAGAGAACCTTCGGGAACGCAGCCAGCTGGAACCGGCCTATACCTGGCAGATCACCGATCTGTACCCCACCGACGACGCCTGGCGGGCGGACTATGAGCGCCTGCAGGGCGTTCTGAAGCAGCTGGCCGGCTACAAAGGCCGCCTGGGCGAAAGCGCCGCCACGCTGCTGGCGTTTTTGCAGCTGCAGGATCAGGTACTGGCGGACGGCGACCAGCTGCTGTCCTACGCCTACCGCAAAACCGACGAGGATACCCGCCAGCCGGTGTATCAGGAGATGAGCGCCCAGGCCGATAACTTCGAGGTGGAATGGGAGCAGGCCCGCGCCTTCCAGACGCCGGAACTGCTGGCCATCCCCGAGGAGCGCCTTGCTTCCTTTTATAAAGAGGAGCCCCGGCTGGAGCATTACCGCCTGATGCTGGACCGCATCCGCAGCAAAAAGGAACACACCCTTTCTCCCGAAGGGGAGCAGCTGCTGGCGGCTGCCGGCAGCATGGGCCAGGCCCCGGGCAACATCTTTGCCCTGATGAACAACGCCGACCTGACCTTTGAGGATGCGGTGGACAGCCAGGGCAACGCCCATGCGCTGAGCCACGGCAGCTACATCGCCCTGATGGAGTCCGACGACCGCGCCCTGCGGGCCTCGGCTTTCCGCAACCTGTACGCGGGCTACGGCAAGCTGAAAAACACCTGTGCCGCGGTGCTGGGCGCCCAGATGAAGCAGCTGCAGTTCTTTGCCGAAGCCCGGCATTACCCCACGGCGCTCCACGCGGCCCTGGCCGATACCGAGGTGCCGGTGGAAATTTACCACAACCTCATTGATACGGTGCACAAGAACCTGCCCGCCATGCACCGCTATGTGAAGCTGCGCAAGCAGCTGATGGGTGTGGACGAGCTGCACTACTACGACCTGTACACGCCGATGGTGGCGGATGCCCAGATGACCGTGCCCTTTGCGCAGGGCAAGCAGCTGGCGATGGAAGCGCTGGCGCCCCTGGGCGAGGAGTACCTCTCCATCCTGAAAGAGGGCTTCGACAACCGCTGGATCGACGTCTACGAGAACGCGGGCAAGCGCTCGGGCGCCTACTCCGCCGGTGTGTACAACGCCCATCCCTTTGTGCTGCTCAACTACACCGACACCCTGGGCGATGCCTTCACCCTGGTGCATGAGATGGGCCACGCCCTGCACTCCTACCTCTCCAACCGGACCCAGAGTCCCACCTACGCGGGGTACAAGATCTTCGTGGCCGAGGTGGCTTCCACCTGCAACGAGGCGCTGCTCATCCGGTATCTGCTGGGCAAGACCCAGGAGCCCAAGCAGCGGGCCTACCTCATCAACCACTTCCTGGAGCAGTTCCGCACCACCCTGTACCGGCAGACCATGTTTGCCGAGTTCGAGCTGTGGTGCAGCGAGCAGACCCGCCAGGGCAAACCCCTTACCGCCGATTCCCTGTGCGAAAAGTACGCCGAACTCAACCGCCAGTACTACGGCGAGGACATCGTCCCCGACCCCGAGATCGCACTGGAATGGGCGCGCATCCCGCACTTCTTCTATAACTTCTACGTTTATCAGTATGCCACCGGCTTTGCCAGTGCAGTGGCGCTGTCCCAGCGCATCCTGCGGGAAGGCCAGCCCGCCGTGGACGATTATCTGCGCTTCCTCAGCGGCGGCTGCTCCGCCGACCCCGTTACCCTGCTGCAGGGAGCGGGGGTGGATCTGTCCACCCCGGCACCCGTTGCCGATGCCCTGGGCTATTTCGACAGCCTGCTGGACGAGATGGAATCCCTGCTGGCACACTGAGCCGACCCGTTGGCAGACACCGGCTTTTTCTGCGATTTTTTGTAATTTTTCACTTTTCCGACACTTTTGCAACACTTTTTGTTGCTTTTTGTCTGCGTATTTGCTAAAATATAAGTGTTTTTGTCGTAGCGGGCAGGCGGGTGAAGTCTGCCGGATCGGCCCGTCTGCGGCATAATTAAATTTACTGTATCGGGACAGGAAAGGAATGCACACATGAAAAACAAGAGACTTTTGTCCTTGCTGGTCGCGGGTGCGATGACTGTTTCTCTGGCTGCCTGCGGCGGTCAGGGCGCTGTCACCAACAACCCCACCGAGAGCACGGACACCAGCACGGCGGAAACCAGCGCCGAACCCACCAGCGAGCGTCCGACTGAGCCTTCCGGCCAGTTGGTCATCGGCTCCATCACCCAGGTCGTCAACGAGTTCTACGACACGTCGTTCAACAACAACGCCACGAACTACATGATGTATGACCTGATCCATGGCTGCGACACCGTCACCTACACCATGGAAGGCGAGTTCGCGTTCGACGACACCGTTCTGGCTTCCCACGAGGAGACCGAAAACGAGGACGGCAGCAAGACCTACACCATGAAGATCAAGGACGGTCTGGTCTGGAGCGACGGCTCTCCCATCACCGCCAAGGACTACGTCTTTGCCCTGCTGTGCGAGTGCAGCGATGAGATGACCGGTGTGGACGGCTACCCCGGAAACACCTACACCACCATCGTCGGCTACGACGAGTGGCATGACGGCACCGCCGATACCTTCGCGGGCGTCAACCTCATCGACGATATGACCTTCTCCATCACCGTCAAGGCGGAAGAGCTGCCCTACCACTGGGATATCTCCTACGCTGCTGTCCGTCCCCGCCCGATGGCTGTCATCGCCCCGGGCTGCGATGTGGTCGGCGGCGACAATGGCGCCAGCATCACCGGTGACTTCACCACCGAGCTGCTCCAGGAAACCATCAACAACATCGATACCGGTTACCGTTACAACCCGCAGGTCACCTGCGGTCCCTACCTGTTCGCGGGCTTCGATGAGGCCGGCCAGCAGGCGACCCTGAAGGTCAACCCCAGCTACCACGGCGACTACCGCGGTGTGAAGCCGGTCATCGAGACCCTGGTCGTGCGCACCGTTTCCAGCGACACCATGATGAACGAGCTGGAAGCCGGCACCGTTGACCTGCTGTACGAGTGCTCCGGCGCCGACACCATCAACGCCGGTCTGGACCTGGTGGAAGAGGGCGTTGCTGCCGACACCACCTACTACCGCAACGGTTACGGCAAGGTCCAGTTCGACTGCAGCCAGTTCCCCACCGACAGCCAGAACGTGCGCCAGGCCATCGCCTACTGCCTGGATCGTAACGAGTTCGCCCGCCAGTACTCCGGCGGTTACGCCGCTGTGGTGGACGCTGCCTACGGCCTGGCCCAGCCCGAGTACACCGAGAACTCCGACTGGCTGTCTCAGAACATGAACCACTACGAGATGAACCTTGACACCGCCAAGCAGCTGCTGGAAGAGGACGGCTGGACTCTGAACGCCGACGGTACTCCGTACTCCGGCACCGGCACCCGCTACAAGGATGTCAACGGCGAACTGAAGCCCCTGGTCATCACCTGGGCCAACACCTCCGGCAACCCCGTTTCCGACCTGCTGTCCACCATGCTGCCCACCAACATGGCTGAAGTCGGTATGGAACTGCAGCCCACCACCATGGACTTCGCCACCCTGCAGGCTGCCATCAGCCATGAGGGCGACACCATCTACAACATGTACAACCTGGCTACCGGCTTTGCCACCGCCAACTCCCCGTGGTACAACTACTCCGAGGACCCGCAGTGGATGACCGCCGGCTACAACTCCAACTGGATCGCCGACAGCGAGCTGTCTGACGCCGCCGGTGCCATGAAGAGCATCCCCTATGCCGACACCGACGCCTGGATGGAAGCCTGGCGCAACTACATCCAGATCTGGAACGAGAAGCTGCCGGATATCCCCCTGTACTCCGATGAGTACTATGACTTCTACTCCACCAAGCTGCAGGGCTGGTACAACTCTTCCATCTGGGGCTGGCAGCGTGCCGTTCTGGATGCCTGGGTTGCTGAGTAATCTCTGAAACACCTGCAACACACGTAAAACACAGTCAGTAACCGGCGGCTCCCCTTTTGCCGGGGGGCCGCCGGTTTTTTAGGAAATGGGGGGAAACCGAATGGGCAAAGGCCGCTACCTGGTCAAACGACTTGTCTATATCGTTTTCGTATTCTTTATCATCTCAATCTTGATGTTTTTCATCTACAAATCCATGCCCGGCGATCCTGTCACCATGATGCTGGGCGAGTCCCGCAACAGTATGAAACCCGAAGCCTACCAGGCTTTGTACGACCGTACCCGCCAGGAACTGGGTCTGGACAAACCGCTGGTGATCCAGTACCTGATCTGGATCGGCAACATGCTCACCGGTGACTTTGGCTACTCCACCCAGTACAAGCGCCAGGTCATCGACGTCATCGGCACCCCGATGCTCAACACCCTGAAACTCAATGCCCTGTCCATGATCGTGACCTTCGTCGTCGCCATCCCGCTGGGCATTGCCACCGCCGTGCGCAAAAACTCCGTCTTTGACAAGTTCGTGCAGGTCATCACCATTGTGGGCTACAGTCTGCCCAGCTTCATCATAGCCCTGTTGTTTATCTTCGCCTTTGCGGTCAAGATCCCGATCTTCCCCATCAGCGGCGTGCAGACGGCAGGCTTTGAGGGCAACGGGTTCGAGATGGCCATGGATACCCTGTGGCACATGGCCCTGCCGGTCATCGTCATGTCCATTTCGGGTATCGGTTCCATCACCCGGTATGTGCGCGCCGAAATGATCGACGTGCTGCGCATGGACTACATCAAGACCGCCCGGGCCAAGGGCCTGAAGGAAAAGACGGTCATCTACGTCCATGCCTTCCGCAACGCTTTGATTCCCATTGTCACCATCGCTACGGCCTGGGTCGTTACCCTGTTCGGCGGTTCCGTCGTTATCGAGAACGTCTTCCTCTGGCCCGGCCTTGGCCAGATGCTGATCAACGGCCTGCTGCAGCGTGACTTCTCCATCGTATTGACGATGCAGATGTTCTACGTGGTGCTGTCGCTGACCGGCAACGTCATTATGGACATCGCCTACACCATCGTTGACCCGCGGGTCCGGCTTGAAAACTAAGGAGGTTCCTGACTATGGCAAAGAAAAAGAAAGACGCCGGCAGGAAATCCACCGCAGCAGCGGCCGCCGAGCGTATGGTTATGGGCGGTATGCCCCAGGAGGAACAGGACGACGAACTGATGCAAAGCCCCTTCCGGATGGTGGTTACCAGCTTCATCCGGGACAAGATCGCCATGATCGGCTTGTGCGCCTTCACGTTCATCTTCCTGTGCTGCATGATCCTGCCCTTCTTCTTCCCGATCGAAATGAACTATCAGGATGTCACCCAGGCCAACGTGGCCCCGGGCTTCGGCATGCTGAACATCCCCTCCGCCCTGAAGAACAACGCCCTGGATATTGCCGCGGGCAGCACCTTCTCGGTGGGGATTGACCGGGACGGCAACGTCTACGAGTGGGGCACTTTCCCCACCGATAAGCTCAAAAAGATCCCTTCCAGCTCCGAAATGGGCAAACTGACCATGATCTCGGCGGGTCTGGACCACGTGGTCGCCGTCAACGAGAACAACCAGGTCTTTACCTGGGGCAACGACCGTATGGGTCTGGCCAGCATCCCCATCGAGCTGAAGACCAACACCTCGCCCATCAAGCAGATCTCGGCGGGCTACCAGATCTCTCTGGCCCTGACCGAGAGCGGCAAGCTCTACAACTGGGGCAGCACCTACCTGCTGAGCATCGTCGTGCCCGAGGGCGTGCAGGGCAACATTGCCCAGTTTGACGACAACCCCAACATCGTCATGGCGCTGACCAAGGACGGTGAGGTGGTCCCCCTGACCAACTCCACCAACTCCTACACCGCCGTGCCGGAAGAGATCCAGGGCCGCACCGTGGACCTGGCCCTCTCTGACGAGAGCGCCGCGGCTGTGACCGATGACGGCCATGTGTACACCTGGGGCAACAACGTCTATGGTTCCATGAACGTGCCCGAGGAGATCCAGGGCCGCGTGACCGAGATCGAGGGCGGCCGCTATCACTTCACGGCCATCCTGGACGACGGCACCGTCTGCACCTGGGGCAACGATAACTTCGGCCAGACCGACGCGCCCTCCTTTGACGGCGCCGTTACCGACGTGGCGGCGGGCTACTACGCCAGCTACGCCATCGACGAGAACGGCCAGGCCAAGGGCTGGGGCCTGGACGGCTACCTGATGGGTACCGACCAGCTGGGCCGTGACGTCTTCCGCCGTCTGCTGGTGGGCGGCCGCATGACCATGACCGTCGGCTTCATCGCCGTCATCATCTCCACCTTCATCGGTGTTCTGGTGGGCGGTGTTTCCGGCTACAAGGGCGGCAAGATCGACAACCTCCTCATGCGTCTGACCGAGATCGTTTCTTCCATTCCCTTCCTGCCCTTCTGTATCATTCTGTCCAGCATCCTGGGCAACAGCATCGACGAAACCCAGCGTATCGTGCTCATCATGTTCATTCTGGGCCTGCTTTCCTGGCCCGGTATTGCCCGCCTGGTGCGCGGCAGCGTGCTGGCCGAGCGTGAGCAGGAGTTCGTCACCGCCGCCAAGGCGTTGGGCGTCAAGGAGTTCGGCATCATCCTGCGCCACATCCTGCCCAACATCATCACCGTCATCATCGTCAACGCCACGCTGGACTTCGCCACCTGCATGCTGACCGAATCCAGCCTGTCCTTCATCGGCTTCGGCGTTACCGAGCCCAACGCCACCTGGGGCAATATGCTCAACGGTGCGCAGAACGGCCAGGTTATCGAGAACTACTGGTGGCGCTGGCTGTTCCCGTCCATTGCGTTCGGCATCTGCACCATCAGCATCAACTGTGTGGGCGACGGCCTGCGCGATGCCATTGACCCCAAATCGAAGGAGAGGTGATCGACGATGAGTTTGCTGGAAGTTAAGAACCTGCATACCTACTTTAAAACCAAAAAGGGTATCGTCAAGGCGGTAAACGACGTCACCTACTCTCTGGACGAGGGCAAGACGCTGGGCATCGTCGGCGAATCCGGCTCTGGCAAGAGCGTTTCTGCCATGAGCATCATCAAGCTGCTGGACGGCAACGGCTGGATCGAAAGCGGCAGCGTGACCTTCAACGGCCGCGACATCCTCAGCTGCACCGAGAAAGAGATGTACCACATCCGTGGTAACGAGATCTCGGTCATTTTCCAGGAGCCCATGACCAGCCTGAACCCGGTGTTCACCGTGGAGCGCCAGATCGGTGAGGTGCTGCGCATCCACCAGAATATGACCAAGAAGGAAGCCTACGCCAAGGCGGCGGCGCTGTTGTCGGATGTCAAGATCCCCAACCCCGAGCGGGTGGCCAAGCAGTATCCGTTCCAGCTTTCGGGCGGTATGCGCCAGCGCGTCATGATCGCCATGGCCCTGGCCTGCAAGCCCAAGCTGCTCATTGCGGACGAACCCACCACCGCCCTGGACGTGACCATCCAGGCCCAGATCCTCAAACTGATGAACGACCTGAAGCGCCAGACCGGCACTTCCATCCTCTTCATCACCCATGACCTGGGCGTCATCCACGAGATGGCCGACGAGGTCGCCGTCATGTACTGCGGCCAGATCGTCGAGAAGGCCGACGCCAAGGAGATCTTCCACAAGTCGGTCTACTCCCACCCCTACACCGAGGGCCTGATGATCTCCATTCCCCGGCTGAACACCCCCAAGGGCAAGCGCCTGGATGCCATTCCCGGTGCGGTGCCCAACCCCCTGTACCTGCCCAAGGGCTGCAAGTTTGCGCCCCGCTGCAAGTACTGCACCCAGAAATGCCTGGAGGAGGAGCCACCCCTGACCGAGGTAGGCCCCAACCATCTGGTACGTTGCTTCTATGCGGAAAAGGCGGTGAGACAGCAGAATGCAAAATGAGAACAAGGACCGCAAGGTACTGTTGGAGATCCGCGATGTGAAGCAGTACTTCCCGGTAAAAAAGACGAAATTCCGTGAAAAACAGCGCTATGTCCGCGCCAACGACGGCATCACGCTGGACATCTACGAGGGCGAAACCCTGGGTCTTGTGGGCGAGTCCGGCTGCGGCAAGTCCACCCTGGGCCGTACCATCCTGCAGCTGTATCCCCAGACCCACGGCGACATCCTCTACCACAAGGGCGAGGAAGTCATCGACCTGAAAAAGCAAAAGCCCGAACAGATGCGGGTGCTGCGCAAGGACCTGCAGCTGATCTTCCAGGACCCGTACTCCTCCCTGAACCCCCGCATGACGGTGGGCCAGATCATCGGCGAGGGCCTGACCTCCCACGGCATCTACAAGAAGAACGACCCCGCCATGAAGGAATATATCTTCCGCATCATGGAAGAGTGCGGCCTGGCTTCCTATATGTTCAACCGGTATCCGCACCAGTTCTCCGGCGGTCAGCGCCAGCGCATCGGCATCGCCCGCAGCCTGGCCTTGAACCCCAAGTTCGTGGTCTGTGACGAGGCGGTCTCCGCCCTGGACGTTTCCATCCAGTCCCAGATCCTGAACCTGCTGTCGGACCTGAAGAAGAAGGCGGGCCTGACCTACCTCTTCATCACCCACGACCTGAGCGTGGTCAAGTACATCAGCGACCGCATCGCCGTTATGTACCTGGGCAACCTGGTGGAGCTGGCCAACGCCGAGGAGCTGTTCAGCGATACGCTGCACCCCTACACCGAAGCGCTGCTCTCCGCCATCCCCACCACCGATGAGGACAACGGCGGCCGCAAGCGCATCTTGCTGGAAGGCGACATCCCCAGCCCGGTGAATCCGCCGGAGGGATGCAAGTTCCACACCCGCTGCCGTTTCTGCCAGGAAAAGTGCAAGCACGAAGTCCCCGAATGGCGCGAGATCACGCCCGGTCACTTTGTGGCCTGCCACTTCCCCCTGCATGAGAACAACACCGTCACCGGTGAGGTCATCGAGTAAAGGCGCCGCCGTCCCGCGGGCCTGCTCCCAAGAAAGGAAACCACCATGTTCTTTCAGAAAAAGCTCAAGCGCGTACTGAGCAACCATAAGGAA
Organism: Candidatus Gemmiger excrementigallinarum; assembly: GCA_019116445.1. Classification (GTDB taxonomy): domain Bacteria; phylum Bacillota; class Clostridia; order Oscillospirales; family Ruminococcaceae; genus Gemmiger; species Gemmiger excrementigallinarum. The sequence continues at coordinate 14,882 of DXBP01000049.1, forward strand.
GCCGAGGAGCGCTTCGCCAGGGAGCGGGAGGAACTGCCCCTGGAAAAGAACGACCGCCTGGCCATGATCCTGGCCGCCCTGGCGGTGTTCATCCCGGCAATTCTGGTCATGATGGGCATTTTCTTTCTGGTGATCTATCTGGTCTTCCTGCGGTTCCTGTAAGCGTACCGCAGCCCTTTCCCATCCCGATACAATAAAGCCCCGGTTCCTGTGCCTGTGCACAGGAACCGGGGCTTTTCTTTTACCGGGGAATTATTCCATCCACAGCACCAGCAGCTGGTAGCCTTCCAGCGTCACGGCGCCGTCGGCGATGGCGGCGGTGTCGCAGTTGTTCAGCAGCACCTGCTTCACGGCGCCGGGCAGCGGCACGGTCTGGGCTTCGGGCTGGAAGTTGCCCATCACCAGCACGGTATTCTTCTCGCCCTTGCGCAGGTAGGCCATCAGGTTCTTCTGCTCCACACGGTAGGGTACCGTTTCGCCGTAGATGATGGCGTCCTCCAGCTCGGATTTTTTCCGCAGCTGGATCAGCGTGCGGTAGAACTGGTACACCGAGTCGGGGTCATTGCGCTGGGCTTCCAGGTTGATCTCCTTGTAGTTGGGGTTCACGTGGAGCCAGGGCTTGCCGGTGGTAAAGCCGGCATTCTCGGTGGTATCCCACTGGAACGGCGTGCGTGCGTTGTCGCGGCTGAACATATTCACCGCGTCCATGGCCTGCTGTTCGGTCAGGCCGGCGTTCAGTGCCACCTGGTACTCGTCCCGGGCCGAGATGTCGTCCACCTCGTCGATGGAGTTCACCGCCAGGTTCTCCATGCCCAGTTCCTGGCCCTGATAGATGAAGGGCAGGCCGCGCAGCAGGAAGTTCAGGCCGCCCAGCATCTTTTTGCCGCGCACGGTGCACTCACCCTTGGGAATGTACCGGCTCACGCCGCGGGGTTCGTCGTGGTTCTCGATGATGTTGGAGAGGAACCCGTCGAAGCCCGCCACCTTTTTCTGGCTCTCGAAGCAGCAGGCTTTGTACTGTTCGGGGGTGATGGGCTTCTGGTCGTACCAGCCCTTGTCGCTGGCGTTGCAGACGGTTTCGTTGAAGTCGAACATGGAGGAGAAGTAGCCGTTGTCCCCGATGAATTCGGGCAGGTCCTCGTCGTTGACATAGAATACCTCACCGGCGGTGAAGGCATGGTGGGGGGTAAAGCAGCGGTCGGCCATCTCGCCCAGGAACTGGCCGATGCCCTTGGCATGGTAGTTCATCGTGCTGATGGAGCACATACCGTCGCTGCGGTCGGCGGGGTAGTCGCGGTAGGGCAGTACCTTCTTGATGTTGATGATGGCGTCGATGCGGAAGCCCGCCAGGCCCTTGTCCAGCCACCAGTTGACCATCTTGTAGATCTCCTCCCGCAGTTCGGGATTCTCCCAGTTCAGGTCAGGCTGCTTTTTGTGGAAGGTATGCAGATAGATCTTGTCGGGGTGACCGGGCAGCGGCTCCCACACCGAACCGCCGAAGGCGGAACGCCAGTTGCAGGGCAGGTGTTCGCCGTCCCAGTCCTCGATGTAGAAGAAGCGGCCGTACCGGCCATCGGGGTCCTGGCAGGCCTTCTGGAACCATTCGTGCTCATCGGAGCAATGGTTCACCACCAGGTCCATCACGATGCCGATGCCGCGCTCCTTCGCCTTGGCGATGAGCTCGTCCATATCCTCCATCGTGCCGAAACGGGGGTCAATGGCGCGGTAGTCCGAAATGTCGTAGCCGTTGTCCACCTGGGGGGAGGCAAACACCGGGGACAGCCAGATCACGTCGATGCCCAGCTCGGCCAGATAGTCCAGCCGCCGGATGATGCCCTGCAGGTCGCCGGTGCCGCTGCCGGTGGTATCCTGAAAGCTCTTGGGGTATACCTGGTAGGCCACCGCCCGGCGCCACCAGTTAGGTTGGGTTTTGTTCAGCATGGGGGATTCCTTCCTTTCTTATAAAAAATAGGGTTGCGGTGGAGGTTTCTGTTTTGATTATACGCGCCGCGCGGGCCGGAAACAAGAGGAGATTTTCCGGAAAAAATGCAGGAAAATGTCGTCGTTTTCCGCGTTCCATACCCCGGCGGGGCGGCTGTCAATCTTGGTTTTGTGGGAAAAATCGCCACAGGTTTTCGTCGCATGGCCCAAAAAGCGGGGGCTGTTTTTGAGCAAAACTTCCAAGAAAGTGCAAGAAAAACCACCAGGAGAACCGGAAAAAAGATAAAACCCACATTTTCCAACATTTTTGCGTGAATTTTGCCGAAAAGAAACAGGTCGTTTCGGTGTTTCGATGATTTTTCGTGGAGTTTGTTGTTTTTTGTTGACGGGAAACGGGGGAGATGTTATCATAAAACCACAAAATCCAACGTTTTGGATGACCGTTCCCACATTTTATCACCGCAACGGGCGGCGTACAGGAGGCAGAACCATGAGCAGATTCGACCAGTACTTTTTGATGGAAGAAGCAGACATTTTGGAATATGTGCGGGAAAAATACGATTTCTTCCCGGCGGATGCGCAGCTGACCTGCAAAGAGATCGGCGACGGCAACCTGAACTATGTGTTCCGGGTGCAGGACCCGGCCACCGGCAAGTCGGTGATTCTCAAGCATTCGGGCATTGAAACCCGCGCCCATTCCGGCCGCAAGGTGGATATTGACCGCAACCGCATCGAGGCCGAGATCCTGCAGCGCCAGAATGAGCTGGCTCCGGGGTTTGTGCCCAAGATCTACGGCTATGACCCGATCATGTGCTGCTGCGCCATGGAGGATCTGAAGGACTACACGATTCTGCGCACGGCGCTGCTGGATTACCGCACCTTCCCGAAGTTTGCCGACCAGATCACCACCTATATGGTCAACATTCTGCTGCCCACCACCGATGTGGCGCTGGATCACAAGCAGAAGAAGGCGCTGGTCAAGAGCTACATCAACCCCGACCTGTGCAGCATCACCGAGCAGCTGGTCTATGACGATGCTGTGGGCAATTTTGCAGGCAAGAACTATGTGGTGGCGCCGCTGGCCGATTTTGTGGAGCAGGAAGTATACGCCGACAAGGCCCTGCGGCTGGAAGCGGCCAAGCTGAAGTTTGACTTTATGGAACATGCCCAGGCACTGATCCACGGCGACCTGCATTCGGGCTCCATCTTTGTTACCGAGGACAGCACCAAGGCCTTTGACCCTGAGTTCGCCTTCTACGGTCCCATGGGCTACGATGTAGGCAACGTCATTGCGCACACGCTGTTTGCGCTGGTGCACGCCGAGGGAACCCTGCCGGAAGGGGATGCCCGCCGCACGGCGTTCCGCACCTGGGCGCTGGACACTACCTACCAGATCGTGGACCTGTTCCGGGAAAAATTCCTGCGCAAGTATGCCGAGGTCGTTACCGACAAGTTGGCCGCCACCGAGGGCTTTGCCGAGTATTATCTGGATGGTGTGATGGCTGATACCGCCGCCACCGCCGGTATGGAACTGATCCGCCGCATCGTGGGCGTGGCGAAAGTCAAGGACATCACGACCATTGAGGATGAAACCCGCCGTGCCGAGATGGAAAAGGCGCTGGTCCATATTGCCAAGACGCTGATCCTGGAGCGCGGAACCATCCGCACCGGCCACGACTGGAAGAACGTCGTAGAGGCGTATCTGTAAAAAGGGGGCGAGCGTATGGCGATCGAAAGCCGGCCTTTCGGCCGCACGCAGGACGGCACGGCCGTGACCTGCTGGACCATCACCAACCGCAGCGGCGGCTATGTATCGGTGCTGGATTATGGCTGCATCCTGCAGGCCATCGCCCCCGCACTGCCCGGCCGTCAGCCGCTGGACGTGGTTATGGGGTTTTCCGATCCGGCGGGGTATGAAGCCGCGGGCGGATTTATCGGCGCCACGGTGGGGCGGTGTGCCAACCGCATCATCGGCGGGAGCTTCCGGCTCAACGGGCGCAGCTATCCGCTGTTCTGCAACGAAGGCAAAAACCACTTGCACGGCGGCCGCATCGGCTTTAGCAAGCGGATGTGGACCGTGACCCCCGGCTTGAACGAAAACAGCCTGCGGCTGACGCTGTTCAGTCCCGACGGGGAAGAAGGGTATCCCGGCAATCTTTGGGTGCACGTGACCCTGACCTTCACCGACAGCAATGAGCTCTGTTTTGATACCGATGCCGTCAGCGATGCGGATACGGTATTCAACCTGACCAACCACAGCTACTTTGACCTCAACGGCGGTTTTACCGAGGCAAGCGCCTGTGCGCAGACGCTGTGGGCGGATGCACCGTTCTACACCCCGGTGAATACCGACGGCCTGGTGGACGGCACCCTGCGTCCCACCGCCGGAACCGTGTTTGATTTTTCCCGGGAAACGGCGCTGGCATCCCGCCTGGCGCAGGAGAATGTGCAGCTGGCCAGTGTGGGCGGATTTGACCACAACCTGGTCTTTGCCCCCGGCGATGGCCCTAAGGCGGTACTGAAGGGCCTTGCAACGGGGCTGCGCATGGAGTTCTTTACCCAAAGTCCCGGTATGCAGCTGTACAGCGGCAACTACCTGCGGGTGTCCACCGGCAAGGGCAGTACCCCCTACGGGCGGCGTTCCGGTATCTGCCTGGAGCCGCAGTTCTTCCCCAACAGCATCAATCAGCCCCAGTTCCCGGCACCGGTGCTGCGGGCCAACATTCCCTATCACAACCGCACCCTCTATCGGTTTTGCGCAGGCTGACAACCCCTGCGGACAAAATACAGTATCCATCTCAAAGGAGGAATCATCGTGAAGGAAAAAACCGAAAAAAAGTGGTATCAACGCATGCCAAGCACCTATGTCATTCTGTTTTGCATTGTGCTGATCGCCGCCGTGCTGACCTGGATCCTGCCCGCCGGTGAATTTGACCGTGTGGCTATGGAAGGCGTCAGCCGTCCCGCCGTTGTGCCGGGGTCCTACCATCTGGTCGAAAAGAATAGCGCCGGTCTGTTTGATATTTTCAAGGCCATTCCCCAGGGCTTCTCGGCTTCGGCCAACATCATCGCCATCATCATGCTGTCCACCGGTGCGTTCACCGTCATCAACAAGACGGGCGCGCTGGAAAGCGGCGTCGGCGCCCTGCTGCGCCGCGTCAACCGCAGCAAGATCCCCGGCACTGCCGTGATCTGGATCGTTTCGTTCCTGTTCTCGGCCCTCGGCCTCATCGCCGGTCCCGAAATCCAGATCCCCTTCACCGTCATCGGTGTGTCCATCGCCCTGGGCCTGGGCTATGACCTCATCGTAGGCCTGGCCATGGTCATGGGCGCCGGCTACCTGGGCTGGGGCATGGGTCCCATCAACGCATCCATTATCGGCACCGCCCACTCCATCGCGGGGCTGCCCACCTTCTCGGGTGTTGGCTTCCGCATGGGTCTGTGGTTCGTTACCACCTGCATTGTGGCGGCCTTCATCTCGGCGTATGCGGCACGCATCAAGAAGGACCCCGAAAAGAGCCTGGTCAAGGGCATCAGCACCGAGGGCCTGGGCCTGTCCCACGACCTGGATACCTATAAGGTCGGCGGCCGTCAGTGGGCGGTTCTGCTGGTCCTCGTAGCCATCTTCGCCGCCATCGTTTACGGCGCTGTGGAACTGGGCTGGTATCTTGACGAAATGAGCGCCATCTTCCTCATCGGCGGTCTGGTGGCCGGCCTGGTGTACGGCCTCAAACTGCAGGAAGTCATCGACGGCTTTGTGGAGGGCGCCCGCAACACCGCACAGCTTGGTCTGATCATCGCCATTGCCCGTGCCATCCAGATCGTTCTGGAAAACGGCAAGATCATGGATACCATTGTCCAGGCTCTCAGCGCGCCGCTGTCCAACTTTGCCCCCGGCATTGCTGCCTGCGGTGTGGCTGTCATCACCGCCATCATCCACTTCTTCATCCCCTCCGGCAGTGCCCTGGCGGTTACCGTTATGCCGCTGTACTCGCCCCTGGCGGATGTCCTGGGCATCACCCAGCAGTCCATGGTGCTGGCCATGCAGATCGGCGGCACCCTGTTCAACGTCATGATGCCCACCGTCGGCGCCTGCCTGGCCATGTGCGGTCTGGCCCGTGTCCCGTTTGAAAAGTGGGTCCGCTTCGTCTGGAAGCTCGTCCTCATCGTGTTCGTTGTTTCGCTGGCAGCCATCCTGCTGGCTGTACAGATCGGCTACGGCCCCTTCTGATCCCTACCAACAAAAAGGCCGCTTCCGCAGGGCGGAAGCGGCCTTGTGAGGGTTTTCTGTGCCGGTGTTATTCTTCTTCGGTATACGGATTCTCCGGGTTCCACAACCGGATGCCCCGCTCCCGTGCAAAACGCTGCCACTGGGCAGACAGCGGCTGGTCGGTGACGATGTCGTGGATATGATCAAACCCGCAGATCTGTGTGAAGGAAGTCTTGCCGAACTTGGAATGGTCGGCAATGACAAATACGCGGTTGGCCCGCTGGACCACGGCCTGCTTCACCTCGGCAATGCTTTCCCGCGCTTCGGTGATGCCGTCGGCCATGCTCAGCGACCGGCAGGACAAAAAGGCTTTGTCCACATGGAACAGGCTCAAAAAGCTGATGGCGCTGCGCCCGGTAAAGCAGTCGCGGCCCTTCAGCAGAGAGCCGCCCACCGCGATCAGATTGATCTTCTCCCGGGGGGCCAGCAGATTGAGGATGCTCAGGGAGTTGGTCAGCACCGTCAGTTCCACGTCAGGCATCTCCTTGCAGACGTAGTAGGCGGTGGTGGAGGAGTCAAAAAACAGGCAGTCCCGCGGCTGAATGAACGGCTTGCAGACGGCAGCGATCTTCTCCTTATTTTCCACAAAAACATTCTGCAGCACATGGGTGGCAGGGTCCCCCAGTACCTTGTTGGCCAGAATGGCGCCGCCGTGCTTGCGCACAAGTACGCCTTCTTCCTCCAGTGCGGTCAGGTCGCGGCGGATGGTTTCCTCGCTGACCTGGAACCGTTCCGCCAGGGCGGACACCGACACGACCTTGTCGTTGAACAGAATGCTCTTGATCTTCTCTTTCCGCAACGCACCCAGCACAGCAAATCCTCCTCATTTTTCCATTTTTTACTATTTTACCTGTTTGATTCTCCATCGTCAATAATTCCGGCCCCAGACCGGGACCGATAGAGCCAGAAAGGAGCCGATCCTGTATGTCTTTACAGAAAACCGGCAAGAAACCCTGGTATGAACGCATCCCCAACACCTTCGTGATCCTGTTTGCCCTCATCGTTTTTGCGGCCATCCTCACCTGGGTGGTGCCGGCCGGTGAGTTTGAGCGGGTGATCGGAGCTGATGGCCGTTCGCTGATCCAGCCCGGTACCTACCATGCGGTCGACCAGGCACCTGCCAGCCTGTTTGATATCTTTCTTTCCATTTCCAAGGGCCTGCAGGGCTCTGCCAACATCATTTTCATGATCCTGCTCTCCTCCGGCGCATTCAAGGTCATCAATTCCACCGGCGCACTGGAGAACAGCATCGGCGTCATGCTGCGGGTCATCAACCGTTCCCGCATCCCCGCCACCGCCGTCATCATACTGATCACCTTCCTGTTCTCGGCCCTGGGCCTGGTGGTCGGCCCCGAGATCCAGATCCCCTTTACCATCATCGGCGTGTCCATCGCGCTGGGCCTGGGCTATGACCTCATCGTCGGCCTGGCCATGATCGTGGTGGGCGGCGGCATCGGTTTCGCCACCGGTCCCATCTGCGCCTCCACCATCGGCACCTGCGACGCCATCTGCGGTCTGCCCCTATTCTCCGGCATGGGCCTGCGCACCGCCAACTGGTTCTGCTGCACGCTGGTTTCCAGCCTTGTCATCGCCGCCTATGCACGGCGTGTCAAGAAGGACCCCTCCCGCAGCTACACCAAAGACATCAGCACCGAGGGACTGGGCTTTTCCAGGAGCCTGGACGAATACCACATCGGCAGCCGGGACAAGCTCGTGCTGCTGGTCCTGCTGGGACTGTTCCTCTGCCTGGTCATCGGCCCCACCGTGCTGGGCTGGTACCTGGATGAGATGATGACGGTCTTTGTCATTGCCGCCATCCTCACCGGTTTTATCGCGCACTATTCCGCCGACAAAGCCATCGGCATCTTCTGCCAGGGCGCCGGGGAGATGTTCAGTGCCGCCATGATGGTGGGCATGGGCCGCGCCATCCAGGTCATTCTGGAAAACGGCCACGTGCTGGATACCATCGTCAACGCCCTCAGCGCGCCGCTGACCAACTTCGGACCCTATCTGGCCGCCATTCTGATGACGCTGGTCCACGGCGTGATCGACTTCGTCATTCCTTCGGGCAGCGGCCAGGCCGCCGCCACCATGCCGCTGATGTTCCCGGTGGGGCAGATGGTCGGCCTCACCGACCAGACCAGCATCCTGGCGTTCCAGGTCGGTGCAGGCATCTCCGACCTTGTCTATCCGACACTGGGATCTCTTATGGCCATGTGCGGTATCGCCCGCGTTCCTTTCGGTCAGTGGGTCAAGTTTGCCATCCGGGTGGTGTTGGTCCTCTATCCGGTGTGCTGGGCCTTCCTGCTGCTGGCGGTCCGCATCAACTGGGGCCCGTTCTGAAAACTGCCAAACTGAAAAGACAGGAGATTTGTTATGGAGATCGTACAAGAGTACAAAGTCATGGTCCAGCAGACCGCCCAGCGTTCCTACCGGGAAGGGCTGGTGGCCGGTACCAGCGGCAACGTCAGTTATTTTGATGCCGAGAATCGTCTGGTGTACATAACCCCCAGCAATCTGGATTACAACATCATGAAACCCGAGGACATTATGGTCATCGATCTGGACGGCAACGTGGCGGACGGACCCCACAAGCCCTCCTCCGAGTGGCGCCTGCATGCCGAGATCTACAAGGCCAAACCGCAGGTGAAGTCGGTCATCCACACCCATTCGCCCTATGCCACGGGTTTTGCCATCGTGCACCAGGGCATTCCGCTGATCCTTGTGGAGATGCTGCCGTTCCTGGGCGGTGACGTGCCGGTTGCCAAGTTCGGCCTGCCGGGTACCGACGCCGTGGGCCTGCATGCAGCCGAAGCGCTGCACAACCGCAACGCGGCGCTGCTGGAAAACCACGGGGTGGTGGCCACCGGCAACAGCTGCGAACAGGCCTACCTGCGGGCCGTCTATGTGGAAGATGCCGCCAAGGCTTACCACTTTGCCCGCCTGATGGGCGAGCCTGTCTGCCTGAGCGCGGAGGATGAACTCTATCTGCGCAAAAAGTACAATCTGCCGCTGGAAAATCACTGAAGGAGGAAAACGCCATGTTTTTGAAATTCGCTGCGGCGCCCATCACCCTGTTCGGGTTGGGCTGCCGCCGTCAGCTGCCTGATCTGCTGCGCCGGGAAGGGGTAAAAAAAGCCCTCATCGTCACCGATGCCTCGCTGGAAAAGCTGGGCATCCGGGCGATGGTCACCGATGTGCTGGAAGGCTTCTCCTTCGCGGTGTTCAGCGGCGTATGCCCCAACCCCACGCTGGAAAACGTGCAGGACGGTCTGGCGCTCTATCAGCAGGAGGGCTGTGATTTCATCATCGCCGTGGGCGGCGGTTCCGCCAACGACTGTGCCAAGGCCATCCGGGTGATGGCGGCCAACGGCGGCGAACTCAAGGACTATCAGGGCCCCAACAAGAGCAAGGTGCGCGGCGCATTCCTGGTGGCGGTGAACACCACGGCCGGAACGGCCAGCGAGGTATCCCGTGCCTACCTGATCAGCGATGAAGCCGCCCGCCGCAAGCTGATCTTCAAGGATGATTTTGCCATGCCGGATATTGCGGTGGATGACACCGAACTCATGCTGGGCCTGCCTGCAGCCACCACGGCGCAGACCGGTATGGATGCCCTGACCCATGCCATCGAAAGTTACTGTGCCACCAGCCGCACACCGCTGACCGATTTGCTGGCCGAGGATGCCATGCGCCAGATCTGGAAATGGCTGCCCGCCGCGGTGGAAAACGGCCGCGATGAGCAGGCCCGCGACGGTATGGCACTGGGTCAGTACCTGGCGGGACTCAGCTTTGGCAATGCCGGCCTGGGCCTGGTGCACGCCATGGCGCATCAGCTCAGCGCGGTGTACCACATGGGCCACGGCCTGAGCAACGCCGTGCTGCTGCCCACAGTGCTGGAGTATTACCGCAAGACGGTGCCGGGGGTCATCGGACGCATTGCGCAGGTGCTGGCGCCCGAACAGTGCATGGGCAAAACGCCGGAAGAGTGTGATGTCCTTACGGTTACGCTGATCCTGCAGCTCAGCCAGCGCATCGGTACCGATATGCCGCTGTCCCGTCTGGGCGTCACCCGCGACAGTTTTGCCGAGATGGCAGACAAGGCGCTGCAGGACGGCTGCCTGGCTACCGCGCCCTCCATCCCCGACCATGAGACGATCTGCTCGCTGTACGAGCAGGCGCTGTAAACGAAAGAGAGGTTTTTCCCATGATCCGTGCCGACCACGATCTGGCTTTTATGCTGCAATACGAGAACGTCGCCTGGTATGAGCAGGGGGCTGTGCGTATTCTGGACCGCCGCATCTATCCGCTCAGAACCGAATTTGTGACCTGCCATCATCATACTGAGGTGGCCCAGGCCATTGCCGATATGGTTACCCAGAGTGCCGGTCCCTACCTGGCTGCCGGCATGGGCATGGCCCTGGCAGGCTGGGAATGCCGCGATATGCCCCAGGCGGAAGCATCCGCCTACCTGGAAAAGGCTGCCTATACGCTGAGCCATGCCCGTCCCACCACGGTGGTGCGAATGGAGGCCATCACCTCGGCCTGCCTGGAGGTAGGCCGCAAAGCGCTGGAGGAAGGCCGCCCTGTGGATGAGGCCATCTTTGCCCACACTCTGGAAGAAATCAACAACAAATACCTGCGCATCGACAAGACCGCCGCGTATCTGGCACAGCAGTTCCCGGCCCACGGCACCGTGCTCACCCAGTGCTTTGGCGAAACCATTGTCGGCCTGATGCTGCGCCAGGCCCGTGCCATGAACAAGGATATCAAGGTCATGTGTGCCGAAACCCGTCCCTATTTCCAGGGGGCGCGGCTGACCGCCAGCGTTGCCTATGACCAGGGCTTCGATGTCACGGTCATCACCGACAATATGCCCGCCTATGCCATGTCCAACGATATGATCGACCTGTTCACTTCGGCGGCGGATGCCATCTCCTGCGACGGCCACGTGGTCAACAAGGTGGGCACCCTGCAGCTGGCTATCCTGTGCAACTATTACGGTTTGCCCTACTTTACCACCGGGGCACCGGATAAGGGCCATCCCACCATCGACAGCGTCAAGATCGAAATGCGGGACCCGTCCCTGGTGTTGGAGGCCATGGGCGTGCGCACCGCCAAGGAGGGCGTCAAAGCCATCTATCCGGCCTTCGATATTACACCGCCCCACCTCATCAGCGGCATCGTCACCAACAAGGGCATCTACTCGCCCTATGACCTCAACCGCTATTTTACCGACTGAGCGATTGCCAGACTTCCTCTCTGCGTTCCTCCTGTGGAAAGCCGCCGGACGCCCTTATGCCGTCCGGCGGTTTTTCCGCGCCCTTGTGCGCCGCGGCGCGGACTGGTATAATAAGGGGCAGAAATTCACAGGAAGGGGCTTACACAATGGATTGGTCGTCGATCGGGCGCAACATCCGGCAGTACCGGCTGGAATGTGACCTGCGGCAGGAAGACCTGGCCGAGGCCGCGGGGCTCAGCGCCAACTACATCGGCATGGTGGAGCGGGGGGAGAAGACCCCCTCCCTGGAAACGCTGGTGGCGATCCTCAACGTGCTGCACGTTTCGGCGGATATGGTGCTCACCGATGTGGTGGAAAGCGGCTACACGGTGAAGCAGTCCATGCTGGCGGAAAAGGTGGGCCGGCTGCCCGCCGCCGAGCGGGAGCGCATCTACGCCGTGGTGGATGTGCTGGTGCAGCACGCCGGGCAATAAAGTCTGCCGCACCAAAAAACGGCAAGAAAAAACGGAACGGGCACCGCCTTTTTTGGCGGTGCCCGATTTCTTTATTCTTTGCTGTGGAACCACTGCACCAGCTGGGCGCATACCGAAACGGCGATCTCGGCGGGGGTCACCGCCCCGATGGCAAGGCCGATGGGGGTGGTGATGCGGGCGGGGGCGTCGGTGTACCCGGCGGCCAGGTCCGCAAACAGGGTCTCCCGCTTGCGGCGGCTGCCCATCAGCCCGATGTACCCGGCGGGGGTGTCCAGCGCCCACCGCACGGCGGCGGCGTCCCCCTGGTGGCCCCGGGTCATGATGCAGACGGCATCCGCCGCCGTGGGGGCCAGCGCCCCGGCAAAGGCGGCGTCCAGGGCCGCAAAATCACACAGGAGCACCTGTTCCGCATCGGCAAAGCGCTCCGCCGCCGCAAACTCCGCCCGGTCGTCGGCCACAAAATGGCGGACCGCCAGCTGCCCCAGCAGGCGGGAAACCTCCCGGGCCACATGGCCGCCGCCGATAACAAAGACGCGCCGGGTATCCAGAACGGGCAGCTCCATCCGGGCAGGGGCGTCTGTAACCAGGGCCGGGCCGGTGCGGGCCATTTCCCGGGGCATCAGCCAGGGCGCGCCGCCGTCGGCAGGCAGGCAGAATACCACATCCTGCCGGGCTTCCAAAGCCTGCACCGCGGCCCGCAGGGGGGCTGCATCGGTCAACGGCGTAAACAGAAGATCGGTGCTGCCGCCGCAGATCATCCCCACCGCCCCGGCTTCCCGGGCGTTCAGGGAAATATGCCGCAGCCCCGGCACCGCCTGCCCTTGGGTCACCCATTGGATGCAGGTGTATTCCAGCGCGCCGCCGCCGATGGTCCCGGCCAGCAGCCCGGTTTCGTCCACCGCCATCCAGGCGCCGGGGCGCTGGGGGGTAGACCCGGTGACCGCCGCCACCGTGACCAGCCACACCGGGTGCCCCGCGGTCAGGGCTGTTTGGGCGGCCTGTAAAATGGCTGCATCCATGGGTGATCCCTCCTTTTATTGGGTCAATAACAGTACATTTTCCGGGGCAATGCCCAGTTCAGCGGGCATTTGGGCCGGTTTTTTGTCCTTGGGCATCCGCCACCACAAAGGGGCGCTGCCGGGGTCCTGCCCCGCATAGCGGAACAAAAGGCACCATTCAAAGGGTTCCTCCATGGCGCCGGCGTCCCGCACCGCAAAGCGGTTCACCGCCGTGCGGGGGTTGAAGTAGTGGGCCCGCAGCCCCACGGCCCGCAGATCGCCCGGCACCGGTCGGGCCGTTTGCAACCGCACCCCCCAGGCGGGCACCTCCACGGTGTAATCGTCCACCCGGCGGGCTTCGGCCAGGTTCTTGCAGCCGGTCAACCGCGCCGCCGCCATGCTCCCGGGGTCCGCAAAGACTTCCTTGGTGGGGCCGGTGCGCAGCGTGTGCCCTTCGTCCATGATGCACAGGGTGCTGCACAGGCGGTAGGCTTCGTCCCGGCTGTGGGTCACCAGTACCGCCTGCCGCCCCACGGTGCGCAGCAGGTCCCGCAGCTGGGGCTGCAGCTGGTCCCGCAAATGGGCGTCCAGGGCCGAGAAGGGTTCATCCAGCAGCAAAAGCTGGGGGTCGGCGGCCAGCATCCGGGCCAGGGCCACCCGCTGGGCCTGCCCGCCCGAAAGCTGGGCCGGGCGCAAGGATTCCAGCCCCTGCAATTGCAGTTGGGTCAGCATCTGCCGCACAATGGCGTCCTGTTCGGCCCGGGAACCCCGGCCGCGGGCGCCGCAGCGGATGTTTTCGTATACCGTCATGGTGGGGAACAGGGCGTATTGCTGGAACAGATACCCCACCCGCCGCTGCTGGGGCGGCAGGTCGATGCCCGCTTCGGAATCAAAGAGCACCCGTCCATCCAGCAGGATGCGCCCCCGGTCGGGGCGCTGGATGCCCGCAATGCACTTCAGGGTCAGGCTTTTGCCGCAGCCGGAAGCCCCCAGCAGCCCGGTGATGGGCGCGTCGGTATCCAGCCGGGCCCGCAGCCGGAAGCCGCCCAGGTCTTTTTCAATGTCCATAAACAGGCTCATGGGGTGGGACCTCCTTTCGCCGGGCGTTCCAGCCAGTTCACGGTCAGCAGCACAGCGGCGGAAATGCCCAGGTTCACCCCCACCCAGAACAGGGCCCCGGCATCGTCCCCGGTGCGCCACAGCTGGTACACGGTGGTGGAGATGGTGGCCGTGCGCCCCGGCGTATACCCGATGAGCATACTGGTGGCGCCGTACTCGCCCAGTGCCCGGGCAAAGGCCAGCACCACCCCGGCCAGGATGCCCTGGCGGCAGGCGGGCATCCGGATGCGCCAGAAGATAAAGGTGTTGGAAAGCCCCAGGGTCTGCCCGGCCTGGGCCAAAGTGGCATCGAAACTTTCAAAGGCACCCCGGGCGGTGCGGTACATCAGGGGAAAGGCCACCACGGCGGCAGCCAGCACGCCCCCGTACCAGGTCATCACAAAGCGGATGTCAAAGTTTGCCAGCAGCTGGCCCAGAGGCCGCTTGTTGCCGAACACCAGCAGCAACAGGTAGCCCACCACCGTGGGGGGCAGCACCATGGGCAGCGTCAGCACCGTGTCCAGGGCGCCTTTTACCAGCCGGGGCAGCCGGGCGGCATAGTAAGCGGCGGCAAGACCCGCAAAAAACACCACCACGCTGCTAAGGGCCGCAATGCGCAAGGAATTGTATAACGGGAACCAATCCATGGGCACGCTCGCTTTCCGGGCCGCGTCAGGCAGCCGGGGCAAAGCCCACCGCTTCAAAAACGGCCATGGCTTCATCGGTGGAAAGGTAGTCCAGGAAGGCCTGGGCTTCCTGCGGGTGGGCAGAGGTGTTCACCACGGCGGCGGGGTAGATGACCTGGCCGCACATTTCGGCGGTGGCGGTGTCCACGGGGGTCAGCCCGGCGCTGAAAGCGTCGGTGCCGTACACGATGCCGCAGTCCACGCTGCCCTCGGTCACCTGGGTGGTGACCTCCTTCACGTTGGTGCCGTAGGTCAGTACCCCGGCTTCGGCCAGGGCGGCTTCGTCCAGGCCATAGTAGGCAAGGATCTTTTGGGTATACTGGCCCACCGGCACGTCGCTGTTGCCCATGGCCAGCAGAATGTCCCCGGCGGAAAGTTTTGCCGCCAGATCGTCAAAACTGGTAAGACCCGCAGGGTTGCCTTCGGGCACACACAGGGTCACCTTGTTTTCCAGCAGGTTCAGCCGGGTGCCCTGGGCCACAAAGTCCAGCCCTTCGGTGTTCACGGCGGGATCTGCCGCCGCGTCCAGCTGGTCCATCTGCTTTTGCCCTGCCGAGATAAAGACATCGCAGGCGGCGCCCTCCTGAATCTGGGTTTTCAGCGTGCCGGAGGAATCAAAGTTGAAGGTCAGCGTAACATTGGGGGCGATTTCTTTGTAGTCTTCGGCGATCTCGGTGAGGGTTTCTGTCATGGACGCCGCCGCAAAGACCACCAGTTCCACCGGTTCGTCCGCTGTTTCGGTTGAAGCGGGGGCGGCGGTGGCTTCCGGCGCTGCCGGGGACGCCGGGGTGCCGCAGGCAGCCAGACTGCCCAACAGCAGCCCCGCCAGCAGCAGAGAGAGAAACTTTTTCATACTACGATCTCCTTTTTTGCTCTTCGCAAAATCTATTCAAAACGTGGATTTACACGCTTTGTCACGGGAAATCTTTTCAGTGGTTGTCCGGGCGTGCGCAGTCTGTCACAGCGCCCCGCAAAAGGGTAAAGGCGTGGGGCATCTGGTCCAGGAACACGTCCATGCTCTCGTGGCAGGCTTTGGGGCTGCCCGGCAGATTGATGATGAGGGTCTTGCCCCGGATCACCGAAACGCCCCGCCCCAGCATGGCCCGGGGGGTGATGCGCAGACTGGCCGCGCGGATGGCCTCGGCAATGCCGGGGGCCTGGCGCTGGGCCACGGCCAGGGTGGCCTCGGGGGTGATGTCCCGGGGGGAGAACCCGGTGCCCCCGGTGGTCAAGATCAGATCAGGCTGCCGCTGGTCGCACAGGCGGCACAGCTCTTTTTCCAGGGCCGGACGGTCATCGGGCAGCAGCAGCGTTTCGATGATCTCATACCCATTTTGCTGCAACCGTTCCACAAGGACGGGGCCGCTTTTGTCTTCCCGCTCGCCCGCGGCGCACCGGTCGGACAGGGTGATCACCGCCGCCTGGAAGGGCAGCGGCGCCGGGCGGTCCTCCACCCTCATCACATCGCCCACGGCTACCTCGCCATCGGCCAGCACCTTGGCAAACACCCCTTCGTGGGGCATGATGCATTCCCCCATGCGGTGATAGATGGCACAATGGGTGTGGCATTCCTTGCCGATCTGGGTGATCTCCAACAGGGCGGTGCCGCACCGCAGCCGGGTGCCCACCGGCATGGCCCGGAAATCCAGCCCTTCCACCACCAGATTTTCCCCAAAAGCGCCGGGCTGCACGTTGGCGCCCTTGGCATTGAAGGCGGCAATTTTATCGGCACTGAGCAGGCTTACCTGCCGGTGCCAGTGCCCGGCGTGGGCGTCCCCCACCAGGCCCCAGTCCGTCCGCAGTTGGGCGCGGTCCTGGTTCGTTTTCTCGGTGCCCCGGGCCTTGCTCAGGCAAACGGCCCGCACGGTTCCTTGCATAGTTATCCTCCAATTCGGTTCATGGTCTGGCGGCTGCCATGGCCGACCCCAAAACAGTGGCCCTCGGGCTTGGCGGCAATGGCCTGTTCCACGGCCTTTTTCAATTCGTCGGGGCCCGCGCCGCCGCGCAAAAGCGCCCGCAGGTCGGTGCCGTCGTCGTAGCACAGGCAGGGACGCAGCACGCCGGTGCAGGTCAGCCGCAGCCGGTTGCAGCTGGCGCAAAAACGGTGGCTCACCGCGTCGATAAACCCGATGCGCCCCGTAAGTCCCGCAGATTTATAATAGTGGGCGGGGCCGTTGCCCCGGGGTTCGTGGCAGGGGGCCAGGTCCGGCCATTCCCGCCGCAGCGCCGCCAGCACCTTGTCCCCGGCAAGGCCGGGGTCTGCTTCCCCTTTGCCAATGGGCATCTGCTCAATGAACCGCACGTCCACGCCGGGGTCAGCGGCCAGGCGGGCCAGGGGCAGCCACTGGTCGGTGGTTTCGGGCAGCAATACCGCGTTGATTTTTACCGGCAGCCGCCGGGCGGCGGCGCGCACGGTATCCACCACCGCCCCCGGCGCAAAGGCGCGGCGGGTCAGGGTGTGGTATTGGGTTTCGTCCAGGGTGTCCAGGCTCACGTTCACGGCGTCCAGCCCGGCGGCTACCAGGGCGTCCAGCTGGTCCCCCAGTAACAGACCGTTGGTGGTCAGGGTCACCTGGCGGGTGCCGGGCAGGGCTTTCAGCGCCGCCACCAGCACCGGCACCCCCCGCCGCACCAGCGGTTCGCCGCCGGTGAGTTTGAAGGTGTCAATACCGCAGGCCAGCGCCGCCCGGGCGATGGCCACAATCTCCTCGTACCGCAGCAGGTCGGCGTGGGCACACAGGTCCACCCCCTGTTCCGGCATACAGTAGCGGCAGCGCAGGTTGCACCGGTCGGTAAGGGAGATGCGCAGATACCGCACCTGCCGCCCGTACTGGTCGGTCATAAGGTGGCCTCCGCCTGGTAGTGGCCGCTTTTGCCGCCGGATTTTTCCAGCAGGCGGATGCCATCCATGCGCATGGAACGGTCCAGGGCCTTGGCCATATCGTAGATGGTCAGCAGCGCCGTGGAAACCCCGGTCAGGGCTTCCATCTCCACCCCTGTGGGGCCTACACACTGCACGGTACACTCTGCCCGGATGGCGTGGCGGTCTTCCAGCAGTTCAAAGGTCACGGCGCTTTTGGTCAGGTTCAGCCGGTGGCACAAGGGTATTAAATCCGCCGTGTGCTTGGTGGCCATGATGCCCGCCACCTGGGCCACCCCCAGCACGTCGCCTTTTTTGGCGCGCCCGGCGGCGATGGCGGCAAAGCAGTCGGGGCTCATGGTAATGAACCCTTCCGCCACGGCGGTGCGCCGGGTATCGGGCTTTTCGCCCACGTCCACCATCCGGGCATTGCCCGCCGCGTCAATATGCGTCAGTTCCATAACTTCTCCTTTTTTAAACCGTCAGGCGGTAACCTGCGGGACGGTTCCCCCTTTTGAGGACTCAGACGAGCCCCTTGCCGAACCCACAATTGGGGAAATGACATTCCGGGCAGTTCAGGCAGAGCCCGCCTACCCCCAGCCCGGCCAGCCAGTCGGCCGTTACCGGCACATCGGCCAGAAGGCGGGGCAGCACCAGGTCAAAAATCGTCCGCTTGGCGTACATCACGCAGCCGGGCAGGCCGCACACCGGGCGGCCGTCGGGCAGGTAGCCCAGCATGAACATAGCCCCCGGCAATACCGGCGCACCGTAGCCCACAATGGCCGCGCCGCTTTGGCGGATGGCCAGCGGCGTGCGGTCGTCGGGGTCCACGCTCATGCCGCCGGTGCACAAAATCAGTTCCACCCCGGCGTCCGCCATCTGCCGGATGGCCGCTGTGATGGCTGCGCTGTCATCCCCGGGGGTGGCGTGGGCCGCCATGGTGCAGCCGTACTCCGCCAGTTTGGCTTCCAATACCGGGGTGAAGGCGTCCTGGATCAGCCCTTTCTGCACTTCGCTGCCGGTGGTCACCACGCCGAAACGCCGCGCCCGGAAAGGCCGCAGCTGCAACAGCGGTTCCGCCCCGGCAACTTTGCGAGCTTCTTCCATGGCGGTTTTCTTGATCACCAGCGGGATGATGCGGGTGCCGCAGAGTTTGTCGCCTTTTTTCACCCCGAAGCCCGAGGACCGGGTGGCGATCATCATGCGGCCCAGGGCGTTCACCGCCCGGATGCGCCCGGCATCTGCCAGAAACAGCCCGTCGCAGTCGGCGGTCAGCTCGATTTTGCCTTCTTTGGGCTCCGAGGCAATCATGTGTTCGTTTTGGCACAGGTCCCGCAGGATTTCCGCGGCCTCGTTTTCATGGAGCATATTCTCGTCATGCTCCCACACATACAGGTGCTCCTTGCCGCAGCGCAGCAATACGGGGATATCCTCGGGCCGGATGATGTGCCCCTTGCGGAACACCGGCCCTTTGGAAACGCCGGGGATGATCTGGGTAATATCGTGGCAGAGCACCTGGCCCACCGCGTCCTGGGTAGCGATCAGTTTCATAGGGGTACCTCCTGGGCGGCGTTGCACAAACGGGCCGCCGGTGTTACAATGATGTACAAAAAGGGGGATGGAACCATGCAAAACAAGGCAGAACGGCCCTGGGTCCTTATCCGGGGCGCCGGGGACCTGGCCACCGGCACCATTCTGCGGCTGTACCGCTGCGGGTTCAAGGTATTGGCCCTGGAATGTGCCGACCCTTCGGCCATACGGCGCAAAGCCGCTTTCTGTGAGGCCGTGTGGCAGGGCAGCACCACCGTGGAAGGGGTGACCTGCCGCCGCATCGAAAAGGCCGCGGAAGCCGCTGCCGTTTCCGCAGCGGGGGAAATCCCCCTGCTGGTGGACGAAACCAGTGCCGCCGCAGAACTGATGCACCCGGCGGCGGTGGTGGATGCCATTTTGGCCAAGCGGAACCTGGGCACCCACCGGGGCATGGCGCCCATCACGGTGGGGCTGGGCCCCGGCTTTACGGCGGGGCAGGATGTGGACGCCGTGGTGGAAACCATGCGCGGCCACCAGCTGGGCCGGGTCATCCGCCAGGGTGCGGCCATCCCCAATACCGGGGTGCCGGGCAACATCGGCGGCTATACCAAAGAGCGGGTCATCCATGCCCCGGCATCGGGACCCATGGAGTTTGTGCCCGATGATACCGGCGCCCTCATCGACATTGGCGCCGTGGTGCGCAAAGGCCAGTGCATCGGGCGCGTGGGCGGTGTGGAAGTACCTGCCACGCTGGACGGCGTGCTGCGGGGGCTGATCCGGGAGGGCTACCCTGTCACCAAGGGGCTGAAAATCGCCGACATTGACCCGCGCCCCGAACAGGTGCATAACTGCGATACGGTTTCCGACAAAGCCCGGGCCATCGCCGGGGGCGTGGTGGAAGCGCTGCTCTCCCTGGCGGAAGAGCGGGGCCTTGCACTGCTGTAGATTGTACCATATTCCCCGGGGAAAGTCATTCCCCCAGCACCCAGGGGGCCAGGAAAGCGTCGTCTTTTTGCAGCGCTCCCACCCGGCAGGCAAACCCCTGGCGGGACAAGGCTGTGGCGGCCTGCCGCCCGGCGTTCATATCATCATCCGCCTGGTTGAACAGCAGGCGGATGTTTTCTTTGGGCACGCCGCAGCGGGCGGCGGCTTCCTCGGCGCAAAAGCACAGTTCCGCCACCCCCACCGGCGCGGCAGGGTGCGCGGCCCAGGCGGGGTGCAGGGCGTACCGGTGCACCGCTTCCCCCACAGGCCGGCCCAGGGCCGAAAGCCCCAGCACGATGAGCACATGGGTGGTTTCGGCGGGCAGCACCGGTTCGTCGGGGCGGTGGAGTTTCAAGGGCAGGCGGTGGGCACCGTCCGCTTCACACACGATGTAGTCCGCCGCCTTACAGGCCGCGACCCAGGCGGCGGGGGAGAGGGCGGTCAGTTTTTCCCCGGCGGGGGTCCCGGCGCAGACGATTCCCGGTTCTCCCAAAGCCGCCGCCAGGGCGGCAGGGGCGGGGGAGCGCAGCAGCAGGCGGCAGTCCCCTGGTGGGGCGGGATAGATATGGGTGGTGGTGGTCCACAGAACGGAAAAGCCCGAAAGGCGGTGCGCCAGGCTGCGCACCGCCGTGGTTTTTCCGCCTGCGCCCATCACCGCGATACAGGCTTTCATCTTACGGCCCCTCCGTGGCAAACAGGCAGGTGTAGCCGTCGGGCCCGCAGGCATAGACCGCCTCGCAGTCCCGGTCCAGCAGGTCCCGGCAGTCGCCGTCGGCGGTATACCGCACACAGGTGCCGCAGCTGGAACTCAGTTCCCGGGGCACCGGCATCATCCGGGCCGCCACACCCTGCCCCTGCAGCGCCTGAAAGCTCAGCAGCGCGCTCAGGTGGGTGTGGAAGGTGGCAACGTAGTCCCTCATGGTTTGGTCAGTACCAGGCGGTACTCGTCCTCGTCGGCGGGGTGTACTTCCACCTGGTAGCCGCTGTTGGTGGCAAAACGGGTCACGTTTTCCACCGAACAGGGGTTATCCAGCAGCACTTCCAGGGTGGCGGGGGCGTTGCTTTGTACTGCTTTCTGCACCATCACCACCGGCATGGGGCAGGACAATCCTCTTGCATCGATCATACGGCTTTCTCCTTTTTGTACAGGTTGGCGTAAGAAATCACGGCCAGCAGCAAAAGACACACGGCCACGCCCACGCGGCCGGGCATCCCCACGCCGCCGGCGGTAAACACACCGTCGGTCATGGCGTCGGCGTTGCCCGCCATGCCAAAGTTGTGGGCCAGAGCCGCGCCCACGATCATGCCCAGCACCGTCACGGCGCTGTCGCCATTGCCCTCACCGGCCAAAATCAACTGGCGCAGGGGGCAGCCGCCCAGCAGGATGGACCCCCAGCCCGCGGCGGTCATGCCCAAAAAGCTCCAGAGATAATCATGGTGGGCCACCGGCTGCACGGCCAGTTCGGGGTGGAATTTGCCCAGGACCAGGTTGCCCACCAGCACCACCGCAAAGATGGCCACAAAACCGCTGAGCAGGTTGAAGTCCTTGAACATCACCGCATCCCGGATGCCGCCCGCCATGCACAGGCGGCTTTTCTGGGCCAGGGCGCCCACCACCAGCCCGGCGAGGAGGGCCGCCACCCAAGGGGCGTGGCTGGCGCCGGGACCCTCGGTGGAGAACAGCAGCACCGAAGGCACCGCCAGCAGCAACACCAGCAGGGCGATCATGAACCCGGGCAGCACAAAGCCTTCGGCGGGCTTGACCTTGTAGGCCCGGCCCAGGGAGAAACCTTTTTTCAGGCAGGCGATGCCCACCAGGATACCGCAGACGAACCCGGCCATTCCGGCCAGGGCGGTGCCGTCACCGCCGCCCAGACGCAGCACCATCCGCAGCGGGCAGCCCAGAAAAGCCAGCGCCCCCACCATGACGATGCCGCCCAGGATAAACCGCAGCGCCGGGGCGGAACCCGCCCGGGCCTTGAACTCTTTGCCCGCCAGGGCCATGACCATGGCGCCCAGCACCAGGCCGATGATCTCGGGCCGGATGTACTGCACTTTCGCCGCATGGTGCAGGCCCAGGGAGCCGGAAATATCCCGCAAAAAGCAGGCGATGCAGAACCCCATGTTGCCGGGGTTGCCCAAAGCAACCAGCACCAGGGCCGCCAGACCCACCGCAATGCCGGTGACGGGCACCAGAATGTTGACTTTTTTCAAAAACCATTCCTCCTTGTTCTGACTGCTTTCCGGGTGCGCCGTTGCGCGCCCCGCCGTCCCTGTGCTACACTGTAGCCAGAAGTTATGTATAGAAAGGGGCCTTGGTATGCCCGCTGTTTACCTGGATCAAGCCGCTACGTCTTTTCCCAAACCGCCCTGTGTGGCGGCCGCTATGACCGAATACCTCACCCATGTGGGGGCCAACGTCAACCGGGGCGTCTACGGGTCCGCCCAGCAGGCGGAACTGGTAACGCTGCGGCTGCGGCAGCGGCTGTGTGAACTCTTTGATTTCGCCGACCCCACCCACGCGGTGCTCACCCCCGGCAATACCTGGGGGCTGAACCTGGTGCTGGGCGGGGCGCTGCGCCCCGGGGACCACTGCATCGTGTCTGCCATGGAGCATAACGCCGTCATGCGGCCCTTGCAGCGGCTGGCAAAACAGGGCGTACTGTTTGACCGCATCCCCTGCAACGGGGATGGGTTCCTGGACCTCGCCGCCCTGGAAGGGCTGTTCCGCCCCAACACCAGACTGGTGGTGCTGGCCCATGCTTCCAACGTATCGGGCACCGTGCAGGATGCCGCGGCGGTGAGCAGGCTCTGCGCCGCCCATGGAGTGCCCTTTTGCCTGGACGCCGCCCAGACAGCCGGGCATCTGCCGCTGTCTTTCCGGGAGCTGGGGCTTTCGGCCCTCAGCGTGCCCGCCCACAAAGGGCTTATGGGGCCCCAGGGGCTGGGAGCGCTGCTGCTGGCCCCGGACTTCGCGGCGGCGCTGGACCCCTATGTGACGGGGGGCACCGGCAGCGCCTCGGACAGCGAGGAGCAGCCCGCCTATATGCCCGATAAATTCGAGCCCGGCACCCCCAACCTGCCCGGCATCTACGGGTGGGAGGCCGCTCTTGCATTTTTGCAGGATATCGGGGTGGAGCAGGTCCGCGCCCATGATATGGCTTTGAGCCGCCGGTTCCTGGCGGGTGTGGCGGATATCCCCGGTGTGCGCTTACTCGGCCCCACCGACCCCCAACGCCGGGTGGGGGTGTTCAGCCTGGATTTTGCGGGCCGGGATAACGCCGAAATGGCCTACCGGTTGGAAACGGAGTACGGCATCCTGACCCGGTGCGGGCTGCACTGCGCCCCCGCCGCCCACAAGACGCTGGGGACTTTCCCCCGGGGGACCGTGCGGTTTTCCACCGGATGGTTCACCACGGAATCCGATATGGACGCGGCGGTGGCCGCTATCCAATCCCTTACCGCAGGGTGATGCGCTTTTCGCCCTCGATCTCGGGCAGCACCACGCCCACCCGCTGGGCGCTGGGCACCGCGGCCTGCAGGTCGCGGTAGAGGGCGTCAGCATCCTGGGGCGCCACAGCCATCAGCAGACCGCCCGCCGTCTGGGGGTCGTAGAGCACATCCTGCACGGCCAGGGGTACTGCGCCGGGGTCCACCGCCCCTTCGGCATAGCGCCGGTTGCGGTACATCCCCTCGGGCAAAAGGCCCATTTTGGCAAATTCCAGCGCTTCGGGCAGAATGTCCACCGCGCCGGTATCAATTTCCAGCCGCACGCCGCTGCCCTGGGCCATCTCGTAGGCGTGGCCCAAAAAGCCGAAGCCCGTCACATCGGTGCAGGCGTGGACTTCGTACCGCACCATGCAGTCCCGGGCGGCCTTGTTCAAAGTAGTCATCAGGGCGTAGGCAGTTTGTAAAACCTCCGGCGGGCAGAGGTCGGCCTTGGCCGCCGTGGTCAGCACCCCGATGCCCAAAGGCTTGGTGAAGAGCAGCACATCCCCGGGGCGGGCCCCGGCGTTGGTCAGCACCCGGTCAGGGTGCACAAAGCCGGTGACGGCCAGGCCGTATTTGGGTTCTTCGTCCAGGATGCTGTGGCCGCCGGTGATGATGGCCCCCGCTTCATACACCTTCTCGTAGCCGCCCCGCAGCAGGTCGTGGACGGCAGATTTGGGCATGGATTCGGGAATGCACAAAAGATTCAGCGCCAGTTTTGGCTCGCCGCCCATGGCGTATACGTCACTGAGGGCGTTGGTGGCCGCGATCTGCCCGAAAAGGTAGGGGTCGTCGGCAATGGGCGGGAAAAAATCCACCGTCTGCACCAGGGCCAGTTCGTCGGATACCTTATATACCGAGGCATCGTCGGATTTATCGAACCCCACCAGCAGGTTGGGGTCCCGGTGGGTGCGGATGCCCTCCAGCAGCTGGGCCAGCACCCCGGCGCCCACCTTGGCGCCGCAGCCCGCACAGTGGGCCAGTTTGGTCAGTTTTACATTCTGTTCCTGTTCCATTTCAATCTCCCGGGGCGTTATTCTAGCAAAAGAATAACACTCGCGGCCCCAAAGGTCAAGCCGGGTTTGCGGGGCGGGGCCGGGCATGGTATAATACAACCGATCTTACAAACGAAAGGCGGCGGCAGCGATGATCCATATTGCCATCGTGGAGGACGATCCCGAAGTCCGGGAGCAGCTGGTGGGCTATGTGCGCCGGTATGAGCGGCAGTTCGGCAAAATGTTTGAACTGACGGTTTTTGCCGATGGGGACGAGATCGTTTCGGACTACCGGGCGGTGTACGACATCATCCTGCTGGACATCCAGATGCGCCGCATGGACGGCATGGCGGCGGCGGAGGCCATCCGCAAGGTGGATAAGGACGTCATCCTCATTTTCATCACCAACATGGCCCAGTTTGCCATCCGGGGCTACGCGGTGGATGCGCTGGACTACGTGCTCAAACCGGTACCCTATTTTGCCTTTTCCCAGGAATTGCAAAAGGCGGTGGAACGGCTGCACAAGCGGCAGAAAACCTTCCTGACGGTGCCGGTGGACGGCGGGCTGCGCCGCATCGACGTGGGCTCGCTCTATTATCTTGAGAGCGAGGGCCACTACGTGCATTTTTATGCCGAGGACGGCGACCTGGTGGCGCCGGGCAGCCTGAAAAGCTACGAGGAAAAACTGGCCGATAAACCTTTTGTGCGCTGCAACAGCGGGTATCTGGTAAATCTGGCCCAGGTGCGGGCGGTGCAGCAGAACACCGTGCAGGTAGGCCCCCACGCGCTGCAGATCAGCCGCCCCAAGAAAAAAGCCTTCCTGGAAGCTCTTACCGATTATATAGGGGGCAGTGTGAAATGACGGTACTGCCCGATATTCCGCGCCTGTACACGGCGCTGGCCGAATGGCTGGCCTGCCTGCTGTATGTGCTGGCGCTGCGCCGCCGGTTCGGCGTGCCCGTCACTGCGGCGGTCAGCGGGGCGGTGCTGATGGGGCTGGGGGCGTTTTTGCAGCTTACCGGCAGCGTGCCCCTGGCCTGGTGGATTCCCTGCATGGCGGCGGCCGTAGGGGGGATGTATCTGTACCTCTTCGGCTGCTGTGCCATCACAGCCCGGGAGGCCGGCTACTGCTGCGCCCGGGCGTTCATTCTGGCGGAGTTTGCCGCCAGCCTGGAATGGCAGCTCCACTGTTATCTGTGGCCCCAGCGGGGCGGATTCCAGCCGCTGGCCCTTCTGCTGCTGGCCGTTACCTACACGGCGGTGTACGGGTTCATCTACGGGTACGAGTTCCGCCGCCTGCACCGCAACCCAGAACTGGGCATCACCCGGCGGGCGCTGGTCAGCGCGGTGGTGCTGGCTCTGGCGGCTTTCGCGGTGAGCAACCTGGCTTTCACCCAGGAAGGCCAGGCCACCATGAACGTCTTTTATATCCGCACGCTGGTGGACCTGGCGGGGGTGCTGGTGCTTTCCATCCAGCAGGAGCAGCTCATGGAAGCCCGCCTTCACCGGGAACTGGAAGCCATGAACAACGTTCTCCACCATCAGTACGAGCAGTACCAGCAAAGCCGGGAGAGCATCCGCCTCATCAACCGGCACTGCCACGACCTCAAACTGCAGATCGCGGCCATCCGGGCGGAGCATGACCCCGGCAAGCAGGCCGCTGCCCTGGACGAGATGGAAAGCGGCATCCGGATGTACGAAGCCCAGAACAAGACCGGCAACCCGGTGCTGGATACCCTGCTCACAGCCAAGAGCCTCTACTGCCAGCAGCACGACATCAACTTCACCTGCGTGGCGGACGGGCATCTGCTGGACTTCATGCCCACGGGGGACATCTGCACCATCGTGGGCACGGCGCTGGACAACGCCACCGAGAGCGTGCAGACTTTGTCCGACACCGAAAAGCGGCTGATCCGTGTTGCGATTTTTGCCCAGCACGGCTTTGTGATGCTGCGGTTTGAAAACTACTGCGAAACCCCGGTGCGCCTGGATGCCGACGGTATGCCGCCCCACGGCTACGGCGTGCGCACGGTGCGGGCCGCTGCCGAAAAGTACGGCGGCACCGTGACGGTGCACTGCGAGGACAACTGGTTCATCCTGCGGGTGCTGCTGCCCCACGGCGACGGCAGCGACGCCTGATTCTGACAGACTGCGGCGTTCCGGCCCTTTCCGGAGCGCCGCTTTTGCGGTTTCGGGATTGTGCACAACAAATGCCCGGTAGCTTTTGTGCGCTTTGCGCAAAGAAAAAACGGGGAAACCCATCAAAAATGCAGAATTTGCCGGGAAAAATGCAATTTGTGCAAATTTCGTGTAAAGTGATGGGCTTGTGCTACAATGGTGTCATGCCAGAGGGGACGCCCTCCCAAACGGCCGGTTTCCCCGGGGAATGCGGCCAAACCACAAGAAGGAGAAAAGAATCATGGCGCAAGAGAAGAAAAACGGAAAACAGACCGTCAAAATCATCAAGACGGCTGTTTCCGGCGTTTTGTGTGTGGTGCTGGCCGGCGGAATCGTGGCGGCCAACGTCCTCATTCCCCCCAATGCCAGCAGTGTGCAGAGTGTCCTGGGCCTGAAGGATGCGGGCATCGACAACAGCGAGGCCAAGACCGAAGGCGTTGATATGGAGTACAGCAAACCCAAGTTTGATACGCTGGATGCCCTGATGGAGGACGAGATCGCCCTCAACAAACAGATCGCAGGCGAAGGCATCGTGCTGTTGAAAAACGACGCCAACAAGATGCCCTACAGCACCGATACCACCTTCAGCTTTGTGAGCCATTCTTCGGTGGCTTACATCGGCGGTGCCAAAGGCGACCTCAAGACTGCCTTTGAAGCCAGCGGCTTCGGCGTGAACGAAACCCTGTGGAACTTCTACAGCGAGGGCAACGGCAAGGATTATGTCCGCGGCGTCGGCTCGGTGAGTTACGGCGATGACGAGGACTTCTCCATCAACGAATGCCCGCTCTCTGTGATGCAGAGCGAAGCCGGACTGCTGGATTCCATGAAGGGCACCGTGCCGGTCTTCGTGTTCAGCCGCATCGTGGGCGAGGGCCGCGATATGCCCCGCTCCATGTACAACCATACCGATGTGCCGGAGGATCAGAGCAAAACCTATCTGGAGCCCAACTCTGATGAGCTGGCCATCCTGCAGTACCTCAACGATAATTTTGACGACGTGGTGCTGCTGCTCAACTCCGGTGCCGCGGTGGACCTGAGCTGGGTCAGCCAGTTCCCCAACATCCATACCGTCGTTTCCGCGCCGTCCATGGGTGACTACGGCCTGTATTCTCTGGCCGAGATCTTCGCCGGCAACATCAACCCCTCCGGCCGCACCGTGGATACCTACGAGGCCGACCCGCTGAGCAGCCCCGCCGCCCAGAACTTCGGTGACTTCTCTTACTACACCGAGGATGGCGAGCAGACCAAGTACAACTACGTCAGCTATAAAGAGGGCATCTACGTCGGCTACCGCTACTACGAAACCCGCTACGAGGATACCGTCCTGGGCCAGGGCAACCCCGGCGACTACAGCTATGCCGACTCGGTGATCTATCCCTTCGGCTACGGCCTGTCCTACACCACCTTTGAGTGGTCCAACTACAAAACTTCTTGGGACGGCACTACCTGCACCGTCACGGTGGACGTGAAAAACACCGGTTCCCGCGCCGGCAAGGACGTGGTGGAAGTCTTTGCCCAGAGCCCCTACACCGACTACGACAAGGCCAACAACATCGAAAAGGCTTCCGTCGAGCTGGTGGGCTATGCCAAGACCTCGGAACTGGCGCCCGGCGCTTCCGAAACGGTCACCGTGACCTTTGACCAGGAACAGCTCAAGTCCTACGACTACACCACCGCCAAGACCTACATCCTGGATGCGGGCGATTACTA
This sequence comes from Candidatus Gemmiger excrementigallinarum, assembly GCA_019116445.1. Lineage (GTDB taxonomy): Bacteria > Bacillota > Clostridia > Oscillospirales > Ruminococcaceae > Gemmiger > Gemmiger excrementigallinarum. Next base: position 43,336 of record DXBP01000049.1, read on the forward strand.
CATCACCGCCGCCAAGAACGCCCATGACGCCGTCAACAACATTCTGGCCGTCAAGGGCAAGACGGTGGAGGACGGCATGACCGCCGAGGGCAACCCCGCCCTGGTCGCCACCTACACCCCGTCCAACGGCACTGTGGACACCACCACCTACGCCAACGATACCACCACCGGTGTGGCTATCACCAATCTGTTTGATGATGCCAACGGCGGCCTGCAATACCTGTCCCGTCAGGACTGGGTCGGCACCTGGCCCACCACCGATGGGGAAGTCAGCGACCAGATCAGCACCTGGGGCAACCCGATCAACGGCACCGATGCCAACGGTCAGCCTGCCTCCTACACCTACTGTAAGACTCTCACGGCCGAAGAACTGGCCAAGTTGGATTCCTTCGATTCCCTCAACCCCACCGATCCCGCGACCCTGACCGATACCCCGGTCTACGGTGCTGAAAACGGCCTGGGCCTGATCGACCTGCGCGGCCTGTCCTACGATGATCCCAAGTGGAACCAGCTGCTGGACCAGCTGACCCCCGACGATTACCAGACCCTGATCACCCAGTCCGGTTACGGCACGGCCGCCATCAAGTCGGTGGACAAGCCCGCCGCCACCGACCGTGACGCCGCCACCGGCCTGATCAACTACGGCATTGATGAAAGCGGCAACTTCACCTTCAGCCAGAACATCAACCATGCCGGCGTTGTGGTGCTGGCCCAGACCTATAACGACGAACTGGCCCTGCACTTCGGCGAAAACATCGGCGATGAATCCTACTACCTGGATGTGGACGGCTGGTACGCCCCGGCCATGAACACCCACCGCACCCCGTTCTCCGGCCGTAATGCCGAGTACTACTCCGAAGATCCCTTCCTGGCCGGCTCCATGGCAGCCCAGGAAGTCCGCGGCGTTGCTTCCCGCGGTATGTACGTCTTTGTGAAGCATTTCGCCATCAATGACCAGGAAAACCACCGCGGTGACCGTGACGGACAGTACAGCCTGGCCACCTTCCTGAATGAGCAGGCAGCCCGTGAGATCTATCTCGAACCCTTTGAGATGGCCGTCAAGAGCGGTACGGTGGATATGAGCTACGCCCAGGATAACGGCGACGGCACCTATTCCAACGCCACCACCCAGATCCCGGCCTGCACCGGTGTGATGACTTCCTTCAACCGCATCGGCTATACCTGGGCCGGCGGCAACTACAACCTCATCACCGGCCTGCTGCGCAATGAATGGGGCTTCCACGGCTTCGTCATTACCGACAACGCCAACACCGGTGTCTTCATGGATGCCGGCCAGATGATCCAGGCCGGTGCCGACGGCAAGCTGACCAACCTGCCCACCGGTGCCCGCTACACCTTCGATAAGGATAATATTTCGGACTACCACTACGGACGCGAAGCGGCGCACAACATTCTGTACACCATCGCCAACTCCAAAGTGATGAACGGCGGTATGCCGGGCAGCGACTATGTGGCTGCTGTTGAACCCTACCAGACCGTGATCTACGCTGTGGATGCCGTCTGCGGCGTGCTGATCCTGATTCTGGTCGTACTGACGGTGCTGCGTTTCCGCAAGAAAAAGCAGACTGCGTAAGCGATCCTGTTGACCGTAAAGTCTGCCCCCGCCCTTCGCGGGGGCAGGCCCTTTGTAAGGAGTACACTATGAATTACGCAGAAACCATCCGCAGCCTGACCCTCGAACAGAAATGCGCCCTGCTCTCCGGCGGGGACACCTTCCAGACCCGGGCGCTGCCCTCCTGCGGCATCCCGTCCATCTGGCTGTCCGACGGCCCCCACGGCGTGCGCAAGCAGGCGGGCGCCAGCGACCACCTGGGCATCAACCCCAGCGAACCGGCCACCTGTTTCCCCACGGCGTCCGCCGTGGCCTCCAGCTGGGACCCCGCCCTGGGGGAAAAGATCGGGGAAGCCCTCGGCCAGGAAGCCGCCGCCCAGGATGTGGCGGTGCTGCTGGGCCCGGGCCTCAACGTCAAGCGCAGCCCGCTGTGCGGCCGCAACTTTGAATATTTCTCCGAGGACCCCTACCTCGCCGGCAAGATGGCCGCGGCCTACATCCGCGGCATCCAGGCAAACGGCATCGCCGCCTGCCCCAAGCATTTTGCCGCCAACAACCAGGAGCTGCGCCGCATGGCCAGCGACTCGGTGGTGGACGAGCGCACCCTGCGGGAACTCTACCTCACCAACTTTGAGATCGCCGTCACCGAGGGCAAACCCCGGACCATCATGACGAGCTACAACCTCATCAACGGCACCTACGCTAACGAGAACGCCCATCTTCTGCAGGAGATCCTGCGGGACACCTGGGGCTTCGACGGCGCGGTGGTCACCGACTGGGGCGGCTCCAACGACCATGCCCTGGGCGTCAAGAACGGCTCCACGCTGGAAATGCCGGCGCCGGGCCTCGATTCCGCCCGGGAACTGTGCAAGGCCGTGGAGGACGGCAAAATTTCTGAAACCGACATCAACGCCCGGCTGGAAGAACTGCTGACCCTCATCGGCCAGACCACCGGCGCGCTGGAGAAGGCCCCCAAGACCATCGACTGGGACGCCCACCATGCCCTGGCCCGCAAGGCTGCGGCGGAAAGCATCGTCCTGCTCAAGAACGCGGGCGGGCTGCTGCCCCTGGACCCCGCCGCCAAGGTGGCGGTCATCGGCGACTTTGCCGAAACGCCCCGCTATCAGGGGGCCGGTTCCAGTGTGGTCAACGCCCCCCGGGTGGACAGCTTCCTCCAGGTGCTGGCGGGCAGCGGCCTGCAAAGCGTGGGCTATGCCCGGGGCTTCGACCGCCAGGGCAAGCCCGACGGCAGGCTCCAGGCCCAGGCCGTGGAACTGGCGGCCAAAGCCGACGTGGTATTGCTCTTCCTGGGCCTGGATGAAGTCAAGGAGAGCGAGGGCCTGGACCGCAGCGACATGAAGCTGGCCCAGAACCAGATCGACCTGCTGCTGGCGGTGCACCGCACCAACCCGCGGCTGGTGGTGGTGCTCAGCAGCGGCAGCGCCGTGGAAACCGGCTGGCAGAGCCACTGCGAAGCCCTGCTCTGGGCAGGTCTGGGCGGTCAGGCCGGTGCCGGGGCGGTGCTGGATGTGCTTACCGGCAAGGTCAACCCCGCCGGTCACCTGGCCGAAACCTGGCCCCTGCACTGTGAGGACAACCCCTCTTACAAGAATTTCGGCGGGGCGGGCCGCACCGTGGAGTACCGGGAGGGGCTCTACGTGGGCTACCGCTACTACCAGACGGCCGGTGTGCCGGTGGCCTATCCTTTCGGGTACGGCCTGTCCTACACCCGGTTCGCCTACAGCGACCTGACGGCCACCCCCACCGGCGTGACGGTGACGGTGGAAAACACCGGTGACCGCGCCGGGGACGAGGTGGTGCAGGTCTACATCGCCAAACCGGACGCCAGAATCTTCCGCCCCGAACAGGAACTCAAGGGCTTTGCCCGGGTGCACCTGGAAGCGGGGGAGCGCCGCACCGTCACCATCCCCCTGGACGACAAGGCTTTCCGCTACTGGAACGACCCCGCCAACCGCTGGGCCGTGGAGGGCGGCGACTATGAAGTGCGGGTGGGCGGTTCCAGCGCCGACATCCGCCTGAAAGCCACCGTGACGGTGGCGGGCAGCGGCGACGCCGACCCCTATGCAGGGCTGGCGCTGCCCCACTACCAGGGCGGCCAGGTGCAGGATGTGCCCGACGCCGAATTTGCCGCGCTGCTGGGCCATGCCATCCCGGTGAGCAAGGTGGCCATCGACCGCAACATGACCCTGGGGGAGATCGGCCATGCCCGCAGCCCCCTGGGCTGGCTGGTGCACGTCATCCACAAGCATCTGCTCACCAGGAGCCTGCAGAGCGGCACCCCCGACCTGAACCTGCTGTTCAACTACAATATGCCCCTGCGGGCCATCGCCAAAATGACCGGCGGCATCGTCAGCATGGGCATGGTGGATGGTCTGGTCATGGAGCTGAAAGGCTTCTGGATCATCGGCATCCTGCGGGTGCTGGTGGAATTCGTCAAGAACAACCACGCCAACAAGGCGATGGAAAAACGTCTTTCAGAAGGAGGCCGCGACCGGTGAATCTGTGGAATTCCTTTGCTGAAAAACACCCGGCGGCCGCCCAATGGGTGCGGGAAGGCGGACTCTTCGTCATCGTCAGCAACCTCATCACGGTATTCAAGTACCTGATGCTGCAGTTCCTGCCCGCGGCGTTCGCGGGGCTGGGGGACGCCAGCTTCGGCTGGCCCGGCATCCCGCTGACCCTCTTCGGCGAAACCTTTGAGTGGAACATCCTGGGCTACGACCAGGCTCACGGCGGCCTTGCCTACTTCTGCGCCTACATGGTGGCCATGGTCATCGGCGAGTGCATCAACTTCCCCATCCAGCGCAACTTCGTGTTCCGCTCCCACGGCAAGCCGGGCCCTCAGATCGCCTGGTACCTGGTGGCCTTCTGCCTCATCACCTGCATCGTCAACTCCATCAACTGCATCTGGGTGGCGGTGGCGGGCCTGCTGGTGCCCGACTTCATCTATAATATCGGCACCACGGTGCTCAACGGCGGCATCTCCATGGTGGTGTTCTTCTTTGTGAACAAGAAGATCTTCCCCGCCGAGCAAAAATAAGCGATTTCCTTTCTTCCCATAGAAAAAGCGCTCCGGTACAAAACGGAGCGCTTTTTTGTCTGTTTATCAGCAGCAGGGTTCGGTGGCGCAGGCCAGGCATTCTTTCGGCGTGCACCCGGCGATGAGCCGCTGGCCGTCGGAGTAGCCCTCCTCGCAGCCCGCCAGCGTGTGGATGAGGTGCCCGCGCAGTTCCGCGATGCGGGCGGCATACCGGGGGTCCTGCACGGCGTTGTGGGTTTCGCCGGGGTCCTGCACCAGGTCGAAATACTGTTCCTCGCCGGTCTGGCTGAACCAGATGTATTTGTCGGTCTTGGTCACGATGAACTGGTGGGATTTGGCGCCGTAGACGTGCTCGCCGTGGAGCCAGGCGCGGTCGTGGCCGTGGAGCACGCTCTGCCCGTCCAGGGTGGCGGGAATCGGCGCCCCGGCCAGTTCCAGCGTTGTGGGCATGATGTCCCGCAGTTCGGCCAGGGTATCGTCCACCACGCCCCGGCGGCCGGTGAAGGCTTCCGGCCCGCTGACGATCAGCGGCACACGGATGCTGCCCTGGTAGGGCACGGCCTTGCGGTCCAGGCAATGGTCGGAGAGCATCTCCCCGTGGTCCGAGGTGAACAGGATCACGGTGTTGTCCATCAGGTTGTGCTCGTTCAGCGCCAGCAGGATGCGCCCGATCTGGTGGTCCACATGGGTGATGCAGGCATAGTAGCCGACCATCTGCTCCCGGATGAGGTCGGGGTCGCTGGGGCCGGTGATGTTGTTGAAGATGCGCCCGGTCTGCTCCAGCAGGGCGGCATCGTCCCAGTCGCCCCGCAGCGGGGGCCGCAGGTCCCGGTTGCGGTAGAGGTCAAAATAGGGCTGGGGGGCATCGTAGGGGGCGTGGGGCCGCACAAAGCTGGCCATCAGGAAAAATGGCTGCCGGGGGTCCCGCCGGCGCAGAAAGTCGATGCTGCGCTGGACCACCCAGTTGGTGGGATGGTACTTTTCGGCATAGGGCCAGGGGCGGGCGGTCCAGCCGTTGCAGTCCATGCCGGTGTCGGTCACGTCCGCCTGGGCGCCCAGTTCGCTGCGCAGCCAGTAGAAGTAGTCGTCCGCCGTCAGCTGATTTTCCCCGCTGGGGGTGTCGGGGGCGCGGTAGGCGTGCAGGTAGCCGTCGTGGAGTTCAATGTGGTGGAACCCCGCCGAGTGGCGCAGCGGGTGCACGTGCATCTTGCCGATGCACTCGGTGTGGTAGCCGGCCTTGGCCAGTTCCCCGGCCATGGTGCAGCCGTAGTTCCAGTCCACCCGGTCCAGATAGCCCACCCGGCCGGTGTGCCGCTGGGAAAGCCCGGTGTGCAGGGCGGCCCGGGCGGGCACGCAGGTGGGGCAGCTGGAGTAGGCGTTGGGGTAGTAGATGCCCCGGGCGGCCAGCGTGTCCAGATAGGGGGTCTTGACGTCGGGGTGCCCGGCAAAGCCCAGGCAGTCCCCGCGCATCTCGTCGGTCATGAGCAAAACGATGTTGGGGCGTTGTGTCATAGGTCGCATCTCCTGTTCAAAAGCATACAGGAACACCCCGGGGGAGGAACCCGGGGCGTTCTGAGGGAGAGAGAGAAGAAGAAAAAGGGAAAAATCAGATCTCGTACCAGCGGATCTCGTTGGCGTCCAGATGCAGCTCGAAGCTGGAGCCGTCGCCGCGGTAGACCGTGGTATCCTGGGGTTCGTAGGTGTTGTTGACCACGCAGTATTTGCCGTTCTTCACGTAGGCGTGAACCTCTACATTATAATTGGTGGAGAACCACTTGTGCAAGTCGGCTTCATCGTGGGCGGCCCACAGGATGGCGCGGTAGAGCAGACGGCTGTTCTCGAAGGTATAGGGCAGGCCGCTGATGTACACGCTGCGGCCCTGGCCGAACTCGTTCACGGCCATCTGCACTTCCTTGTCGCGCTGGACCAGGATGGTGGTGCCTTCCTTGGCGTAGATGCTCTTTTTGCCTTCGCCGAAGTTGACTTCTCCCTGGCAGTCGGCCAGGATGAAGTGGTCCCGGTGTTCGTCCCAGTTGTACTTGTCGTAGCCCAGGGTGAAGCCGGTTTCCTTTTCCACGCCCAGCACGCCGGACAGCTGCAGGTAGCGGCCCTGGTACTGGTGGCCGGAAGGCTCGCCCACGCCGATGAGGCCGCCGCCGCGCTCCACAAAGGCTTTCACGGCGCAGCTGACGGCGGGGTCTTCCCAGACGGCGCCGCCGGTGTGGGCGGTGTCGCCGTCACCGATGTTCAGCAGCACGTCGATGGAATCCAGCACATGGGGGTCGGCCTTGATGTCGTCAAAGCTGAGGAACTTCACGTCAAAGGGCGCACCGGACAGCGCCTCGATGACGCCGGCGTAGCTGTAGTTCTGCTTCTGGTACAGGGCATGGTGCACCATGTGGCAGCCCCAGCTGCGGGCGCGGCCCCAGCTGTTCAGCACGGCCACCGTCTTGACGCAGTAGGGCGTGGTGCCCTTGATGTTCGTGTACAGCAGGCGGAATTCGTTGCAGACGCTCTCGATGTAGTCCATGAATTCGGGGAACTGCAGCGCCAGCTTCAGGTAGCCGCCGTAGCCGATGCGGTCGATGGGACTGCGCAGAATGGCCCGGCGGGCCGTGACCCAGTTCTCCTTGGCTTCCCGCACGGGGTCGCCGCCTTCATGGAAGGTATCGGGGAAGAAGTAGGGCAGGAAACGGCCCTCGGTGTACTTGACGCCCTGGATGTCGGAGATCAGGCGCAGGGTGGAGCCGTTGCCCACGCTGCCCACCACGGCGTCCAGACCGATGGTCTTGAACTCGTCCATGTAAGGCTCGGTACCGATGAAGTGGTCGCCCAGGAACATCATGGCTTCCTTGCCGCATTCGTGGGTGATGTCTACCATTTCCTTGGCCAGCTTGGCCACTTCCCGGCGCTGGAACGCCATGAAGTCCTTGAACTCCTTGCTGGGCACCCGGTACTGGTTGTTGTAGTAGCCCTGGTCCACGATGAATTCGGGGCGGAACTTGTAGCCCACCTCTTTCTCGAACTGGTCCAGGATGTAGGGGGAAACACTGGCCGAGTAGCCGTACCAGTCCACGTACTTTTCCCGGCGCAGCTCGTCAAAGATCAGGGTGAACTGATGGAAGAAGGTGGTGTACCGGATGACGTTCACATAGGGGTGCTCGGCAATGAACTTGCGCAGCCGCTCCATGGTGTATTTGTGGGTCTTGGGCTGGCGCACGTCAAAGGTGATCTGGTGCTCAAAGTTGGTCCAGCCGTTGGTCACGGCGTTGTACATGTGCACGGGGTCCCAGATGAGATAGGCCAGGAAGGCCACCGTGTAGTCGTGGAAGGGTTCGCTGTGGATGGTCACGGCGCCGTCGGCGTAGTGCCAGCGGTCGGTGGGCACCACTTCGCCGGTGGTGCGGTCCATGACTTCCCACCAGCGGGTGATGTCGTCCCGGGTGTTGACCTTCAGCAGGTCGGTGGAGATGCCCTCCATCAGCGGGATGGTCAGGCTGTCGCCCCGGGCGGTGCGGAAGCCCGTCATGATGTAGCACTGCTGTACTTCATCGGGGTTGGCTTTGGCCCAGGCGTTGTCCTTGCGGGTGGTGTAGTAGGTGGCATAGATCTTGGCGTCGGCGCTTTTCAGTTCCTCGGGAAAGGCGGTGCCGTCGCAGTCCCGCAGGGCATCGCCGCCCCAGCGCTTGAGAACTTCCAGGGTTTCGGGAATAACGTCCACATCGGTGGGCACGGTCACGCGGCCGTGGGTAAGTGTATCCTTTGTTTCCATTCTCTGTTCCTCTATTATCTCTCTTATTTCTCTATCACAAAAGCAGGCCGGGCACGGGGGTCAGCCCTGGTCGGCGCCGATAGACGGCACCCCGGAAAGTTGGTGCCCAAAGAAATCCCGGGCGCCGGCACCCGGCACCGGTACGCCCGCTCCCCGGGCGGGGCTGTCGGCGGTCAGGCGGTAGCCGTCCAGCGTAGCCAGGGCGGGGCCGTCGGGCCCGCCGGTACCGCCGGTGCCGGGAGCCTGCAGGCAGGGACCCGCGGCGCGGTTGCCGCTGCCGTCGGGCAGATCGGCAAAACCGCAGAACAGGTTGTTTTCGTACCGGGTCACATCGTTGTACCAGTTCTGGGGCGTGGGGGTATCCCCGGCGGCGATGAGCAGATTGTTCTCGATCACCGTGGGTCCCACCGACTGGCTGTTGGTAGCCAGGAAGGGCACCCCCGGCTTCATATAGAAGGTATTATTATAAATGTAGGCCAGCGGACTGTCGGCGGGCAGCACCATGGCGCGGTCATCGTTCTGGCTGATGTTGTAGCGGAACACCGTGTTCACGGCCTCCGCACCGCAGACCATCAGGCAGCCGCCCTCGTTGTCGTGGCTGTAGTTGTACTGGTAGATGGTACCGTCGCCCCAGTCGGCGTCAAAGGCCTGGCCGTCCTGGTTCTCGCCCCCGTGGTAGCGGGTGCGGAACACCTCGTTGAACTGGAACAGGGCGTTTTTGCATTTCCAGGGCCAGACCGCCGCTGCCACCCGGCCAAAATCACTCTCGGCATAATCGGTCTTGTTGATCTGCCGGCCTGCGCCGTCCGATACGTTGTATTCGATCAGCGGCCGGTCGCAGTACATGGTGGTGATGGCGTCGCCCCCCGGGTCCTTGACGTAGTTGCCCCGCACCACCACGCGGGTGGCGCCGTACCGGGCAATGACTTCGTCGGAAATTTCCGGGGTCATGAAGTGGGCACAGTAGGCGGTGTAGGCCACAGCAATGCCCCAGCGGTTCACATCCTCCACATAGCAGTCCTCGATGAGCACATCGTCATACCGGGCAATGCCGGTGGCGGCTTCGTCCAGGGGCTTGAAGGCCGTGAAATAGATGCCGCCGTTGTTCATGTGCTTGTCGTAGACATTGCCGTGCACATGGCGGACGTCCAGCGCCCGCAGGCAGATGTGGCGCAGGGTGCCGGCGTTCTGGGCCACCACAGCCACACCGGTGCGGTTCATGGTGTCCAGGTCGTTGTAGGCGGCGTCCCGGGGGCGGCCCCGGTTGGTCATGGCCAGGTGGTTCAGTTCAATGCCGTCGCAGTCAAACAGCAGCACGGCGCTGGAAACATACCCCCGGCGCCGGTGCAGGGGATTGTCCAGTTCGGTGCCGTAGTCCTGGAACCAAAGGCCCTCGCCGTTGGCATCGATGCGGGGCAGGGGGCCTTCACCGTAGGCGTCGATGACGATGGGGGCTTCGGCGCTGCCGTGGACACCGTGCAGGTGCAGGCAGTCGTTGGCAAATGCGCTGCCCCGTTCCAGCAGCAGCCGGTCCCCCGGGCCCAGCGCCAGGGCCGAAAGAGCCTGCAGGCTGCGCAGCGGCCGCTCCGGACTGCGGCCGTCATAGGCATCGCTGCCGTGCAGGGTGCTGCAATAGTAGGTGGCGGGCATGTGCTGCCCCGTGGTGTTGCCGGATGAATTCATAGCTTCACACGTTCCTTGTTCACTGCACCGGACCGTTCAGATGCTGAACTGGTGGCACAGGGTATTTGCGGTGACGATCTCGCCGTAGGCTTCCCGGGCGGGGGTGCGGCCATCCTCGGCCAGCAGCCCGCTGTAGGGCAGGTACGGTTCGTCCAGTTCGGTCAGGGTATCCAGTTTGCCTGCCATATACAGCGCCAGACGCTGGCACAGGGCGCGGCAGCGGCCGCTCACGCCGCCCAGGCGCAGGTCCAGGACCTCCAGGCCCTGGCCTTTGCACTCCCGGCTCCATACGGCCACGGTGGCGGTATGCAGGGTTTCCGCTTCCCGGGCCAGCTGCTCCAGCAGTTCGCAGGCGGCCCGCAGGCCGTGGCAGTCCCGCTTTTGCCAGGCTTTGTGCAGCCGGTCGGCCGCGCGGCAGCGCAGGGCCAGCACGGCGGCCAGCGCCTGGTACATCTTCAGGATCTGCTGCAGGTGTTCGTCGCCCACAGTGTTGGCCGTCTTCTCGTACTGGGCGGCCAGTTCCTGGTAGTGGGCGGCCAGCCGCGGCACATCCTGGGTGATGGCGGGCAGGAACAGCTCGCTGGCCATATCGCCGTAGAGCAGCAGCTTGTGGGGAATGAGCGCTTCCAGGTTGGCGTCCGGCCGGTCGGGGATGCGGTCCAGCTGCTCCATGCTTTCGTATACCGAAACGGGCGCACCGCCCAGCAGGCGGCAGTAAGGGTCGGTCTGGGCGGGAACGGCACTGCCGAACCGCAGCAGCCCGTACAGGGCCAGCCCGGGCAGCACGGTGGCCAGCGGCGTTTCGTCGCCGTCATCTCCCCACAGGGTGACCAGGATCTCCTGCACGCCCATGCGGCAGCAGGCCTCGGTGGCGGCAATGGCATCCTGGAAGCTCTTGCTCAGGCAGGGTGCCCAGCCGCCCCATTTCCATACGCCGCCTGCAAAGGTTACGTCCAGACAGCCCCGGCGGCGCAGCTGTTTTTCGTAGTCTTCCTGGGTGTCGTGGTAGTAGTCCCAGTAGACAAAGCGCAGGTTGGCCGGGTACTGGGCCTTTTCTTCCTCGGTGACGGGGGCGCTGTCGCCGTAGTATTCCATCAGCGGGGTGTGATCCCGGAACAGCATATCGTCCCAGATCATGGGCTGCAGGCCGTACTTGTCGCACAGGCCGCAGACGGTGTTCAGGTGTTCCAGCAGAATCTCCCGATGGTCGCGCCAGCCCTTGTACAGCCGGTAGCGGCCGGTGCCCAGGCCCACGGCCTCGTCCATGCCCAGATGGATGCGGCGGCTGCGGAAGGTCTTGCTGAAGTGGGCGATCATCGCTTCCACCAGCGCCAGGGTACCGGGTTCGCCTACCATCAGGTTGTCCACGGTGTCCCGCATGGGCTGCATATACTGCCACCGGATGGCCGTGCGCAGATGGGCCAGGGTCTGGATGCAGGGGATCAGCTCAATGCCCAGGCTGCAGGCAAAATCGTCCAGCTCCTTCTGTTCGGCCACGCTGTACCGGCCCCGGCGATACCCGAAATAGGGGTAGCCCGGCAGCTCGTAGGTGTCCTCCATATAAAGGTAGCAGGCGGTGTACCCCAGGAAGGCCAGCTGGCACAAAAACCGCTTGAGCATGGGCAGGGTGTACACCGAATTGCGGGATACATCCAGCATGGCGGCCAGTTCGGCCACCCGGGGAATGAGCTTTTCGGTGGTTTTGTCACGCTGGGTCATGGCACGGCCCAGCAGCATCAGCGCATCGTGGACCGAAGCACACGCCAGGGTCACGGTGTCGCCGGTGCGCTGCCAGCACAGGGGAGCATCGGACTCCTGCCAGTGCACCGTGACCTGCAGGCTGGTTTCCGAGGCATACAGGGGCATCTGGCGGCAGACTTCCGCCAGTGCCGCTTTGAGTTTGGGATCGTGGGTGGTAAAAATCATGGCAGTGATTCCTCAATGATAACGGCGGGGGCATCAGCCCTTGACACCGCCGGCGGTGATGCCGCTGATGATGGTCTTGGACAGGCACAGGAAGAGGATCAGCGTGGGCAGGAAGACGATGACGACGGCTGCAAACAGGCCGCCCCAGTCGCCGGTGTACTGCATGGCGGTGAGGACGCTCTTCAGGCCGGGGCCGACGGACATATTGCGCTCGGAGGAGGCAAAGATCAGCGACAGGAAGTATTCGTTCCAGATGTTCATGAAGTTGAAGATGCCCACAGTGACCAGGCCGGGCTGGGCCAGGGGCAGCATGATCTTCCAGAAGGTCTTCATCGGGGGGCAGCCGTCGATGGCGGCGGCTTCCTCATAAACGCGGGAAAGGCTGCTGAAGAAGGAGATCAGGAAGGTGGTGGTGTAGGGCACCTGCATACCGATGTAGATGAAGATCAGCACGATCTTGGAGCCGGTGAGGTTGGCGCGGGTGGCCATGGAGAACAGCGGCATGACGATCATGATATGGGGCAAGCTCATGGCGGTGATGAAGCCGCTGCGCACGACCTTGTTGCCGCGGAAGACGAAGCGGCCCAGCACGTAGGCGGCGGGGGCGCTGATGAGCAGCGAGCCGATCATGGTGCAGGTGGAGTAGAGCAGCGAGTTCAGGAAGAATACCGAGATGTTGTTGGCCGTCCAGGCTTTGACGTAGTTTTCGGGATGCAGGCCGGTGGCGAACTTGAGCACTTCGCCGCGCATGATCTCCGGCGAGGTGGAAAGGCTGGCCGCCACGATCCACAGCAGCATGCCCAGGGTGAACAGGCACCACAGGCCCACGATCAGGTGGCCGGGCAGCAGCCGCAGCTGTTCTTTCACACGCAGGCCATTGTAGGAAGGCACGGCGCGGGTATCTTTCGTGTTTTTCATGGTTGTGCCTCCTTTACAGTTCTACGTCGTCGTCTTTGACCAGGCGGTTGACGAAGAAAAAGACCACCAGGACCGTCAGGGCCATCAGCACGCCCACCGCGGCGCCCATGGCAGCGTTGCGCTGGGTATCGCCCTGGGTGCCGAAGGTGATGTTGTACATATATACAAAGGGTGTTATGGTGCTCAGTTCGCTCTGCAGCGGGGCGCTCCACATCTGGCTCCAGACGAAGAAGCCCACAACGCCGATGGTCCAGAAAGTCAGGCAGGTCTTGATGACGCTGCGCATCAGGGGCAGCGTCAGGGAGAAGAACTGTTTGACCTTGCTGGCGCCGTCGATGGTGGCGGCCTCGTAGATGTCGGGGGAGATGCGCTCGATGCCGCCCATGAAGATGAGCATATAGTAGCCTACCGAGCCGAAGCAGAAGGCCACCAGCAGGGACCAGAACTTGGTGCTGCCGCTCATGTAGTCGGTTTTGGCCAGGTCGGAGCCGAACAGCGAGAAGAAGGTGTGCAGGAAGCCGAAGCGCTTGTTGAAGATGGCGTTGATCCACATGGTGGCCATGGCAACGGCGTTGATGATGTTGGGGATGTAAACAACGGTCTTGTAGAAAGTCTTGCCGCCCACGCCGCTGGTGAGGATGGCGGCGAACAGCATCGAGATCAGCATGACGATGATGCCGCCCCACAGCCAGATCTTGAGCATGTTGAGCATGGAATCCAGGAAGATGGGGGTGTTGAGCAGGGTGATGTAGTTTTCAAGACCGGCGAAAGTCCAGCTGCTGACGGGATCGCTGACGCCCTCCGCGTGGAAGAAGCTCATGGCGATGGTGCGGCACACGGGGTACAGGAATACCACCAGGAACATAAACAGGGCCGGCGTCAGAAAACACACGATCATTTTTTTATTGTTGCGCAAAGGGTATCGCTCCTTTCAAAGAAAAGGGAGCTCTTGTCAAACGAAAGAGCTCCCTTACTCTCAGCCTGTTCGGACCGAACGTTTGACTTGCTCAGCGGGCAGGCGGTGCTATTCGGTTATGTTTTACATGCTGGCCAGCTGGGAAACAAATTCGTCGGGATTGATCTCCATCTTGCACAGCTGGTTGATGGCCTCCTGGATGTAATCCTTGTAGTCGGCGTTTTTCTGCAGACCCACAGCCCACAGGTAGGACTTGGTCATCTCTTTGAAGTAGGGCTCAGCGCCGGCCACGGCAGTGGGCCATTCGGTGTTGTCGGTATCGGCGGGGATGGAGGAGACGGACTGCGCCATCTTCAGGTCGTATTCGCCGGTAACAACGCTCATGATGAAGTCATAGGCTTCCTGCTTGTGCTCGCTCTTGTCCACGATGCCGAAGCCCTGGGCGCCGACCATGGCAGCCTCGGTGCCGTCAACGCCGCCTTCCACAGCGGGCCAGGGGAAGAAGCCCCAGTCGATCTGGGCGCCGGTGTTCTGCACAACCTCGTTGGGAACCCAGGAAGCCTGCAGCAGCATGGCGGATTCTTCGTAGCCCAGCTCGTTCTCGCCGTCGGGGTAGTTGGCGGGGGCGTACTCGGACATATAACCGTTGGAGAACAGGCTGTAGATGTCCTCGGCGGCCTTCTTGACCTCGGGTACGTCAGCCCAGCTCTTGTTGTCGATGGTTTCCACCAGGGCATCCTGGCCGATGTAGCGGCCCAGCTGGAAGCCCATCAGCAGGGCCGTGCCGTCGCCCTGGTCACAGGTCATGGGGTTCACGCCGCTCTCTTTCAGCTTGGCGCAGACATCCAGCAGTTCGTCGAAGGTCTCGGGCACTTTCTCAATGCCGGCGGCCTCGAACATGGCCTTGTTGTACCACACGCCGGAGGTGTACGGCTGATAGGGGATGACCTTCAGCACGCCGTCGGTGTAGCTCTTGGCGGTTTCCAGCAGGACGGGGAAGGTGTGGTCTTCCAGGCCGGAAGCTGCGTTCATCTCGGTCAGGTCAGCGCAGTACTTGCCGCACTGCTGAGAAATGAAGACGTAGTCCTGGTCGAAGAAGTCGATCTGCTCGCCGGCATCCAGCGCGGCGCCGATCAGGTTCTTGACGTCACGGCCCTTCCACTCGATGTTGATCTTGATGCCGGTCTTGGCCTCGTAGGCGTCGGCGGCTTCCTGGATGACCTTGGCCTGGCCTTCGGTGGAGTTCCACATGGACCAGTAAGTCAGCGTGGTGCCGCTGGCAGCCGCGGTATCGGTGGTGGCGGTGTCAGCAGCCGTGCTGTCCGTCGCAGCCGAAGAACTGGCCGTGCCGCCGCAGGCAGAAAGCAGCATCGCCGCGGCAGCCGCGCCGCAAAGAACTTTCAGGAATTTGCTTTGTTTCATGGTTTCCTCCCTTTTCGTTACAAAAAACATCAAAAGCGGGGTGCTTCCGATGCAAAACCAGAGCGCTGACGAGGAGGGCCCCCGGCGGGGGTTCTCGCCTGCTGTGCCCATAGTGTAACGCCTTGCAAAGCAAAAGGAAATATGTTATATTGACCTTGTAGTTATAAAAATTGCACGGCACTTCATGGTAAATTGCCCGGGAAAAGGGTAAAAGCAGGAGAAAAAATGACCTATGTACGAACTTTATGAATTGAAGGATACCGTAGCCGAAAACGGCCTGCAACTTTTGTATGTTACCTGCTTCCGGTACGAGAAACAGTGGTACGGCACCCGGCACACCCACAATTTTCTGGAAATTTTCTTCTGCGTGGGGGGTGACTGCGAGTTCCACGTGCGGGATACCATGTTCCTGATGCACCCGCGGCAGTTCGTGGTCATCAACCCCGGCGTGGAGCACGTGGAAAAGGCCATCCCCTCGGACCCGGTGGAGTGGATCGTGCTGGGGGTCAAGGGGGTGCACAGCGACCTTGTGAACGATTCCGACGGGTACTACCACGGGGACTTCTCCTCCGACGACAAGGCGATGGTGCACCTGCTGGTCAGCCTGGTCAATGAACTGCAGGATAAGCGCGATGGCTACAGTGAAGCCTGCCTGTGCATCGTGCAGCTGCTGCTGATCCATGTGGCGCGGTCCTCCAGCGCCAACATCGAGCCGGAAACCACCCCCATGGACCGGCTGCACAGCAGCATTGCCTGGGTCAAGCAGTACATTGACGACAACTACACCACCCCCCTCAACCTGGAAATGCTCTCCGAGAAGGTGGGCCTGAACCGGTTCGGGCTGATCCGGGAGTTCAAAAAGCTCTACGGCGTCAGCCCCATCGAGTATATGCTCAGCTGCCGCTACCGGGAAGCCAGGTTCCTGCTGGAAACCACCGACCGCAGCATCATCAATATCAGCCGGGATCTGGGATTCAGCAGCGGCAACTATTTTTCCCAGAGTTTCCAGAAGCGCTTCGGTGTAACGGCTTCGGCCTACAGGGCCTCCCACGGCGGCAAATAAAAAACGGACCGGAAATTTCCGGTCCGTTTTTTTATTTCTCTTTCACATAGGCGGGGCGGGGACCATAGCGGTCGGCCAGGGAGGCGTAGCAGCCGGGCCGGTCGTGCTGGCCGGTGCCGGCCACTCCTTCGCACCGGGCGTCAAAAGCCGGGTCGGCGTACCGGCGGAACCAGGCATCCATCTCCCGGCTCAGGGCCAGTACCAGCGGTTCATAGGCTGCCTGGCCGTAGAGATTGTGCTCCTCGCCGGGGTCCTGTACCAGATCGTACAGCTCGTTGGGGCCGTAGGGGGTGCGCAGCACCAGCTTGCAGTCCCGGCGGCGGATCATCCGCACCGGGCCGTACTCGTCGTACACCACCACCGGTGCAGGGTTCTGCCGGTCCGGGTCGGTGAGCCAGGGGGCAAAACTGTGCCCCGGCAGCGGCTGGATGCTCCGGCAGGGCACCCCGCACAATTCGCACAGGGTGGGGAACAGGTCGTAGTGGCTGAACATCTCCTCACAGACGGTGCCTTCCGCCACCCGGCCCGGCGCCATCATCAGGAAGGGCACCTTCACCGAGGAATCGTACATGTTCTGGGGGAAGGTGCCGTTGCCTTTGCCCCAGATGCCGTGCTGGCCCAGGTTCATGCCGTTGTCCGAGGTAAAGACCACGATGGTGTTGTCCAGCACGCCGCTCTCCTCCAGCTGGTCCAGGATGCGGCCCACCCAGTGGTCCATGGCGCTGATGGCTGCATAGTAGCCCCGCAGCAGCTCTTTGCGCCGGGCGCCGGTGCCGTACTGGCAGGTGTGCACCTGGTTGGGGTGCAGGGGCAGGTCGGGGGTAGCGGTGAAAGCACAGTCCTTGTAGAGGTCAAGATACTCCCGCGGGTGCTGGTCGGCATCCCAGGGATCGTGGGGAGCCGTGAAGTGCACGCTCAGGTAGAAAGGCGCGTCCTGGGCGGCATAGCGCTGCAGCCATTCCACCGCCCGGCTTCCCAGCAGGTCGGTCACATAGCCGTCCGCTTCGTATACTTCCCCCTTTTCCACCATCTCGGGGTGGAAATAATCGCAGCCGCCCCGGGCAATGGTGTACCAGTCGGTAAAGCCGTGCTGGGGGTGCAGGCTGTCGCCCAGGTGCCATTTGCCGCACAGCCCGCAGTGGTAGCCCGCCTGGGCCAGCAGGTCGGTGTAGGCGGTGAGGGATTCCAGGTACCGGATGGGCCGGCTCTCGTGGGCAAAGGCCGGCCGCCCCTGGGCAAAGGGATGGTCAGCCGCCAGGTTGCCGCCGTCCAGCCAGTCCAGCACGCCGTGGCGGCTGGGCATGGTGCCGGTCAGGATGGAAGCCCGCGCCGGGGAGCACACCGGGGAAGCGCAGAAGAAATTGTCGAACCGCATCCCCCGGCGGGCCATCCGGTCCAGATTGGGGGTTTGGATGTCGGTGTTGCCGGCACAGTGCAGCGCCCAGGCGCCCATGTCGTCCGCCAGCAGAAAAACCAGGTTGGGGCGTGGGGCCGCCCCGTTTTGCATAGCCATCAAAACGTCGCTCCTTTCGGTTTTGGGCACATGGTAAAGCAGGCGGCGGGCACTTGTCAAGGGGGTCGCGCGCGCGTATAAAGGCGGCGCAGCAACGAAAAAAATATTCTGCAAAACCCCGAAAAAGGGCTTGCAAATCGTCGCCGATTTGCTTACCATAGGAACCGCTACGCCCCGTTGTGCACGGCTGATGACGGCGGGGCACTGTGCCACAAAAATCCATTATGGGCTCTCGGCAGAGGGCCGAAGGCTAGGGTGTCGTGTTATGAGCAAGAGACTGCGTCTGTTCCTCAGTGAGTACATTCTGTCCATGGGGGCGTACTGGGTATGTACGGGCTTCATCATCGCCAAACTGACCGACTACTTCCAGCTGCCGCTGGGGGTGTCCAACCTGTTGACGAGCCTTTCTTCCACCTTCCTGATCCTGCAGCCTGTGGGCGGTATGCTCTACGCCCGTATGCGCCGCAAACGCCGGTATCTGCTGTCGCTGAATGTGATTTGGCGGCTCAGCATCGTGCTGGTGTTCTTTGCGGTACTGCTGCCCCGGACCAGCGGCGCGGTGCTGTTCTGCCTGTTGCTGCTGGCCATGCAGGCCGCCCAGCAGATCTGTTCCCCCGCCTACGAGGCCTGGCACGTGCAGGCGGCGGAATCCGAGCACTGCGCCACCTTCTACACCACCCGGGAAGTGCTCTTCATGCTGCTGTACACCATCGTCATGGCCGCCGTGCAGATTTTGATCTCGGTGTCGGAACACGCCGGCACGCTGCGCAACGGCTTTATTGCGGCCGGCATCATCGAAGGGGTGCTGCTGGTGACCAGCCTGGTGCTGCTGCCCCGGCTGACCCCGCCCGATGAAAACGCCGGCAGCCAGCCCGCCAGCCTGCGGGCCATGCTGGGGGTACTGGGCGACCGCAACCACACCCAGGTCATCTGCGGCAACGCCCTCTGGAGCTTTGCCAACGTCTTTGTGGGCGGCTTGTTCAGCATCTACGCCGTGCGTGTGCTCAAGGTGGACTTCATCCAGCTGATGATCTGGGGTACCGTGGGCAATCTGCTGCGCATGGTTTTTGCGCCGGTGTTTGCCCGTATCGCCGCCCGCATCGGCTGGAAAAACTGCCTGGCCGACATCTTCTTTGTCTACGCCGCACTGGCGGTGCTGCTCTACTTCTCCACGCCGGAAAACGCCTTCTGGATCGTACCGGTTTACCTGTCCTTCAGTTCGCTGCCGGTATCCGGCATCTCCATCGGCACGCTGGAACTGCGCATCGCCACCAGCCCTGCCGAACTGCGCAGCGTCTATTTTTCGGCCTATTCCCTCATCAGTGGTCTGGCCTCCCTCATCGGCACCAGCCTGTGTTCCGCACTGCTGGGTATGCTGGAAACCGGTGCCCTGCCGCTGAAGATCCAGGACCTTTTCCTCATTGGCCTGGTGCTTATCGCACTGCCCTACCTGACCTTCCGCCGCCTGCCGGTGGACCTGCACTGACCGCTTCGCAAAGGAGGCTTGCCTATGCAACGCATTGTGACCCCGCTGCTGGAACACTGGTATTTCCGCCCCGGCTTTGTGCCCCGGGATGCTGCGGACCCCGCCACCGAAGGCTTTGTGCCGGTTTGCCTGCCCCACACCGTGCGGGAAATGCCCTGCAGCTATTTCTCGGTACAGGATTTCCAGGGGCTCAGCTGTTACAAACGGCGGCTGAACCTGAAAGAAGAATGGAAAAACCACCGCATTTTCGTGGATTTTGACGGCGTTATGACCGCGGCCCGGGTCTTTTGCAACGGGCGGGAAGCGGGTACCCACAAGGGGGGATTCACGCCGTTCTCGGTGGAGATCACCGACTTTTTGCGATGGGACGGCGGGGATTTCCTGGCCGTGGAGGTGGACAGCACCGAGCGCCCCGACACCCCGCCCTTCGGCTATGTGGTGGACTATGTCTGCTTTGGCGGCATCTACCGGGAGGTAACGCTGCGGGCCGTCCCGCCGGCCCATATCCGGAATGTGAAGACCGAGGCCCGGGATGTGATGGCCCCCCGCAAAGCCCTGGCCCTGCGGGCGGACCTGCAGGGCGTACCGGCGGGGGCGGTGCTGGCGGCGTCGCTGTGGGACGGCGATACCCGGCTGGCTGCCTGTGAAACGGCGCTGGCCCCCGGCGCGCAGACCGCCGAACTGCTGCTGCAGGACCTGGACGTGCGCCGCTGGGAACTGGATGACCCGGCGCTGTACACGCTGCGGGTGACGCTGCACAGCGGTGCCGACACCGACGAAGTGCGCCTGCGCACGGGATTCCGCATCGCCCGGTTTACGCCCCGGGGATTTTTCCTGAACGAAAAATCCATAAAGCTGCGGGGGCTCAACCGCCACCAGCAGTACCCCTACCAGGGCTACGCCATGCCCTGGCGTGCTCAGTACCAGGATGCCGACCTGCTGAAACGGGAACTGCACCTGAATATCGTGCGCACCAGCCACTATCCCCAAAGCCCGCACTTCCTGGACCGCTGTGACGAAATCGGTCTTTTGGTGTTCGAGGAACTGCCCGGCTGGCAGCACATCGGGGACGCCGCCTGGCAGGAGCAGAGCTGCCGCGATCTGGAAGCCATGATCCGGCGGGACTGGAACCACCCCTCCATTGTGCTGTGGGGGGTGCGCATCAACGAATCCCTGGACGACCATGATTTTTATGCCCGCACCAACGCGCTGGCCCGGGCGCTGGACCCCACCCGCCAGACCGGCGGGGTGCGGTACCTGGAACACAGCGAACTGCTGGAGGATGTGTACACCATCAACGACTTCAGCCACGATGGCACCAATGCGGGTCTGCGGGACCCCCGGGCCGTCACCGGTCTGACCCGGGATGTGCCCTACCTTGTCACCGAGCACTCGGGGCATATCTATCCCACCAAGCGCTTTGACAATGAAGAACGTCTGCTGGAACAGGCCCTGCGCCACCTGCGGGTGCTGGATGCCGCTGCGGCGGACCCCCGCATCAGCGGCGCCATCGGCTGGTGCGCCTTCGATTACAATACCCACAAGGATTTTGGCAGCGGCGACAAAGTCTGCTACCACGGCGTCATGGATATGTTCCGGCTGCCCAAGTTTGCGGCGGCTGTTTACCGCAGCCAGACCGAGGAGGAGCCGGTTCTGGAACCGCTGACCCGCTGGACCCGGGGGGATCGCTGTGCGGCACAAATCACACCGCTGGTGATATGTACCAACTGTGAGGAGGTGCGTGTCATCGTCAACGGCGTGGACCAGGGGAAGTTTACACCGGACCGGAGCAACTACCCTTCGCTGGCGCACCCGCCGGTGGTTCTGCGACAGCTCAGCGGCGGCTGGGGCGATGACTGGAACGGCGCCGAGTTCATCGGCTACCGCGGCGGCAAAGAAGTGGCCCGGCAGCGTTATACCGCCGACCCCACCCCCGCCGCCCTGGAACTGCGGGCCAATGCGGCGGCCCTGACCGCCGGCCCGTGGGATACCACCCGCATCGTCTGCCGTCTGGTGGACAGCTACGGCCATCCGCTGCCCTATGATTTCACGCCGGTGCAGCTGACCGCCGAAGGACCGGGGCAGATCATCGGCCCCGGGCTGCGCAGCCTGCTGGGGGGCGAAATTGCTTTCTGGGTACGCACTACCGGTGAGGAAGGCACACTAAGAGTTACAGTTAACACACCGGAAGGCCTGACCGCAGCGGTCACTCTGCCGGTAAAATAACACAAAAACGGCCGCCCGCGATTTTCTGCCGCGGACGGCCGTGTTATAATTATAAAAAAATGTGGAAAAAGGAGGGCGCCATGACGTTACGCCATCTGCGCATTTTTGCGGAAGTGTACCGTGCGGGCAACGTGACCCGGGCGGCGGAAGTCCTGCACATGACTCAGCCCGCCGTGACCCGCGCCGTGCAGGAGTTGGAACAGCACTACGGCGTGCGGCTGTTCGAGCGGATGTACCGCCATCTTTCCCCCACCGAGGGCGGGCGGCGGCTTTATCCCCAGGCCGTGCACCTGCTGGATGCCTTCGACCGCATGGAAACCGGGCTGCGGGACTGGGATTCCCTGGGCGTGGTCCGGGTGGGGGCCACCGTCACCCTGGGCGGGGCGCTGCTGCCGGGGCTGGCCCGGCAGTTTGCAGCCCAGTACCCCGGTATCGAACTGCAGGTCACGGTGGCCAACGGTGGCAGCCTGACCGCCGCTTTGTGTGAAAACCGCCTGGACCTGGCCCTGCTGGAAAACGGCCCCAGCCTGCCCGAACTGCACTGCGAGCAGCTGGGCACCGACCGCCTGTGCGTGGTGTTGGCGCCCACGCACCCGCTGGCGGCACAATCCTCTTTGACGCTGGAACAGCTGGCGGCGGCGCCGCTGCTGGTGCGGGAACCGGGCAGTACCGCCCGGGCCGTGCTGGAAAACGCCCTGGCTGCCCAGGGGCTGGCCCTGCATCCCGCGTGGGAGAGCGTCAGCACCGAAGCGCTGCTGCAGGCTGCCGCCGAGGGATTGGGGGTGGCGGTATTGCCCGAACAGCGGGCCCAACCCGCCGCCCAAGGGGGACGCATCTGCCTGCGGCCCATCGGGGACGGCGCCTTTGTGCGGCGCCGGGTCATCGCCTGGCACCGGGAAAAATACCTCACGGCCTCCATGCAGCGGTTCATCGACCTCTGCCGGGCCCAGGCCCGCTGAAAGGCCTCAGGCCACGCCCAGCAGCAGGTGCAGCACCAGCCCCACGGCGCCGCAGGTGCACATGACGGCGATCTGATCGGTCTTGAATTTGCGCAGCACGATGAGCGCTGCCACAAAGCAGCCGGTGTCGATCCAGTCCACCGAGCTCAGGGCCGGGGTGGCACCGTCGAACAGCACCATGCCCAGAATGGACAGCCCGGCCCCCAGAATCAGCGCCACCACCACGGGTCGCAGACAGGCCAATACATTTTGTAAAACAGATATATCTTTATACTTGTTGTAAACAAACGCCAGCAGCGAAACAAGGATCAGCGCCGGGGTGATGCAGCCCAGGGTGGCGATGAGCGCCCCGGGGATACCGGCGATGCGGATGCCCACAAAGGTGGCGGAGTTGATGGCGATGGGGCCGGGGGTCATGCCGGCAATGGTGATCAGATCGGTGAATTCCCGCAGGGTCAGCCAGGGGTGCAGCGTGACCACCTGTTCCTGGATCAGCGGCATGGCCGCATAGCCGCCGCCGATGCTGAACAGCCCCACCTGCAAAAAACTCACAAACAATTGCAGATAAATCATTTTTGCACCGCCTTCCGCATCTGGAGCAGCGCCCGCACCACACCGATGACGGCGGCCGCCACAATGATGAGCACCACGTTGACCCCCCACAGGAAGTTGGCGGCAAAGGCCACCACCATCAGCCCGATGAAGAGCACCGATTTAGTCTGCAGCACCTTGCCGCCCAGGTCACACACCACATCCAGGATGACGGCGGCTACACCGGCCTGCATCCCTTTGAGCACCAGCGACACATACAGGTTGCTGGCAAAGGCGGTGTAAAAGAAAGAGATCACCGAAAGGATGATCAGCGGCGGCAGCACCGAGCCAAGCGCCGCCACGATCATGCCGGCCAGTCCGGCCACGCGCCACCCTACCAGGATGGCCGCGTTGACGGCGATGGCCCCCGGCGACGACTGGGCCAGGGCGGTCATATCCAGCATTTCCTGCTCGTCGATCCAGTGCAGCTGGTCCACGAATTTTTTCTTCATCAGGGTCACGATCACAAAGCCGCCGCCAAAGGTGAAAGCGCTGATGTACAGCGTGCCGAAAAACAGCGCGCGGAGCCGGGCGGCCCGGCTCATGGGTTGGGTTTGCGGGTCCATAATGTTCCTCCTTATCACGTCTTTTCCTATGATACCGCAGGACGAACTATATGTAAAATGCTATTCTTTTATCAAGTCCATGCGCAAAACGCATGGTATACCCAAAGGAGTTTCCTATGCCACTGATTCATCTGCTTGTCAAACCGGCGTCCAGCCTGTGCAATATGCGCTGCCGCTACTGTTTTTATGCCGACGAAGCGGCCCACCGCACCCAGGCCAGCATGGGCCTTATGACAAGGACCACCGCCGAAGCCATGATCCGCCAGGCCCTGGAAGCCGCGGGACCCCAGGGGAGCGTCACCTTTGCCTTCCAGGGGGGCGAACCCACAATGGCGGGGCTGGATTTCTTCCGGGAGTTTGTGGCGGCGGTAGCCCGGTACAACACCGGGCGGCTGCCGGTGTCCTACTCGCTGCAGACCAACGGCTATGCCCTGGACGCTGACTGGGCGGATTTTCTGGCCCGGAACCGGTTCCTGGTGGGTATCTCGGTGGACGGCGACAAGGCCCTCCACGATGAATTCCGGGTGGATGCTGCGGGCAAGGGCACCTGGACCCGGGTACAGAAGAATCTGGCCTTGCTGCAGGCAGCGGGGGTGGACTGCAACCTGCTGTGTGTGGTCACCCGGCGCTGCGCCAAAAGCGCGGTGCGCACCTACCACGCCCTGCAAAAGACCGGGGTGGGGTACCTGCAGTTCATTCCCTGCCTGGACCCGCTGGAGGAATCCCGTGGCCAGCGCCCCTGGTCGCTGACGCCGGAGGACTACGGCGGTTTCCTCTGCGCGCTGTTCGATGAATGGTATCGGGACTGGGCAAACGGCCGCTATACCAGCGTGCGGCTTTTTGATGACTACGTGCACCTGGCTATGGGGCTGCCGGCGTCCACCTGTGCTTCCAGCGGGCAGTGCGGCGCCTACTTTGTGGTGGAAGCCGACGGCGGTGTGTACCCCTGCGACTTCTATGTGCTGGATGAATGGAAGCTGGGCAACCTGCTGGAAACGCCGCTGGCCGAACTGGGCCGCAGCGAGCGGGCGGCCGATTTCCTGCGGGCGGGGCTGCAGCACCCTGCGGCCTGCGGCCGGTGCCCCTGGCAGCGCCTTTGCGCGGGCGGCTGCAAGCGGGACTGGACCACCGACGCCGCCGGTCAGGCGGAAAATTACTACTGCCCGGCCTTCCGGCGCTTCTTTGCCCACGCCGAATCCCGGCTGCGGCAGATCGCCGCCGCCGAGCGCCGTGCCCGCGGCCTGTGAGCGAAAAGTACAAATCTGATTCTGCCCTTGGCGGAAGAAACAGCCCCTGCTCGCCGACCGGTATTGTGTACCGGCTTGCGGGCAGGAGCTTTGTGTGTTCCGTTGCAGATAAAGAAAAGCTGGGCAGAGGAATTTCAGCCGATTCCACTGTCCGGTTTATGGTTCAGCCGAACACCTGTTTGCACAGGCGGCAGGCGGTGGGGGTGGCGGCAAGGCCCCCTTCGGCGGTTTCTTTCAGGGCGGGGGACATGGCGTTGCCCACCCGGCGCATGGCCACGATGACCTCGTCGGCGGGGATGCGGCTGTCGATGCCTGCCAGCGCCAGTTCCGCCGCCATAAAGGCGATGGATGCCCCGGCTGCGTTGCGCTTGATGCAGGGAATCTCCACCAGGCCCGCCACCGGGTCGCAGACCAGACCCAGCTGGCACTTCAGGGCGATGGCCACCGCGTCGTCCAGCATCCGGGGCGTGCCGCCGGAAAGTTCCACCAGCGCCGCTGCGGCCATCGCCGCGGCGCTGCCGCACTCGGCCTGGCAGCCGCCCTGGGCTCCGGCCAGGCAGGCGTTTTCGGCGATCACCAGTCCCACGGCGCTGGCCGTGAACATACTCATGACGCAATCGTGCTCGGTGGCGCCCCGTTCCTGCATCGTCAGCAGCACGGCGGGCAGGATGCCGCAGCTGCCGGCAGTGGGGGCCGCCACCACCCGGCCCATGGCGGCGTTCAGCTCGCTCACGGCCAGGGCGCGGTAGAGCGCCCCGCCCAGCACCGGGCCGGTGAGGTTTTTGCCCGCTTCCACCTGGCGGCGCATTTTATAGGCGTCGCCGCCGGTCAGCCCGCTGGTGGAGCGCAGATCAGGCTGGCAGCCCGGTTCGATGCAGGCAGCCATCACCCGGAAATTCTCCTGCATCCGGGCATAGACTTCCTCCTCGGACTGTTCCAGCTGGGCGGCCTGCTGGCGCAGCACCAGGGCCGAAAGCGGCTGCCCGGCGGCCTCGGCGGCCTGCACCAGCCCGGCCAGGGAATGATAATTCAGTTCTTCCGGCATAAGCCCCTCCTTTGTGTTACGGCAGCAGCGTGACGCAGAGCATCACGTCGGGCAGCGCCCGGACCTTGGCGGCCAGCGCTTCGTCCAGACCGCCGTCCATCTCGATGGTCATAACGGCCACCCCGCCTTTTTGCCGGCGGGACAGGGTAAAATTACAGATGTTCACGCCCTGGTCGGCCAACAGGTCGGTGACTTCGGCGATGACGCCGGGGCGGTCCCGGTGCTGCACGATGAGGCTGGGATGCTGGCCGCTGATATGCACCGGCATACCGTTGATGGCATCCACCACGATGTTGCCGCCGCCGATGCTGGAACCCCGCACCGTGAGGGTGCCGCCCCGGCGGCCGGTGAGGGTCAGCACGGCGGTGTTGGGGTGGCCTTCGGGCAGTTCCCCGGTGGAAAGGCTCACGTCCAGCCCCTGTTCTTTGGCAATGCGGGGGGAAAACCGCAGCCGGGCGTCGTCGGGCTCCATGCCCAGGATGCCCGCGATGAGCGCCTTGTCGGTGCCGTGGCCCTTGTAGGTCTTGGCAAAGCTGCCGTAGAGCACGATCTGTGCGGCCACCGGCTCGTCCTGCAGCAGCTGCCGGGCAATGTGCCCGATGCGCGCCGCCCCCGCCGTGTGGCTGCTGGACGGACCGATCATGACCGGCCCGATGATGTCGAATACGTTCATAGTCATCCCCACAATCCCAAGTTTCTGGCAAGATTGTAACACAGCGGCGGCGCAAAAACAACCGCCGCGGCCCACCCTTAACGGCGGGCACAAAATATGCTATACTGGTTTGTACAGAGTGTTTGGTACAGGAAAGGAATTGGAAAGTATGGCAGTTTCAACCCCTCATCGCGGCGGGCAGGTGGATTTTTCCACCGGCGATGTGCGCCGCGGCATCCTGGATGTGGCGGCCCCCATGCTGGTGGCCCAGGTGCTCAACCTTTTATATAATATTGTGGACCGCATCTACATCGGCAAAATCCCCGGGGAGGGCACCCTGGCTCTGGCCGGGCTGGGGCTGTGTTTTCCCATCGTGACGCTGGTCACGGCCTTTGCCAACCTGTTTGGCGTGGGCGGCGCGCCGCTGTGCTCCATCGCCCGGGGCCAGAAGGACGAAAAAACCGCCGGCAAAATCATGACCAACGCCTACTTTATGCTGCTGCTCTGCGGCGTGGTGCTCACGGTGGTGGGGCTGGTGTTCCACAAACCGGTGCTCTACCTCTTCGGCGCCAGCGACGATACCTACCGCTATGCCGCCGACTACCTGACCATTTATCTTTTGGGCACCGTTTTTGTCATGACCTCCCTGGGGCTCAACCCTTACATCAACAGCCAGGGCTTTGCCCGCATCGGTATGCTCACGGTGCTGCTGGGGGCTGCCGCCAACATCCTGCTGGACCCCCTTCTCATCTACGTCTGCGGCCTGGGGGCGCGGGGGGCGGCCATCGCCACCGTGATTTCCCAGGGGCTTTCCGCTGTCTGGGTGCTGCGTTTTTTGACCGGCCCCAAAACCGAGCTGCGCCTGGTGGTCCGGGGCTTCCGTCCCGACTGGGCCTGCATCCGCCGCATCACGGCCCTGGGCACCTCCAGCTTTGTCATGTCCTTCACCGACAGCCTGGTCCAGGTGGCCTGCAACGCCACCCTGCGCACCTTCGGCGGGGATTTGTACATCAGCGTCATGACCGTCATCAACTCGGTGCGCCAGATCGCCCAGACCCCCGTCATGGCTCTCACCGACGGTGCCTCCCCGGTCATCAGCTACAACTATGGTGCCCGCAATGTGCCCCGGGTGCGCAAGGCCATCCGGTTCATGACCCAGCTGGGCTTCGGCTATACCATGCTCATCTGGGGGCTGATCTCGCTGTTCCCGTCCGCCTTCATCATGATCTTCAACCATGAGCCCGACCTGCTGGCTGCCGCCGTGCCTTCACTGCACATCTACTTCTTCGGTTTCGTTATGATGGCCTTCCAGTTCAGCGGCCAGAGCGTCTTCAAATCCCTGAACAAAGCCAAAATGGCCATCTTCTTCTCGCTGCTGCGCAAGGCTTTCATCGTGGTGCCGCTGACCCTGCTGCTGCCCCATGTGGCGGGGCTGGGCGTCAACGGCGTGTTCCTGGCAGAGCCCATCTCCAACTTCATCGGGGGCCTTGCCTGCTACATCACCATGCGCTGCACCGTCATGCCGGAACTGAAAGCCATGGAAATCCAGGAGGCCGCCCGTTGACCCCCCTCACCATCCGCCCCGCCGCTGCCGCCGACCTGCCGGCGCTGGCGGGCATCTACCAAAAGGCCCGGGCCTTTATGGCGGCCCACGGCAACCCCACCCAGTGGGGCAGCACCAACCCGCCGCCGGAAACCCTGCGGCAGGACATCGCCCGGGGGCAGCTCTTTGTGCTCTGCGAGGGCAACATCCCCCACGCCGCCTTTGCCCTGGTGCCGGGGGAGGACCCCACCTACGCGGTCATCGACGGTGCCTGGGGCAGCGACGCCCCCTACGCCACCATCCACCGGCTGGCCAGCGACGGCACCTGCCGGGGCGTCTTTGCTGCGGCCATCAACTGGGCGGCGGCGCGGCAGCCCCATCTGCGCATCGACACCCATGCCGACAATCACATCATGCAGACGCTCATCACCCGGGCGGGCTTTGACTACTGCGGCACCATTACGGTGGCCGACGGCAGCCCCCGCCTGGCCTACGAACGGCTGCCCCGCTGAAGGGGCGGCCCCACCAAGGAGGGACCCGCCATGCTGCAAACGCTGCTGACCCCGGCAGGGGAGCACCTGCCCGAAACCCCCTGGCAAAGCTATCCCCGCCCGCAGTTCCGGCGGGAGGGCTGGCACAACCTCAACGGCCGGTGGGACTTTGCCCTCACCGAAGGCACCGAGCCGCCCGCAGAATTTCCCCGGGAAATCCTGGTGCCCTTCTGCCCCGAGAGCACCCTCTCGGGCATCGGCACCCATTACGGGGAAAACCAGTCCCTGTGGTACCGGCGGCGGTTCACCCTGCCCGAAGGTTTTGCCCGGGACCGGGTGGTGCTGCACATCGGGGCGGCGGACCAGGTGCTGGATGCCTGGTGCAACGGCGTGCCGGTGGGCCGCCACGTGGGCGGCTACGAGGCTATGACCTTTGACCTTACCGATGCACTGCAATCGGGGGAAAACGAACTGCTGCTGCGGGTGCGGGACGACCTGCGCAGCACGGTGCAGCCCTACGGCAAGCAGGTGCTGCAGCGGGGCGGTATGTGGTACACGCCGGTATCGGGCGTATGGCAGACGGTCTGGCTGGAAAGCCTGCCGCCCCACGCCATCCCGGGGCTGACCATCCGGGCCGACGATACGGTGGCGCTGCTGGATACCGGGGACCCCACCCAGGAGGGCACCGTCACGGTGCAGACGCCCCAGGGCCCGCTGACGGTGCCCCTGCGCACAGGGCGGGCGGCGGTGCGCCCCGACGCACCCCGGCTGTGGAGTCCCGACGACCCCTACTTATATGAATTTGCCATCGACACCGCCACCGACCATGTGGAAAGTTACTTTGCCCTGCGCAGGCTGACCATCGGGGCGGCGGGGGGCCATCCGCGCCTTTGCCTTAACGGCAAGCCGCTGTTTTTCCACGGGGTGCTGGACCAGGGGTATTATCCCGACGGCCTGTTCACCCCGGCAGCCCCCGAATGTTACGAAGCCGACATCCGTGCCATGAAGGACCTGGGCTTCAACACGCTGCGCAAGCACATCAAGGTGGAGCCGGAGGTCTACTATTATCTCTGCGACAAGCTGGGCATGATCGTCTTCCAGGATATGGTGAACAACGGCGACTACGCCTACTGGCGGGACACGGTGTGGCCCACCCTGCGGTTCCAGCGGCGGCGCAGCGACGCCCGGATGCACAGGGACGAAGCCACCCGCAGGGCATTTTTGGCGGGCATGGAAGCCACGGTGGCCCGGCTGCGCAATCACCCCAGCATCTGTTACTGGACGATTTTCAACGAGGGCTGGGGCCAGTTCGATTCCTCGGCGGTATATGCCCGGCTGCGGGCGCTGGACGATTCCCGGTTCATTGATTCCACCTCGGGCTGGTTCCGGGGCGGGGAAACCGACATCGACAGCCGCCATATCTATTATGGCCCCTGGACGCTGCGCGCGGGGGACAAGCCCCTGGTGCTTTCGGAGTTCGGCGGGTGCTGCCTGGCGGTGGAGGGCCACCGTTTCAACCCGGACAAAAGTTACGGCTACAGCACCAGCCGCAGCCCGGCGGAACTGCAGCAGGCCCTGGACCGGCTGTACACCCAAAAGGTACTGCCCGCGGTAGCCAAAGGGCTTTGCGGGGCCATTTACACCCAGCTTTCCGACGTGGAGGACGAGATCAACGGCCTGTTGACCTACGACCGCCGCGTTCTGAAACCCGACCCCGGCGCGATGCGGGCGCTGGCCGGGCAGCTGCACCAAGCCTTTGCCGCATCCTGCAACGGAAAGGAGCCTGCCCATGCCGGCACACAGTGAACACCTGCGCTACCTGCGCCTGCTGGCCCAGCGCTATCCCACGGTAGCGGCGGCCGCCAGTGAGATCATCCGCCTGGAAGCGGTGCTGCGGCTGCCCAAGGGCACCGAGCATTTCATGAGTGACCTCCACGGTGAGCACGAGGCCTTCGTGCATATATTAAACAGCGCGTCGGGGGTTATCCACGAAAAGATCGACACGGTGCTGGGGGATACGGTCCCGGCGGCGGAGCGCGCCGAGTTGGCCACGCTGATATACTACCCGGCCCAGAAGCTGCCGGAACTGAAAGCCAAGCAGAGCGATTTGCCCGCCTGGTACCGGGCCACGCTGCTGCGGCTCATCGAACTGTGCCGGTTTGTTTCCAGCAAGCACACCCGGGCCCATGTGCGGGCGGGCCTGCCGGAAAGCTGTGCCTATATCCTGGATGAATTGCTCCACGCCCATTTTGAGGACCACGACAAGGACCTGTATTACGGCCAGATCATCGACAGCATCCTGCGCCATGACCGGGCGGACGCCTACATCACCCGGCTGTGCGAGGTCATCAAATGGCTGGCGGTGGACCGGCTGCACATTGTGGGGGACCTGTTCGACCGCGGTCCCCGGCCCGACCGGATTCTGGACAGCCTGATGGCCCACCATCAGGTGGACATCCAGTGGGGCAACCATGACGTGGTGTGGATGGGGGCCGCGGCGGGCAGTCCGCTGTGCGTGCTGACGGTGCTCAAAACCACGCTGGCCTACAACAACACCGACCTGCTGGAAACCGGCTACGGCATCAGCCTGCGGCAGCTGGAACGCTTTGCCGAGTACATCTACGGGCACTCCGATGTGACCCGGTGGCTGCCCCACACGGCGGCGCGCACGGCCACGGCGGGGGACCTGACGGCCACCGCCCGTATGCACAAGGCGGTGACGGTGCTCATGCTCAAGCTGGAAGCCCAGGTCATTGCCCGCAACCCGGATTTCCACATGCAGGGCCGTGCCTGGCTGCACCACATCGACTGGGCGGCGGGCACCGTGCGCTGTGGTGACGGGGAGTACGAGCTGCTGGACAAAGACTTTCCCACGGTAACACCGGCGGACCCGGCCACACTGACGGCGGCGGAACAGCGGGTGGTGGACGGGCTGGTCCGCGCCTTTGCCGAGAGTGAACGCCTGCAGCGGCACGTGCAGTTTTTGTACGCCCACGGGGCGCTGTATAAAATCTGCAACGGGAATCTGTTGTATCACGGGGCGGTGCCCATGACGCCCCAGGGGGACTTTGCCGTGCACACCTACGAGGGCCACCCCTGGAGCGGCAAGGCGCTGTTTGACTACTGCGACCGCCGTGCCCGGCAGGGCTATTTTGCCCCGGCGGGCAGCGCGGCGCGGCAGGCCGGGCAGGATTTTTTGTGGTATTTGTGGTGCGGGGCGCAGTCCCCGCTGTTTGGCCGCAGCGCCATGACCACCTTCGAGCGGCTGTACATTGCCGACCCCGCCACCCACGCCGAGGTGAAGGACCCCTACTACCACCTCATCGACCGGCCCGAAACGGCGGATAAGATCCTGGCGGCTTTCGGGTTGCGGGGGGAAGGCTGCCACATCGTCAACGGCCATGTGCCGGTGCGTGCCATCGAGGGCGAAAGCCCGGTCAAGGGCGGGGGCAAGCTCATCATCATCGACGGCGGGTTCTGCCGGGCCTATCACCAAAAAACCGGCATTGCGGGCTACACGCTGGTGTACAATTCCCGGGGGCTGATTTTGCGCACCCACCAGCCCTTTGAAAGTGTGGAGAAAGCCATCCACCAGGACGAGGACATTGCCAGCAAGAGTGAGTATATCTACACGGCGCCCCGGCGTATCCAGGTAGCGGACACCGACGAAGGGGTACGCAAGCAGGAGCGGGTGCGGGACCTGGAAGCCCTTGTCAAAGCCTACCAGGGCGGCCTGATCCCCCAGGGCCTGCGGGTGTAACGGGGTAAAAAACCGGACGGCGGGCCGCGGCGGCGGCCCGCTGTTTGGGCAAAAGTTGTAAAATGTGCGAAGAAACCGGCGTTCCCGGTTTCTTTTTTTGTCGGAATATGGTATGCTGGACTTACTATCCATGATGGGGGCTGTGCCCCTGGGCGCCGTCGGGCGGGCTGCGGCCCCGTCCCGGTACTCTCTGCCCGCCAAAGGAGGAACCCGTATGAAAAAAACGATTCTGAGTCTGTTCTGCGTCCTGGCGCTCTGCCTGGGCCTGCTGCCCACCGCGGCGCTGGCGGCGGGAGAAGATGCGCCCGCTACGCTGTATGTGGGAAATCAGCAGGTTATTAGTGGTACTGAAACCACCTACTGGAGCACAGATCCATCAACAGGGAATCTGACGAAATCCAACGCAAGCGGGAATTGGAATGTCAAATACGAATCAAGCTCCAACACCCTGACCTTAAACGGGGCGACCATCAATGGAGCTCATGATGCCACCTCACCTCCTTATGGCTCCGGGATCTATGCTCCGTGTAGCAGCAATCAATCAGTTGCCCTGACTATCGAACTGATTGGCACGAATACCATCACAGGCAACTTTGGGATTTATGTGGATGCACAACAAGGAGAAACAGTAGGCACAAATGCCTCCCTTCTCATCCGAAATAGCAGCGATACCGGCATACTGGAAGTTTCTGGTTCTTTTCACGGAATTTATGTCATAAGCGGAACAGGCGATGCTTCCCTGAACATCAACGACGCGTCTGTCGTGGCAAAGACTACTCAAACCAATTCTGGCTACGCTGGCGTCTGTGTG
The DNA here is from genome assembly GCA_019116445.1 of Candidatus Gemmiger excrementigallinarum. Classification (GTDB taxonomy): domain Bacteria; phylum Bacillota; class Clostridia; order Oscillospirales; family Ruminococcaceae; genus Gemmiger; species Gemmiger excrementigallinarum. Next base: position 76,560 of record DXBP01000049.1, read on the forward strand.
CAGTCCGGCGCAAGCGCCACCACCTCCCCGAATATCTCTCTTTCCGTCGACGGCGGCAGCCTGACCGCCAGCGGCACCGGAAGCAGTGATGGGATACAGTTTTATGTGGGATCGTCTGAAGCCACCAATGCTACCACCAGCCTGACCGTCACCGATAATGCCATTGTAGACGCCAGAACCGGCGGGATCAGTGCAAGTGGTGTCAGCGTTAACCCGAATGTCAATATTGGCAGTACCGGCAGCACCGGCGGCATCGTATTTGACGGCACGGAAGGCACCGTGTATGGCAATGTGGAATTGCAGAAAGACCTTGAAATTAAGAGCGGCGAGAGCCTGACCATCGGAAAGGGCGCCAGCCTGACCGTGCCGACGGGTACGACCCTGAACAACAACGGCACCATCAGTGTGGAAAACGGCGGCACCCTGAGCGGCAAGACAAGCGGTAATGACGTGACCTATAAAGTCACCGGCGTGACGCTGAACACGGACAAGCTGCCCCTGTATACCGGCGACAGCAATACCCTCACCGCTACCATTGAACCTTCCAACGCCACCAACACAAACCTGACCTGGTCAAGCGATAGTGAAAAAGTCGCTACTGTAGACGAAAATGGTACCGTCACCGCCGTGGCCCCCGGCACCGCCACCATCACCGCCACAGCGGCGGACGGCAGTGGTAAGACCGATACCTGCACCGTTACCGTCACCGACAAAACCTATACGATTTCCGTTACACCGGACAAGCTGGACTTCGGCACCATCCTGCAAAACGCTGCCCAGCCCGCCGCCCAGACCGTGACGGTGACCAATACCGGCAACCAGCAGGTAACGGTCGCGTTGCCCACGGCCACCAACTTTGTCATCGAGGCAGGGGAGGGTTTTGCGGACGGCAGCGCCGTCATCGAACCCAAAAAAACCGCTACCTTCACGGTCCAACCCAAGGCGGGCCTAGACGTGGGCCTGTATGCGGAACCTCTGACCGTCAGCAACACCAACGGCCAGACGGCATCCCTTACCGCCACCCTCACCGTCGACCCGGTGCCTGTCGCCAGCGTAACGCTGGATAAAAGCACCCTCGCCCTCTTCACGGGGGACAGCGCCACCCTCGTTGCCAACGTGCAGCCTGCGGATGCCACCAACAAAACCGTGAACTGGGCCAGCAGCAACCCGGCCATCGTCACGGTGGATGGCAACGGCAAAGTCACCGCTGTGGCTGCCGGTACGGCCAACATTACCGCAACCACTGTCGACGGCAACAAGACGGCGGTCTGTGCCGTGACGGTCACCGGCCGCACCTACACCCTCAGCAGCGACCCCGGCGCCATCGGCTTCGGTACCGTCAACACCGGCTACACCCAGCCTGCAGCCCAGGTCGTGGTCATCAAAAACACCGGCAACCAGGCATTGAACCTGACCCAGCCCAAGGCAAACAACTACGGTGTGGGGGCTCTTTCCAAAACCGCGCTGAACCCCGGCGAAACCGCCACCTTCATTGTGCAGCCCAAGGCGGGCCTGGGCGCGGGCAGCTATAACGAAACTCTCACCATTTCCGGGGACGGCGGCGCCAAAGCCACCGTGAACCTGACGTTCTCGGTGCAGGCACCGGCCACCGCCACCCCGGCACCCACCCCGCTGGAAATCCACACCCTCCACTTTGATACCAACGGCGGTCTGCCGCTGGAGGATGTAAAATTCGGCCTGGGTGCCCCTGTGGAACTGTGGCCCTACACGCCCGTGCGCTCCGGTTATCTTTTCCAGGGCTGGTACTCCGACCAGGCTCTGACCAAGGCCGTCAGCACCATTGTACTGGTAAAAGATACCACCATCTATGCCAAGTGGGCGCCGGACCCGGCGGCCACCGCCCAGAGCGGAAGCACCGGCAGCGGTTCCGGCTCGGGCAGCGGCAGCAGCGGTAGCAGCGGCGGTAAGGGCGGCAGCGGTACCACCATCACCGTCACCCCCGCCCCCACGGCAACGGCTACCCCCACCCCGGAACCTACCGTGACCCCGACCCCCGAACCCACCGCCACCCCGGAGGCAACCACGCCGCCGGAAGATACCGACAAAGGCTCCTTCCCTGTGGTACCGGTGGCCGCCGGTGCGGTCATTCTGCTCGTACTGGTGGGCGGCATCGCGATTTTCCGCCGCTTCCGTGACTGATCCCCGGCCGTCTTTGTGACCCATAACATATAAAATCACCCCCGCGCTCCAGGGCGCGGGGGTGATTTTTGTCTGGCAGGGGGATCAGCTTTCTTTCTGGCCGAACTGCAGGTAGTGCTGGGGGTCCCAGCCGCAGGCTTTCGCCATCCGGGTCAGCAACGTGTCTCCGGCTTCGTGCAGGTCATCCACCAGTACGTCCTCGACAATGCGCCCCTCGTGCACGATGAGCGCCCGGTCCAGAAAATGCTCCACATCCTCCAGATAATGGGTCGTCAGCAGGATGGTTTCGCCGCCGTGGAGGGTGCCGCTCATCAGCTTGATGAAATCCTTGCGGGTGAAGGGGTCCTTGCCCAGGAACGGTTCGTCCATCAGGTAGTAGGCCGCCCGCTTGGCAAACCCGGCGGCCAGTTCCACCCGGGCTTTCTGCCCCGTGGAGAGATGCCCGATCACATCCTTGCCCGAAAGGCTGAAAAAGTCCAGGAATTCTTTGTACCGTACCTCGTCAAAGGCCGGATTCAGGTCCGCCAGCATGGCGCCGTACTCCGCCGTCGTCAGGGTGGGGTAGTAGCTGCCCTCGCCGGTGATGTAGCTGATGCGCTCGTACTGCGCCGCCGCGGGTTTGCCGTCGAACAGCGCCTGCCCCTGGGCGGGCAGCAGCCCCGCCATCGACCGCAAAAGCGTCGTCTTGCCGGCACCGTTCTCGCCCAGGATGCCCACGATCTGGCCGTCCGGTACCGTAAAATCCGCCCCCAGCAGGCCCACTTCGGCCCCGTGTTTGCGGTAGGTTTTCCGCAGATTCTTCACTTCGATCATGGCAGTATTCCTCCGTCTGTTTGCAGTGTGTCAAAGGTGATAAAACGGTCGGCGTGCAGGTTGCGCGTCTGGTACCACTGCGCCCAGTCCCGCTCATTGCCGGTCTGGATGCGTCCCAGGTAGGTCATGTGCCCGGTGTCCAGCTCGTAGACCCGCAGCTCGATGCCGTTCTCCGACGGCGAGATGACCTTTCTGTTGCCGCCCAGGTACTGTGCAGACTGTCCCTTGGCCAGCAGTATCTTGTTCCCGGCTTCGTTCAGCGCCACGGCGTCGGGCAGGACGAGGTCCTTGTCCTCCACCAGGTCGGTCATGGTAAAGGCGCCGTTTTCCGCCCGCAGCAGCACCAGCCAGCTGGCGTCGGCGCTGATCCGCAGGAAGGCTTCGCCGTCGGTGGCGCGGGGCAGCAGCGTGGTGTCGGTAAAAAGGGCATCCGGCCAGTCCTCCAGTGTGCCCAGCTCCCGGTGATCGGTGCGGCTGCCTGCCGCGTTCACCAGGTCGGCGCAGAGCATCCCCTCCGCCGTGCGGTAGAGCAGCAGCGTGGAACCATCCGCCATGGCTACCCCGGCCAGCGCCTCCTCGGCGTCCTCCGGGCAGTAGAAGGGTTCCAGCGTGCCGAACTCGGTGGAACCGCACAGGATTTCCCGGTCGTAGAGCACCCCGTCCCGGGGCAGGGCGGCAATTTCGTCGGCGGTCAGGCCATCGGCCCGGTACAGCCCCGGTGCCCGGCCCAGGTAGTCCTTCTCCCAGCAGACGCCGTATCCGGCGCCCAGTGTAAAGCAGCTGCCCCCGGTGGGGTCGTAGGGCCAGGCGTCCTCCGACTGTATACTGCCGTCGGTCCAGCTGTAGTCGTAATTGGTGCTCAGCTCGGAAACGTGGACCGATTCAGGGGCCAGCGTGGCATGGGCGGTGGCGTAGGGCTCGGTGGGGGCCTCCCCGGCAGCCAGCCGTATCATCGTGTCGTCGGGCAGACGAAGGGTGTACATCCGCAGCACGGTGTCCACCGGTGCCGAGAGAAACCGGCTGCCGTCCGAAGCGGAACCGGTGAAGGACGCCGCCCCGTTGACGGCATCCCGGTCCTCCGGCGGGACCACACAGCTGCGGCCCACCGAAAACCAGCTGTACCGACCGGCCTCCGCGGTTTTGGCCGGGGCGTCCAGTTCCATTTCGGTGTTCAGTTTGCCGTCCTGCAGGGTGAAGTGGAGCAGGTCGTAGTAGCGGTTCCAGCCTATCTGTCCCGACAGAGTGAATCCTTCCAGCTGGGAGGCGTCGGCGATCTGGTCGTTGAGGGTGGGCGCAATGCTCCGCCAGCCGCTGTGCAGCCAGAGGGTCAGTCCTGCCCCCACCAAAAGGCACGCGGCGGCCAGCACCGCCAGCCCCGCCGCCGGGCAAAACCGTTTGCGGGTGACTTTCATGTAAGGTTACCTCCTTCCAGCGGGTCAAAGGTCAGGTAGCGGTCTTTGCGCTGCCGGCTGTAGGCATCGTAAAGGTTGCCCCAGTCCCGGTCAGTGCCCGTGCGCAGCAGGCCCCGGTAGCTGGCGCCGCCCGTCAACGGCTGCACTTCCAGCAGAATACCATCCTCCGGCTGGTTGCCGTTGTCGGCGGCAGGCAGCGGTGCGTCGTGGAACCAGGCCAGCAGCAGGGCGTTGCCCTCGGCGTTGAGCACCGCCGTCACGGCGGTGTTGGCAGGGTCCTGGTCCTGACAGTGTACCACCGTGAACTTACCGTCCGCCACCCGGAGTGCTGCCAGTTTGGAGGTGCGGTTCTCCGTCCCCGAGGGACTGAGGTCCATGCTGGACAGGCTCACCACGGCGTCCCGGTCGGTGGTGCGGGTCTTTACTTCGGCGCTGTAGGTGTCGCCCTCCGGCAGGCTGGTCACCTGCTGGTGGTCGATGCGGTTGCCGCTGCCGTCCACCAGGTCGGCCCACACCGTGTTGTCGGCGTCCAGGTAGAGCAGCAGGGAACTGCCGTCTGCCATCGCCGCGCCGACCAGCGCCTGCGCAGCGTCGTCGGGGCAGTAGAAGGGCTCCAGCGACCCGAACCCGGTGGTGGCGCAGAGAATGTCCTCCCCGCCGCGGGTGCCGTCCCGGGGCAAAGCGGCGACTTCGTCTTCGGTCAGGCCGTTCACCCGGTACAGCCCCGGCGCTTTGCCCAGATAGTCCTGCTCCCAGCAGACCACCGGGACACCGTCCAGCACAAAGGGCCGCGCATCCACGATGGAATCGGGCCAGCTGTTCCGGGCGGCGGTGTCGGGGTTGTTCCAGTCGAAGTCGTAGCGGTAGTCCAGCTCGTAGTCGTTGGCCTGGCTCTCCAGCATCACCGGCTCTTCGGGGGTGTACTCCCCGGCGGAAAACCGCACGATGCGGTTCTCCTGCCCCGGGAAGATTACCGACAGGGTGTACATCCGGTCCAGCCGGGTCACCACTGTCTGCACCGTGCGGTCGCTGTCACTGAGCTGCGGCACTTCGGTGGCACTGCGCTCGGCGGCGGCCCGCTCCGCCGTGGCGATGGCGTAGGTCTGGACGGTGCTTACGATCGGCCGGTCAAGAAAGGGCGCGTCCTCGTCATCAAACACCAGTTCGGTGTCCAGATACCCGTCGTGCAGCGAAAAATGCAGGCTGTCGTGGCTGAAGTTCCAGTTCAGGCGGCCGTTCAGCGTGAATCCCCGCAGGGCGGCGGGGTCCCCGGCCAGGTCCTCCAGCGTCACGTCGATGGCACGCCAGCCCAGATGCAGCCAGGCCGTGCACAGCAGCACCACCGCCAGCGCCAGCACCCCCAGGGGCGCAAGGCCCCGGCGGAATCGGTTGGTTTTGGGCATACAGACCCCTCCTTTCAGGCCGTTTCGGCGCGGCGGATGGCCCGCAGCGCCCACCAGATGCTGAATACCACCAGTATCGCCAGCACTGCTGCCGACACCAGTGTGTTGTGCACCAGAGCGTCATAGGCGCTGTAAAGGGCAAAATCTTTCTCCCACTGGAACAGCAGCAGGCAGCAGACGCCGCACACCACCCCGATGACCACCGCCACGGCCCGGCGCCAGCCCCGGTGCAGCCGCACGCAGGTCAGCAGCAGCGCCGAAGCCAGCAGCGTCACCGCCAGCAGCACAAACTGGGCGGGGCGGCGGGGCAGCAGCCAGTAGAGGGAATCGCTGAGCATCACCTGCTCATACAGGCTCTGGGCGGGCATGGCGGCGCCCAGCTTTTCCATCGCCCGGGCGGAATCCATGGCCTGCACCGGGAAGAAATACACAAGGTACATCACCAGCTGCAGGGCCACCACCCCCAGTTCCAGCACAGCGGCGGTCAGCACCTGGGCCGCCAGCCGGGCAGCCGGGGGCACCGGCAGCGTCAGCCAGGTGTAGCTGCATTTGGCCCGCTTCCAGTCGTTCACCGCCGGCCCTGCCAGCAGCCCCGCCAGCAGAAATACCAGCAGGAACACCTGGAACTGGAATCCTTCCTCATAACAGGCTGCCAGCCCCATGCCCAGCATATCATTGCGGCGGGCGGTGAACAGCAGCACGGCCAGCTGTTCCAGGGCAAAGACCCCGCACAGAATGCCGTAGGCCCGGCGGGCCAGCCGCCAGTTCCAACCGGCCAGGGAAAAAATCTGTTTCATACCATGCACTCCTTTTTTGTCGTCCCACGGGCGTATTACTTGGCTAATACACCTGCGGTATAAAAAATTCACTCGTCGCCCCACAGTTCGCTCACCAGGGCGATCACTTTCTTGTAACTGAGCTGGTTTTGCTTTGCCTCGTCCACAAACCGCTGTACCAGCCCCCGGGTCAGTTCCTCATCGATAGCTTCCTGCAGCTGGGGCGTCAGCCGTACCACGCTGCCGTTGTTGCCGTCGGTGTAGATGTAGCCTTCCTCCGTCATCAGGCGGTAGGCTTTCTGGGCCGTGTTGGGGTTGATGCCGGTTTGGGCCGCCAGTTCCCGGCGACTGGGCATGGTGTCGCCGTCCTGCACGGTGCCCAGCAGGATCTGCCGTTTCAGGTACTCGGCAATCTGCTGGTAGACGGGCGCGCGGTCATGGAACTGCAGCCCGCTGAAATTGACCATTGAATCCCCTGCCTTTCTATGGATTTTGACTGTATTATACCCATAGTACACGCGCCTGTCAACCCCGGTTGCGGCATTTTGTGCATCCTGCTGGCAAAAAAGGGCGGTTTCTGGTATACTGTACACAAACCACCCCGACGGGATGTGATAGGATGAAAAAACGCGGACTTCTTTCCCTGGCGCTGGCGGCGGCGCTGCTGTGCGGCTGCACCGGCGCCGACGGCAAGATCTACGGCCAGGGCAAGGTGCTGGACTATGTGGATTCGGTCTGCACCGAACCCTATGAGCTGGTGGGCACCGAGCTGGTGGCCGAGGAACCCGACGATATGCGGTACGATTTTGTTACCAGGGAGCGGGGGCTGGCCTTCACGGCCCACAGCTACCTTGCGGCAATCACCATCGATGCCACGGTGACCAGCTGGTATACCCGGGAAATCTCCTGCGATTACGTCAGCCGGGTGCACGACCTCTACCGGGAGGACATCGACGCGGCCCTGGCAAAGGGCAAGACCTGGCTGCCCGAGCCGGAATGGATGTACGCCGTGACCTTTGCCGACCTGGACAACATCACCGATACCCTGCTGGCCGCCGATGCCATTTACAGTGCCGAACTGGCCTACAACCCGCCGGAATTCCTGGCCGAACACCCGGCGGCCACGGTGCATCTGGTGTGGCAGCGCAGCGAGGCGGAAGCCCTGGAACACAAAACCTGGGTCAACCTCACCGATGTTTCCCTCACCGGCCAGCAGGACCGGCAGACCCTCTATGACCGGCTGGCCGGGGTCTACGCCCAGGCGGTGGTGGACAAAAAGGTGGAGGATGGCAGCGTCCCGGCGGCCTATCTGGCCGGAAAGCACCGCAGCCGGCTGGACGCCCTGGAACTGAACGGTGCGCCGCTGGCCTATGATACCGAGGACAACCCCTACAATCCCTTTGGGCTGATCACCGATGATTTTCTGGGCGCCTGGTACAGCTACGGGGCGGACAGCTACCTGCTGGCCATGGACATCGGGTATATGAGCGACGGCAGCAGCTTCCCCCTCATTGCCCGGGAGTATGCGCTGGCCCTGGGGGGCAGCTACACCCGGGAAACCGACGAGAAAGGCCGCAGCGACAGCAGCTGGACCATCGGCGGCGATACCTGGCGGATGCGTTCGACCTACAGGGACGGGAAGGTGCTGGACTTCACGGTGGAAAAGAACGGCCAGCCCCTGGACCTGACCTGGTATACCGTGGACCAGGAGAGCGAGGTCGGGGCCACCTTCTGCGTGGGCTTGCCGGCGGAGGATTTCTGCCGGCTGTTTGGCCTGGGATATGAGGCGGACGAGGATGCCGGCTGCCTGCGGTTTTACACCGCATAAAGAAAAAATGTGTGTATGCGCCCCCGCGCTGAGCGGGGGCGCCTTTTGTTGTGCGGCGCGATCTTCCCCGGAAAAAGGTGGGCACGGGGCAATTTCCACAAAGTTGACACAATATTTTCAGCAGTTTGTTACGATTGGGCCCTACAATACCCCTAAAACCGTTCAAAGGGGGAGAATTTTTCATTATGATAACGGTGGAACACCTGACCAAGCGGTATGGCGATTTCACGGCGGTGGACGACATTTCCTTCACCATCGAGGATGGCCATATCTACGGCTTTCTCGGGCCCAACGGCGCCGGCAAATCCACGACCATGAACATCATGACGGGATGCCTGGCCGCCACGTCCGGCGAGGTGAAGATCGACGGCTACGATATTTTTGAGCAGGCACGCCAGGCCAAGCAGTGCATCGGCTACCTGCCCGAGATCCCGCCGCTGTACACCGACGAAACGCCGGAGGAGTACCTGCGCTTTGTGGCGGAGGCCAAGGGGGTAGCCAAGAAGGACATCCCGGGCGAGGTGGCCCGGGTCATGGAGGAAACCCGCCTGACCGAGATGGAAAACCGGCTTATCCGCAACCTGTCCAAGGGGTACCGCCAGCGTGTGGGCATTGCCCAGGCGCTGCTGGGCAATCCGCGGTACATCATTCTGGATGAGCCCACCGTGGGCCTGGACCCCTTGCAGATCATCGAGATCCGCGACCTCATCCGGGAACTGGGGCAAAAGCACACGGTCATCCTCAGTTCCCACATCCTCAGCGAGGTGCAGGCCATCTGCGAGAGCGTGCTGATCATTGCCCACGGCAAACTGGTGGCCTTCGATACGCCCCAGAACCTGCAGCGGACGCTGGCCGCCAACAACCGCCTGGTGATCACGGCGGAATGTGACGAGGCCGCCCTGCGGGCCATCCTGGACGACCAGACGGTGGTGGCGGATTACACGGTGGAACCCGATGCCCGGCCCGAGGCCCCGGCGGCTGCGCCCGCCGAAGCGGCGGAGCCTGCCGATGCCGCCGATACCGAAGCCGTGCCGGCGCCCCTGGACCCGGAAACCGCCGTGCTGCCGGCGGACCCGGCCGTTGCCCCCGGGGAACCGGCCCTCTGCAAGGCTACGGTAACGCTGGCCGGGGACCCTGTGACCGCCTGCCGCACGCTGTTCTTCGCCTTCGCCCAGGCGCGGTGTGCCCTTTTGCAGATGACGCCCCTCAAGGCGGATCTGGAAAACATCTTCATCGAACTCACCGAGGACGAACCGTCCGGAAAGGAGGCGACAGACCATGAAAGCGGTGTTTAAGCACGAGCTCAGCCTCTACTATCATGGGCTGCTGGCCTATGTGTTCGGGGCCTTTTTGCTGGAGTTCATCGGCATCGGCGCCATGATGTACAACATCAACCGGGCCGTGGCCAACTTCGAGTACGCCCTGGGCACCTTCTGCATCGGATTTGTGGCGCTGGTGCCCATCCTGACCATGCGCGTCATGGCCGAGGAGAAAAAGCAAAAGACCGACCAGCTGCTGTCCCTTCTGCCCATCACCGGCGCAGACATCGTCCTGGGCAAATACTTTGCCATGGCGGTGGTGTTCATCGCCCCCATGCTGGTGGCCTGCGTCTATCCGTTCATCTTCTCTCTCTACGGGGATGTCTACCTGCCCACCTCTTACGGCGCGCTGTTCGCCTTCATCTGCCTGGGGCTGGCCCTTATCGCCATCGGTATGTTCATCTCCTCCCTCACCGAATCCCAGGGCATGGCCGCCGGCATCTGCGTGGTCGTCATGCTGTTCTGCTACTACAGCGCCGACCTGGCGGACTACATCTCCTCCACGGCCTTCAACGTGGCGGCGCTGCTGGTGCTCTCGGCCCTGCTGGCGCTGCTGGTGCGCCGCCTGACCCGGTCCGATGTGGCAGGGCTGATCATTCTGGTGCTCTGCGTGGCGGCGGTAGCCATTACCTGGTTCGTCAGCCCCGACTCGCTCCAGACCCTGCTGCCCGACCTGATGAGCAAACTGTCGCTGTTCGAGCGGTTCTATACCTTCGTCAACGGCGTGTTTGACGTGACCGCCATCATCTATTACGCCAGTGTGGCGGTGTTCTTTCTGTTCCTCTGCGTACAATCCTGGGAGAAAAAGAGGTATAACGGATGAAAAACAGCTTGCAAAACAAATGGCAGGGTGCCCTGGCCCGCAACCGGCAGGCCCTGAGCACCCGCACCGCCAAGGTTGGCGGCTACAGCTTTGTGCTGAGCCTGGTGGTGCTGGCCATCCTGATCGCCGTCAACGTGCTGGCCTCCAAGCTGCCCACCAGCTGGACCCAGTTTGATATTTCCGCCGCCCAGCTCTATTCGCTGACCTCCGATACCAAGGTGGTGGTCACGAACCTCCAGCAGGATGTGACCATCTACTGGATCAGCCAGGCCGGCAAGGAAGATACCGTCATCCAGAAACTGCTGGACCGCTACCAGGAACTTTCCGACCACATCACGGTGGTCAAGAAGGACCCCGACGTCTATCCCACCTTTGCCCAGCAGTACACCGAGGAAACGGTGATGAACAACTCGCTGGTGGTGGAATCCGGCGACAAGAGCCGCTATATTTCCTACGATAACATCTACCAGTACGACACCGGCAGCTATTACACCACCGGTTCGGTGTCCCAGTCCTTTGACGGCGAGGGCCAGATCACCTCGGCCATCGACTATGTGGTCAGCACCGACCTGCCCCAGGTCTACCTGCTCAGCGGCCACGGCGAGGCGGCCCTGTCCGAAACCTTCGCCGACGAACTGGAACGCAGCAACTACGAAACGGTGGAGGATTTCTCTCTGCTGAACGTGGACGCCATCCCCGAGGAGTGCGACGTGCTGCTCATCAACGCCCCCACCAGCGATATTTCCGATGAGGAACTGACGATGCTGCGCAGCTATGTGCAGGGCGGCGGCAAACTGGTGGTGCTTTCCGGCCCCCAGGAAAACGCCGACCTGCCCAACCTGCAGGCGCTGCTCTCGGACTACGGCGTCACCGTCAGCGACGGTGTGGTGGTGGATACCAACCGTGATTACTACGCCTTCACGGCACCCTATGTCCTGATGCCTGAGATCGAATCCTCCGACATCACCGACCCCCTCAAGGACGGCGATTACCATGTCATCGTGCCCATCGCCGCGGGCCTGACCGTAGGGGAGGATAACGGCGGCGCCACCGTCACTTCGCTGCTCAAGACTTCCACAGACTCCTTCTCCAAGGCGGCGGGCTATGCCATGACCACCTACGATAAGGAGGACGGCGACATCGACGGCCCCTTCACGCTGGCGGTGTCGGTGGAGGATGCCACAGCGGGCGGCCGCCTGCTGTGGGTGGCCAGCGACTACCTGCTGGATGATATGTACAACTCCTATTCGTCGGGGGCCAACCTGGACTTCGTCATGAACGGCCTGTCCTGGATGATCGGCAACACCGACGCGGTGTCCATCCGCAGTAAGTCCCTGGACTACAACTATCTGACCATCAGCTCTTCTTCGGCCGCCTGGCTCAAGGTCTGCATGATCGGCATTATCCCGGTGGGCTTCCTGCTGCTGGGCCTGGATGAAGTACTGCGCAGGAGGAAAAAGGTATGAATCGACAGAAAAAACTGGCCGTCCTGGTAGGCGTTCTGGTGGCGCTGTGCGCCATCATCGCCATCGTTTCCGGCGTGCAGAAACACATGGACACCATCTCCACGGTGGATGAGGAGATCTTCGCCACCGCCGAAAGCGCCCTGACCGAAGTATCCTGGACCAAGGACGGCACCTCGCTGACCTTTACCCAGACCGACGATACCTGGTCCGATGCATCGGATGCCGCCTTCCCGGTGGATCAGGACAAGATGACGGAGTTCCTGGAACATTTCGAGAGCGTCCACGCCAGCTTCATCATTGAGGATGTGGAGGACTTCGGCCAGTACGGCCTGGATACCCCCTCCTGCACCATCACCTTCACCAGCGCCGACGGCGTAACCACCCTGCAGATGGGCGATTACTCCGCCATGGACGAGAAGCGCTATCTGACGCTGGGGGACGGCACCGTCTACCTCATCGACGATGACCTGGAACAGTATATCGCCACCGACCGGGACGACCTGATGCGCCAGGACAACATCCCCGACTACGATACGCTGGACGGCCTTACCGCCACCGGCGAAACGGCCTTCACGGTGGAACACCACCCCGATGAGGCCCTGACCTACACCGACGCCTACGAGTATTATCTCAACGAAAACGGCAGTTACAAGGCGCTGTCCACCACCAAAGTGGAGGACTTTGTGACGACGCTGAAGGACCTGGACCGCACCGACTACGCCACCTACACGGCGGATGCCTCGGTGCTGGGGGACTACGGCCTGGACACCCCGGCGGTGACCTTCACCGTGACCACCACCGCCGATGAGGAACAGAGCACCGCGACCCTGGCCTTCGGCAAAAAAGGCGACAACTGCTATATGCGGATGGACGATTCGCCTATCATCTATAAGGTGGATGCCGACACCTACGACGATACCATCGCCGCCGCCGGGTACGATACCCTGCGCCCCGATGAGGTACTGGCCCTGAACTGGGACGATGTGCAGAGCATCGACTTCACCATCGGCGACACCACCTACACCGTGGATAAGAAGGGCGATACCTACCAGATCGGCGACGATGTGGTGGAATTCGACGATGTATCCGCGGCGGTGGACGGCCTGGTGGTGAACGAATTTAACACCGAGTCCCCGTCCAAGAAGCAGGAGGCCGCCTTCACGGTCCACCTGGACAACGACGCTTTCCCCACGCTCACCGTCACAGTCTACCAGTATGACGGCGACAACTGCCTGGTACAGCTGGACGGCACCACGCTGGGACTTGTTTCCCGCTCGCTGGTGGTGGACCTGACCGAAGCAGTGAACGCCATCACCCTGGGGCTGGAATAACGCCGCCCCCGCAGCCAGAATCCTGACCGCAACAAAGCCCCGCACCGGTTCCACAGACCGGTGCGGGGCTTTTACAATGCCAGGGCGTTGTCGTTACAAATGTCGGAAGTTGTCAGGACAAAGGGGAAAGATTAACAGTGTCGGCTGCGGGGCGGGGGTGGTAGTATAGTACCATTCCCGCGGGGGGCATAAAACGGTACCCCCGCCGCGTACAAAAGGACTAGCAATCGTATGGAGGTGCACCGTTATGGCACAAAATTCTTCCCTGAAAAATGCCGCGCTCTCTGCCGGTATGGAACAGGTTCTGCATTATCTGGAAAAAGACCCCGAAACCAATATCCCCAAGATCATGAAACTCATCGACACCGTGACCCCGAAGGACTGGTACGCCAAACAGCGTGCGGCCTTCCGCAAGGCCATCGACGAAAAGAGCAACTGGTACCAGCTGATCATGAAGGTGTACGAGCTGGACCCCGGTGTGCGGCAGGCTTTCTTCCGCAACTTTATCCTCAACGCCAGCCTGCAGGGCAGCGCCCGGCAGGACGAGGTCAGCGCCCGGGAAAACTGCAACGTGCCCTGGGCCATTCTGCTGGACCCCACCTCGGCCTGCAATATGCACTGCACCGGCTGCTGGGCGGCGGAATACGGCAACCGGCTCAACCTCACCTTTGAGGAACTGGATTCCATCGTCACCCAGGGCAAGGAACTGGGCACCTATATGTACATCTTCACCGGCGGCGAGCCGCTGGTGCGCAAAAAGGACGTTATCGCCCTGTGCGAAAAGCACAGCGACTGCGAGTTCCTGAGCTTCACCAACGGCACCCTCATTGACGAGGAATTCTGCCGGGAGATGCTGCGGGTCAAGAACTTCGTGCCCGCCTTCAGCCTGGAAGGGTTCGAGTCCGCCAACGATTCCCGCCGGGGCGAGGGCGCCTACCAGAAAGTCCAGAAGGCCATGAAGCTGCTGAAAGACCACAAGCTGCCCTTCGGTATTTCGGCCTGCTACACCAGCGCCAACTATGCCGACATCAGCAGCGAAGCCTTCTTTGATTCCATCATCGATGCCGGCGCGCTGTTTGTCTGGTTCTTCCACTATATGCCGGTGGGCAGCGGGGCCGCGCCCCAGCTGCTGCCCACGCCGGAACAGCGCACCGAAGTCTACAACCGCATCCGCGCCTTCCGCCAGACCAAGCCCATCTTCTCCATGGACTTCCAGAACGACGCCGAGTACGTGGGCGGCTGCATCGCCGGCGGCCGCCGCTACCTGCACATCAACGCCCGGGGCGATGTGGAACCCTGCGTCTTTATCCACTATTCCAATGTGAACATCCGCAACTGCACGCTGCTGGAAGCGCTGAAATCGCCGCTGTTCATGGCCTACCACGACGGCCAGCCCTTCAACGGCAATATGCTGCGCCCCTGCCCCATGCTGGAAAACCCCGAAAAGCTGCGCAAGATGGTGCATGACACCGGCGCCGTTTCCACCGACTACGAGTCGCCGGAAGCGGTGGACACCCTGTGCGACCGCACCACGCCCTACGCCGAAGCCTGGAAGCCCCAGGCCGAAAAACTCTGGAGCGAGAGCCACCCCCACAAGGCGGAATAAGGCGGCTCAGGAATGTAAGATATGCCCCCAGGGATTCTGGAACAGCAGCCAGTACAGCTGGTTGACCATGGTTTCCTTCTCAGCATCGGTGCGCAGGTCCTGCTCCACCAGCAGCCCCGAAATGCCGCAGGTATAAAAGGTCAGGAAGGCTTCCTCATCCGCCGGTGACATGGCCAGGTTGGGGTGCGCCCGGTGCAGCATATCCTGCAAATAGGTGGTGAACACCTGCACCAGCCGCCGCTCCATCTGTTCCCGCCAGCGGCTGGCCAAAATATGCTGCAGCGTCCGGCGGTGCTCGGTGGTGTAATCCACAAACAGCCGCAGCGCCTTGCGGGGGTCATCGGTGTGCATACTTTCTTCCATCAACTGCTGGGCACCCTGGCGGGTCCACCAGTCCACTACATCCAGCACATCCTCAAAATGGTAGTAAAAAGTCTGCCGGCTGATGCCGCACAGGGCCACCAGCTCCTTCACGGTGATTTTTTCCAGGCTCTTTTTCTCCAGCAGCTGGAGCAGTGTATTGGCGATCTGCCGTTTGACATCGGCCGGCATAGACATTCCCTCCCGTTCTGTATTGTATCATTGTAGCACAAAACCACAGGTTGCGTCAAAACAGAACCACCCCGCTGTTGTACACAGCAGGGTGGTTTTTTGCTGTGCCGGCGGGGCGGCAGCCCACGGGGACGCCCCCGGCACCGGCCCGGAAAAAGATTTTTGCACCTGCCACAAAAATGAAAGAATTTTGCATCGCGGCATATTCTGCAAGGTCCCAAAATGCGGCAAACCCCGTGGCGCAGGCGGATTCTGGAGCGATTTCTGAAAAATCTGTACACTATGTACAAAAAATACTGCCAAAATGTAGAGAGTATCCCCGCTTGTCATGGCGTATCCTTTCTTTTATACTGGTATTAGGAAAAATGTTTCATTTTTACGGCGCGCCGCCGGGGTGCGTCCCTCCAAAGGAGTACCATCCATGAATCCGTGTGATTTCTGGGAACTGCTGCGCTCGCGCTACAGCGAGCTGACCCGCTCAGGCCGGGTGGTGGCCGATTACCTGACCCGCCATGCCGAGGAAGCGCAATATCTGTCCATCTCGGCCCTGGCGGGGGAGTGCGGCGTGGCGGAAGCCACGATTTTCCGGTTCTGCCGCTCGCTGGGGTTCGACGGGTACAACGAAATGAAGATCGCCCTGGCCCAGGCCAACGCGCTGCCGGCGGCGGGGGCCAACAAGCTGGAACCCGGCACCGATACCGCCACCCTGTGCACCCATGCCCTGGCGGTGGTCATGGAAGCCGTCAACGGCACCCGCACAGCGCTGGACCCCGATGCCATCGACGCAGCGGCCACCCTGCTGCAGCGGGCAAGGCAGGTGTTCTGCTTCGGGCAGGGGGGCAGCCAGATCCTGGCCAACGATATCTGGGCGCGGTTTGCCACGGTATCCACCAAATTCCGCACAGCGGGGGACAGCCACATGCAGACCATCGCGGCCAGCCTGATGGTGCCCGAGGATGTGGTGCTGTTTGTGTCCTACTCCGGTTCCACCCGGGATATGATGGAAACCCTGCGCATCGCCAAGGAGAACGGCGCCAGGGTCATTTTGCTGACCCACTATGCCGACGCCCCGGGCACGGCCCTGGCCGACGTGGTGCTGTTGTGCGGTGCCAGGGAGAGCCCGCTGGAAGCGGGCAGCATCGCAGCCAAGATCGCGGTGCTTTTTGTGGCCGAAGTGCTGGTACTGCGCTATACCCTGGATAACCAGGAACTTGCAGCCCTGGCCCGGGACCGCACCAGCAAGGCCCTGGCCCCCAAGCTGCTGTAACACAAAAACAAAACCGGGAGGCCCCTGTGGGGGGCCTCCCGGTTTTTGGGTGGATTCAGGCGGGCTGCCTGCCCGATGACGGTGGCCCAGGCGGCGCCGGCCACCCCCCAGTGGCACAGGAAGATGAACACCGGGTCCAGGATCGTGTTGATAATGGCGCCCAGCAGCATACAGACCATGGAAAAACGGGGGCTGCCGTCGGCACGGATCAGGTTGCTGATGGCGTTGGTCAAAATCAGCAGCGGCATACCCACGGCGGTGATGCGGGTGTAGGTCAGGGCGTAGGGCATCACGCTGTCGGTGCCGCCGAACAGCCGCAGCAGCTGCGGAGCGAACAGTTCCAGCACAACCATGTAGGCAAGGCCCAGCACCACCATCATGGTCACGGCGGAGCCCACCACCCGGCGGGCGGCCTCCTGCCGGCCGGCACCCAGATTCAGGTTGAAGCTGGCGGCGCTGCCCACGCCGATGAGCAGCGCAATGGCCAGGCAGATGGTGGACAGCGGATAGGCCACGTTGGTGGCGGCGTTGCCCAGATACCCCACGCCCTGGCCGATGAAGATCTGGTCCACGATGTTGTACAGGGAACTCACCAGCATGGCCAGGATGCTGGGAATGGCGAAGGATGCCAGCAGCTGGGGCAGCGGGCGGCTGCCCAGCGGGTTTTCAGTCTGCATGGTCGGGCACCTCCTCCTCGTTCCGGGCTACGGCACACAGGGCTGCCTGTTTAAGGGCGGCCTGCAGTTCGGCCCGGGTGCCGGGGGCCAGCCCGGTCAGAATTTGTTCCTGCCACTGCTGCCGCAGGCGAAGAATCTCAGGGTAGATATCCAGCGCCTTCCGGGTGGGGTAGACGCAGAAGGTGCGGCGGTCTTTGGGGTTGCTGCGCCGCTCCAGGAACCCCAGCTTCTCCAGCGCCACAATGGCCCGGGTCACATTGCTGGGGTGGATGTAAAAAATCTGGAAAAAGCGGTCCTGGGTCAGCCCCGGGTGCTCGCATACCTCCACAACGTACATATATTGGCTGGCGTTCAGCCCGTAGGGGGCCAGCGCCCGGTCCATGTGCATGGCGGTGTGCCGTGCGCCAATGGACATCCATTTGATGCAATCGTCCATTTGCATACTCTCCTTTCCCGTACAGCAGTATACACCCGATTCATTGCGTGCGCAAGTAGTAATTTGCGTACGCAATGAATTTTGCCCCGCGGGCCGCTGGCATCTGCCCGCCCGGCGTGGTATAATGCCTTTGACAGCCACCCGGTTGGCTGTACATTTTTTGTAAGGGAAGCGGTTCCCCATGTGGCTCGTTTTTGCACTGGGGTCGTCGATTTTCGCGGCTCTCACCTCCATTCTTGCCAAAATCGGCATCGATGGCGTCAACTCCAATCTGGCAACGGCGGTGCGCACCACCGTGGTGCTGGCCATGGCCTGGGGTATGGTGTTTCTCACCAACGCCCAGGGCGGCCTTACCCAGATCAACCGCCGCAGCTGGCTGTTCCTGATCCTTTCGGGGCTGGCTACCGGCGCCTCCTGGCTGTGCTACTACAAGGCGCTGCAGCTGGGCCCCGCCAGCAAGGTGGTGCCCATCGATAAGCTCAGCGTCGTCATCACGCTGGTGCTGGCCGCCCTGCTGCTCCACGAGGGCGTTACCCCCAAATCGGCCCTGGGGTGCGTGCTCATCGGCGCCGGTACGCTGCTGATGGTGATGTGAGCATCGCGCTCAAAGAGGGGACCAGGCCCGCACGGCAAGGACCCGCAGACAAAAATACTCCCCGCCCATCGGGCGGGGAGATTTTCCTTTTCAGCAGCGGATGGCCACCTTGATGACGCCGTCCCGGCGGTGCTCGAACAGGTCGTAGGCCGCCTCGATGTCCTTGAGGTCATAGGTGTGGGTGACCAGCGGGGTGGTGTCCAGCTTGCCCGCGGCGATCAGGTCCAGTGTTTCCCGGCAGTGGCAGCCGTCCACACCGCCAGTCTTGAAGATCAGGTTCTTGCCGTACATATCCGGCAGCGGCAGCACCTGGGGCGCATCGTACAGCGCCACCACCGTCACGATGGCGTTGGGCCGGGCGCACTGCCACGCCAGCCGGAAGGTTTCGTCGCTGCCGGCTACTTCCAGCACGGTGTCGGCCCCACCGTGGTCGCTGTGGGCCTGCACAAAGTCCGGCAAATCTTCCGGCGGGGCGGTGAGCACCTGGGGATAGTGGGCCCGCACAAAGGCCAGGCGGTCGGCGTCCTTGTCGCACACAAGGATGCGTTTGGGGTGGTACAGCGCCGCACACTGCAGGGTGCACAGCCCCGTGGGGCCTGCCCCCAGAATCAGCACGGTGTCCTCCGGTTGGATCTCGGAGATCTGGGCCGCCCAGTAGCCGGTGGCCAGCACGTCGCCCACAAACAGCGCCTGTTCGTCGGTGACGGTGTCGGGGATCTTCGTCAGCCCCTGGTCGGCGTAGGGCACCCGCACGTACTCGGCCTGGCCGCCGTCGATGCGGCAGCCCAGCGCCCAGCCGCCCTCGGGGTCGGTGCAGTTGTTCACCCAGCCGTGGCGGCAGAAAAAGCAGTCGCCGCAGAAGGTTTCCACGTTCACGGCCACCCGGTCGCCGGGACGCACGGTGGTCACCCCGGCGCCTACCTGCTCCACAATGCCCACCATCTCGTGTCCCACCGTGATGCCCGGCACCGCCCGGGGCACCGACCCGTGCTTGATGTGCAGGTCACTGGTGCAGATGCTGCCCAGCGTCACCTTCACGATGGCGTCCCGGTCGTTCTGCAGGGTGGGTTTGGGTTTGTCCAGCAGGGCAAAGGCGCCCTGTTTCACATAGGTATATGCCAGCATACAAGATGCCTCCTTTGCCTTTTATGGTAGCACAGCGCGCCGGAAAAAACCAGTGTTTCCCGGGAAATACAAAAACGGGCAGGCCCCTCGCAGGGGTCTGCCCGCAAACCGCGGCAGAAAAATCAGGCGTTCCGGGCGGTGCGGTCGCCGCGGGTCAGCAGCAGCCCCGCCACCACGGCGGTGAAGGGGGCCACCGTCACCAGGCCGAAGCTGCCCACCAGCGTCTGCAAAATCTCGCTGGCAACGTACTTGTAGTTCAGGATGTTCAGGATGGGGGTGCCCTGGGCCATAAACACCATCAGCTGGGCCATGCACCCGCCGGAGTAGGCCAGCAGCAGGGTGGTGGTCATGGTGCCCATGGCCGCCTGGCCGATGCGCATACCGCTGCCCACGGCCTCCCAGGGGCCGATGCCCGGCTTTTTTCGGATGACCTCGCTCACGCCGCTGGTAATATCCACGGCCAGGTCCATCATGGCGCCTGCCGCCCCGATGAAGATGCTGGCCATAAAGATGTTGGTCAGGTCCAGGTTCTGGTACCCGGCGTACAGCAGCGTTTCGCTGTCGCTCATCACGGCGCCGTGGATTTTCAGCAGATGGGTGAACAGGATGCCCAGGCCGCAAGCGGTCACGGTGCCCAGCATACTGCCCAGTACCGCCACCAGGCTGCGGCGGTCATAGCCGTAGACAAAGACGATGATCACCACCGTCAGCAGCGCCACCAGCAAAAGGCCCATCACCAGCGGGTTGCCGCCCCGCAGGCAGGTGGGGATCATGACCTTCCAGATGGCCAGCACCGTGATGACGAAGGACAGCAGCGCCCGCACGCCGCCGGGGCCTGCAAACAGGATGAGCAGCAGCGAGAAGATGACCGCCAGCACGGCTTCCCAGGTGATGCGGTAATGGTCGATCATCGTCACCGAGGTGATGGTGTCGCCCTGGTAGCTTACCACCACAAAGGCGCTGTCCCCCACGGCAAAGATCTTGTCCTGGGACAGACTGCCCGAAAGCAGGTTGGTGCCCTGGACCTCCCGCCCCTGGAACATCCCTTCCTCGATGCGCAGGGTGCAGACCTGATCGCCGGTCTGGATCAGCCCGGTGGAGATGACGGTGTCCTCGTTGGTGGCCAGCACGGTGGCCCGGACTTTCTGGGTGCCCTGGTAGATGACGGCCCCCTCGTAGCCCGTGGGCAAAGCCAGCAGTACGGCGGTGAGCAAAAGCCCCGGCAGCAGGGTGGCCCAGCCCACCGGCTGGTCGCCCCAGATACGGCGCAAAAACCGCAGGATCGCGCCAAAGATACGTTGCAGCATAATCAGGATTCTCCTAAACCAAAGATTTTTTTCAAACAGGCCCCGTACGCAGCGCGGCCCCGCGGCGCATAGCACTGCGGGGTCGCGCTGTTTTCAACAGAAGGGGGACAGGAAAGCGGAAGGTTTCACAGCGGGGGCTCAGGCCACACCGGTGAGCTCCGCCAGGTTGAAGTAGACCTGGGTGTTGTCATAGTAGCCCTGGAACAGGTCCTGGCCGGCGCCCATGGCGAACACCGCCACCGGCAGGCCGGTGTGGCTGTAGCTGGTAAAGCTGATGCCGGACTTGTTGTTCAGGATGTGGGTGATGGTGACGCTCAGCGGCTCGTAGGAACCGTAGAGGACGTACTCTTCCTGGCTGAGCTCGGTGTCCTCGGTCTTGGTCATGGTCAGGTCGTAGGCGTCACGGAGTTTCTGCAGTTCGTAGTCGGTCATCACCAGGGAACCGCTGGTCACGCCGGTGGGGTGGCTGCTGGCATTGTCGGTGGTCACACCGGTCTCGCCCTGCTGGCCGGAGGCTTCCTCGGTGGTCAGGCCAAAGAGGTTCTGCACGTCCACCAGCACGTCCTCAAAGGAGGTGCCGTTCTCTTTGTACGCGGCCACATAGTCGCTGTCAAACTTGGCGTAGCTGATCTTCTGGTTGGCCAGGTTCTGCAGGAAGGTGTCGTAGTTGGTGCCCGCGTAGCCGATGGTCAGGCCGCCGGTCTCATGGTCGCCGGTCACCAGGATCAGCGTTTCGTCGGGGTGCTCGTTGTAGAATTCCACGGCCTCATCCACCGCGTCGGAGAGTGCCTGGGTATCGCGCATGGTGGAACCGGCGTCGTTGGCGTGGCAGGCCCAGTCGATCTTGCCGCCTTCCACCATCATGAAGAAGCCGGTGTCGTTGTCCAGCACTTCAATGCCCTTGTCCACGTAGTCGGCCAGGCTCCACATATCGTCGGTGCGGTCCAGCTCGTAGGCCATGGCGTCGCCGTCGGCCAGGTGCTCGTCGATCAGGATGGCCTTGCCGGTGCCGGCGGTGATGGCCTCGGCCTCCGCCTGGGTCTTGGCTACGGTGTAGCCTGCCTCGGCGGCCAGGGCGTACAGGTCGGTCTGGTCCTCGTCGGCGCCGGTGGGGTCCAGCAGGGCGCCGCCCGCAAAGTAGTCAAAGTTGCTGTCGATCATTTCTAGGCCGATGTCGTAGTAGTTGGAGCGGCTGGCCTGGTGGCAGTAGAAGGCGGCGGGGGTGGCATGGTTGATGTTCACGCTGGATACCACGCCGATCTTGTAGCCCTTCTGGTCCTTCAGCTTTTCGCTGATGGTTTCATAGGCCACGGTGCCGGTCTCGTCCATGTTGATGGTGCCGGAGTAGGTCTTGTGGCCCGTGGACAGCGAAGTGGCCGTGGAGGCGGAGTCGGGGCAGAAAGAGGTGCTGTCGTAGGTCTGGGCGCTGCCCACCACCGGGAAATCCAGGAAGGTCAGGGTGTCCTCGTGCTGGAGGATGGCGCCGTCGCCGCCCATGCTGGTGCCATTCTGCAGGGCGCTCAGGTAGTAGTTGGTGCTCTGGATCTGGGGATAGCTCATGCCGTCGCCGATGAAGAGGAAGATGTACTTGGGGGTCTTGGCGGAAGTTTCGGCGGTGGCGGGGGCGGCGGTCTCTGCCGCGGGGGTAGCCGCGGTGGACTCGCTGGCGGGGGTGGAGGCGGTGCTGCCGCAGGCAGCCAGGCTGGCGGACATGGCCGCAGCGCCCAGCAGTGCCAGGGCGCGTTTGCTCAGGTTCTGCATCACTGTAATACTCTCCTTGCTCTCTTTTCTTATTCGGCCGGGACCACCCGGCAGCACAGCGGCCCCTGGCCGCTTGCCATGGTCATTATACGTGGCCCCCCCGCCGGCCCGAAACCATACACCCGTCAAATCACCGTAAAAAATCCGCCAAGAAAATTCCCTGTATGTAAAAAGGCTGCAAGCCCGGGCGGGGGGCGTTTTGCTTCCGGAAGACAAAAAAATCCCCTGAACAGAAAAATTCTGTTCAGGGGGCAGGAAAAAACTGTGTAAAGAAACGGTCAGCTGCGGGTGGCCAGGTTCTGGCGCTGGCGCACATCGGCGCGGACCAGGCGGTAGATCGTGGCGGTGATGGGCACTGCCAGCAGCATACCGGCAATGCCGCCGATGCCGCCGCCCAGGGTCACGGCGGTGAGCACCCAGATGCCCGGCAGACCGATGGAGGTGCCCACAACGCGGGGATAGATGAGGTTGCCCTCCAGCTGCTGCAGGATGGCGATGAAGATGAGGAAGCCCAGGGCCTGCAGGGGGCTGACGGTCAGGATCATGAAGGCGCCCACACCCGCACCCAGATAGGCGCCCACCACCGGCAGCAGGGCGGTGGCGCCCACCAGCGTGCCGATCATGGTGGCGTAGGGCAGGCGGAACAGCAGCATACCCAGGGTGCACAGCACGCCGATGACGATGGCCTCGGTGAACTGGCCCACAAAGAATTTGGTAAAGGTATCGTGGGCGGTGGCCAGCACATACCACAGCCGGTCACAGAACCTGGCAGGCAGGTAGGTGTCGGCCAGGGCGTGGAACTGGCGGCCCAGCCGCTCTTTGCCGGCCAGGATGTACAGGGCAAAGATCAGGCTGATGATGACCTGCATCACCACGCCGCCTACGCTGCTCACAAGGCCGATGGCGGAGTTGAACACATCCCCCACGCCGGAGGTCAGGTAGGTGGTGGCCTTCTGCAGCAGGTCGGGCCAGTTGACATTGAGGGAGCGCAGCCATTTTTCCAGCTGGGGCAGGTCGATGTTCAGGGAATTCAGCCAGGCCAGGAACTCGTTGACGGCAGGGGGCACGTTGATGAGCATGACGCGGAAGGCGTCGATGAGCTGGGGAATGATGATGACAACGAGGAGCGCCATCACCAGCACGATGATGAGCAGCGCCCCGGTGATGCTGATGGCCCGGCGGAAGGGATAGACTTTGGATTGGGGATTGCGCAGCGGGGGCAGGGTTTCCAGGCGGGAAACCAGGATGTTGAGCACGTACGCCACGCCGCAGCCGATGAACAGCGGCACCAGCAGCGAAAAAAAGAGCCGGATGCCGCCCAGCAGGGCATCGCTGTATTTGAGCGCCAGCAGCAGCACGGCTGCAGCGGCCAGATACAGCCAGGGTTTTCTACTTTGCATGGAAACAATCCTTTCTGTTTTACGTATAGCTCTACTATACCCCATGGCGGCCCGGCACGCAAGGGACAAACCGCAGAAAGTGTAGAAAAGCGGCCCCGCCGCTGGGGCGGGACCGCTGTGGGCAAAAGGTCAGGAAATATCGTGAAGGGCGGAGAGAGTCCAGGGGGCGTGGGTCAGGTCAGGGGTTTCAAAAACCAGTTCCCGGGTCCCCTCGGGGGCCTGGGTGAAGGTCACAAGCCACTGCCCCGTGTCGCTGAAATACAGGTCGGTCAGCCGGTTGGCCCCGGTCTGGCCGCTGGCGGCAAAGGGGACATCCGGTTCCACCCAGGTGGAGCCGTCGTCGGTGGTTGCAAACACATAGGGCCAGGGGCTTCCGTCGTCACCGGGGGCGGTGGCTACCGCGATGCCCGCGTTGTAGAAGCAAAGTCCGTTGAGGGGGCGCACCACCCCGTCGGCGGCCTTCGGCGTGGGGAACCGTTCCCAGCTGGCACCGTGGTCCAGCGTCTGGAAAACCTTCACCCAGGGGGCGCCGTTGGCATCGGTGCCGTTCAGCGCCGCATAGCCCTGGCCGGTACCGGCAAAACCGTAGCACCAGTCGGTGAGGGTATCGCTGCCCAGCATGAGCAGCTGGTCTGTCTGCCAGGACTGCCCCTGGTCAAAGGAGGTGTAGCTCCATACCTGGCCGTCCTCCACCGTCAGGAAGGAGGCTACATCCCAGCGCAGCACCAACGGCCCCAGGTCGGCCTCGCTCGTTATGCCGCAGCGGGCGCAGTCCTGGGCATCCAGCACCTGGGAGCAGCCGACGCCGCCGTCCCAGGTGAAAAAGACCCCGTCCTCGTTGACGCAGACGTCGATGGTGTCCTCAAACCGGGGCGCCGCCGGGTTCTCTGCCTGGTCCTCCCCGGCAAAAAGGGGACTGTCGGCGGGGCAGAGCAGCAGGGCGTCGGTGGTGGAGGGGGACAGGCTCACCGGGCTGAGGAGCAGCCCCTGCACGGTGATGTCATTCCCAGCGCCGTCCTGCCAGGGAAAGCTGCGGGCGGTCAGCGTCCAAATGGGCAGCCCGTCGTCGTCACAGAGGGCCAGCCCCATGCCGTCAAAGTCCTCCCACTGGCGGAAGCGCAGTTCCCCCGACGGGGACTGGAGCCGGTAGCCGGGCAGGTCGGCGTCCCAGCGCAGGGTGACAGGGTCATCGTAGTGAAAAAAGGTGGTCCAGGCTCCCTCGGGCGGGTCGTCGGGCAGCCGCTCGGCCGCGCCGGGGGCGGATTCCAGCAGCTGGACCCGCAGGCTGCCGTCGGTGGCGCGGTAGGTCACCGCACAGCAATCGTCCCCCACCCACTGGGCCTGGAACTCCCCGGTGGACGGATAGGGGAACTCTCCCGCATCCCGGCTGGAAAAGGTGTGCTCCTCTTCCTTCCACACCAGGTCCACCGAGGCGTTGCTGTTGGGGTTGTCCAGGGTGTAGGACTGGATGCCCATAACACTGGTCGCCAGGGCCACTTCGGTAAACAGAAAAACATAGAGGACCAGCAGCCCCGCCACCAGATGGCGGCGCCGCCGGGGCGGCTTGTCGCTGCAGAAAAACGGGATGTCGGTGACCAGTTCCTGCAGCCGGGCGTAGAGAAAGGGCGCTTTCCCGAAGCAGGCATCGTCGGGGATGGGCACGATCTGCGGGTGCTTCCAGCTGCCCCAGATGAGCACAGTCCAGCCCTTGAACCGCTGCACCATGATCAGGTCGGTGAGGGGCAGGTCCTCCTCGCCGTCCGGGGTGACCAGATGGAGCCGGTCGGGGTAGAGCGTCCCGTCCTGCAGCCGGCGCAGGGCGCGCCGCAGCAAAAACAGCAGCGGAAAATCCTTCAGTACCGCCATAAAGAGCAGGTAAAAAACCACGGGCCAGACAAACGCCAGCGGGAAGACCGGCTCCTGGTCCAGAATGACCCGGAGCGATCCGATGAACTCGGCCAGCAGCGCCGTCAGGGCGATGCCCCCGATCAGCCGCCGCACCAGCGTGCGGCGGGGCATGGCCCGGCCCGCCATCCAGGCGGCCAGCAGGGCCTGGGGGTCCTGGGTCAGGGCACCGGGGGCCAGGTCGGCCCAGCGGTCCTGCTCCGGCGCGGCAGTGTCCGCCGGGGTAGCCGGGGTGGCCTGCGGCTCGGCGGGTACCGGGGTGAGGGTCCTTTCCTCCATAACGATTCCTCCCAGTTTAGACTGATTCTATCTTACACCCGGCGGGCGCCGGGTACAAGGCGGAGGATTGTAAATTTTTGGGCGGTGACAGGGGCAGGGCCCGGTTGGTACGCCGGTTTTGGGCAGACTGCTTTCGCCAAACTGCCCAAAGAAGCGGCCTGAAATTAAGCACTCTGACGAAAACGGTGCGGCACAGCGCAGAAACGGTTGACTTCACCGCCGGAGTGTGTTATTCTTTTCACAGATAGCAAGCGGCCCGGATGGGGCCCTGTTGGATTGTTACCGGTAATGCGGGCTAGACCAACTCCGTTAGGATCTTCTTCTGTTGTCAGGAATGGGATTTTAGGGGGCTGGTTATTTTTTTTGCCCGCCCCGGACGGAGAGGGGGCGAAGCGATGCGCATCAAAAAGGTCATCAACAACAATATCCTCTGTGTGATCGACGAAAAAGGCAACGAGATGATCGTGACCGGCAAAGGGTTGGGGTTTGGCCGCAAGGTGGCGCAGTTCGTGGACCCCGCCCAGGTGGAAAAGGTCTACCGCATGGAGGACAAGTCCGGCCAGCGGCGGCTGCGGGAACTGGTGGAACAGATCCCGCTGGAGCACCTGGACCTGACCGAAGCCATGATCACCGAGATCAAGGCGGCGATCCCCCAGCCCCTCAACGAGAGCTTGCTCATCACCCTGGCGGACCACATCAGTTTTGCCATCCAGCGCAAGGCCCAGGGCATCGAGTTCAAAAATCCCCTGGCGGGCAGCATCCTGTGCTATTACCCCACCGAGTACCAGCTGGGCCAGCGGTGCCTGGCTATGGTGAAGGAGCGGTGCGGCGTGGAGCTCAACCCCGACGAAGCGGCCTTCATTGCGCTGCACATCGTCAACGCCGAGCTCAACACCGATATGAGCGAGATGTACGATATTACCCGCCTGATCGAAGGGGTCATCCAGGTGGTGGAATACTACTACCGGGACCTGGGCGCCTTTGACCGGGAATCTCTGACCTTCCACCGGTTTGTGGTGCATCTGCGCTACTTTGCCCAGCGCCTGTTCCAGGGCAAACTGATGACCGACTCCGACAACGAAAGCGATACCGCGTTCCGCGCGCTGATCGCCCGCAACTGCAAAACGCATTACAAATGTGCCCAGTGCGTGGCGGAATACATCGAAAAAACCTGGCATCAGACCCTCTCGCAGGAGGAACTGATCTACCTGACCATCCACCTCAAACGGGTGGCGGGGGACCTGCATGAGATCTCCACCTGAACCACAACAGAATCTTTTGGATAGTTACTGCACCTTTGGTAGTGTAGGCTAGACCTGTATGACTTCGCCGCCGGCGTGCGGGGAAGTTGTATGGGTCTGTTTTTATATATGTCCCTGTTACATTTTTTTAGGAAATAGGAGGAACCTGTATGAAAGACAAGATCTTTGGCGTTCTGCAGCGCGTGGGCCGTTCGTTTATGCTGCCCATCGCCCTGCTGCCGGTCGCCGGCCTGCTGCTGGGTATCGGCAGCTCGTTCACCAACGAAACCATGCTGGAGGCCTACGGCCTGACCGGCATCATCCACCAGGGCACCCCGCTGTACACCGTGCTGGACATCATGAACCAGTGCGGCAGCGCCGTGTTCAACAACCTGGCCCTGCTCTTCGCCATGGGCGTCGCCATCGGTATGGCCAAGAAGGAGAAGGAAGTCGCGGCTCTCTCCGGTGCCATTGCCTACCTGGTCATGAACACCGCCATCAGCGCCATGATCAACGCCGCCGGCGGCGTGGAGGCCATGGCCCCCAACACCACCACCTCCATGCTGGGCATTACCACCCTGCAGATGGGCGTCTTCGGCGGTATCATCGTCGGTCTGGGCGTGGCGGCACTGCACAACCGCTTCTATAAGACCCAGCTGCCCCAGGTGCTGTCCTTCTTCGGCGGCACCCGCTTCGTGCCCATCGTCTGCACCGCCGTCTATCTGGTGGTGGGCATCGTCATGTTCTACGTCTGGCCCGTGGTCCAGACCGGCATCGGTATGCTGGGCAACCTGGTGCTGGGTTCCGGTTATGTGGGCACCTGGCTTTACGGCCTCATCGAGCGTGCCCTGATCCCCTTCGGCCTGCACCATGTGTTCTATATGCCCTTCTGGCAGACCGCTGTGGGCGGTACCGCCGTCATCGACGGTGTCACCGTCCAGGGCGCCCAGAACATCTTCTTTGCGGAGCTGGCCTCCAAGGCAACCACCGAGTTCTCGGTTTCCGCCACCCGGTTTATGGCCGGTAAGTTCCCCCTCATGATCTTCGGCCTGCCCGGTGCGGCCCTGGCCATGTACCGCGCCGCCCGCCCCGAAAAACGCAAGGTCGTGGCCGGCCTGCTGCTCTCCGCCGCGCTGACATCCATGCTCACCGGTATCACCGAACCCCTGGAATTCACCTTCCTCTTTGTGGCGCCTGCCATGTACGCCGTCCACTGCGTCTATGCCGGTCTGGCCTATATGCTCATGCACATCTTTAACGTGGGCGTGGGCATGACCTTCTCCGGCGGCCTCATCGACCTTACCCTCTTCGGCATCCTGCAGGGCAACGCCAAGACCCACTGGATCTGGGTGGTCATCGTGGGCGTGTTCTACTTCGTGCTCTACTACTTCACCTTCTACTTCATGATCACCAAAATGAACCTCAAGACCCCCGGCCGTGAGGACGATGGTGAGGAAACCAAACTCTATACCCGCGCCGACTTCAAGGAAAAGACCGGCGTAGGTCCCGACGCTTCCGGTGCCAAGAGCAGCGACGGGGTTTCGGCCCTGATCCTTCAGGGTCTGGGCGGCAAGGCCAACGTGTCCGATGTGGACTGCTGCGCCACCCGTCTGCGCGTCACCGTTGTGGACCCCGCCAAGGTCAACGACGTCCTGCTCCGTCAGAGCGGCGCTTCCGGCGTGGTGCATAAGGGCGACGGCATCCAGGTCATCTACGGACCCCAGGTGGCGGTCATCAAGTCCAACCTGGTGGACTATATGGAAAGCCCGGCTTCCGACGCCCCTGCGGCTGTGGAAACCCCGGCGCCCGCCGCTGAACCTGCCAAGAAGGAAGAAGCCCCCAAGGAGGCTGTCCCTGCCGAAACCCTCGGCGCCCACCTGGCGGGCACCGTGGTGGCCATGGCCGATGTGAAGGATGAAGCCTTCGCCTCCGGCGTGCTGGGCGACGGCGTGGCCATTGAACCCACCGAGGGCAAACTCGTTGCCCCGGCGGATGCCACCGTGGATAACCTCTTCGATACCCACCATGCCATCGGCCTGGTGACCGAGGGCGGTGCCGAACTGCTGCTGCACATCGGCATCGACACCGTCAAGCTGAACGGCGAGCACTTCACCGCCCACGTAAAGAACGGCCAGAAGGTCAAGAAGGGCGACCTGCTCATCAGCTTTGACATCGACGCCATCAAGGCGGCGGGCTACCTGGTCACCACGCCCATGATCGTCTGCAACACCGACCGCTATGCCGCGGTCAAGACCCTGGCGGAAGGCGAAGTGAAGCCCGGCCAGGACCTGCTGCGGGTGGAGTAAATCCTGCCGCAGCCGGCACAATACAAAAGGAGCGTCCGCGTGAGCGGACGCTCCTTTTTTGTGCTGCAAACTCTTACAGGAACAGCTCGTTCTCCTTGCGGGCGGAGCACAGGGGCTTCAGGGCCAGTTCCAGCCCGCCCACCAGCACGGGGTTCAGGGCCCGGGCGTGCACCGGGCACTGGGCAATGCACCGCATACAGCTGATGCACTTGCTGCTGTCGGTGACTTTGGGGTCTGCGGCGTCGATGGCGCCCACCGGGCAGACGGCGGCACAGCGGCCGCAGGCAGTGCAGCCCTTGCCCGCCTGGGGCACGATGCTGCGCACGCCGCGCTTTTTGTAAGGGCGGTTGCCGGGCAGGGCCGGGGCGGTGGTGTCCCCGGCATCCAGTTTGGCCTGGATCTTGGCCCAGAAATCCCGCAGCACGGCTTTGTCGGCCTCGTCGGGGCGGCCTGCGGCATACTTGCGGGCGATGGAATGTTCCGCCAGGGCAGCCACAGCGGCCACGGTGCGGAACCCGGCAGCCTGGGCGGTATCCGCCAGTTCGGTCAGGGTATCCTCGTAGGCGCGGTTGCCGTACACACAAACCAGCACCGCCCGGGCGCCGCCGCCCTGTACCCGGCTCAGGCGCTCCACGGCGATTTCCGGCACGCGGCCCCCGTAGGAGGGCACCGCGATGACCGCCACGTCCTGTTCGGTCAGGGGCACGGCGCTGAAATCCAGGCTGCGGTCACACAGGTCCACCACCTGGCCGCCCGCCAGGGCGTTGGCTACGGCCTGGGTGCCGCCGGTGGGGCTGAAGATCAGTTGATACACCATTTGCATTGCCTTCTTTATATATAGGGTGCCTTTATCATACAAAATCCCGGGCGGTTTGTACAGCCCCCGGGGGAAAAATCGGATATTTTGTGAACGTTCATTGCATGAAATGTTAATATTAGCACTCTATGCTTGACAGTGCTAATTTTTCGGTGCTATAATAAAGGCGTTCCAAGGGAACAGGGCGAAAGCCCCGGCGGAAGACCTGCCGCCCCGGGAACGGAAAATTCACCTAAGACACCGGAAAAACACCGGTATCCGATAAATTTTGGGAGGCATGACCTATGATGATGGTTCCTTATATGTTTCACGATGCTTTGTTGGATGACTGGTTCCAGAGCGATTGGGACCGCGACTTTGACCGCATGATGCGGGCTTCTGACCCGCGCCGCGTGTTTGGCAAACGCAGTGCCAATGTGATGAAGACCGACGTGCGGGAAACCGAAACCGGCTACGATATGTTCGTGGACCTGCCGGGCTTCAAGAAGGAAGACGTGAAGCTGGACCTGCAGAACGGCTACCTGACCATCACGGCCAGCCGCAACGAGGACCGGGACGAGAAGGACGACCAGGGGCATTACATCCGTCAGGAGCGGTACACCGGCTCCTGCGCCCGCAGCTTCTATGTGGGCGACCAGATCAAGCCCGAGGATGTGAAGGCCAGCTTCAAGGACGGCATCCTGGAACTGAGCCTGCCCAAGGCGGAGGCCAAAAAACTGCCGGATAAGCAGCCCAATCAGATCGAGATCCTGTAACCGCGGCGCGGCCAGCCGCCCGCACCTCCATATTTCATAGAGAAACGGGGCGTCCCCTTTGCCGGGGGCGCCCCGCTCTTTTGTGAAAATTATCATTGACATTTTTAGAACGATGTGGTACGATAACCACGATTTTGAAAGACGAATCGTGTAGGAGTTTTTCAAAGCAATTTACCTAGGACCGCCCATCAGGGGCTAAGGCCATACGGACAGCCGGGTCCACTGCCGATCGGCAACTTGGGTTGCCTTATTGATTGAGTTAAAAGCTCAAATTTTATAAGTTGGTTCCTTTTGATAACCAGAAATTGCGTGCACCTCACGCAGACTTGTGAAACGGTCAATAAGAGTAGTAAAAGTAGAATTGCTATATAGACTCTGGACACGATACGCCAAAGATACAAAAGCCCCGCCCTTGCCCTCGCTTTATGGAGGACAGGGCGCTTTGCGGCGAAAAATGGCGAAAGACAACGCAAGTCTGCACCCAATGGTGTGGCTTGCGTTTTTTGTTTGGAGGAACCACGGGACGGAGGAAAACATGAACGGGAACGGAAACCACACCCGTCTGGACCAGCGCCGCGCGCCGATCCACGAGGCGCTGGAAAATTTCCGCCGCATGCGGGTGGTGCCTTTTGATGTGCCCGGCCACAAGCGCGGCCGCGGCAACCCCGAACTGACGGCCTTTCTGGGCCAGCAGTGCGTGGGCGTGGATGTGAACAGCATGAAACCCCTGGACAATCTCTGCCACCCGGTGTCGGTCATCCGGGAAGCGGAGGAACTGGCCGCCGATGCCTTCGGCGCGGCCCACGCCTTTTTAATGGTGGGCGGCACCACCAGCTCGGTACAGAGCATGGTGCTCACCGCCTGCAAGCGGGGGGACGAGATCATTCTGCCCCGCAACGTGCACCGCAGCGTGCTCAACGCCCTGGTGCTCTGCGGCGCGGTGCCGGTCTACGTCAACCCCGAGGTGGACCAGCGGCTGGGCATCTCCCTGGGTATGCGGCGGGAACAGGTGGCCAAGGCCATTGCCGAGCACCCCAATGCGGTGGCGGTGCTGGTGAACAACCCCACCTACTACGGCATCTGCAGCGACCTGCGGGCCATCGTGCGGATGGCCCACGACGCCGGGATGCTCTGCTTGGCCGATGAAGCCCACGGCACCCACTTCTATTTTGGCGGCGGATTGCCCGTTTCCGCCATGGCGGCGGGGGCCGATATGGCGGCCGTGTCCATGCACAAGAGCGGCGGCAGCCTGACCCAGTCCAGCCTGCTGCTCTGCGGCCCCAACGTTCATGCGGGCTATGTGCGCCAGATCATCAACCTGACCCAGACTACCTCGGGCAGCTACCTGCTCATGTCCAGTCTGGATATTTCCCGGCGCAACCTGGCCCTGCGGGGGCGCCAGGTGTTCCACCAGGTGGCCGATATGGCCGAGTACGCCCGGGAGGAGATCAACGCCATCGGCGGGTACTACGCCTTCGGCAAGGAACTGTGCAACGGCGATTCCATCTTTGACTTCGACACCACCAAGCTCAGCATCCATACCCGGGACATCGGTCTGGCGGGCATCGAAGTCTACGACATCCTGCGGGATGAATATGATATCCAGATCGAGTTCGGTGACATCGGCAACATCCTCGCCTACCTTTCCATGGGCGACCGCCCCCAGGAACTGGAGCGGCTGGTCAGCGCCCTGGCCGAGATCAAGCGCCGTTACCACACCGACGGCACCGGCCTGCTCAACCAGGAATACATCGACCCCGAGGTGGTGGCCAGTCCCCAGCAGGCCTTCTATGCCGATAAAATCAGCCTGCCCCTGCGGGAAACCGAGGGCCGGGTCTGCAGCGAGTTCGTCATGTGCTATCCCCCGGGCATTCCCATTCTGGCCCCGGGCGAGCGCATCACCGCCGAAATTCTGGATTACATCGAGTACGCCAAATCCAAAGGCTGCAGCATGACGGGCCCCGAGGACCCCGACATCCTGCGCCTGAACGTGCTGGCCTGAGAAGGAGGGTTTTCCCATGGAAATGTGGTTTTCGGAATTTCACACCCCGGACGTAAAACACAGCATCCGGGTGGACCGTCAGCTCTATTCCAAGCAGAGCGACTACCAACGCATTGATATTTTTGAAACGCCGGAGTTTGGCCGGGTACTCACCCTGGACGGCAACGTCATGCTTACCGAGCGGGACGAGTTCATCTACGACGAGATGATCACCCATGTGCCCATGTCGGTGCACCGGGAAGCCAAGGATATCCTGGTCATCGGCGCCGGTGACGGCGGCGTGGTGCGGGAACTGACCCGCTACGACCGGGTGGAGCGCATCGACCTGGTGGAGATGGACCCCATGGTGGTGGAAGCCTGCCGGGCCTATCTGCCGGGCAACGCCTGCCGTATGGACGATCGCCGGGTGCATATCTACTTTGAAAACGCCCTCAAATTCATCCGCCGGTGCGAGGATGAGTATGACCTCATCATTGTGGACTCCTCGGACCCCTTCGGCCCGTCGGAAGGTCTGTTCACCCGGGAATTTTACGGCAACTGCTTCAACGCCCTCAAAGAGGACGGAATCATGGTGAACCAGCAGGGCAGCCCCTTCTATGCCGAGGACGCCAACGCCATGCAGCGCAGCCACAAGCGCATTGCCAGCACCTTCCCCATCAGCCGGGTGTACCAGGCGCACATCCCCACCTTTGCGGCGGGCTACTGGCTGTTCGGTTTTGCCAGCAAAAAGTATCATCCCATCGATGATCTGGACGCCAAGGCCTGGAACGCTTTGAATATGCGTACCCGGTATTACACCACCCGCCTGCATGTGGGTGCATTTTATCTGCCGGCATTTCTGGAAGAAATGCTGCGGGAAGTGGAGGATCGTTAATGCTGCCGCGGAATGTTGAAAACTTTATCGGGTGCGACAGCGCCTACCGCACGGCCCAGATCGTGCTGTTCGGCGCGCCGTACGATTCCACCACCAGTTACCGCCCCGGCGCCCGGTTCGGCCCGGCGGCCATCCGGCACGAAAGCTACGGTATCGAAACCTACAGCCCCTACCAGAACACCGACCTCACCGACTGCGAGATCTTCGACAGCGGCGACCTGGAACTGTGCTTCGGCAGCAGCGAAAGCGCCCTCGTCGACATCGAATCCCGGGCGGCCGAGATTTTGCGGGACGGCAAGCTGCCCCTGTTGCTGGGCGGCGAACATCTGGTGACCTTGGGTTCCGTGCGGGCGGTGGCGGCCCGCTACCCGGAACTGCACATCGTCCACTTTGACGCCCACGCCGACCTGCGGGACGATTACCTGGGCGCAAAGCTCAGCCACGCCTGCGTCATCCGCCGCTGCCACGATATTCTGGGCGACGGACGCATCCATCAGTTCTGCATCCGCAGCGGCGACCGGGAAGAGTTTGACTTTGCCGCTGCCCATACCGATATGCACCGGTTTGATTTTACGGGGCTTGCGGAACTGACCCAGTGGCTGTGCGATACCAAGGTTCCGGTCTACCTGACCATTGATATGGACTGTCTGGACCCGTCGGCCTTCCCCGGCACCGGCACGCCGGAAGCAGGGGGCGTCACCTTTGTGCAGCTGCTGGACGCCATCCGCACCGTGACCCGGGCCAACATCGTGGGCGCCGACCTCAACGAACTGGCCCCCATGCTGGATGCCAGCGGCGTGTCCACCGCCACCGCCTGCAAGACCCTGCGGGAACTGCTGCTGGCGCTGGTACATAACCGGCCCCACGTTTGAGGGCGGTTGACCCGGAAGGTTCGCGATGCCGAAAGGCTGCGGAACGTTCCTTTTTGACCGACCAAAAAGGAACCGAAAAAGTCGCCGCTAGTTCCGAGGCGCGGGGCACGGCTTGGGGGCTGCACGCCCCCAAGACCCCCAAAGAAGAAGTCGCCCACGCCAAAACGGGGAAAAACGCCTGGAAAGACTGTTTTTCCTGCCGTTTTGGCGGTGCTCCACTTACAATTCGGGCGTGCCCGAACCCCCGCGGCGGCAAAGATTCCGGGTTTTACTTTTTTGTTTTTATATTCGTTTGGAGTTTTTTCGGTTCCTTTTTTGCAAAAAAGGAACAAAAGCAAAGAAGGAACAACAAATCGTACAAAAAGGAGTCATCACCATGAGCAAAGTTCTTGTCATCGGCTGCGGCGGCGTTGCCAGTGTCGCCATCCACAAGTGCTGCCAGGTCAGCGACGTTTTCACCGAACTGTGCATTGCCAGCCGCACCAAATCCAAGTGTGACGCCCTGGCCGAAAAACTGGCCCCCACCACCAAAACCAAAATCACCACCGCCCAGGTGGATGCCGACGATGTTGACCAGCTGATCGCCCTCATCAAGAGCTACCAACCTGACCTGGTCATGAACATCGCCCTGCCCTACCAGGACCTGACCATCATGGACGCCTGCCTGGCCTGCGGCGTCAACTACATGGACACCGCCAACTACGAGCCCGAAAACACCGACGACCCCGAGTGGCGCGCCATCTACGAGAAGCGCTGCAAGGAAGCGGGCTTCTCCGCCTACTTCGACTACTCCTGGCAGTGGGCCTACAAGAAAAAGTTCGAGGACGCCGGCCTCACCGCCCTGCTGGGCTGCGGCTTTGACCCGGGCGTGACCCAGGCTTACTGCGCCTATGCCGCCAAGCACGAGTTCGACACCATCGATACCATCGACATTCTGGACTGCAACGGCGGCGACCACGGCTATGCCTTTGCCACCAACTTCAACCCCGAAATCAACCTTCGGGAAGTCAGCGCTCCCGGCAGCTACATGGAAAACGGCCGCTGGGTGGAGATCCCGGCCATGAGCATCAAGCGGGAATACGACTTTGACCAGGTGGGCAAAAAGGATATGTACCTGCTCCACCACGAGGAGATCGAGTCCCTGGGCAAGAACTTCCCCGATGTCAAGCGCATCCGCTTCTTCATGACCTTCGGCCAGAGCTATCTGGACCACATGCGCTGCCTGGAGGATGTGGGTATGCTCTCCACCACCCCCATCAACTACAACGGCCAGGAGATCGTCCCCATCCAGTTCCTCAAAGCCTTGCTGCCCGACCCGGCCAGCCTGGGCCCCCGCACCAAGGGCAAGACCAACATCGGCTGCATCTTCACCGGCACCAAGGACGGCCAGCCCAAGACCTACTACATCTATAACGTCTGCGACCACCAGGAATGCTACCGTGAGGTGGGCAGCCAGGCCATCAGCTACACCACCGGCGTGCCGGCCATGTGCGGCGCCCTGATGATGCTCACCGGCCAGTGGACCAAGCCCGGCGTCTACACCGTGGAGGAGTTCAACCCCGATCCGTTCCTGGATGCGCTGGATAAGTACGGCCTGCCCCGCAGCGAGAACCGCGCCCCGGCGCTGGTGGACTGATGTCCGCCGTGGATACCCGCCCGCCCTTTGCGGCCATCGGCGGCAGGGTGCCCGGGGAATGGGCGAACCTGCCCACCCCCTGCTACCTGCTGGACGAAGGGGCGCTGGCCCGCAACGCCGAGATTCTGGGCGAACTGGCCCGGCGCACCGGCTGCAAGGTGCTGCTGGCGCAAAAGGCTTTCAGCAACTACGACCTGTACCCCATTCTGGCCCCCCATCTGGCGGGCACCGAGGCCAGCGGCCTGTATGAGGCGCGCCTGGGTGCCGAGGAAATGCCCGAGGGAGAGGTCCACGTTTTCTGCGCCGCCTACCGGGACGACGAGATGGAGGAACTGCTGCGCTGGGCCGACCACATCGTGTTCAACTCCCCGGCCCAGCTGGGCAAGTTCGGCCCCGCCGCCAAGGCTGCGGGCAAAAGCGTGGGCCTGCGGGTGAACCCCGAGTGCTCCACCCAGGAAGGCCATGCCATCTATGATCCCTGCGCCCCCGGCAGCCGCCTGGGCACCACCCGCGCCCAGTGGGACGCCGCGGTGGCCCAAAACCCGGCCCTGCCGGAACTTTTGGACGGGCTGCACTTCCATACCCTGTGCGAGCAGGATTCCGACGCCCTGGAGGTAACGCTGGACGCGGTGGCCGCCAAATTCGGTGACCTGCTGCCCGCCATGAAGTGGCTCAACATGGGCGGCGGGCACCATATCACCCGCCCGGGGTACGATATTGCCACCCTGGAACGCTGCATCGCCCGGGCCCAGGCCGACTGGGGCGTGACGGTGTACCTGGAACCGGGGGAGGCCTGTGCCCTCAACGCCGGGTTCCTGCTGACCCGGGTGCTGGATGTGGTGCATAACGGCGATACCACGGTGGCCATTCTGGACGCCAGTGCCGCCTGCCACATGCCGGACGTCATCGAGATGCCCTATCGTCCGCCGCTGCTGTTTGCCGCCGACGCGGGGGAAAAGCCCTGCACCGTGCGGCTGGCGGGCCCCACCTGCCTGGCGGGGGATGTGATCGGGGATTACAGCTTTGACGCGGAACCCCAGCCCGGCGACCTGCTGGTCTTCGGGGATATGGCGATTTATACCACCTGCAAGAACAACACCTTCAACGGTATGCCGCTGCCCGCCATTCTGGCCCGGGCCGCCGACGGCAGCTGCCGGGTGCTGAAGGAATTCGGCTACCGGGATTTCAAAGTCCGTCTGGGGCACTGAAACCGTGTATCGTTTCTTCTCTGTTGGGGCATACTACCCCAAAAAGGGAAGGAGAGTGTAGGTATGATCGAACCGGATACCATCAAACTGCTGCGGGAATGTGACGCCGGGGTGGCCATGGGCCTTTCGGCCATCGACCAGGTGATGGACACGGCCAAAAGCCAGTCCCTGCGGGACGCGCTGGCCCGCTGCCGCACCGAACACCAGCAGCTGCAAAACGAGATCGTCACGGCGCTGCACGATTTTCACGACGAGGGCAAGGAACCCAACCCCATTGCCCAGGGTATGTCCTGGATCAAGACCGGGGCCATGCTCACCATGAACGAGAGCGACGCCACCATCGCCGACCTCATCACCGATGGCTGCAACATGGGGGTCAAATCCCTGAACCGCTACCTGAACCAGTACGAAGCCGCCAGCGAGGACGCCAAGGACATTACCAAGCGCCTCATCGCCCTGGAGGAAAAACTGGCCGAGGATATTCGCCGCTTTTTGTAACGGCACAAACACAGCACCGCCCGCCCGGAAATACCCGGGCGGGCGGTTTTTTTGCTGCGGAGCGGTGGAAAACAAACCGGCACCTCTCCGGGAGTTCCTGCATGGAAACGTGGAAAATTATACAATTATAGCGAAGAAGATTTCACTTTTTGGCAGGAGGGTTTTGCATGGAATCGATGGTTTATGGGTATGTGCGTGTTTCCACCAAAGAACAGTGCGAGGACCGGCAGCTGATTGCGCTGCGGGAGTTCCCGGTTGCGGAGAACCATATTTTTATGGACAAACTCAGCGGCAAGGACTTCAACCGGCCGCAGTACCAGAAGCTGATCCGGCGGCTGAAACCCCATGACATTCTGGTGGTGAAGTCCATCGACCGGCTGGGGCGCAATTACGATGAAATTCTGGACCAATGGCGGGTGATCACCAAAAGCAGGCAAGCGGATATTGTGGTGCTGGATATGCCGCTGCTGGATACCCGCCAGACGGGCCGGGACCTGACGGGGACCTTTGTGGCGGACTTGGTATTGCAGATATTGTCGTATGTAGCGCAGACCGAGCGGGAAAATATCCGCCAGCGCCAGCAGGAGGGCATCGCGGCGGCGCGGCTGCGAGGGGTGCGGTTCGGGCGGCCGCGCAAGCAGGTGCCGGCGGAATTTGAGTGGGTCCGGCAGCAGTGGGAGCAGGGACGCATCACTTCACGGCAGGCGGCACGGCAGCTTGGCGTGGCGCAGGACACGTTTTTGCGCTGGGCGCACGGAAAATAAGTCGAAATTCTGCATGGAAAAACTAGGAAATTCCGTTCGATGCCCAGATACATAATTTGTGCCTTTTTTTGGCACAAATCACACGCTGCGAAGACGAAACCAAGGGGTTTTGGAATCGTTTTTTATTATACGACATAAGAACGATATTGTCTGCCTTTTCGCTCGCGAAGGAAGTCGCAATATGTGAAGAGGAGGACGTATGAAACGCTTATTTTCCACCATCACAGCGTTGGCTATGGCGGCTTCGCTCTGTATGAGCGCGCTGCCGGTCTATGCTGTGGACGAAACAGCGGAAACGCCGGTGTGCACCTGCACGGAGCTGTGCACCGAAGGCACCGTGAATGACACTTGCCCGGTATGTGCCGAGGATTTGACCCAGTGCGCGGGCAAAGCGGCCGAAACCCCGGCGGATTCCGAAGGCGAACCCGAAGCGGAAACGCCGGTGTGCACCTGCACGGAGCTGTGCACCGAAGGTGCCGTGAATGAGGCCTGCCCGGTATGCGCCGAGGATTCTGCCCGGTGCGCGGGCAAAGCGGCCGAAACCCCGGCGGATTCCGAAGGTGAACCCGAAGCGGAAACGCCGGTGTGTACCTGCACGGAACTGTGCACCGAAGGTGCCGTGAATGATGCTTGCCCGGTGTGTGCCGAGGACCTGACTCAGTGCGCGGGCAAGGCGGCGGAACCCGAAGAGAAACCGGAAGGACCGGAAACCCCGCAGGCCCCGGAAACTTCCGAAGAACAGGCGCCCTCCAACGGGAGCAATACCCCGGTCGCTTTGTCAACCGATGGGGAACACGGAACGCACGAGGGGTATACCCCGTTGAATCAGGCTGCACTGGATGCAATGCTTGGTGAAGACGGTTATATCCTTCCCGAAGGCAGCTATTACCTGGATGGGAACGTGAGCCTGGGACAATATGAAGTGGCAAATAAAACTGCCCATATCCTAAAAATTGAGGGCAACGTGACTCTTTGCCTTAACGGAAACGTACTGAATCTGATGGAAAACCACATCGAGGTACTGGGCGCGGACAGCAGCCTGATAATCCAGGATTGCCAGCCGGGTGTGGTGCATAAGTTCCGGGATTTGATGACCACAGGTAGTATTTCTACAGATGAATATGTGGGGACAGGCAAAGAGCAGGATTTGGGCTGGACATTGGATGAGGAGAGCGGGACCTGCATAGTAAATGGTGGTGTTATTACCAATGGTGACCGTTCGGATGAGATTGCGCCGACTGGAGACCCGGAAAACGTTGGCAAAGGCGGCGCTATCTATGTGGTAGATGGCAGTCTGACCCTGGAATCTGGCAATATTGCAGGTAACCGTGCAGGATTTTCACCGGAAGAAGCTTCTGTTACACCAGTGGATGGTTACGGTGGCGCAGTATATGTAAAAAATGGTTCTTTCACGATGGTGGGAGGAAGAATCACAGGCAATGCTACACCGGGATGGATTTACAGTATAGGTTTGGGTGGAGGCGTCTGCTTAGATGGAAGTACCTTCACTTTGGAACAGGGGACAATAGATTACAACTTTGCATATGGAGACCGGGGCTCCGGTGGCGGTGTTTTTTTAACGAACGGAAGTGACGCCGATCTGAAGGGTGGTAGCATATGTAATAATGATAGTTCTTTGGGCGGTGGTATAAACTTAACAGAAAGTAATGCGATTCTCTATGAAGGGTGTTTTATTAAGGAAAATTATGGTGCAAATGGAGCCGGTGGTGTTGCCTTATATCAAAGTACATTGACAATGTATGGTGGTGCCATCGACAAAAATGAGAATGGTGCTTACTCTACAGGGGGAGTGGGGATATATAACCAAAGTGTTTTTGAAATGCACGGAGGTTCTATCAGCAAAAACGAAGGCGGCATGAGTGGCGGCGTTTATGTGTCGCTTAGCCAATTCACGATGTTTGAAGGGCTAATTGATAAGAATCAAAGCCAACGCAATGCCGGTGGTGTAAGTGTGTACTCTGGTCAGTTTGTTATGAAAGGGGGAACGATATCAAATAACCACGCTGAATATCAGACTGGTACATATGCTGGCGGTGTAAGTATAGAAAGACAAGGAACGTTTGTGATGGAACAGGGAACAATTACAAACAACAGTTCTACTAACACCGGCGGCTTGTATAACATGGGAACCACAACCCTGAAAGGCGGTACAATCTCCAACAATTCGGGAACATGGGTAGGAGGAATTAAGACCATTGGTACACTTAATCTGCAAGGTGGTCAAATATTCGGTAACAAATCC
This sequence comes from Candidatus Gemmiger excrementigallinarum, assembly GCA_019116445.1. GTDB lineage: Bacteria > Bacillota > Clostridia > Oscillospirales > Ruminococcaceae > Gemmiger > Gemmiger excrementigallinarum. Next base: position 118,037 of record DXBP01000049.1, read on the forward strand.
TCAGCAAAGGGTTCCGGCGCCAGCAAAACTTTTGCAAATGGTATACTAGTAGATAGTAGTGGGAAAATGAGCCTGAGCGGCGCCCCGCAGATCGATTCCGCCGATGATGTGGCGCTGTACATTGCAGACGCTGCCGCTCCTGACGCGGAAAGAAACAGCTACATCAATGTAGAAGCTGCCTACACCGGCAGTAATACCAGTCCGGCTACCATTACGCCGGTACTGAATGGCAGAACCCCCACCTGGCTGGAAGAACCCTCTGCCGCCACCGGCACCAAACTGGTCGTCTTTACCGATGCCGCAGGCGGCGAGTCCGCGGCAGCGGCCGCCGATACGGCAAAATGGTTTGCGCCCAGCGCCGCTATGCTGGAACAGGAACGCACCCTGGAAGTGGGCCAGAGCCATCCCCAAAAAACCTGGCTCACCTTTGTCAAATACGCCGACATTGCCCCCGCGGGCATGACCATCTATGTGGGCGGTCAGGGCTACACCGGCGTGGTGGATGACTCCGGCACCACTGTGGGGACCAGCAATGGCTTCCCGGTGCCCGGCTTTACGGTCAATATTCCCGGCGTAACCAGCATCGAGGCGGGTGAACTCGGCTTGCAGTACAAAAAGGACGAAACCACCATGCAGTGGGACGCCCAACTGTACGGTACCGGTGCAACGAAGGTCTATCGGTTTGCACCGGATGAAAACACCGGCAACACCCAGGTGCGCATCCAGTTCCTGCACCAGGTGGGCGACGAGCAGGTCGTGGTAGACAGCGATGATTTTGTGGTCACCGATTATCTGAACGAAACCCTGGGTATGCGGGTCTACGGCGAAAGCATCGAGCAGGACTATGTGACCCTGCAATACAATGGCAGAGCCTATTACCTGCGTACCGCCGACTCGCAGATGACCGTGCGCAGCACCACCGACCATGTCCAGTACGGTGCACTGACGAATGACGGCAGTGCGGTCGCCAAGGACGCCCCCGGCGTGGTCGCGCAGTCCGGCACTACCTACACCATCAACGACAGCAACGTGCAGGTGGCGGATACCTCCGGTGTGGCGCTGCTCTTTGACAATATCATCGAGAACAACACCAATAAGGAAAACAAGTCCAATACCCAGCTTCTGCGGGAACGGGCCGATGAAGTCCTGGCAGAGGTGGAAACTCCCAACCTGGATGAAGGCACATACCGTCACTACGAGTGCAAGTATCTGGACCTGGTGGACACCAAAAACGGCAATGCCTGGGTCAAGGCCAGCCAGGGTGTAACGGTATACTGGCCGCTGCCCGAAGGCACCGATGCCAGCACCAAATTCGAACTGCTGCATTTTACCGATATGCACCGCGACATGGGTGTATCCCAGATCGAAAACAAGATCGACACCTGCATAGTAGAGCGGGAAAGCGTAACGGTAGAAGGAGATCACATCACCTTTGAAACGGACGGTTTCTCCCCCTACGTGCTGGTATGGCAGACCAATACCTCTTCCAGCCAGGGCGATCTGGTGGTTTCCAAAACGGTGGCGGGCAGTCAGGGCGAAACCGACCGCCTGTTCAACTTTACCGTGACCCTGAGCGGCAGCACCCTCAACGGCTGGTACGGCGGTATGGAATTCAAGAACGGTGTGGCGACCTTCCAGCTGCCCCATAATGGCCGCATCATGGCCGAGGGGCTGCCGGCAGGCATCACCTACACGGTCACCGAAACCGAGGCCGGCCAGGATGGCTACGTCACAACGGTGGCGGATAACAACGCCACCGGCCGCATTGCAGCGGATGGCGTCACCAACGTGGCCTTTGTGAATACCAAAGAGGAAACGACGGAACCTGTACCTTCCCCGGACCCCGGCGAAACCCCGGACAATGGTTCCAACAACGGGTCGGATTCCGGCTCCAACACCCCTGCCAAGACCCCGGCCCCGGCACAGAATGTTTCTGCCGCCGCGGCACCCGCGGCCCAGGCAGCGGCTGCGGTGATTCCCCAAACCGGCGATGACAGCCAGCCCCTGATGTGGGTGGTGCTGGCCGCAGGTTCGCTGGGCCTGTTGGCGGTGCTGCTGGCCGCCAAACGCCGCCGCACAGACAAATAACAAAAGGATTTGTACCGCGGATAACGGGCATACCCTGTAACGACCGGCCTCCCTCCAGGGAGGCCGGTTTTTTGCCGGGCTGGCGCGGCGAGTTGTGGTTTTTTTGTAAAAACCTTGTGCGGAAACGGCAAATGCGGTATAATACCTTTATATGTCACCCAACTATGATTTCAGCCCATGGAGGTTTGTCGATATGAAACGTACCCGCACCTGGATCGCTCTGGCGCTGGCCCTGTGCCTGGCCCTTTCGCTGTCCGCCTGTTCCCCCAAGCAGGCAATGAAAGATTTTGTTGTCAAAGCCGTCACGGTTCTGGGCTTCCGCGAGGAAGGCGCCGGCGAGGATGAGGAAGCCGCCAAGGTCATGGCCACTGCGGGCGGCGACGTTACCTTCCCCGAAGGATTCGACTCCACCTCCGCCAAGCTGGTCACCCAGGCGGCGGGGGATACCCTGTACGTGGCCTTCAACGGCATCCAGAACCGCAGTACCGAATACTTTGTCCCCGCTTCGGACAGCATCACCGTTACCGGTTATGCCACCACCGAATCCACCAACGAAAACTATCAGGTCTTCAAGGTGGCGATATGGCAGCTCTCCGACGATAAGACGATGACCAGCTATGTGCAGGGTTCCACCATCTACTACACCACCGACGGCACCTGCTACAACTACACCATCACCGGTCTGACCCCCGGCAAGCAGTACAAGGTCAACATCAGCTACGATTCCAGCATCTACTACATCACCGGCGGCCTGAAGATCCAGGGTCTGGGCAGTGAGGAACTGACCACCGTCGAAGAGGATGCGTAACACCCAAACAAATGAATACCGTGCCGCCCGTGCCGTCAGTGTAGACGGTGCGGGCGGTTTTGTGGCTACAAAGGGAGGAAAAAACAAAGGATGGAAAACAAAAAACAACTGCGCAACACCCTGCTGCTGGTGTTTGCGGCGCTGCTTTGGGGCACCTCCTTTGTGGCCCAGAGCGTGGGCAGCGGTTACATGGGGCCGTACACCTTCCTGGCCGGCCGCAGCTGGCTGGCCTGTGCCTTTCTGCTGGGGCTTATGGGGGCGCGCCGGGCTGCCCAGCACCACAGGGGACAGCGCCTGCCCTTCTGGCTCCACGGCAAAACCCTGGTCACCGGCGGCGGGTTGTGCGGTATCGTGCTGTTTACGGCCTGCGCCGCCCAGCAAATGGGCATCGGCACCACCAGCGCCGCCAAGGCCGGCTTCATGACGACCCTGTACGTGGTGCTGGTGCCGGTGTGCGGGATTTTTCTGGGCCGTCGCCCCGGCCCCAAACTGTGGGTCTGTGTGGGGGTCAGTGTGGCGGGGCTGTATCTGCTCTGCCTGGCCGGGCGGGACAGCCTGGCCCTGACCGGCGGCGAATGGCAGCTGCTGCTCTGCGCGGTGCTGTTCACGCTGCAGATCCTGCTGGTAAACCACTTCAGCCCCCGGCTCGACGGCGTCCAGCTCAGTTTTGCCCAGTTCTTTACCATGGCGGTGTTGTCCACCGTCTGTATGTTCCTCTTTGAACAACCCACCCTGGCGCAGTTTGCCGGGGCGGCGGTGCCGGTGCTCTACTGCGGCATTATGTCCAGCGGCGTGGCCTACACGCTGCAGATCATCGGGCAAAGGGAACTGGACCCCACCATCGCCAGCCTGGCCATGTGCCTGGAAAGCGTCTTCAGCGCTCTGGCCGGTTGGCTTGTGCTGGGGCAGACGCTTTCGGACTCCGAGCTGGCGGGCTGTGTGCTGATGTTTGCCGCCATCATGGTCAGCCAGCTGCCGGACAAAAAGCGCTGCTGACCCGCCGTTTTTGGTATAGGAAATCCGTGAACCCAAAAGGAGGGACCGTCTATGCAGGATCTTCGGCTGATCTTCCGTTACAGCAAACCTTACCGGCGCGATCTCATCGTGGCGGTGGGACTGCTCTTTCTTGAATGTGGATGCGAAATGGTCATCCCGGTACTTATGTCCACCCTTATCGACGAGGGCGTCCCCGCCCATGATATGTCCATCATCCTGCGCCAGGGCGGCCTGATGGCCCTCTGCGCGGTGCTGGCCCTCGTTACCGGCCTGCTGTACGCCCGCTTTGCCGCCCGCTATGCCAACGGCTTCGCGGCGGAACTGCGCCTGGCCGAGTATGCCGCCGTCCAGAAATTCGACTTCGCCAACCTGGACCACTTCTCCACCGCATCCCTGGTCACCCGTATGACCACCGATGCCACCGTGCTCCTCAATGCCGTCAACACCGGTTTGCGGCCGCTGGTGCGCAGCCCTCTTATGCTGTTCATGGGCCTGGGCATGGCCTTCATCCTCAGCCCGCGGCTTACCCTGGTGTTCCTGGTGGCCACGCCCATCCTGGCCGTCATGCTGGCCTGGATCGTCAGCAAGGTGGCGCCCCTCTACGGCCGCCAGCAAAGCGCCGTGGACCATCTGAACAGCCGCATCCAGGAGGGCCTTACCGCCATCCGCGTCATCAAGGCCTTTGTGCGGGGCGACTGGGAAAACCAGCAGTTCGGGGAAGTCAACGCCGAACTCAGCGACGCCAGCACCGAAACCTTCCGCTTTGCCGTGCTCAATATGCCCTCCTTCCAGGTGGTCATGTACACCTGCATCGTCTGCATCATGTGGTTCGGCGGTAACTTTATCCTTACGGGGGATATGAGCGTGGGCCAGCTCACGGCCTTCCTCAGCTATGTGCTGCAGGTGCTCAACTCGGTCATGATGTTCTCCGGCGTGTTCCTGCAGATGACCCGGTCCCTGGCCAGCGCCCGCCGCATCCGCGAGGTGCTCACCGAACAGCCCGATCTGGCCAACGCCGAACAGCCCGTTACCGAGATCGAAAACGGCGCCATCGACTTCGAGAATGTCAGCTTCAAATACAACGAACAGGCGGAGAAAAACGCTCTGTCCGACATTACGCTGCACATCCCGGCAGGGGCCACCGTGGGCATCATCGGCGGCACCGGTTCGGCCAAAACCACTCTGGTCCAGCTGATCCCCCGCCTGTACGACGCCACCGCCGGCACCGTCAAAGTGGGCGGCCGGGACGTGCGGGACTACGACCTGGCGGCCCTGCGGGATGCCGTGGGCATCGTGCTGCAAAAGAACCTGCTGTTCTCCGGTACCATCCGGGACAACCTGAAATGGGGCAACCCCGACGCCACCGACGACCAGCTGTGGGAAGCCTGCCGCGCGGCCCGCGCCGATGAATTCCTGAACCGGATGCCCCAGGGCCTGGACACCGACCTGGGCCAGGGCGGCGTCAATGTATCGGGCGGTCAGAAACAGCGCCTGTGCATCGCCCGCACCCTGCTCAAACATCCCAAGGTGCTGATTTTTGATGACTCCACCAGCGCCGTGGACACCGCCACCGAATCCGGCATCCGCCACGCCCTGGCGGAACTCACCGATGTGACCAAACTCATCATCGCCCAGCGCATCAGTTCGGTGCAGAGCGCCGACCTCATCGTCATCCTGGACGACGGCAGGCTCCACGCCGTGGGTACCCACGCCGACCTGCTGGCCCACGATACCATTTATCAGGAAATCTACCAATCGCAGCGGAAAGGGGGCGACGCACAATGATGCGAGTTACCGGCGGGCGCCGCCCGCAGAACCTGGGGCATACCCTCCGCTGCCTGGGCGGCTATCTCAAACATCACCGTATCATGCTGGCCCTGGTGGCGGTGCTGGCTTCCCTCAGCGCCATTGCCTCCCTGATAGGCACCTACATGATCCGCCCCGTGGTCAACGGTTTGCTGGAAAACGGCAGCCTGACCTACCTGGCCGCCGGTGTGGGTCTGACGGCGGTGGTCTACATCGTCGGCGCTCTCTGCACCCTGGGCTACAGCCAGATCATGGTCCGCGCCGCCCAGAAAATTCTGCGGGAGATTCGCCGCGACCTCTTTGCCCATTTGCAGACGCTGCCGCTGCAGTTCTTCGATACCCACCGCAAAGGCGACCTCATGAGCCTGTTCACCAACGACGTGGATACCGTATCCGACGCGCTGAACAACAGCTTTGCCCTGGTCATCCAGACCTTCATCCAGGTGGCGGGCACCCTGATTCTGCTGTTTGTGCTCAACTGGCAGCTGTCGCTGCTCATTGTGGTGGGCTACGCTGCCATGTTCTGGTATATCAACTTCAGCACCCGGCACAGCCGCGTCTACTATGCCAAGCAGCAGGGCTGCCTGGGTGAGCTGGACGCCTATATCGAGGAGATGATCGCCGGGCAGAAGGTCATTAAGGTGTTCAACCATCAGGATGCCGACCTGGCCGGCTTTGCCGAACGCAACGAAAAACTGCGCAAGGCCGGTACCGGCGCCCAGAGCTACGCCGCCACCATGATCCCGGCGGTGGTCAGTATCGGCTATATCAACTACGCGGTCATCGCGGTGCTGGGTGGTCTTATGGTCATGAAAGGCTGGACCGACCTGGGCAGCCTGGCCAGCTATCTGGTCTTTGTGCGCCAGACCACCATGCCCATCAACCAGTTCACCCAGCAGGGCAACTTCCTGCTGGCCGCGCTGGCCGGTGCCGAGCGCATCTTTGCCACCATGGAGGAGGACCCGGAAGTGGACGAGGGTACCGTGGACCTTGTCACGGTGCGGCAAGGCCCCGACGGTACCCTCACCGAGTGCGCCCAAGGGGAAACCACCGGCCGCTGGGCCTGGTGTGACCGCAGCCGTCCCGGGGTGCCGTTCCAGCCGCTGGAAGGGGATGTGCGGTTCCATAATGTGGACTTCGGCTATGTGAAAGGTCAGAAGATTCTGCAGGGGCTGTCCCTTTACGCCAAGCCCGGCCAGAAGATCGCTTTTGTCGGCTCCACCGGCGCAGGCAAGACCACCATCACCAACCTTATCAACCGCTTTTATGATGTCACGGCGGGCTCCATCACCTACGACGGCATCGATGTGCGGCTTATCCGCAAGGATGCCTTGCGCCGCAGCCTGGGCATCGTGCTGCAGGACACCCATCTGTTTACCGGTACCGTGGCGGACAACATCCGCTTCGGCAAGCTGGATGCCACGCAGCAGGAGATCGAGGAAGCCGCCAAAATTGCCAACGCCGACTCCTTCATCCGCCGTCTGCCCCAGGGCTATGATACCATGGTCACCGCCGACGGCGCCAACCTCAGCCAGGGCCAGCGCCAGCTGCTGGCCATTGCCCGGGCAGCCGTGGCGGACCCGCCGGTGCTGATCCTGGACGAAGCCACCTCCAGCATCGATACCCGCACCGAAGCGCTGATCGAAAAGGGTATGGACCGCCTGATGGAAGGCCGCACGGTGTTCGTCATTGCCCACCGGCTTTCCACGGTGCGCAACGCCGATGCCATCATCGTGCTGGAGCACGGCCACATTGTGGAGCGCGGCACCCACGAGGAACTGCTGGCCCACAAGGGCGAGTACTACCAGCTGTATAACGGTATGTTTGAACTGTCCTGACCGCAGGCTGCGGCCGGGCCGGCCCTGTGAAATACAAAAAGTTTTTTGTGCAAACCTCTTGACAGGCACCCCGCCTTGTGCTATTATAATCTAGCACCCCAACGCGGGATGCCTGAATATCGCGGGGTAGAGCAGATGGTAGCTCGTCGGGCTCATAACCCGGAGGTCGCAGGTTCAAGTCCTGTCCCCGCAACCAATGAAAAACAGCCGTCCATTTCGGACGGCTGTTTTTTATTGCCTGAGGTAGGGTTTGAACCACGGCTTTGGAATGTGAGACCGGTGAGCGGAGCTCGTGGGGCAAAAAATCCGACCGCCGCCAGCGGCGGGTGCAGGGAGGATTTTTTGGCGCAGCGGTCGACAAGGGTGAGGCGGCACCGTCCGCCGAAGGTCGAGCCGGGCACCGCAAGAGGGAGCGGGCCTGCCCTTCTTCAGTGGCAACCTGAAAGCATTTTGGCACCACCCCCGCAACCACTAAAAGAGCGTTGAAACGCAAAGTTTCAACGCTCTTTTCTTTTTGATTGTTTGCAAAAATGCAAGTTTGTCCGTGGAGGGCCCGTTTCTAAAAGTTTTAATGCCCTCAAGCAAACCGGCGTTTTGTAACTCTTGTTTGATTGATATATTTGCCAATTCTGTTGTATTAAAACAAATGGAACAAATCAGCAAAGAGTTTTTTGAAAACACACACTTTATCATACTCATACACATAAACCTCTGCTAGTAACAACGCTTCTTTTACTGATTTGAAATTGCTTTTCCAGTATTCGGCGGGGATAAAATTATGTGCCTTTATATTTGTATCCAACCATATATCTGCAACTTTATTTATATCATCCCTTTGAAATTCTCTAATCATAACGGTGACTCTCTATAAACTTGAATTGATTGTTTTTAGGCCTCTATCAAGCTCAATCCTTTCGTCGGTCAGACGCCCGGTTTCCTTGATTGCAGAATCATAGCCTGTGAGGGCGGCGAAGGGCGCGAACTGCGCTGCTCGATCTGACATCGGAATCTGTGGTCGCGTCTTGGAGACGTGGTGAGGAAGAGACAGGATCTCATCGTATTTGTTGCTCGTACGCATTTTGCATCTCCCTTCCAGATAACCGGGGATTTATTCCTTATTCATCTCTTCGTTGTTGGGATTCTGATATGCGTGGTTCTCCACATATACCATCATGCGGTTATACAGGGGGATATTTTGTTTATATACTTTTGCAAACGACGAACTCAGCGGTAAATCTCTCCCCTGCCCTACAGAGCGGTTTGCATTTGGTGCCGGGTGGGAGTGCCCTCGATGTCAACCGGGAGTCTCGGTGGCCATGGTCTCGCCGATCGGCAGTACTGTTTTCATCTGCGTTCCTCCGTAACCGGGCATGCCCGATTTTATAAGATAATTGTCGTTTTTTCGATGTCGTGGTATACTGATAGAAAACGCACCGGAAATCTGAAAGAAAGGAAAAATTATCATGCCGACACAAGAATTACAACAGCGGCAAATCTTATCACAGCAGCAACTGCAAGCCTTGAACATCCTGTCCCTGGACGGTGCCGCCCTGGACGAGATGCTGAAAAAAGAGGAGATCGACAATCCCCTGTTCGACCTGGACAAGATCCATGGCACGGTCGAGCGGCCCATCAGCGTGCAGACGCCGGATAAGGAGGGCAACCTGTCGGAGCGGGCTGCCCCGGATAAAACGGCGCAGGACCTGTACCTGTTTTTGGAGAGTCAGCTCCCCGACAATGCCACGAAAGCCGAGCGCGGCGTCTTTCGCCATATGGTGGAGTTCCTTGAACCCGGCACTGGCCTGCTGCCCGAAACCGTGGAAGAGGTGGCTGAGATTTTGGCTGCACCCTTGTATGTGGTCGAGCGCTGTCTGTCCTGGCTGCACCAGATGGAGCCTGCCGGTGTGGGCGCGGCCACGACCTCGGAAAGTCTGGTGCTGCAGGCATTCCACAAGGGGGTGACAGACCAGACGCTGCTGGGCATCCTGTTCGATCATCTGGAGGATGTAGCCGCCAAGCGCTACCGCACCATCATGCGGGCCTACGGCCTGACGATGGAGGAAGTGCAGCACTATGTCTCACTGATCCGCACGCTGGAGCCGTACCCGACGGCAGCCTTTGGCGGCGGTGAGAGCGCTGGTTTCATTGTGCCAGATTTGGAGTTCTATTGCAAAGACGGCCAGTGGGGTGTGCGCGTGCAGGACCGCTGGAGCAGCGGCGTGCCCTACAGCAGCTACTACGACCTGTCCGGCACGGACGCAACGCCGGAGCTGCGCACCTATTTGCAGGAGCAGCACCGCCACGCGGATTACATCGTGCAGTGTGTGGAGAAGCGCCGCAGCACCCTGCAGCAGCTTGGTCAGCTGATCTTGAACACCCAGCTTGCCTTTTTAGCCGAAGGCCAGCCCCTGCACACCCTGACGGCTGATATGCTGGCCGAGCAGATGGGCGTCAATCCGTCCACCGTCAGCCGCGCCATAAAGGGAAAATATGTCAAAACACCCACCAAGGTCTATCCCCTCTCCTACTTCCTGACAAGGGCAGGCAACCGCAGCGGGGACGCTGCACCGGACAGCCGCAGCGAGGTTCTGGCCGCCCTGCATAAACTGCTGCAGGAGGAAGATCCCGTCCATCCTCTCTCTGACGCACAGTTGGCGGATCAGCTGACGGCCCAGGGCATTACCACCACCCGACGCACCGTGGCCAAGTATCGGCTGCTGCTGGGCATCCCCGGCGCGTTTGAGCGCAAGCAGTGACCGCCAGCTTTGACTAAATACTTACAAAAGAATCGCCGATCAGAGCCTCATAGGTTCCGATCGGCGATTTTTATGAAGGATGCTTTTACGGTAATGGAAAATCAGTTGCGGCCGATGCGGCTGACCAGGTCACGGACATAGGCCTCGCATGTCTCCCAGTCGTTGGCAGCCACGGCGTCCTTGGGCATCAGGCTGCTGGCCAGACCTACGCTCAGGTAGCCGGCGTCAAAGAACTGGCGGATATTCTGCGGGTTCACACCGCCAATGGCCATGTAGTGGGTATCGTCGAAGGGACCCTTCAGGTCCTTCAGATAGCTCATCGGCATGCTGCCAGCAGGGAAAAGCTTCATGGTCTTAAAGCCATACTCCAGGCTGACGGCCACATCGGTGGGGGTCAGCACGCCGGGCAGTAGGGCAATATCGTTCTTGGCGCAGTACTCCAGCACGTCCACAGGGGTGCCGGGTGTCAGCAGAAATTGGGCACCGGCGTCCACTGCGGTGCGGCAGCGCTCGGTGGTGATGGCCGTGCCGCCGCCTACCAGGCAGCGGTCACCAAAGTGCTTGCGCAGCATGGTGATCTGCTCCAGCGCGTGGGGGCTGTTGAGGGCCACCTCAAAGAACGCTACGCCGCCGCGCACAGCGGCATCGGCATAGTCGATGGTTTTTTCCAGCGGGACATTGCGTAGGATGCCCAGCAGCGGGTGCTCTGCGGTAATTGCATACATATCCATAATGGTATTTCCTTTCCGGTCTGCTTACCACTCGGCCATGGTGCCGTCGTAGTTACGCCACTTGGGGTTGGTCCAATGCAGGCCCTCGGCGGAAACTTCCTTGACGAGGTCCTCGTCGATCTCCAGGCCCAGGCCGGGCTTGGTGGGTACATCCACATAGCCATCCTTGTACTGGAAGATGTCCTTATTCTTGACGAAGTCCAGCAGGTCAAAGCCCTTATTGTAGTGGATGCCCAAGCTCTGCTCCTGGATAAAGACGTTGGGAGAGCAAACATCCACCTGCAATGTAGCGGCCAGCGCAATGGGGCCGTAGGGCGCGTGGGGCGCGGCAGCCATATCAAAGGCCTCAGCCATGGCGACGATTTTTTTGGTCTCCAGGATGCCGCCGACCAGGGCAACGTCAGGCTGGATGATGTCGATGGCACCCTCACGGAAGAGGTTCTTGTACTGCCAGCGGCTGACCAGACGCTCGCCGGTAGCCAGCGGGGTGGAGACCTGGTTGGCGACCTCGCGGAAGCCTTCCTCGTTCTCGGGCAGGACAACTTCCTCCATGAACATCAGCTTGTAGGGCTCCAGTTCATGGGCCAGCACCTTGGCCATCGGCTTGTGCACACGGCCGTGGAAGTCGACAGCGATGCCGAAATCATTGCCACAGGCCTCGCGGATGGAGGCAACGCGGTCCACAACAGCCTGGATCTTCGCAAAGGAGTCAATGTAGTGCAGCTCCTCGGTAGCGTTCATTTTGACAGCGTCAAAACCCATGGCACGGCGCTCCAGCGCGGCCTTGGCCACGTCGTCGGGACGGTCACCTCCGATCCAGGAGTAGACCTTGATGCGGTCGCGGGCCTTGCCACCCAGGAACTCATACACGGGCACGCCAAAAGCCTTGCCCTTGATGTCCCACAGGGCCATCTCCATGCCGGAGACGATGGTGCCGTTGATAGGGCCGCCGCGGAAGAAGGACTTGTACATCTCCTGCCACAGGCGCTCGATCTCGAACGGGTCACGGCCAAGCAGATACTCGCCCATTTCCTTGGCACCTGCCACGACGGTTTCGGTCTTGGTGCCGGAGATCATCTCTCCCCAGCCCTCGATGCCTTCATCGGTGGTGATCTTAACAAAGATCCAGCGGGGTTTGACCTCATATACGGTAATACCGGAAATTTTCATTGGGAAACCTCCTCGTACATACAGTGCAAAGGGGCAGCCGCAGACGTTTCACGGCCTACAAAACTGCCCTTTGCACTATCTTGAAATTCGTTAGCGGAATTGCTTAGTGGAACAGACCTGCAACAACGCTCAGCAGGTAGGAGAGCAGGTGGGTACCAGCATCCTCAGTGGAGACGAGAGCGGCACCGGCCAGGTCATAGCCGCCAGCCACAGCCAGTGCGGTGTGGACAGGAGCCAAAGAGGTGGCGATGAACAGCATGATGATGGTGAAGATTACGCAGGAAATATAGCTGCGGACAACATTGCCCTTGCTGAATGCGACCGGGTAAGCGGACAGCCACATGGCCTGGTAAGCAATATCAGAGATGGGCAGCAGACGGTTGAAGGGCAGGACCATGGCCAGGATGATGGTGGTAGGGACCATCAGGATGCCAACGGCGATGCAGCTGGGGTTAGCGATGGTCAGGGCAGCATCGATACCGATGTGGAACTTATTGCCGCTGAACTTCTTGTTCAGCAGCTCCTTAACGGCATCAGCAAACGGAATCAGGCCTTCCATCAGGACCTGCATCATCTTCGGGGTCAGGACCATAGTAGCAGCGGTGTACATAGCAACGGTCATAACGCCGGCAACATCGTTGCCGCCCAGGATGCCGAACACAGCGCCCAGGATGGTGCCGATCATCAGAGGCTCGCCGAGGACGCCGAACTTTTTCTGGATGCTCTCGGGGTCAGCCTGCAGCTTGTTCAGGCCGGGGATGTGGTCGTAAACTTTGTTCAGCAGGTAAGCCAGAGGTGCCCAGCTGATGCTGTTGGAGGTGGGGAAGGAAACGCCGGGCAGGCCGAACTCTTCCTCAACGACAGGCTGGGTCCAGTCGGCCAGCTTGAAGGTAACGATAGCGCAGATAGCACCGCAGATCAGGCCGATGATGGCGCTGCCGGAAGCATAATAGCAGATAGCAGCGCAGAAGATGAAGTGGTTGTAGCTCCAGAAGTCGACCATAACGCAGTTGGTAGCCTTCAGAACCAGCATCAGGATATTGATACCCAGGACGACGAAGACGACCACAGCGGCCAAGGGGTAAGCCCAGGTAGCGGCGGCACGGGCAGGCCAACCCACATCCATGATGTCGGTATGCAGGCCAAAGCGGGTGACCATGTTCTGCACGCTGGGGCCAACCTGTGCAACAAAGTTGTTGATGACCAGGTTGACACCGCAGAAGCCAACGCCGGTGGTGATGCAGCACTTCAGCAGGGTGCCGATCTTAACACGCAGACAAATACCGATAACGAACATGATGATGGGCATCATGCACATGGGACCCAAACCACAGATCCAGTTCAAGGCGTCAATAACAACTTGCATTTTATAACTCCTCCGGTTTTATAATTTTGCAGCGGCCATTTCAGGGGCAGTGGTACCGCCGCGCTTTCCTATTTCTTTCTGCAATCAGCCGCGCAAGATCTTGATGATCTCGTCGATGGCCTCTTTCTCGCCAACGCCGGTCACGAAGCAGGTGCCGCGCACAACGGGAACGGAATCTGTCAGGCTGTCCTTCAGTGCGCCGGTGGGCACGATAACGTCGGGGCGCTCGACCTTGACTTTGCCCTGGACCTCGGCGAACTTGCACTGAATGAACTTGACATCAATGCCAGCGTTGGCCATAGCGGTTTTCAGCTTGTTAATAGCGATGGTAGAGGTGATCATGGAAGAACCACAGCAAACCATAATCTTTTTCATAAGAAATCATCCTTCTTTCTTTAAAATGTTCATAACATCTTGCGGGGTGTCGGCCTTGACCAACTGTCCCATCACGTCCTTGTCCGCCAGGACCGCCATGATCTCCTGCAGGATGTCAATCTGCTTGCCGTTAACATCCAATGCAATGTTGAAGATCACACTGACGTCCACCGTGGCTTCATCGTCATCCATGCGCTGGAATGTAACGGGCGTATCCAGGACCGCAATGCCCATGGCAGAATGTTCAACATGAGCCGGGACCACATGAGGAATTGCTGCATTGTACTCCTCCAGTTCAAGGCCGGTGGGGTAATTGCGCTCACGCTCCAAGACAGCATCGTAAAAACTGGTCTTTACCTTCCCGTTTTTCAAAAGAACTTCATACAGCTGGTGCAGAGCATCCTCTTTACTTTTTGCTTTCATGTGTGTAATCACACATTCAGGGAAAAGAATATCTCGCATAGCCATCTGTGTAGTTCACCTCCTTTTCTCTTGTACCGTAGTGCTGCATTTGCTCCAATACAAAAATGTGGGTGCAAGGGATCTGGAACCCTTACACCCATATATATAGCAAGTTACGTGCCAACTTTCTGGCAGAATTTGATCCTATTTTAGGAAATCGTAGATCTCCTTGGCATTTTTTGCAGATAATAGCTTCTTTACGTTATTTTCGTCTTTAATAATATCGCAGAAATTTTGTACAAATCCCTGGCATTTTTCGTCCAGCGCAAACAAAAAAACAATTTCAGCCACAAATCCGCCCGCCCAGTCCAACGGATGGCAGATTTTGGCGACGCAGATGGCAGGCTTTGTGACGTAGGCGGGCTCGCCGTGGGGGATGGCGATATGCCCCGGCAGGCAGGTTACGCCTAAGTTCTCCCGCTTGTAGACGCTCAGCAAAAATTCCGGCTTGACGCAGCCTTTCTCCATCAGCATCGTGCACATGGTGTCCAGCGCATCGTTCTTGTCCTGGAAATCCGCATCGCAAAGGATTAGCTGCGGGTCCAGCAGATCGCCGATGCCGCTGTTGTGCTGGCAGTGTGCCTCCAGCAGGTTTGTCAGCGCCATCGAGCCGCGGCCAGAGAAGATGTAGTTCATCGGCAAAAACGGAATGCCCGGCAGTTCCGGATTGATGGTGCCTACCGCGGCCACGATGTCGTAGTCCCGGCGCAGTTCTTCCACGCGGGCCAGCATAGCATCGCGGTTCAGCAGGCCCACATCCACAATTTTGATGTCGCTGCACTCCACCACGGTGGCTTTCAAGAAGCTCTCTATGCGGCGGGCGTAACCCTCGCCGGTGATGCAGACCGTCAGGATCGCAGACGGCTTACCGGTACGCTGCTCCAGATCGGAGAATCCGGCGTGCAGACGACCGATTTCCAGCGCATCCGCTAGTTCATCCAGCGTGCATTTATCCCGGAAGCTGGCCCGGTTCACGGCGTCCAGCGCCATCAGCGTATCCACGCGGGCCACGCACCGCACGCTGACACCGGTGCGCAGGGAAATCTCCGGCGCAAAGGACGCCAGCGAACCCATATCCACCAGCAGCAGGCAGCCCAGCCCCTCATCCACCTGTTGGACCAGACGGATGGCGCGCTCCAACACCTGCTCGTTGGGCTCGTCCCAGCCCATGGAGAAGCCGATGGCGTTGTCGTCCTGCAGCACATGGTTCACAACCTCAGCCATGGCCGGGCCGACCTGGCCGTGAGCCATCAGTATGATCCGGATGCGCCGCTCCATCTTGCGGGCCGAGAATGCCACCAGGCACAGGGTGAGCATCTGCCGCTTGTAGTCGCTTATATTGCAGGGCCGCTTGGCGCGGAAACGGTCAATAAACTGTTGGGCCAGCTCCATCTCAGCTGGGTACTTTTCCGCCAGTGAAATCTGTGCACCGTTGGCGTTTTGGGGCACATCCGTGGTCAGGCTGAGGACTAACGCGTCCTCAAAGTCTTTGTGGCAGGAATTCAGGCTGTCCCGCATCTCGGCCAGCACAGCCAGCACGACCTTGCGCACTTCCTGCCGCTCCTGCTCCAGCGATTTCGCCGTGTTGTTATTGTGCAGGTTGTTCTGCGGCAGCACGCGGCCCAGCAGTACGGTCTGCAGGGCTTTCATCCGCGCTTCAGGCGTGCAGTCTTCCTCGGCAATTTCTTTCAGTCGGGAGTACATTTTATCCAGCGTTTGACTGGCATCGTCCTCCACCTGCGGGAAGACCAGCTGCCGATCATAACAGCTTTCCACTTCCAGCGAACGGGTCAGGCTGCCCGCCGAGATCAACTGCTGCACCAGTTCGGCACGGATGTAAACGGTGTCTTCCTGCTTGGAGACGCTCTCCAAAAACGCGTTGGCGCAGCAGACCTGGATGTCGCTCTGCATCTGGCCGATGTTGCCGGGACAATCATATTGCAATAAGATGCGCACGGCCTCCCGCTCCACCACCAGCTTGCGGTCGATCTTCTTGTACTCTCCCGCAAAGATGCTTTGCAGCACGGCAAACCGCTCCGCCATCGGGCGGTCAGCGATGCCGGGCATCGAGATGACGATGGGGATACGGCGGCGGAACGTCAACAGCAGGGCCGACTCCGGCGAAGAGGTGGTAGCGGCGATCAGCCGCACATTGACCTTGCGTGCCGGGCCGGAATCGCCAAGTCGGCGGTAGCTGCCCTTGTCCAGCAGGTAGAAAAGCATTTCCTGCCCTTCCCCGGACAGACGGTGGATCTCATCCAAAAACAGGATGCCGCCGTCTGCCTTCTGCACCAGGCCGTCCTTGGTGGCGTTGGCGCCGCTGAACGCGCCGCGCACATAGCCAAACAACTGGCTGTTCAGCAGCTGCGGGTTGTCGGCGTAATCGGCGCAGTTGAAGGAGACAAAGGGGGCATCCGGCGCCAGTAGGCCCTGCTGCACCGCATAGTGGTACATATTCTCTGCCAGAAACGTTTTGCCGGAACCAGACGGACCAATAATGAGTGTGTGCAGGCCGTTGGGCGGATAAGATACCGCCGCCTTCGCCTGATGGATCTGCGCTTTCAGGCCGCCGTCGTAGCCGATCATCCCGGCAAACACGTTGGTGTCCTCGGTCTCCTCTTGCGTGGTGATTTCTACGGCCGGTTCAGGCTGCGGCTCGGCTTCTTTTTCTGGCAAATTGCTGTGCAGTTCCTTTACCAGATAGCGCGAGACATTGTAGCCCATCGCGTTCAGCCGCAGGGTCAGCGACCGATCCGAAAGCCCCGGCTCCTGCTCCAGAAGTTTCTGCATCTCTACCACCAGCGCCGGGCGCGGCCGCATCCAGGAGTTAGGAATGCCGTTGATCCGCCGCAGTTCCACTACCTGTTCGCGGCGCAGCTGCAACATCTGGGCCAGTTGTTCATCGGTATAGGGGCGTTTGGGGTCTTCCTGTCGGATCAGTTCAGTCAGAGTGGCCATTGCTGCCCCTCCTTTTTCTATGTTAGTCGTTATATTTCCAGGCGAAAATTCGTTTGGGGTTCTCTATCATCATTTTGTGGAAGTTTTCTTCGCCGATGTAAGGCAGCAGTTCCGCCTTCAGGTCGGTCAGGATATAGGTGAAGCCGGGCTTACCGCCGTAGGCAGGCAGATAGTTCTTTTTGCCCATATCGCCGGCCAGGGTCACGTGGTCTACGCAGCCGGCCTCCACCAGCGCCGTGACCATCCGCACGCGATAGGAATCGCGATCCTGCAGTTCTCGGCCAACATGGTCCAGGCAAATGGTAGCGCCCTCGCGGCAAAGCCGGATGGCATAGTCCGTATCCATCTTGCTGTCAATGTGGCACAGCAGCACATTCTTCGGATCGACACCGTGTTTTTCCAGCAGGCGCAGCTGGTCCATGCCCATTGTGCCCTTGTCGCAGTGGGTGCTGATGGGGATGCCCGTGTCGCGGTGTACGCGGGCCACTGCCTCGATGGAGCGCTTTTCGGCGGCGGTCACTTCCTCAAAGCTGGTGCCCAGCTTGATAACACCCGGGTGGATCTCGGTGTCATCCAGGCCATTCATCACTTCGTTCATCAGAATATCATACAGCTCACCGTCGGTTTTATCGCCAAACCAGGGCGGCATAAACAGCTGCTTGTGGAAGCCTGTGCAGCAGATGACATGCACACCGGTAGCCTGCGCAATGCGCTGATAGGCCTTTACGTTGCGGCCGTAGTTGATCGGCGTCATCTCCACCAGGGTCTCACCCCCGGCTGCGGAAAAACTGCGGGTCTCCTCCGTCGAAGCCGCCTCGTCATCCAGCGTATAAGGAATATAATACTCATCCGGCAGCTGGGGTTTTACCATCAGGTGCTCATGCACATAGGTAACGCCCAATTTGTTTACATTTAGCGGGCCACATACAGTAACGGCCGTATTACGAATCATCGTCGTATTCCTCCATTTTGGCAAAGCAAAGCCCTGCCCACATTTGAAAGCCAGGCAGATTCCAGATACCTAGGCAGCCCAAAAATGTGAAACTCGGAGAAATTATGCAGCACGTACATTGCCATTATTATAAATCGACAATTTTATATTGTAAAGAGATTCACGGTAAAATAGATGTCATTTTTCGTAATTGAACATCGTCGGGACGAACATTGTTCACCTGCGGATTTGCGTTGTCACTCGCTTTGCGGACGCATGAAACTATCTTCAATTGCATTCTGAAAGTGGCAAGCACAGTTTACAAGAATGCTCAAGAAGGTGGGATCCTTCATCTTTGCAGTAAGATTAACACCATTGACGGTCTTTGCCCCATCAGGAGCCTCCGGGAACCAAACACCGGCCTGCATCTGATATTTCCACGTATTATAGGTGGGAAAATCAGTGAATAGCAAATGTCCGATCTCATGGTAAAGAAGGCCGAGGACAGCACAGTGCTTGAATTCACGCGCAGTCTGCAACTCAACGAGGTCACAGGCTGCGTTGATCCAAATGTTTTTGTCGTCGAACATGGATACTGCCGTGTAAGCTGTTTCGCCGCCAGGGATAAAATCCATGGAAGTGTGTAGCTTACTCAGGTTTCGCTTTTCCTCATACTCGGATGCATTGAACCCTTCCTTACGCAAGGTGTAGAAGGCGCCGGCGATGATGTTCTCTGCTTTCTTTTGGATAGTCCGACAAGAAACAGGCACAGGAGCGTAGCATATCTACGCCCTCCTGGGTGTTTTCGTCTGCCTTGCAGAATTCATCGAACTGCTTTGCGAAAACGGAATCATCCATCAGCACGGCAAAGATTGCCATGAAGAAGGGCGCTGCGGTTTCCGAACCAACCTTGTATGCAGAGCCGCTCATACTGGCCTTGAAATCACCGGTGGTGTAATCATAAGCCACACACACAACTTCACCGAAACCAACATCGGTGCCGGTAAAGTTTTTGTTCAGGGTTATTTCTGCGATAGCAGAATGATCGTTTTTCTCCCCAGTCGATTTGGAGTGCCTGACCAGGAGCAAACCTCAATGGAATAAAAACTTCATTTTCCTTGCGCTCTGCCTTGGCTTCATGAACTGCCGCTCGGATGGCAGACTCGCTGCCCGTGTAACCAAATTCTTCTACGAGCCGGTTGTAAATCCGCCGTGCTGTGTGACGCTGCTTCTTTATACCCTCCGCAGCATCTGTATCGAGGCAGTGCTCAATGAACTGCTTTACTTCTGGCGTTATGACAGAGGCTTCTCGCTGGTAGGCTTTCCAATCCCATGGAACTGCGTCGCCCATCCAATATTTCTTGACTGTGTTTCTGGAAATTCCCAGAATTTTAGCTGCTGCACGCTGACTGGTTACTCCTTCAAGTTGCAGCGCGCGGATTGATTTGTAGACATCCACCGATGTGACCACCTTTCTATCGCCTCCCGCATAGTAGTCTACATCTATTATACGGGAAGCAATTAGGTGGCTCAAATATTCGCTGTCATTTTGCTGGAAAGTGGCTCAAGTATATATTAGCATTCACAGCGTCCCATTCATAAAAGCCGGTGGCAGGGATCACGCAGCGCTGGAAGGCAATACTGCGGCGAAACATCGGCTTTTCCGTCACGGTCTCGGCGTGGGCATTGATGATTTGCTGCCTGCCGCGAAAACATGGCAGCCCCCATTGCTGGAATTCGCCCACGATTTTCTCCCCGCGTGAAACCAGCACCGGTGCCACCTGCGAGGGGCAGATATCCCCTGCCATTGGGAAATTGAGTTCATTTCCCTCGCTGCGGCGCTGTGCATCGCGCACGATTTGGCGAATTTCTTTATATTCATCGGCAGAAAACTGATACCGTCCACACATACGCGATGCTCCTTCCTTATAACAAGCTTAAAAGATGTCAGTGTCACAATACCGTGGGATTAGGTTAAATTTGTTGCATTGGAGTAGCGATAGTTTTCCGCAGGCAGGTAAACCGGCACAACAACTGTTAAACGCACAAATTGTTGACAAAGCCGATATGGCGATTGCAATTTTTTGGACCCGCTTTGGGACGCCTACAGATGGATATGGTTCCGGGACGGAAGAAGAAATTGCTAGACTTATAAAATCCGAAAAACAAGTTTTCTTGTACTTTCTTGAAAAAGCACCGCCCTTGTTGATAGCGGAAAGACCGGAGTTTTCAAAAGAGAGACAAAAGATACGGAATTTCCGTGATGGATACAGAGGGCTGTATTCTGTGGTTCAAGATGAATCAAAGCTGGAAGAAAAGCTGACATCCGATTTAGATAAATATTTTGACAGTAGCGAGCAAAAAAGCCCTTCAACAGAACCTAAAGGCGAAGCGCGCTGGTTTAGAGCTGATACCAAAGAAGAAGTAAAGAGGGACCAGCTTATTCGATACGGAAATATAACCGCACAAATCGATGGAAGCGTTGGACGCATGCAGGTTGCGTTGCCCGACGGGAAAACGGTGTATTCGGAATATGATATCGAAAAAAAGCAGCTCGGGAATATTGTCGCAGAGGGGTTTCCGCAGGAGTATAAAGTTTCGGTTCCTCCTCAGATAGTTATTACCAAAAAAGACTTCTCTCTAAAATTAGAGGGGAATATGTACAGAGCGGAACTTTATCAATTAAAATTCGGAGGTCGCTTATTGGCTTTATACGATCTTGCAGAAAACAAACTTCAATCCTTTGAAGCTAAGGCTCCTGCCGGAATGATAGCTCACATAGATCCCAAAAGCAAAAGGGTAATATTTGTGGATAAAAGCGAATGTCCTGTTTGATAAAATCACAGCCGTTGTACTGCTCCTGTCAGAAGCAGTACAACGGCTGTTGATATATCGTTGAATCGTCTTAAAATTTTATGCGGCTACGCTCCGTTCCCGAATTTCGCTGTTCCTACCGGTACGATGCCACGCATAGCGGCTCGCATCGCTTCATCCCGAGGATGAACATAGAAGTGAGTGGTAGTTGTCACATCGGCGTGGCCCAGCAGGCCCGATACTGTTGCAACGTCGATGCCGTTTTCGATGGCACGTGTCGCAAACGTGTGTCGCATGGCGTGAAATTTGACATGTTCCAGGTGAAGCTGGCGAAGAATCCGAGAAAAATAATGGCTGAGGTTGTCCGGGTCCATCACACGGCCGCAACGATTAAAAACGATAAAATCTTCGTCGCCGGCTTCATGACCAAATTCTTTTGCGAATCGTTCGCGCTGCAACTTTAACAATTGTTGTACTACATCAGGCATATATAACTCTCGTTCCGAGGAAGTGGTCTTTACAGAACCGAATACCAGTTGCGTCTTTGGGGCTGTCGGGCTTGAGTCGATATCACTGATGCGGCGCACGGTACTTTCAACGGAAAGCATCCCAGTGGATTGCTGATAATTTTTCCACCGCAGGGCGCAGATCTCGCCCAAACGCATACCCGTGTACAGTGCCAGTAGAATGCCGGCTTCTTTGTGGCCGAAATGTTCAAACAAATATGTTTCCAAGACCCTCTGGGAGTCATTTGTCATGATTTGAACCCGGCGGCTTTTCACAGACTTGATTGCGGTCAGCGGGACGGGATTGCTGGGCATCAATTCTTCGGCCGTGGCGAGCTTCAATGCAACATCCAACACGGCCCGCATATTGCGCAGGCTCTTTGTGGACAGTGGTCCCCCGGTACGAAGATTGCCTGTCCGTGCCTGCTCGTTAAAAAAACGCTGCAACACGCGAGGCGTCAAGTTTCCGAGCTGGATTTCTCCGATTGCAGGGATGATATGTTTTACGCAATTATCTCGATAGTGCTCATAGCCGGACGGTTTGGAAACGGGTTTTACATAAGCGTCAAGCCAATATAGCAGCCAATCTTCCAGAGTGGTTTCTTCGGAAAAGTCAAGAACACTTTTTCCTTTGTCTTTTGTAACCTTCATAATGTGTACTCCTTTTATCGGAAAACACACGGCACAGGTCAATTTGTGAAACAAACACATCAGCCTTGTCATATCATAAGAACGCTGCTATACTGAATTCGGTACGGTGCAGCAAGTCTGTTGTGTAGGTGGTCGCATCACCTGCGCAGGTAAACGGGAGGGTCCAGCTTCCGCTTACTGCCGTGCTGTTTTTGTGCTTATAATACGAATTGTATAGAAATGTGAGCGTATAACTATTCGGCGTTTCGTTCGCATGGCTCACTGCATGCGCGTTTTACCCGGAACGCCCGGGCGAGCAGGCAGAATTCATTCCGGCACAATTTCGCACGGCCTGCCTGTGCGCAAAAGTTCCCATGTGCCCAAGGAATGGAATTTCTTATTTTGCCTGACGCAGTCCCTCATGCAGAATGTTTTTGGCGGCATTAAGATCCCGCTGCATTTGCGTTCCACATTGTGGGCAACGAAAAACGGAGAATGCCAAGGGAAGTTTGCCAAGATGTGCACCGCATGCCGAGCAAATTTGCGAGCTAGGATAATAGCGGTCGACTCGTACGACACGTTTTCCCTGCATGATAGCTTTACTTTGCAGCTTTTGCAAAAAGGCGGGGTACTGATTATCTTCTATTTTGGGGGTAAGGCGAGGATTGTGACGCTTCATACCCACAAAATCCAGATTTTCGGTAGCAATGAGGTCGTGATTCTGCAGGAGACGCTTAGATTGTTTGTATTGCCAATCACGACGTTGATTTTGAGTATGTCGGTCCAACTTGGCCAGTTTGGCGCGCAGGGCACGCCAGCGTCGGCTGCCGGTGTGTGCACGGGACAGAGCTTGCTGCAAGGCTTCCCGTTTGGGTTTGGATTTTGCCGCGAATCCGGGATATTCGGCACTGTGACCATTAGAATCACGGTATAGACCGTCTTGTGCGTAATCCAGACCGATGGCCCGGTCATAGAGCACAGGCGTGATAGGGGCCGGCAATTTTGCCGTGTACACGATAAGTATATGAGCGTAGTAGCGCCCTTCATAGGTGCTGTAAAAGATTTGGCCGCTGAGTGCTTTTGCACCGGCCGGGAGCGGGCGATGAGTATCCCGCAGGATTGTCCCGATAGTGGGAACAATAATATGGAATTCGCTGACCGCCATTGTTTTAAAATAGAAGCAGCGCTGATTCCGTGTGACCGGGCGCAAATAAATCTTGTTGTAGCTTCCCTGCCATAGTTTTTGCACTGCCTGGTACAGTTCCTTTCGGGTGTGATCCAGGGAGCCTTGGTAGTCGATACCGGGGCAAGAAATACTATACTGGCGAATAGCAGTTTCTGCATCGCTTTTGTGGGCTCGTTTCCCATACAGCTCGTTAATGCGGCGTGCCATGGCATTATAATTTTCATCCTCAAAGTCAAATCGGTCGGCAAGCATAGTCTGCTGCTCGGCGGTAGGATAAAGGCGATATACATAGGTCCGATACAGGACAGTTTCCAGTTGATTCATAAAGAGTAGACCTCCACTTGTGTTTTGAAATTGTGTGTTGTACAATGGAGGCAGGAAATCGTAATGCAAAATGATTTTCCTGCCGAGCGCAGATCCATGTTGCCGCATGGGTTTGCGCTATTTTCTTTTTCGATGTTTTCTGGTCCAATACTTGGGGTCATGACCGCAATCACGGCGCATATGCAATGCAAGGGAGGCGGTCAAATTCATTGGGAACTGAAGATAGCTATAAACAGACATTTTCATAAAGCACACCTTTCCGGGCGTAATACCCTGTATCAAAAAAGAAAAATAGACGGAAGCAACATAACCATCTGACGGCAAAACCGGGATTGCCGGTATGAAGTCGGTTCAGATGAACGGGTACATTCAAATGGTCAAGAATAAATACTATCATAGAATCATCCTCTTTTTGTAACTGCGGAGTTGTTTTTGTAACTCTATGGTTTAATTATATCCTGAAAAGTTTCTCTTGTCAACTACTTTATTCACTTTTTAATTACTTTTTTCGGCCGAAAGATTGACTTTGTGTACTTCTGAAGGTATACTGTTAAAAAGGAAAAGGACGGTGTTATCGATGGCAATGACAGAGAAAATTAAAATTGCTCTCATAAAAAAGGGAATGTCGGTAAAAGATCTTGCTGCCAGCCTGGGATGCACCTCACAGAATATCAGCGGAAAATTCAAGCGCGATAACTTCAGTGAAAAAGAGCTGCAGGAAATTGCTGACGCCATGGGCTGCGAGTTCCGCGGATTATTTATCGATAAAGAAACCGGCGAAGAAATTTGAAACGGCGTTTTTATGACGGCGTACTTATGAAACCTAAAAGCAAAGCCCCCCAACCTTTGGCGATGGCCGACAAAGGTTGGGGGGCTTATTCTGTGTGAGGTTACACTTTCGGAAGGCAGTTTTTTATGTATTGTTGAACATCAAAAGGGACAAGTTTAGATAGCGTATAATCGAGTTCGCAAAAGCAAATAAAAAATAGACAAGCCATTAGGGCTCCTGTAAAATGAAAGTTGTCCAGACAATCACGATACAAAGGAGAAAACCCTAATGGCTCAAAAGAATCATACC
>DXBP01000050.1 GCA_019116445.1 Candidatus Gemmiger excrementigallinarum
GTACGAATTATGAACCCAATAAATGTGTATATTCTAGTTGTAAGGCAAGCGTGATGCTATAGGAAACGTAGTACTACCATGAACATAGGGAGAGAAACGTCACATGAAAAGCAGTGAGAAAAAAGTAGTGAAATTAAAATCTGGTGAGAAAATTTTGATCTGTGGCAGTTACGATGATCAAACAATATATCTCGTCCGAGTGCTGGAAGATAAGCTATTCGACTATAAATTTCTCTTGGTTAAGAAAGATGAAATAGTTTTTTGCGAGGATGAAGATCAGTAAAACCAAAGCGACGCCAGTTTACAAGTACGCTAATCGTTTGAAATAGCATAGAAAACTGGCTCCAATGTTTCTAGGATGGACTTGCCAGCGAAAGTGGATTTGAAACAAGATTTCAGATTATTAAAGTGGCGTTCTTGCTTTTCGCGGGCCTTTGGATCATGTGCCTTTAGATCCATGGTTATAGATGGATCGAAGTTCCACACTATATCGATCTTTTCAATTGAAAATGACTCTTCAGAGCCAAAAGGAAATTCAAATCCTCCAGTAGCTTTTCGGTGTGTTACTAGTCTTGGGTTATGCTTCAATGTGTTATTGGCGTATCTACAAGCGGAGATGATATTCTTAGGCAGGTTGATTTTATTAAACCGCTCAATATAGTCCATAGCCGCATGGATACTGGCGGCGAGATACGCGTCTACGTAGATGAAATTGCCCGTGGTATGCCCAGAAGAAGTATACTCGTGTACTGCACATTCTAGCTGCTTGTATACAATTAAAAAATTGCTTTTCAGAATTTGCTTAGAGGTATCGGTCATGCCATTACTGTTTTGCATAAGTGAGTACCTTGGAACTTCAAGTAAATGTTTTTACTATTATACGACATAGCTTGATTGTTTTCTAGGTATATTTCCACTAAGAATAAAGCGAATGAATTTACTAAAGCATCAAAAAGCGAACGACAAAGCTATCTTTGCCGTTCGCTTTTTAGTTATCCCAAACATAATAGATGTGGAGAAACAGAGAAACCGAGGAAACTTTATACTCTCCCCAAACAATATAATTGATTAACAGTCAAGTGCTTGACGATTTTCCGGAAATTGGGCGATTTTTTTAGGACGAAATCCTGCTGACCAAAAGCAAGACAAAATAAAAAAGCGATAGAACGTGAAAGTTCTATCGCTTAGTGGCTGCCCCTCTCGGACTTGAACCGAGGACACCCTGATTAACAGTCAGGTGCTCTAACCGACTGAGCTAAGGGGCAATATTTTCGTAGCTATGTCAAAAACGACATCTCGCCAACGATGTTAAGGAACTGATCTGGAACATTAACCTCGCATCAGCGGGACTAACCAACTGAGCTATGGGGCAATATCTTTTGTTTTGCTTACTGACCTCGCGTCAGCTTTATTATTATAGCAACCGTGTTGCACTTTGTCAACGCTTTTTTTGAAATTTTTTCAATTTTTTTGCGGGGGCCGGGACCGGGGGCTTTCGGCAAAATCCGCTTGCGTTCCCCAGGGGCATGATTTATAATGAAATTACTTATAGAAATTTGTCGGGGGATTGCGGCGTATGGCAAAAATTGACGTCAACCAATATATGGAACAGTGCGGTGTGCGCAAGGCGCGCTTCGGCGGGTACGAACCGGAGGATGTGCGCCAGGCATTGCGGGCCTTGTGCAGTGATTATGAGCAAAGTCTGGCCACCGCCAATGCCGAGACCCGCGCGGCCCGGCAGGAAAGCGAGGCCCTGCGGCGTCGCTGCCAGACGCTGTTGGGGCAGAACCAGAACCTGGCGGCGCAGAATGCGACGCTGGCGGGGCAGGCGGACAAGATCTCCCGGCGGCAGGATGATCTGGAAACGCGGTATTCCAAAGTGCAGGAGCGCAACCATTCGCTGACCGACCAGGTGGCGGTATTGCGGCTGAAAAACGGTGACCTGACCCGGGAAAACAAGGAACTGACTGACCGGGCCGAGGAGGCGGAGGCAGCCCTGCGCATCAAGGGCCGCGCCCACGATGAAGCCCGCCAGCAGGTGCTGAAAGAAAAGGACCAGGTCCTGGCGGGCGCCCATGCCGAGGCAGAGAAGATCCGCCGCCAGGCGCGGGCGGAAGCCGACGCCCTGCTGGCCGAAACCAACCGCAAGGCGGAAGCCATCGACCAGCTGGCCCGGGAACAGGCCATCAGCCAGGCACGCAAGATGGTGCAGGCCGCCACCGATGAAGCGCGGGAAATTCAGAACGCCCACCGGCTGCGGCTGCAGGACCTCAAGAGCCGCATTGCGGCCATGGAACAGCAGCGGAACAAGCTGATGGACTTTTTCAGCCAGATGATCGGGGAACTGCAGGAAGCACAGGACTATGCCCGGCAGAATACGCCGGTGGTGGATGCGGAGTATGATGAGGACGTGACCGAAGTTTCGCCGGAGCCGCGGCTGGATTTGTCGGACAAGACGGTGGAGGCCGCTGCAGCGGCGCTGCCGGTCAGCGAGGAAACGGCCGAGGAGGCCCCTCAGAAAGACGAGGCCGTGAACTGTGTGGTGGCGCCCGGCCTGGACGAGGAAGAACCGGCGCCCCCGCGCACGGTAGAACTGGTGCCGGAGGAGGAAACTACCCCCTCGGCAGAGTATTTTGACACCGAACCCAAACAGCAGCCCAGCGACCCGCCGGAAATCGAGGTGCCGGGGGCGATCTTCTCCTATCCCATTCTGCGGCAGGAGGGCGAGCCCATCCTGGACGAAGAACCGCCGGCCCGCGGGCCCCATCAGCCGGTCATGCCCGATCTGAGCGATACCGGCGAAGACGACGAGGATGCCGACAGCGGGGACATCCAGCTGATTCCGGAGCGCAAACCCGAAGAAAATCCGCGCCGCCAAAAGGCGGTGGCTGCGCTGCGCGGCCTGCGCAGAAAGATGGCTCGTACTTAACCCATACAAAACGGGAGACGTTGCGTGAAAACTCTCAAATACACCCTGTCTGCGATCTGGATGCTGGTGCTGTGCCTGGCGGCCTGTCTGGCCGTTTCGGCCGAAACCACCACCGCCACCAGCGGTGCGGGCAGTTTCCGGGTAGAGCAGATCTATGTCAATGTGCCGGAGATGGACGTCTTTTTCTATGCCCTGGACGCCAACGGCGATTCCTATACGCCGATGGTGGTGCAGGCAGCCGGTCTGGAACTGACCGTGGGTGACCACAGTCTGGATACCAGTTCGGTGGGCCAGGCGGACAGTCCGATCTGCTATCTGGTGGCACTGGACAACAGCGCCGACATCGACCCGGCGGATTTCCGGCAGATGCGCGGCGCTATATGGCAGCTCATCCGCAATAAAAAGGAAAACGACCAGATCGCCCTCTACACACTGGCAGGCGGTGCGACCTGCGTGCAGCAGGCTACTTCGGATGCCAACGCGCTGTATACGGCGCTGGCCGGCATCACCCAGTCCGACGGGCAGATGGACCTGACCGGCGCAGCCGGCAAGGTGGCCGCCGATATTCAGCAGGAATATCAGGCCCTGGCGCCGCGCAAGGCGGTGTTTGTTTGTACCGACGGCAAGCGTATCATCACCAACCCGGCGCTGCTGGCGGGCCTGCTCACCGATGTGAGCAGCAAACTCAATGTGGCGATGTATACTTTTGTGGGCAGTGGCTCACCGGACACACTGGCCGTGTTGAATACCATGTCCGACGGGCGGATCATTCCCTGCAAAATGCGGGATATGGGCAGTGAACTGCTGGCCAAACAGGAACTGTTTGCCTCGGCGCTGGAACTGCGCACCGAAGTGCCGGAAAGCCTGTACGGTGAACGGCAGGAGATCGTCACGCTGTCGATTCCCAGCCTTGGCAGTGCGGTGCAAAGCACCTCCACGGTGTACATGGGCTTTCAGATGGAAAAACCCCAGGTCACCAAGGTGGAGGTACTGAACCGCAACACCCTGCGCCTGACGATGAATCAGGCCATCAACGCCAACGCTACCCGGCCACAGTTCTATCATGTGGTGAGCAATGACATCTGGAACTGGCATGTGCCGGTTAAAAAGGTGGAAGTCAGCGAGGATGGCCGTACCGTTACCCTGACGACCGCCAATCTCTATAAAGGTACCTACCATGTGGCCTTGAATAAGGTATCCAGCCGGATGACGCCCGCCAACGTCAGCACCCTGCGGGAGGAAACGGATTTTACCATTGTGGTATGGCCGCGGGACAATGCATTTTATCTGGCCCGGTTCCGGCTGCCGCTGCTTCTGGCCGTCACGGTGCTGGCGGTGCTGGCGTTCCGGTGGCAAAGGCTGCGCCGCCGGGACCGTACCGCCGAACAGGCGGCCGAAGCCGAGCACCTGCTGGCCGGCAACGAAGAATCCGCGTCGCTGCCGCGGCGCTGGGTCACTTTGTTCTGGGCACAGCGGGGGTCCATTGCCGAAAGCCGCTGGGCCGGCATGGTGGAAAGCAGCCTGATGCTGGGCAGCGATGCCGCGCAATGCGACCTTTGCCTGCCGGACCCCAAGATCCGGCCGCAGCACTGCCTGCTGTGTGTGCGGGGGGAAGCACTGCTGGTGCAGACCCTGGCACCGGAAGCGGCGGTTTTCGTCAATGGGGAACGCATCGACGGGGAACACCGCCTGCAAAACAACGATACCCTGCGCCTAGGGCGCACGACGATCCGTCTGGTGCTGTGACCCGGCGTGAAAAGAGGATGCAACGATGAAACTGACCAAATGTGAACAGGGACATTTCTACGACGGGGACAAATTCCCCGCCTGCCCTTACTGCAATACCGATCTGCAGACCGAAACAGCCATTGTACACACCAGTGAGGCCCCGACTGCCGCGGAGGCTGCCGCCCCCGATGGGCCGGTGGCGGGCTGGCTGGTGGTGCTGGACGGTCCGGCCCGGGGCCGGGACCTGCGCCTGGGCGTGGGCCGCAGCTTTCTGGGGCTGGACGCCGCCGGTACGCCGGTGACCCTGAGCCCCGACGCCCCGCTGGGCGCCCGGCAGGCCGTGGTGGTCTATGATCCCGAAACCGATGCCTTTACGCTGCAGCCCGGCTCCTCCCAGGAACTGTGCTATCTGGCGGGGCAGGCCGTGTTGGAAGCCCAGCCCCTCACCGGTGGCGAAGAACTCAGGCTGGGGCAGTCCGCGCTGCGGTTCGTGCCCTTCTGCGGCAGCGGATTCCGTTGGTAAGGAGGTGCGCCCGTGCCCAGTGAGATCGTATTTCTGATCACCGAACAGCGCAACAAACAGCGCATCACGCTGCCGTCGGGCCGTGGTGCCTACCGCTTCGGGCGCAGCGCCCAGTGCGAGTATGTGCTGCGCCGCAACAATGTGGGGGACCGCCAGTTCACCATCGCCTGTACCGGCGACCAGTGGACGGTGACCGACGATTCCAGCGATTGCAATACCTGGTACAACAACCGCTACCTGACGGCAGGGGAAACCTGTGCCCTGCAGCCGGGGGACGTTATCGGGCTGAACACCGATGGCGATGCCGCTACCCAGGAGATCACCTTCCGGGTGGAGGAGATCCGCAGCGTGCAGGATGCAGCCGCCGGTCCCCGGCAGGAACAGCCCGAGGATGCCGTGCTGCGGGAGGTGGACCTCCGCCGCAAAAAACGGGTGCTGATCGGCCGTGGGGATGACTGTGACATCAAGCTGGTCAGTGACCGTGTGTCCCGCCATCACTGTGAGGTCCTGTATAAGGATGGCCAGTTTGAGGTGCGGGACCTGGGCTCCACCAATGGCACCTATGTGGATGGTGTGCGCATCAGCCGCATGGCGCTGCGCAATGGCGCCGTCATCAACGTGCCCACCCAGGTGTTTGCCTTCACCGGTGGATTGCTGCACTACCATGAACACAAAAGCGGCATCAGTGTGCAGCTTCTGAACGTCTACAAGACCGTGCAGGACCGCAATACCGACAAACCCCTGAACATCGTGGACGGTACCAGTCTGGAAATTGAACCCAACAGCTTTGTGGTACTGGTGGGCGGGTCTGGCACCGGCAAATCCAGCCTGCTGACCTGCATCACCGGCACGGCTCCCTGCACGGCGGGCAGTGTGCGTTTTGATGGACTGGAAACCCGGGGCAACCGCAACGCCTTTGATGCGGCACTGGGCTATGTGCCCCAGCGGGACATCATGCACGACAACCTGACCGTGGAACAGAGCCTGACCTTTACGGCCAAGCTGCGCATCGCCCACGACGCCAGCAAGGCCGAGATCGCCACGGCGGTGGCCCATGCCATCGAGGCCGTGGACCTGACGGGGCGGGAAAAAACGCTGATCTCCCAGCTTTCCGGTGGGCAGAAAAAGCGTGTGTCCATTGCCATGGAACTGCTGGCCAGCCCGCGCCTGCTGATTCTGGACGAACCCACCAGCGGGCTTTCCCCGGACCTGGACCGCAGCATGATGGAACTGTGCCGCAAACTCAGCCACCAGAACTGTACGGTGCTCATGGTCACCCACAATATGTCCAATATCAACCTCTGCGACAAAATCGCCTTTTTGGGTGTGGGCGGCGTGCTGTGCTACTACGGCCCGCCGGAAAACCTGAACACCTATTTTGATGTAGAACTTACCAGCGATATTTTTGAAAAACTTCGGGTACCGGAGCTGGTAGAACAGTACCGCTGCCAGTACTTTACCACACCGGAGTTCAACCGCCTGGCGGCAGCCTGGCCCGAGGCAGCAAAGGAGGCGGACAAGCGATGCAACCAAGCGAAGTGATGAAATTCCTGCGTCAGTTCACGGTGCTGGTACAGCGCAATCTGCGCCTGATCTGGAACGATAAACTCCTGCTGGCCAGTCTGGTGCTGCAGGCGCCGTTTATGGTGTTTGTCATCAAACTGGTGGTGGACCCCAACTGCTTCACCTCCAACCTGGTGAACGTGGGCAGCCGCACAGCGCTGTTTATCCTCAGTGCCATGGCGGCCTTTATGGGAACGCTGAACTCCTACCGGGAAATCTGCAAGGAGCGGGACATCATCCTCCGGGAAGCCTCGGTGGGGGTGAACCTGCTGGCGGTGGTACTCAGCAAAGCCTTTGTGCTGCTGGTCGTCGAAATCGTGCAGGCGGCCATCCTTACGTTTGGCTTTGTCAATGTGGTGCACATCCCGCAGAACCATCTGCTGTTTGAAACCAACCTCGAAATTTTTGTCACCGTGCTGCTTATGCTCTTTGCCTCCAGCGCCACCGGACTGCTGGTGTCCGCAATCTTCAAAAGCGGCGAAACGGCGATTTTGGTGGTCCTGGTCATCATGATCGGCCAGGTGGTCTTCAGCGGCATCATGTTCAACCTCACCGGGGTGGCCAACTCCATTGCCACCATCATCGTCTGCCGCTGGGGCATGGGCGCGCTGGGCGCTTCCACCGATCTGAACAGCCGTCTGGCCTGGCTCAAGGCGGGCTTCGATGGCCCTATGTATGACGCGACCATCGCCAACCTGCTCCACTGCTGGCAGATGCTGGGGCTCATCTCGGTGGTTTGCATCGTCGCCGCCTGGCTGGTGCTGCAGATCTCCTTTGACCGTAAAAAAGCATAAACAACGCCCCGTCCGGCAGGACGGGGCGTTGCTCGTTTCTGTTTCAGGTATCGTTGCGGCGCAGTTTGTCGGCAGCCTCCTGGGCGGCTGCCTTGGCGTTGCGGGCCAGCTGGCGCAGATGTACCAGCGCCGTACGGGTGGAAGCCAGTGTTTCGGCGTAGCGGGCGCTCTGCATTTTGGGGAAAGCCCGCAGCAGGCGGCGGGCACCCAGTTTATCCAGATCCACATCCCGCAGTTTGGCGCGCAGGGCGTCGGCGCGGGCGGTCAGTTCAGCGCGCAGTTCGGCGGCGTTGTCCCGGCTTTCCAGTTTGGCCAGGGCCAGCTGCAGCTTTTGTTCATCCAGCAGGGTATCGGCGGTCATGGCGCCGGTGCCCAGCACCTCGGTGAGTTTATCGCTGGAAAGCCGCAGTTTGGCGCGCAGTTCGTCGATTTCTTTCAGGCGTTTGTTCAGGCCGATGGCTGCGGCGGTGGAAACACCCACGTCCGCCAGGAAGAACACCAGCAGCACACCGTCCAGGGGCAGCAGCACCCGCAGGGGCATGGGGTCCCCAACACGGGCCAGCAGCGGATGAACGGCCTTTACCATAATAACGCTGCCCAACCCCCACAGCAGGGAGAACTGCGGGCAGATGTACCCGCCCAGGTTGCCCTTCAGATGGGAATAGTCCCACCACCGGATGTGGTACAGGCGGAACAGCACCCAGCCGCCAATCAGTTCAATGGCGGTGGTGAGCACCATGCCTACCACAAAGACCGTCACCACACCGGGCTCGCGGTCACCCGAAGGCATCCGGCGCATACAGTACAGCAGCCCTACCATGCCAAAACCGTAAATGGGGCAGATGGGCCCGCACAGGAACCCGCGGTTGACCAGGCGGTGTTCCCGGATGGCCGCATACACTACCTCCACACACCAGCCCAGCACGCCGTAGAGGAAAAACCAGTACAGGGTGCGGGCTGCGATCTCAAGCGGGGTCATCGGGGTCCTCCTGCTGGCGGGCCAGCTCCTTGGGCTCCACCCAGTGCACCGTGCTGTCGGGGCCTTTGCGGGCAATCAGCGCTTTGATGGGAATGCCCTGTTCGCTGAACATTCCCTCGTGTTCGGTGCGCAGGTTCCAGTCCGGTTCGTCGGCGTGCAGATCAAAGGTCTGCCAGGTGATCTCGAACCCGGCGGCAGGGAAGTAGGAAAGGCTGTCCCGGAACAGATCGTCGTCGTCGGTCTTGAACCAGATCTCGGCGCCCTCATCCATCAGGTTGCGGTACTGCAAAAGCTGGCGGGGATGGGTCAGCCGGTGCTTGTTGCTGCCGGCGTTTTTGCTCCAGGGATTGCAGAAATTGATGTAGATGCGCGCCACCCGGTCCTCGGGGGTGAAGGCGTTGCCCATCCGCTCAATGTCCAGGCTGGCGATCTTCACGTTGTCCGGGGGCAGCTGGCGGGCGGCGTAGGCCGCTTCCACCTTGCGCTTGGCAAGGATCAGCACCTTGTCGGTGATGTCGATGCCCAGATAGTTGATGTCGGGGTGGGCCGGGGCGATCTGGGCCAGGAACCCGCCCTTGCCGCAGCCCAGTTCCAGGTGCCAGGGCTGGTCGGGCCGGGCGTACAGTTCGTGCCAATGGCCCCCGTGGGTCAGCGGCTCGTGAACGTGGAAGTCGCAGGCCAGCAGTTCCGGCCGCGCATAGGGTTTGAATCGCATTCGCATAGATGTGTCTACTCCTGATTTCTTATAGATTGTGGTTCATAAACGCGCGTACCTGCGCTTCGTCGGCATCCGCCAGACTGCCCTGGCAGAAAGCCGGCTTGCCGCCGCCGCGCCCCCCGAAGGCTTCGTTCAGCGCTTTGCACACCGGCCGGATATCACCGCCCGGAGCGGCTGCCAGGGCATAGGCCAGTCCCTGCCCGCCCGGTGCCAGGGCACAGCAGGCAGCCTGGGTCCGGGCGGCAATGGCCATGGCCACCCGCCGCAGTCCGTCACCGTCGGCCCCTTCGGCCCACACCGTACAGGGTCTGCCCGGCTCGGCGGCCGCCGCATAGGCGTCGGCCAGCACGTTCTGCAAAGCGGCCAGCCGCTGCTTCAGCTGGGTTTCACCGCTTTGCAGCCGGGCCACGGCGTCGGTCAGGCGGCCCACCGGGGCAGACAGCAGCCGCCCGGCGGATTCGGCATCAGCCCAACCCCCGGCAACTGCATCGAGAGCCCGCTGCCCGCAGGCTACGGCCAGCCGCATACCGCTTTTGTAATGCTGGGCAGAGATGATCTTGATAAGTCCTACCTCGCCGGTGCGGGCCAGATGGGTACCGCAGCAGGCGCAGCGGTCGCCGCCCGCTTCCACCAGACGCACGGGGCCTTCCAGCTCCTTTTTGCTGCGGTACTCGGTGGCGGCCAGTGTTGCGGCGTCGGGGACGTAGCAGTGTACCGGTGTGTCGGCCCGCACGGCAGCGTTGGCCTGTGCCTCGGCAGCTGCCAGCTGTTCGGCCGTCAGGGGAATGCTGGTGTCCATCCGTACAAAGAGGCTGCCGATGTGGAATCCCACGTTGTCGGCACCGTAGAGCCGGTGCAGGGTGCCGCTTAAAATATGTTCGCCGGTGTGCTGCTGCATGGCATCCAGCCGGGCAGGCCAGTCCAGCACACCTTCCACCACGGCGCCCACCGGCAGTGGGGTGTCGGTGGTGTGGGTGATGGTCTCGCCGTCGGTGCGCACCGCCAGCACCCGGGCATCACCCAGGCGGCCGGTGTCCCAGGGCTGGCCGCCGCCTTCGGGGAAGAAGGCTGTGCGGTCCAGGACCACCCCGCAGCCATCCGGGCCCTCGGTGCAGGCCAGAACCGTGGCGGTAAACCGCTGCAGGTAGGAATCGGTTTCGTATAGCTTCTCGGTCACAGGGGAACGGTGACCTCCTTTTTTGTGAATTTTTCCTATTATACCATAAAACAGGTGTGGAAAAAAACACCGAAATCTTATATAATAAAAGTCAATACCATTTTAATCACAGAATGTAAGGAAATTGCCCTATGCAGAAAATGATTCGTTTTGCGGCGCTGGCCCTGCCGGCGCTGCTGCTGGCCGGTTGTGCCGCCAATCCGCTGGAGATGCTGCAGCCTGCCGAGAATACCGCCACCGTGGAAACCGCTGCGGCGCCTGCGCCCCAGACCCTCAACGTCTATGCCACCGAGGCACTGCTGCCTGCGGTGCAGGCCTATGCCGCGGCACAGCAGGTCACCCTGAACGTGACTGATGACCCGGCCGGTGCCGACCTGGCTTTGCTGGACAACACCCCCGGCGATCTTGTCCAGGGAATGGACGTAATGAGCGATACCCTGCTTTCGGCCGCAGCCGGCCGCGCGGGCATCACCGAGAGCGCCACCGCTCTGCCGCTGGGCCGCAGCCTGTACGGCTACTGGGCCAACGGCTCCATGATCACGGCGCTGTTGGGGGAGGACGGCCTGACCGCCCTGCAGAATGCCAGCTGGGATGAGTGGAGCGACTTTGTGGAAACCCTGCAGGCCTGGCTGGAAGAACCCGAAGCCGCCACCGTGACGCTGAACGGCAGCGACTACACCCTGCCGGAAACCAAACCCGATACCCTGAACGCCACCGGCGTCTTCTCGGAACCGATGAACCGGACGGCGGGCTACACGGCGGCCATGCTGGCGGCAGGCAGCGAACGGAACGAAGATACGCTGACCGGCCCTCTCAACGGTGTGTACAGCGCCGTGACGCTGGAGTGGGACAACCTGGCCGAAAGTGACGAAACCGCCCTCTTCCGCCGCGCCACCCTGACCGACCTTTTGTCGGCCTACGGTTCGGACGCCTGCCAGAGTCTGGTGCTGATCCCCTTCAAGTGCAACCTGACCGAGAGTGACCTCTCCACCGAGGAGTACAACCTCACGGGCCTTCTCAACTATCCGGTGCTGGCCGATGCAGGGTACCTGACCATTTCTTCCGGCAGCGACGAAACCGCCCAAAAAGCGGCCAAGAGTGCGGCATTGTGGCTGTACAGCAGCGGGGAAGGGGAAACCGCCCTCACCGAAACACTGGGGGTCATCACGCCCTGGAATACCGCATCGGATACCACGACCCTGGGCTCCATGCAGATCGAGCAGGCCGGTACCGGCATCCTGCCCGGCATTACGGTGACCCAGGCCCAGGCGGATGCCCTGGTGGCCAACGAGGAAGCCCTGAAAGACAGCGAGAGCCACACCACAGCGGAGCGCAAAGCCTTCACCGAGGCGGCGCTGGAGATCCTGGGCGCGACGGAAGCTGCCGAAACCGAGGAATAAAGTCTGCCTGTACAGGCATTGTTTATGGAAAAGGGGAATGATGATGGAACTGAAACGTTGCAGCGGAATCTTGATGCCGATTTCCAGCCTGCCCGGCGGGTACGGTATCGGCAGTCTGGGCGCGCCGGCGCGCCGGTTCGTGGACTTTCTGGTCCGGGCCGGGCAAAGCGTCTGGCAGATTTTGCCCGTGGGCCCCACCGGTTATGCGGACAGCCCTTACCAGAGCTGTTCGGCTTTTGCGGGCAACCCCTATTTCATCGATCTGGACCTGCTGGCCAAGGACGGCCTGCTCAAACGCAAGGATTACGCCTTCCTGCAGTGGGGCGGCGATGCCTCCCATGTGGATTACGGCACGCTGTATGAGCGCCGGTTCCCGGTGCTGCGCAAAGCCTACGAAAACTTCCTCAAAGGCCGCCCGGTGCCCGGGTACGAAACCCCCTACCCCGATGACTGGTACCGCTTCCAGTTCCTTTCGGCGGACTGGCTGCCGGACTACTGCCTGTACATGGCCATCAAGGAAGAAAACGGCATGACCGACTGGCAGCAGTGGCCCCGGGCCCTGCGCCGCCGCGATCCGGCCGCCCTGGCCCAGTTCCGGGCCGAGCACGCCAAGGAAATCGAGTTCTGGGCCTTTTTGCAGTATGAGTTCGACCGGCAGTGGCGTGCCTTGCATGAATATGCAGCCGCCAAGGGGGTTTCCATCATGGGCGATATCCCCATTTATGTGGCGCCGGACTCCGCCGATGCCTGGGCCGGCACCGACCTGTTTGAAACCGATCAGGAGGGCCGTCCCCGCCGTGTGGCAGGCTGCCCGCCGGATTATTTTGCCGCGGACGGCCAGCTGTGGGGCAATCCCATCTATGACTGGGACTACCACAAAAAGACCGGCTATGCCTGGTGGATCAGCCGGGTACGGCACGCGCTTTCCATCTATGACATTCTGCGCATTGATCATTTCCGCGGATTCGATACCTA
Organism: Candidatus Gemmiger excrementigallinarum; assembly: GCA_019116445.1. Lineage (GTDB taxonomy): Bacteria > Bacillota > Clostridia > Oscillospirales > Ruminococcaceae > Gemmiger > Gemmiger excrementigallinarum. Next base: position 12,787 of record DXBP01000050.1, read on the forward strand.
CTGGGCGATCCCCGCAGGGGAACCCACGGCACGCAACGGCCGGTGGGAACAGGGCCCCGGCATGGATCTTTTCCGGGCGCTGCGGGAAGCGATGGGGGATGTGCCCATCGTGGCGGAGGACCTGGGAGAGCTGTTCCCCTCGGTACGGCAGCTGCTCAAAGAGAGCGGCTTCCCCGGTATGAAGGTGCTGCAATTTGCCTTTACCGGGCAGGATAGTGTCGATCTGCCGCACAATTATCCCCGCAACTGTGTGGCCTACCCCGGCACCCACGACAACAACACCCTCAAGGGCTGGTTTGAGGAGGAACTGGGAACGGCAGGCCGCAAACAGGCGACCGCCTACTTTGCCCTCACCGAGCAGGAAGGGATACTGCGGGGACTTTTGCGCGGCGTGCTGGCCAGCCCGGCGGCACTGGCAGTCATTCCTATGGCGGACTGGCTGGAAGTGCCGGCCGAAGCCCGCATGAATGTTCCGGGCCGTGCCCAGGGCAACTGGCAGTGGCGCGCCGAGGACAAGGCGCTGACCCCGGCCCTGGCCAGGGAGATCCGCACCATGACGGCGCGGTACTTCCGTACCGAGGCGACCCCGTCCGGCGGGAAAAAGGGATGATTGGTAAACATCGCCAGTATTGTGCCGTCGGCCGTCAGATTCTTTGTGCAACGCCCATCTAGGAAAAACGATGCATTTGTGGTAATATACATGTATATACAATGCCCGTTTTGCGGGAGTAGACAGGCTTTTGCGCAAGTGAGGGAGCGAAATGAAGCTGGAATACACGAAGGAAGAACTGGCGGTGCAGGTTGCAGCACTGGAACAGCTGTTCGAAACGGTACAGATCGTAGACCCGTACCGGGGTGTGTTGCTGGACCCCGCCACGCTGGAAGCGGGAACGGAGAGCGGTCCGGTTCCCACGCTGGATGAGAGCGGCCGCGGTATGCAGCTGGTGCAGGCAGCCGACGGGGACGAGATGCGCATTTACCAGGGCATCCAGGTGGATGGCCGCCCCTGTGTGCTGCGGGTGCATTGCCGGATGCCCCACGACAGCAGTGCGTCGGCCGGGGCGCAGAATTCCTATGACCGTGCGCTGGCGCAGTATCAGGAAGATATGCGCCGCGACTATGTCACCGGCGTATACAACAGCCGCTACATTCAGGAAGAATACCGCCTGTATGCCGAAAAGCAGGCCATGCAGGGCAAACCGGTGGGCGCCGTGATGCTGCGCGTCAACGAGTATTGGACGCTGCGGGATCAGGAGTCCCGTCAGGCGGCAGAATGCTGCCTGAACACCGCGGCAGGAATTTTGCAGCTGGCGGTGGGCACCGACCACGAGCATGCGGTGCTGGCCCGTCTGGAAGACGGCCTGTTTGTGGCCATCACGGTGGGTATGCCGGCAGCCCGGCTGGCCCAGACCATCAACCAAGCGCTGGAATCCTCCCGCCGTGTGTTCAGCATCACGCTGGCACGGCGCGGCACCTTTACCGTCACTACGGCCAGCGCCGAATGGGGCGAAACTTCCTCCTGGGAAATGATGCTTTCCCTGGCTCAGCAGCGGCTGTAACAGTTGCATAAACGCACCCCCCTTGTGTACATACTATGCTTGACGCAAGTACACAAGGGGGTTTTACTATGCAAAGCGATAACGAAAAGATGCTGCAGGAAATTGTCCAGAATACCGAGATGGGCAAAAATACCCTGGACGAACTGATGGGCCTGACCCACGACCAGCGGCTGAAAGATGAGATGATGCGTCAGAAGCGGGAATACCGCCGCATCAACCAGGCCGCCCACACGGCGTTGGATGCCATCGGTGCCCAGGCTAAGGGGCAGAGTGCCGCCGCCCGCATGAGTGTGAGTATGGGCATCCGTACCCGCACCATGATGGACAAATCCACCCGCAACCTTGCCACCATGCTGGCAGAGGGCAGCGGCCAGGGGGTGTTGGACTGCAAGCGGGCCGAAAAGGACTATCCCACGGCCAGCCCCGGTGCCAAGCAGCTGTGCAGTGAATTGGGGGAACTGCAGGCCCGGGCCGAGAACACCTGGCGGGAATTTATCTGATGATGTACCCTTGCGGGGCAGGCGCCGGGCTGGTATAATCAGGGCGGAACACTGCACCGAAAGGAAGGAACCGCCCATGAGAATTCTTGTCAGCGCCTGTCTGCTGGGGGAAAACTGCAAGTACAACGGCAAAAACAACCGCAACGAAACACTGCTGCGGCGGCTGCAGGGACACGAGGTGGTGCCCGTCTGCCCCGAAGTACTGGGCGGGCTGGGGGTGCCGCGCCCCTGCGTGGAACTGCGGGACGGTGTGGCCTATAACCAGTACGGCGAGAATGTGGACGCCGCCTTCCATGCCGGGGTGGACAAAGCCCTGGCACAGATCGCGGGACAGCAGATCGATTTGGTGATATTGCAATCCCGCAGTCCCACCTGCGGCGTCAAACAGATCTATGACGGCACCTTCTCCAAACAACTCATCGACGGCCAGGGGATGCTGGCCGCAGCCCTGCAGGCACGGGGCTATCGTCTTGCGGATGTGGAGGACATCGACGGGGTGCCGGAACTCTGAACAGAACAAAGGCGGGGCCTCCCGGAAGGGAGGCCCCGCTTGATTGTATTTACAGATGTTCGATCATGTTGGCCACGATCTCGGTGGCGGTCTTGACGTATTCCGCAATGCTGAACTGTTTGACCACCAGCACTTCGTAGCCGCTCTCGTCGGCGTTGTCGCTCATGGCGCGCAGTACCACGCAGGGCACACCGTTGCGGCCTGCCACCTGGCTGACCGCCGCGCCTTCCATCTCCACGCAGTCGGGATGGCACTTGTCTTCAATGATCTTCTTGGTGGCAGAGTCGCCCACAAAGGTGTCGCCGGTGGCAATTTTGCCGGCGATGGCCTTCACGCCGCAGGCTTCGCAGGCGTTCAGCGCCGCCTGCACCAGGGCGGGGTCCCCGTGGTACTCTTTCAGGAACGGGGCGCTCTGGGCCAGCATATCCAGTTCGGCGTCGTGGTAGACGACGGTTTCACCCACGCAGACATCGCCGATGCCGATTTTGCTGGTCATATTGCCGGCAATGCCGCTGAAGATCAGGCGGTCGATGCCGTATTTGGTGCACAGCACCTGCACGGTGCTGGCGGCGTTGGCCTTGCCCATGCCGGCGCAGCAGACGACCACCTGCTTGCCCTGCAGTGTGCCGCAGTGGTAGTCCACCCCGGCATAGGTTTCACAGGTCACATCCTGCAGCCGTGCGCACAGCTGATCTACTTCGTCGGGCATGGCGCCCATAATGCCGATAATCATTGGCAGCCTCCTATCAGACGTTGAACAGGAACTCGATCACGTCGCCGTCCTGCACCACATATTCCTTGCCTTCGGTATGCTGCAGGCCCTTGGACTTGACCGCCGCATAGTTGAAGTCGGCATCGGCCAGGTCCTGGTAATGGATGACCTGCGCACGGATGAAGCCACGCTCGAAGTCGGAGTGGATCTTGCCGGCCGCCTGGGGGGCCTTGGTGCCCTTCTTGATGGTCCAGGCGCGGCATTCCTTCTTGCCGTCGGTCAAAAAGCTGATCAGACCCAGCAGCTCGTAGCTGGCTTTGATGAGCTTGTCAAGACCCGTGGATTCAATGCCCATCTCCTGCAGGAAGGCCAGCTTTTCTTCCGGCGTGGAGTCGGCAATGTCCTCCTCAGTCTTGGCGCAGATGGGCAGTGCCTGGGCACCCTCGCTCTTGGCACGCTCCACCACCAGCGGGTAATACTGGTTTTCGTCCAGCCCACCCAGCAGGTCGTCCTCGCCCACATTGCAGGCGTAGATCACCGGCTTGGCCGAAAGCAGCCCCAGTTCCTTGCGGGCGGTTTTCTGGGCATCGTCCTCCTCGTCAAAGGCGAAGGTACGGGCGGGCTTTTCCGCTTCCAGATGGGCAGCCAGCTCGGCCAGCCAGGCAGCCTCGGCGGCTGCGGTCTTGTTGCCGGTCTTGGCGGCTTTCTGCTGGCGGCCCAGGCGGTTGTTGACAACCTCCAGGTCGGCCAGGATCAGTTCCAGGTCGATGGCGTCAATGTCCCGGATGGGGTCCACGCCCTCGGGCTTGTTCACATCCTCCACCACGTGGACGATGTTATCGTCGTCGAAGCAGCGCACCACGTGCACCAGGGCATCACATTCCCGGATGTGACCCAGGAACTTGTTGCCCAGACCTGCGCCGTGGGCGGCACCCTTCACCAGACCGGCGATGTCCACGAATTCCACGATGGCGGGGGTCTTTTTATCGGTCTGCCACACGTCGGCCAGCCTGTCCAGGCGGGCATCCGGCACCGCCACGATGCCGGAGTTCGGCTCGATGGTGCAGAAGGGATAGTTGGCAGCCTGGGCGTTGCGGGTGGAAGTGATGGCATTGAACAGGGTCGATTTGCCCACGTTGGGCAATCCGACGATACCTAATTTCATATTGTTTCGCTCCTTTTGGCGGTTTTTCCATCCTTTATTATACACACAAGCACGCCCACACGCAAGAAAAATGCGGGAAAACCGCCGCTTCGTACTTTTTTTATCCACAATTATACAGTATAATAGAATCTATAGCGGGTACGCCGGAGAGGCGTGCCGCCAAAACGGAGGGACAATACAATGGCGAATGAAAAAATTCTCGTAGTGGATGACGATAAAAATATCTGCGAACTGCTGCGTCTGTACCTGGTCAAAGAGGGCTACAACGTCACGATGGCTCACGACGGCAGCGCCGCGCTGGCCGAGTTTGACAAACTGCACCCCGACCTGGTGCTGCTGGATGTCATGATGCCGGTGATGGACGGCTGGGAAGTCTGCCGCAAGATCCGTGCCAAGGACAACACCCCCATCATCATGCTGACGGCCAAGGGCGAAACCTACGATAAGGTGCTGGGCCTGGAACTGGGCGCCGACGACTATATCGTCAAGCCCTTTGACGCCAAGGAGGTCACGGCGCGCATCAAAGCGGTGCTGCGCCGCTCCACCAAGGAAGAGGACAATAAGGGCGTCTATGACTTCGACAACCTGCACCTGGATATGAACCGGTACGAGTTGAAAGTCAAAGGCAAGGTGGTGGAAGCGCCGCCCAAGGAACTGGAACTGCTGGCCTGCCTGGCGGGACATCCCAACCGGGTGTACACCCGTGACCAGCTGCTGGACGAGGTGTGGGGCTTCGAGTATTACGGTGACTCCCGCACCATCGACGTACATGTCAAGCGCCTGCGGGAGAAGCTGGAGGGCGCATCGGACCAGTGGAATCTGAAAACCGTCTGGGGCGTGGGCTATAAGTTCGAGGTACGGGAATGAGCCGCCGCAATACCATCAGCCGGGAATTCTTCTCCACCATTGCGGTGGTGCTGGTGCTGGGGCTCAGTGTTATGTGCGCCATCCAGACAGCCCTGTCGGCTGCCTACTTTGTCAACGAGCGGCGCACGGCCCTCACGGCGATTCTGGACGGTGCCAGTGCGTTGAGCCAGCGCTTTGCCGAAGGCGGTTCCATCGTCACCAAACCGCTGGGGGATGAGCGTGCCCAGGATGCCCGCAGTGGCTTTGAACTGTTCAATACCACGTCGGGGGCCCTGGTCTTTGTGGCCTCGGAGGATGGCCAGGTGCTCATTCACACCGACGGCGCCGAGTTTGCCCGGCAGTACATTCCCCAGGAACTGCTGGACGAGATGAACCAGGGCGGTGACGTTTTTGATACCGGCACCCTGGGCGGTGTCTACAAGGACAAATATTACACGGCCGGACGACGCATCGACGTGGACGGCGCGGTAGGCTACCTCTTTGCGGCCAGTCCCATGACGGCACTGGGGTCCTATATCATGGATATGCTCGTGATGTTCGGCATCTCGGCGGCAGCTATCCTGCTGTTGTGCAGCCTGCTGTGCTGGGTGCTGGCCCGGCGCATCACTGGCCCCATTGAGGACATCAGTGAAGCCGCCCGGCGGCTGGGCAGCGGCGATTTCACAGCCCGCGCCCCGGTGGACGGCTGCGTGGAGCTGGCAGATTTCGCCACCACCTTCAACAACATGGCCATGCGTCTGCAGACCATCGATAATTCCCGCGGCCAGTTCATGGGCAACATCGCCCACGAACTGCGCACCCCCATGACCACCATCAAGGGCTTCATCGACGGTATGCTGGACGGCACCATCCCGCCGGAGGAAAACCACCATTACCTGACCATCGTTTCGCAGGAAACCGGACGCCTGGCCCGGCTGGTGCAGAATATGCTGGATATTACCAAGCTGGAGGCCGGGGAAGTGCCGGTCCACGCCCAGAACTATGATTTGTGGAAAACCGTAACCGACGTGGTGCTCAGCGACGAGCAGCGTATCGAGGACGGAAAAATCGACATTCAAGGGCTGGGCGGCCCGCCGCTGGCCATCTACGCCGACCCGGACTTTGTGCATCAGGTGGTCTACAACATTGTAGACAACGCCATCAAATTCACCCCGGAAGGGGGAACCATCTCCTTTGCGGCCCAGCGAAAGGGCAATATGGTGGAAGTCAGCATCGAAAATACCGGAGCCGGTATTGCCCCCGAAGCGCTGCCCTTTGTGTTTGAGCGCTTCTACAAAGAGGACCGCTCCCGCGGCATGAATACCCGGGGCAGCGGTTTGGGGCTGCACATCTGCAAAATCCTCATCAATTTGTCCGGCGGTCAGATCCATGCCGAGAGCGAAGAGGGCAAGTGGTGCCGCTTCGTGTTCACCCTGCCGGCCGGAAACTGAAAAAATCGGCATCGGCGGACATGTGCCGACGATGCCGATACTTCTAGAGCAAAAAGCCACGTTCAAGTCGCCAGATATGGCATGCGAACGTGGCTTTTTGCGATGGTGGGTGTCCAAGAGAGCTGCGTAGCCGCGCGCCGCCTGCGGCGGATACAGCAAGGCGGAGCAGGGGCCGCGGTCGCAGAGGGCAAGCTCCGACCAAGGAGCGCTGACCGATGCGGGTACCGCAGCCCGGCCGTGCAGGAAACGCGGCGCAGCCGCTGAATCCGAACCTCCCTTTTGAGCTATTAAAAATACGCTTTGATCTGGAACCGGTCCTGGGGTTTGGCTTCCTCCACGATGAGTTTTTCGTGGTTGAAGTCGAACTTCACGGCTTTGCAGTCGTCCAGGTTGCGGGTCAGGCGCAGCAGCTGGTCCACCCGCTTCTGTTCCTCCTTGGTGTAGAACAGGTAGCTGGCACCCTCCTTGCGGGCGCGGCCGGTGCGGCCAATGCGGTGGGTGTAGTGCTCGTTTTCCTCGGGCACATCGTAGTTGATGACGGCGTCCACATCGGACACATCAATGCCGCGGGCCGCCACGTCGGTAGCCACCAGCACCGAGATCTCCCCGGCTTTGAACCGGGTCATGATGCGGTTGCGTTCCGCCTGGGAAAGATCGCCGTGCAGACAGTCCACGTTGAAGTTCAGCCGGGCCAGCTGGTTGGCCAGCATACCGGTGTTGTACTTGGTGTTGCAGAAGATCATCACCCGCTTGTACCCTTCGGAAATGATGATCTGGGCGGCATCGGCCAGTTTGTCCCGGCCGGTGGTCAGCAGCTTGTACTGGGCGATTTTGGGGCTGGAATCCTCCACCGGCTGTACGCTGACTTCGGCAGCATTGTGCTGGTAGAGCCAGCCGATGTCCAGCACCTCCCGGCTGATGGTAGCCGAGAACATGGACAGGCTCTTGCGGTGTTTCATCAGGTCGATGATATGCCGCACGTCCTTGTAGAAGCCCATATTCAGCATCTCGTCGGCCTCGTCCAGCACCACGGTTTCCACGTCGGAAACATCAATGGCGTGGTGGCGGTAGTGGTCCATCAGACGGCCCGGCGTGGCCACCACGATCTGGCAGCCGGCTTTCAGCTGGCGCTGCTGTTTGTCCAGCCCGGCGCCGCCGTACACGCAGACAATTTTGATCTGCGGCATAAACTGGGCCAGATTCTGCAGGTCCTGGGCAATCTGCTGGGCCAATTCCCGGGTGGGACTGAGCACCACGGCCTGGGGCTTGAGGGATGCCGGGTCCACCTTGGAAAGAATCGGAATGCCGAAGGCTACGGTTTTTCCGGTGCCGGTGGGGGCTTTGGCGATCATATCGTGGCCGCCCATCATCAGGGGGATGGCCTTTTCCTGAATCTCAGTCATCTCGGTAAAACCCATAGCCTGGGTGGCGCGGATGATCTCGGGCGCAACGTTGGTAAGCTGGGTGAACTGCATAGCGTTTGTACTGCCTTTCGTAACATTTTACGGTTTCTTTTTATTATAACAGGCTTTGTGGTCCCCTGCAAGACAAAGCCGCCCTCGCGGAACGCGGGGGCGGCCAGAGGTGGATTTATTTGTTTTTGCTGGCCCGGCGGGCAGATTTGCCGCTGGACTTCTTGCCGGTCTGGGTACGGGTGGCCTTGGCTGCCTTGCCGCCCTTGGCCGGGGCCTTGACGGGCGGAGCTTCCAGCGGTTTTTCCATCAGGCGGTCAGGTACGGGTTCCAGCCGCCACAGCTGGTTCTCGCCCGAAACATCCTGCCAGATCTGGGCCTGGGTACCGTTTTCTACCCGCATACCCACCAGGTCGATGACTTTATCCGCCAGCACGTTGCGCAGCTTGACCTTGCCGCCGCCGGCTTCCACGATCTGCCAGCGCTGGCCCGCGCCGGAAGTCTGGCTCCACTGGTGGACCCAGGTGCCGTTGTTCACGCCGGACATGGCCAGATCCATGACCTTGCCGGTAAAGCGGTTTTTGATGCGGTATTCGCCCTCGCCGGCTTCCTCAAAGCGCCACTGCTGCCAGGGCTGGCCTTCGTAGCTCCACAGACGCACCGAAGCGCCGTTCTCGGTATTGAAATCGGCCACCTCCAACACGCGGCCGTTTGCGGCGGCAATGGTATAGCAAGCGTCGGGACGAATGATCGTCTGGGCAGATTTCTTCATGACAGATCCTCCTTTAGCAGGGCTTTTGGAAAAAGCCCCCTTCTGATTTCCTTTATTATAACATGGACACCGCGCGCGGTTTTGCCAAACTTTACAGGTGGCTTTTGGGCAAAACGTCAAGATATAGCGCGAAAAAACCATTCTTTTTGGCGGTTTGTGTGCATCGGTACTTGCATTTTGCGCCAAAGTGTCTTATCATATAAAAGATAGTATTGTTTTGGGGCCATGGTGGGCCCCCCAGAGGGAGAGAGTATTCGTCATGAGAATCGCTTTGATCGCCCATGATTCCCGCAAGGAATTGATGGCACAGTTCTGTACGGCCTATGTCCGTATCCTGTCGGAGAACGATCTGGTTGCCACCGGTGTTACCGGCAAGATCGTCCACGACGCCACGGGTCTGCCGGTGCGGTGTCTGTATCCGGGCGGCCGCGGCGGCGCCGAACAGATCGCCGCGATGATCGGCTGCGGGGAAGTGGATATGCTGCTGTTTTTCCGCGACCCGGTGGGAGCCAAACCCGGCGAACCCAACGATGTGACGCTGCTGCGGCTGTGTGATATGCATACGATCCCGGTAGCCACCAACATTGCCACGGCCGAGGTGCTCATCCACGGCCTGGAGCGGGGCGATCTTGCCTGGATCGAACTGCAGCGGGGCAATAAATAAGACCAAAAAGAGCCTGTCTCCCGAAGGAGGCAGGCTCTTTTGTATGGCGGTTTATTGGTAGACGATGGCCTTCTTGACGCGGTCGGATGCCTCGGCGCTGCCCAGCAGCCGGGCCAGGGCCAGGGCAAAGGGAATGGCGGCGCCCAGGGCCTCGCCGGTGACGATGTTGCCGTCAATGGTCAGCGGCAGGCCGGTGTATTCCGCACCGCCTTCGGTCAGCGGCGCATCCATACCGGGATACACGGTGGCCTTCTTGCCGTTCAGCACGCCGAAATCCGCCAGCACCGTGGGTCCGGCGCAGATGGCTGCCACATACTTGCCCGCTGCGGCAAAGTCCTGGCAGACCTTGCGCACGGTGGCGTCGGCTTTCAGGTTGTTCACGCCCGGAATACCGCCCGGCAGGATGCAGGCGTCATAGGCGCTGTAGTCCACTTTCTCGGCCAGGGCATCAGCCACAATGTTGACCTGGCGGGCGCTGGTCACGGTCTGGCTGCCGCCCACGGCGGCGATGGTCACCTCGACCCCGGCGCGGCGCAGAATGTCCACGCAGAGCAGGCCCTCACATTCCTCCAGGCCCGGTGCAAAAAAGATAACGGCTTTCGACATGGAAAATACCTCCTTTGATGTCGGTCAAATCATCCGGCCGGGGTCATTCCCAGCCGAACAGAAACCGGAAGCAGCGGTCCAGCTGGCTGCGCCAGTCGGCTTCGCAGTGCCTCCCGTTCATCTGAAAATAGGGGTGGACCGCAGCGCCCCCGGCCATGAGCAGCCGGGCTACGGTCAGGGCATTGTCGGTGTATTCGGCCAGCTGGTGCTGGTCACGGGCCTCCAGTTCGCCCCAGCTTAGATAGACGCGGGTATCCCCGCGAAGGCGGGCCTTTTGCAGATCGGCGGTCAGCGGTGCCATGCACAGCCGCACCGACGGCGACAGGCAGGCCGCTTTGCTGAACACGGTGTTGTGCATGGCCACGGCGTACAGACTCATCAGCCCGCCCATGCTGGACCCGCCGATGGCGGTGTGGGCGCGGTCGGGCAGGGTGGGGTAGTGGGCGTCGATATAGGGTTTGAACTCCCCCGTCAGCCAGTTCAGATAGGCCCGGCCGGTGCCATGGATGCCGCCGAACCAGCCGGACTCGTAGGGGCAATACTCTTCCAGACGTTTGTTGCCCTCGTGGTTGCACTCCGGCGCCACGACGATGGCCTCCGGGTGGTCATCCAGGTATTCCTTCAATCCCCAGCAGGTGCCGTAGGTGGCGGTGGAATCAAAAAACAGATTGTGACCGTCGAACATATACACCACCGGGTACCGGCGTCCGGAGGTTTTCCAGTCGTCCGGCAGGTAGAGAAACACGTTGCGGTCCAGGCCATACGGCGTGATCCAGGTGGTAAAAGTTTCAACCATAGCGGCCCGCACTCCTTTAACAAAATCAGTTGCTTTGTTTTATTGTACCGCATCCGGACGGCTTTTTCAATCGTCAGTGCGTATTTTACAAATCCTTGCCCGCAGACTGGTGGAGGCGGGAACCGTTGCAGGGCGGCACAGGCGGGTAAATTGCCCGCCAAAAGCAAAGCGCCGGTCCTGCCTGGGAAGACGGACCGGCGCTTTTGGCGGATGGAAAAGCAAAACGGGACGGCCACTGCCCCGTCCCGTTTCAAAAAGAAGGAGAAAAACAGAACGTCTTGCCGCTCGTCTATCGAACGGAACCCACCCCTCTACAAGTGGATGCCCTTCCTGGTTTGACCGGCAGGGCGCTCTGGTATTCTTCCTCTTGCTCCAAAAAGCCTTTCCACAAAAAAGCGCTTTGGTACGGCTGCGCGTACCAACCGTTCCAAAGCGTCATTGCTTTCTGTGCTTTTATAGTACAACATTTCGACTTGGTTTGCAAGAGGAAGCGATGTACAATGTGCTGCAAACACATTGTTGAATTTTGTGTATATTATACAATTCCGGCATTTTGGCTGACCCGCTCCTTGATTTCGGGCAGCTGATCGCGGTAACTCTGGGCATCGCTGTCCCAGGTATCGTACCCGGGCTGGCCGCGGTGATCTTCCAGTGCATAATTCTGCAGCAGATAGGTCCCCAGCGCTTCAGTGACTTTCTGGGCCCCCAGCCAGTTCAGGTGGGTGCCGCCGTCGGAGGAATCCGTCATCCAGTCGATGCCGGGATTGTACTCAGCCATGTTGAAGTCAAGGTAGGGCACGCCGTTTTCCTCGGCAAAGGCGGCAATGCCGTTGTGGCGGGCCAGATTCCAGCCCACCGCCGCCGGAACCGTGACCAGCAGCACCTCGCTGCCGTGTTCATCGCACAGCTGCAGAATACGCTGCATATAAAACTGCACCAGAAGCGGGATGGATTCGCTGGCGCCGGTATCGTACATATAATCGGTGTTGGGGCGGGCGGCTACATCGGTGATGGGGGCATACCCCTTGTTGATGTCCCGCCAGCTGTAATCTTTTTCGGTAAACAGATTCTGCGGGGTCAGATACTTCCAGTTGTCGTGGAAGCGCAGCAGCGGCAGCAGTTCGTCGGCAATATCGCCCAGTGCGCTCTGCATATACGTTTCGCTGCTCTTTTTGGTGTAAGCGGGGGCCGTGCACAGTACCACGACCTTGGGGCTCTGTTCCTCATAAATCTGTTTGATCCGGTAGTAAATGTTGTACATCGACAGCCAGCCCGCCGCATAGGTGTAGCCGGTGATGCCGTGCTCGTCATACCATTTCATGGGGGCGATGCCCTGGGCGGCGTTGGAGTCCCCCAGGACCAGCACGTCGATGGTATCGAAATCTTCGCCCAGGATGCCGCCCGCCGTGTACCCTTCCAGGTACCGGTTGGACTGGGGCATCAGGTAATGGCCGGCGGCCATCACCAGCATCAGCAATACCAGCAGAAAGGCAAGGATGCGCAGGGCATTTTTTTGCCAGGTTTGTAAAGACATACAGGATACTCCCGTTTGGTTGTGCCCCGCTCAGAACTGTGCGTAGATAAACGCGGCGGGGTCGTAGTTGTCGCCATAGGCGCCGAAGATCATCACTGCCAGCATACCGCCGCAATAGATGGCCCAGCGCAGGGGCAGGGGGCGGCGGGCGATGCTTTCGCGGATGGCAATGCCGCGCTCGTGGAGCAGGTCCACAGCCAGCAGGACCAGGGCACCGATGACAAGCACCCACAGGTCCTGGGCATCCAGTTTGATGAGCAGGCTGCCCTCATAGGGGCGGCGCAGGCTGGCCAGCATCTCCAGGGCTGCACGGGTACCGTTGGAGCGGAACAGCAGCATACCGAAGTTGACCAGCACAAAGGTGCGCAGTGCCTGCCACAGTTTGTACCAGCGGCGGGTACGCCACCGGGGCAGCGACGGGCAAAGGCGCAGCAGGGTGGGTTCGGCCACCTCGCCCAGCCATTGCAGCAGGAAGTAATACAGGCCGTATACCACATACAGCCAGCCGGCTCCGTGCCACAGGCCGATGGCCAGCCAGGTCAGCAGCAAACCGGCCCAGACCGGCAGGCTGCGGCCCAGGGCCGCGCCGAAGCGGGTACGGCACCATTTGCCGAAGCGCATCATAGGTTTGCTGACGATGACAGGCTGGAACAGGTACTCCCGCAGCCAGGCGCCCAGGGTGATGTGCCAGCGGCGCCAGAATTCGCTGACGCTGCTGGCAAAGAAGGGTTGGCGGAAGTTTTCGGCCAGGGGCACGCCGAAACATTCAGCGGCGCCCAGCACCATATCCATGCAGCCGGAAAATTCCGCATACAGCTGCAGGGTGTACAACAGTGTGGCCACCACAACGGCGGAACCGGAGTAGCTGGGCCAGTTGTCAAAGACGGCTTTTACATACATATTGGCGCGGTCGGCGATGATGAGTTTTTTCATCATGCCCCACAGGATGCGCTGCACGCCGAAGGTGAAGGCCCGGTAATTGGGCTTGGGCGGGTTCAGCAGCGCGGGGGAGATCTGTGCCCAGCGATCAAAGGGACCTTCCACCACATGGGGCCAGAAACTCAGGTACAAAAGTACCTGCCAGTAATGTTCGGCCGGCTGGGTGGTGCCCCGGCGCACGTCAAACAGATAGCTCAGCGCCATCAGGGTAAAGAAGCTCAGGCCCAGGGGCTGCACAAAGCTGGGGGCCGCTACCTGCCAGGCAAAGGGCAGCAAGGACAGCGCGCTGTTGAGGGTGCGTACCAGGAAGGGCAGATATTTCAGCCAGATCAGCAGCCCCAACAGTCCGATAACGCCCGCCGTCACCATACCCCGCTGCAAGGCGGCAAACTGGTGCTTGGCCTCCTTGCGGGCGGGCTTGTCCAGCCCGGGGAGGGCGGCTTCCTGCAGCTGCTGCAAACGGCCCAGCCCCAGACCCAAGGCCCAGGTCAGGGCAGCAGCCAGCAGCAGCCAGACGGTGTAAGTGCCGGCGGTGAGCCAGTAAAACACCAGGCTGCCGCCCAGCAGCGCCGCCGGCCGGTAGCGCTGGGGCAGTACGGCCCAGGCTACCCAGCACAGGGGCAGAAAAATACATAAGTAGGGAAATGAGTTATAGGCCATACACAAACTCCTCTGCGGTCAGCGGCTCAGTCGTCCAGCCGGTTGACCAGGTCCAGAATGGCGTTGGGGGTGTGGAAGTTTTCTTCTTTCAGGTCCAGCGGGCTGATCTCCAGGTCAAATTCCTCGGCCAGCGCCATGACTACCGACATAATGTCCACCGAATCCAGTATACCGGTGCGCACCAGTTCGGTATCGGGCTCGGCTTCGATGCCGGGCTTCACTTCTGCCAGAATCTTCATGATTTCATCCAGGGTATGCATAGTTCAGTCCTCCTTGCACAAGGCGCGCAATGCTGCGCGGTCGATTTTTCCGTTTTGGTTCTGGGGCATTGCCTGCAGGCGGCGGTAGGCCGTGGGCTGCATATAGGCGGGCAAACGTCCGGCCAACCGGACGCGCAGTTCCTCCTCCAGCCCTTTGCGGCCGGTAAAGAAGAGCACCAGGCGGTCTTTGGGGGCGTCGTAGATACAGGCACAACTCTGCAGGCCCTCCTGCCCGAAAGCGGCTGTTTCGATCTCGCCCAGCTCGATGCGGTAGCCCATGTGTTTGATCTGGTTGTCCGCCCGGCCCATGTACTGCAAAAGTCCGTTTTCGTCGTAGCGCACCAGGTCACCGGTGCGGTAGATGATCTCAGGGTAGTGGGGCTGCAGCGGGTTGGGGCAGAACCGTTCGGCGGTTTTGTCGGGCATATTGTAGTAACCCGCTGCCAGAAAACTGCCCCGGACGCAGAGCTCGCCCACCGCGCCGGGTTCCGCGGCCCGGCCGTCGTCGGTGAGCACCAGCAGCCCGCAGTTATCGCAGGCGCGGCCGATGGGCAGCGGTTCGTCGTCGGAGAAAGCCCGGTCCACGATGTAATAGGCGCAGATGTCGGTGGTTTCGGTGGGGCCGAACAGGTTGGCGAACAGCGCCTCCGGATAATGGGCCTGCCAGTAGTTCAGGTAGGGGGTGGGCATCGTTTCGCCGGCAAACAGGATGGTGCGCAGCGGCGGCAAGGCCGTGTAGTCCAGGGCCTTCCAGCGCACCACGCCGCCCAGGGCCGAGGGGACCCAGTACAGGGTGTTGACCTCGTGTACAGTGAGATAATCCAGCAGCTGCACCGGGAAGGAAAACAGACGCCGGGGCAGTACCTGCACCTGGGCGCCGGTGCGCAGGGAGGTGTACAGGTCGGTCACCGACATGGAAAAGTAGAACGGTGTCTGGTTGCCGAACACGGTGGTTTCGTCGATGCCAAAGGTGGCGGCTGCCCAGGCGCTGTAGGCCAGGACGGCCCGGTGCTGGATGGCTACCCCTTTGGGCGCCCCCGTGGAACCGGAGGTGAACAGTACATAGGCCAGGTCGGTGTCCAGGGATTCGTTGCGCAGCGTCTGCAGGGCGAAGGAATCCGGCACAGCGTTCAGGGCATCGGCCATCTCCACCACAGGGCAGGCAAGGCCCAGGGCGTCGGCGGCTTCCCGGTGGGCGGCGTCGGTCACCAGCAGGGCCGGTTCCAGCTGGCCGGTGATGCGCCGTACCCGTTCGGGGGGCTGGGCGGTGTCCAGCACGGTGTAAAATCCGCCGGCGGCCAGGGTGCCCAGCATCGCCAGCAGACAGGGCACTTCGTGATCTAAGTAGAGGGCTACCGGGCGGCGTTGAACGGAATACTGTGCCAGCGCCGTGCCCACACGCTGTACGGCGGTGTCCACCTCATCCCAGGTCAGGGTGATGTGTTCGTCGCCGAAGGCCGTGCGGCTGCCCCAGCGCCGGACCGTGCGGTCCAGCAGTTCCAATATATGTTTCATGGATCGTTCCTTTGCATGGCATGGCGGTCCTGTACCGTGTGCTTTCCCGCGGGCGGCGGACCGCCGTAAATACGCCCGGGTACGTTCCAGTATACCATATTCTGCGTTAAAAAAATGTAAAGAAATCAAGAAAAAGCGCACAGAAAAGAATTTTTTTCTTCCCTGCGCGCTTTTTTATTGCATGATTTTACAAAATTCAGGTTACTGTTCTTCCACGGGAACGATCCAGCCCTTGGTGTCAGGCAGTTTGCCCCACTGGATGCCGGTCAGCGTGTCGTAGAGCTTCTGGGTCAGTTCGCCGATCTTGCCGCCGCTGATATGGGCCACTTTGCCCTCCCAGTCCAGCTCCTTCACGGGGGAAACCACCGCAGCGGTACCGGTGCCGAACACTTCTTCCAGCTTGCCTTCGTCGGCGGCTTTCATCACATCGGCGATGGCCAGGGGCCCCTCGATGACTTCGTAGCCCCAGTCCTTCAGCAGCTCGATGATGGAGCGGCGGGTCACGCCGGGCAGCACCGTGCCGGTGCAGGCGGCAGTGTAGATCTTGCCATCGATCTTGAACATGATGTTCATGGAACCGACTTCTTCCACGTACTTCTTTTCCACGCCGTCCAGCCACAGCACCTGGCTGAAGCCGCGTTCCTCGGCCAGCTCACCGGCCTTGATGGAAGCAGCGTAGTTGCCGCCGCACTTGGTGAAGCCGGTCAGGCCCGGGGCGGCGCGGATGTATTCATCTTCCACGTAGATGCGTACCGGGTCCAGACCCTCGGCGTAGTAGGCGCCGGAGGGGGAGCAGATGATGGCGAAGCGGTAGTGCTTGGCCGCGTGCACGCCCAGGCCCACATCGGTGGCCACACAGAAGGGGCGGATATACAGCGAAGCGCCGTCAGAGTGGGGGACCCAGTCGCGGTCCACGTTCACAAGGGCCTTGACAGCCTGGACGAAATCCTCCGGCGGGATGGGGGGCATACCCAGACGATCGGCGGAATCGTTGAAGCGATTGGCGTTGCATTCGGGGCGGAACAGCTGGATCTTTCCCTCGGTGGTACGGTAGGCCTTCATGCCCTCAAAAATCTCCTGGGCATAATGGAACACCGTGGTGGCGGGGTCCATCTCCCAGGGGCCATAAGGCACGATGCGGGCGTCATGCCAGCCTTCCCCGGCGGTGTAGTCCATCAGGAACATGTGATCGCTGAAGATTTTGCCGAAACCCAACTTGCTTTCGTCCTGCGGCTTCGCCTTGGGCGCAGTCGTTTTGGTGATTTTGATGTCCAACATGATTTTACACTCTCCCTGTTTCATCACAAATGCCGCCAGGCGGGTCGCCGCACAGCAACCCGGATGCAGTTTACCCAATTATAGCGCTCTAAAGCGGTAAATACAAGACCCAATTTTCATCGGGGAAAAATCACTTGCCGGGCGGGGGAAAATGCGGTACAATGGGCGTGCACAACACTGGATAACAGCGAAAGGACGGCACCTGTATGATTAAAGGTGTAATTTTTGATATGGACGGCCTGATGTTCGACACCGAACGTCTGTGGGATACTTTCTGGGAACCCGCCTGTGAGGCGCTGCAGGTTCCCATGCCGGAGGATACGGCGGCCTTTTACGCCAGCGGCCGCGGCCTGGCGGGGCAGTACCTTGTGGAGCACGTGCAGAAGTACTTCCCGGGGGTGGACCCCCAGCGGATGCTGGACAAAGTCTGGCAGATCGGCAACGAGCGGTTCGCGCAGGGCGTGCCCTGCAAACCGGGCCTGAAGGAACTGCTGGCCTTGCTGGAAGAACGGGGCCTGCCGCGGATCGTGGCCAGTTCCAGCCCGCGCAACATGATCGAGCAGAATCTGCAGACCACCGGCACGGCACGGTATTTCCACGACATCGTCTGCGGAGCGGACGTCAAGCACAGCAAGCCGGCGCCGGATATCTTCCTGGAAGCCGCCCGCCGCCTGGGACTGGACTGCCGCGACTGCCTGGTGCTGGAGGACAGCTTCAACGGTGTGCGCGCCGGTCATGCGGCAGGTGCCGTGACGGTGATGGTACCCGATCTGGCCCAGCCCGATGAGGAAATCCGCCAGCTGTACACCTGCTGCTGCCATGACCTGTACGAAGTGCGGGACCTGCTGGTGCAGGGCAACCTGTAACCCAAAAGAATTTTTACCGGCTGCTTGTAACGCAGCCGGTTTTGCGTTATACTGGGGGTTGGCAGCCCGGCGGGCTGTACATTTGCGCTGTACTCCCGAGATGTAGGAGACGGCAGCAGGAGGAAAATTGAATATGAAAAACCGTACCAACGTCCGTTGGCTCACCCAGCTTGCGCTGCTGGTGGCCATTCTGCTTGTGATGAACTATACGCCGCTGGGCTACCTGCAGGTGGGGCCGCTGTCAGCGTCGCTGCTCTCGGTGCCGGTGGCCATCGGTGCCATGACCATGGGCCCCCTGGCCGGTACTATTTTGGGCGCAGCCTTCGGTATTACCAGTTTCCTGCAGGCGATGGAGGGCAAAAGCCTTCTCAGTGCCGCCATGTTCAACGCCAGCCCTGTGGGAACCTTTGTGGTGTGTGTGGTATCCCGTGTGCTGGTGGGCCTGTGCACGGCGCTGCTGTTCAAGGCGCTGTGCAAACTGTTGCCCAAGCAGGAAAAATTCTGCTGCTTTGCGGGTGGTCTGCTGACGGCGGTGCTGAACACCGTGTTCTTTATGGGGGTGCTGGTACTGTTGTTTTACGATCTGCCCTATGTGCAGGAACTGGCACAGGGCATGGGTGCCACCAACGTCCTGATGTTCGTCGTGATGTTCGTGGGCGTGCAGGCCGTTATTGAATGGGTCATTTGCTGCCTGGTGTCCGGTGCCGTTACGGTTCCGGTGCGCAAATATCTCAAACTGAACTGATACCTTCCCGGGTTCCGGGCCGCAAGGCCCGGAACTTTTTTTGTGGCTTTTCCGGAACCTGTGTGGTACCATACAGAAAAAGGAGGTACTGCCTTATGAAAAATGAAGCCGTTGCCACTGCTGCCGAGATGAAGCGCATCGAGCAGGCCGCCAACGAGGCCGGACTGCTGTATATCCAGATGATGGAAAATGCCGGGCGTGCTGCCTGGGGTGAACTGACCGCCCGTTTTCCGGCACCGGGACGCCTGCTGGTGGTGACCGGTAAGGGGAACAACGGCGGCGACGGGTTTGTGATGGCCCGGGTGGCCGCCAAAGCGGGCTGGCAGGTCTGCGTCTGGCTGGCGGAGGGCGAACCCAAAACGCCCGACGCCATCGCCAACCGGGAACTGCTGCGGGCATTGCCTGTGACGGTGCTGGATGCCGAAACACGCCCCGATCCCCGGGGTTGGGACGCGGCGGTGGATGCCGTGTATGGAACCGGTTTTCATGGGGCGCTGCGTCCGGCGGGACGGGCGGCCTGTGAGCTGCTGAATCAAAGCCGGGCGGCCGGGGCATTTCTGTTGGCGGTGGACCTGCCCAGCGGCCTTTGCGCCGACACCGGTGAGGCGGCGGAAGGGGCCGTACAGGCCGACCTGACCGTCTGTTTTGACAGCCGCAAACCCGTGCATACGGTCCCGCAGGCGGCGGCTTTCTGCGGCAAAGTCCGGCTGGCGGACATCGGCATCCCGGATCTCTGCCATCGGCTGTAAAACGGAAAAAGACTTCTCCCGACGGCCGGTTTGTGGTACACTACTTTAAAACGCTGTATTGCGGAAGTCTGCAGAAATAGAGAGGAATCTTGTTATGGCCGTGTTCAAAGCCATTTATAACTTGCTCTGGGGGGACCTTGTGGAGATCCCGCTGCCGGGCGGCAGTACCCTGGGATTGTCGCTGTTGGTGATGATCCTGGTCCCGGCGGGGGTCTATTTTACGGTGCGTACACGGTTTTTGCCTTTCCGCCTGTTCCCCGAAATGGTCCGCGTCACCCTGTCCAACAACAAAAAGACCGAGCACGGCCTTTCCGGTGTGCAGGCGCTCATCGTTTCCACAGCCTGCCGCGTGGGAATGGGCAATCTTGTGGGCGTGGTGGCGGCCATCTCCGCCGGCGGCGCAGGTGCCGTGTTCTGGATGTGGATCATGGCGCTGCTGGGGTCCTCCACTGCCTTCATTGAGGCGACCCTGGCTCAGCTTTATAAAGAAAAAGACCCCCTTTACGGCGGGTACCGGGGCGGCCCGGCCTACTATCTCCATGCGCTGTTTGTGCCCAAGGGCAGCCGCCGCAAACATTCGGTGATCGCGGCGCTTTTTGCGCTGTCGGGGCTTATCTGCTGGTGCGGCATCAGCCAGGTCACCAGCAATTCCATTTCAGCTTCTTTTGAAAATGCTTTCCATATCCCGCCGCTGTATTCCACCATCGCGCTGGTCATCGTGGCGGCTGTCATCGTGCTGCGCAAGCACGCCACCGTCCGTGTGCTGGACATCATGGTCCCGGTCATGGCGGCCTGCTATTTCTTCATCACGCTGTTTATCATTCTTAAGAATGCGCCGCTGCTGCCCGGCGTGTTCAGCCGCATTTTTGCCGAGGCCTTCGGCCTGCGCCAGGTGGTGGGCGGCGGTATCGGCGCCGTCATTATGAACGGTACCAAGCGCGGGCTGTTCTCCAATGAAGCGGGCTCCGGGTCCGCGCCCTGCGCGGCGGCTGCTTCCCACATCGACCACCCGGCCAAGGCCGGCCTTTTGCAGGCGTTGGGTGTCTTTATTGATACGCTGGTCATCTGCAGCTGCTCGGCCATGATCATGCTGCTGACCCCTGCGGAACTTACCAACGGTCTGGAAGGCATGGACCTGCTGCAAGCCGCCATGCGGTATCATCTGGGCGAGTTCGGTGTTATCTTTATTGCGGTGATCCTGTGGCTGTTCAGCCTGTCCACCTTCCTGGGCATCCTGTTCTATGCACGGTCCAATGTGGCGTACCTGTTCGGCGACCGCTGGGGCGCCCAGCTGGCTTATAAGATTCTGGCGTTGGTCATGCTGTTTATCGGCGGGCTTGCGGCCTACCAGTTCGTGTGGGACCTGGGGGACGTGGGCGTGGGCCTGATGACGGTGTTCAACATGATCGCACTGTTCCCGTTGGCCCCCAAGGCACTGGCCTCCCTGCGGGACTACGAGAAAAACGTTATGCACAAATCTTCCTGAATCCGGAACGGCTAACCCGGGCAGCGCGGAAAACGCGCTGCCCGTTTTTTATTGAAGAAGGTGCAAGTTTTTTGCTGTAAAAGGATGGTCGGTATGTGATATAATCTGTTTTATATACAAATGGGAGGCAAAACACAAACAATAGGGATGGGCCGGCGAATCCTTTTGGCCGGTCGCGGAGGAGGTGTTCTACCGTATAAAAGGAGATAAGAGTGAGAACGGTGCGGCGGATGCTGCGCCTGAACTCGGAGAGCGGATACCCATTCAGTGAGGTGTATATGAAACATTTTTTAAGTGAAAACGGAAAACTGTATCGTTTGCTGGAGTTGATCATGGAATTGGGCGCCATGAACGTTCTGTTCCTGCTCTGCTCCATCCCGCTTTTTACCATAGGGCCTGCCTATGTGGCGCTGTTGGCTTGCGCGGATGCCTTTTGGAAAGAGGAGGGAAGACCCACATTCAGCTACTTTTTTAAGAAGTTCCGGGCGGCGTTCCTGCCCTCGGTGTTGGTTGGCTGTGTTGCAAGCCTGGTGTTCATACTGCTGGCTTACAATATGCTCTTCACGCTGGTGGCTTTTGCCGGTGCTGTACGTATTGTACTGCTGGGCGTGTACTTTTTGCTTGTGATTGTAATGCTGGCGTTCGTCTATCATCTGGCACGGATAATCGGCTGTTTTCAGAATTTTCGCACAAAGTATCTGAAGGCGGCTTTGCTGGCGACGGTGGCTCATTTGCCCCGGGGATTGGGGATCGCTGCGGCTATGGTGTCCCCGCTGGTACTGCTGTTTTTCCCTATGGGCGTGATCCTCGCTTTGCTGCCGGTGATGCTGTTCTTCTGGTTTTCCACGGCGTCAGTTTTGTGTATAAAGCTGTCGGCCGATTACATGGATGAGATTGAGGAATATTGTAAAAATTAATGGGAAAACGCTTTCCCGCCCGGAAAAATGTTTTGACGAAATGTTCAAAACGGGAAGCTGCATTTGTGCAGCATATCAAAAAAATGGGAAAGAAATTGCAAAATTTTGGAATTGCTTGACATGGAAATAAAGGCTATGTACAATAAGGGCACAGTAAGCCTTTTCCTGCATTGAATGATTGAGGATTCATACTATGGCTATCACAATTGATGACATTGCGAAAGAGGCAAACGTATCCATTGCCACGGTATCCCGTGTGATCAATGGTTCCAAGACGGTGAGTCCCGAGCTGCGCAACCGGGTCATGGAGGCGGTAAATCGCAATCATTTTCGCCCCAATACCTTTGCAAGGGCGCTCACCACCAACAAGTCCAATATCATTGGCATCATTGTAACGGATATCTCCAACCCGGTTATCTCCTCTTTGGTAAAAGGGATTCACCAGGTTTGCCAGGAACGGGGATTTACGGTGATGATCTGTGAATCCGGCGGCAACAAGGACAACGAGAAAGCGCTGCTGTACCGGATGGAGGAGCAGCACTCCACGGGAGTTTTGCTGGCGGGTGTGGATATTGACCAGGAAAGCGTGCGTACCATGCTGAACCTGAGCTATCCCGTGGTCCTGGTCACGCAGGAGGCCAACGATGGCAAACATGCGGTGACCACGGTGATCCATGATAATGTATCCGCCATTGCGGATGCCGTTCGATTCCTGTATGCCAACGGACACCGGAGGATCGCTTTTATCGGCGGGCCCGAGCGGGACTATTCCAACGGCAGCAAGCGGCTGGAGGGGTTCCGCCAGGCGGCGGAGGAACTTTCGCTGGAGATTCCGGATTCTTACATTCTTCATGGGAATTTTACCTACGAAAGCGGTGCAGATTGTATGCGCCGTCTGTATGAGGAAAACACAGAACTGCCCACAGCGGTAATGGCGTGCTCTGACCTGATGGCCATTGGCGCCATCTCCTGCGCGGGGCGCCTGGGACTGCGTGTTCCCGACGATCTTTCCATCATGGGTGTGGACGATTCGGATCTGGCCCGTTATTTCAGCCCCGCATTGACCACCGTCAGGATCCCGTATTTCGACGAGGGAAAAACAGCAGCCAATGTGTTGTTTGACCTTGTGGAAAGCGGAATGAAAACGACCGGAAGCATAACACATATTCCGCACAAGGTGATCCGTCGTTTCACGGTGAAGGATATTCGGTAACCGGCAAGACCCGTCTGCTTATCCGAAGAAAAGACAAAAAGGTAAAGGGACGTTTGAGGCTCCCTGCACTGTGCATGATAGGTACGGTATCATGTGTTTTGTGAGATTCTTCTGCTTCATAAAAGTGGTTTTATGCAATTTGCGTAAAGGCTTTCATGTGGTTTCGTCTTTATCCTTGTAAAAGGATAAAGTGAATTTTAATTGAAGGGAGCATATCAAATGAACACAGGAAAGAAGATCATGTCGCTTACTCTTGCATCGGCAATGGTGTTGTCCTTGGCCGCCTGCGGCAATACCGCCGCAAGCAGCACCGGCACCAGCAGCACAGGGGAAGCAGCCAGCAGCGGTGGGACGGAGGCCTCCGAACCCATTACCTTGACCTTTGCCTTTGACGAAGGCGTCGGGGAAGCGACCCAGGCCGCCATTGAGGATTTCAATGCCAGCCAGGACCAGATCGTGGTAGAGTCTTACCGTCTGCCGCAGGACGCCAACAACCTCCATGACGACTTTGTCAACAAGATGGTGGCAGAGGATACCAGCGTAGACGTGATGGCTCTGGACGTAACGTACGTTTCCGAGTTTGCCGCCGCGGGCTGGATCGAGCCGATGACCGATATGTTCACACAGGAAGAGCTGGATGCCCTCCTGAGTGGTACCGTGGAAGGCGCTACCTATGACGGTACGCTGTATGCGGCCCCCTGGTTCACCAACGCCTCCGCGCTGTTCTACCGCACGGACGTGCTGGAAGAACTGGGCATCACCGAAGTTCCCACCACCTATGACGGCTGGATCGAAGTCTTTGAGCAGCTGCCCGAAGATTCCGGCATTGAGTACGCCTTCTCTTACCAGGGCGGCCAGAGCGAGTCCATGGTATGCAACTGGGTGGAGTTCCTGTGGAGCTTCGGCGGTGACGTGCTGGATGCCGAGGGCAACCCCGTGGCCAACAGTGCAGAGAACATTGCCGCTACGCAGCTGATGAAGGACTACATCGGCACCTACGCTGCGGAAGGCACCACCACCTACAGCGAAACGGAGTCCCAGCAGATTTTCCAGGAAGGCAAGTCCCTGACCTGCCGCACCTGGTCCGGTACCTGGAACACCTTCAACGATGCGGAACAGTCCAATGTGGCCGGCA
Organism: Candidatus Gemmiger excrementigallinarum; assembly: GCA_019116445.1. Taxonomy (GTDB): domain Bacteria; phylum Bacillota; class Clostridia; order Oscillospirales; family Ruminococcaceae; genus Gemmiger; species Gemmiger excrementigallinarum. The sequence goes on from DXBP01000050.1 coordinate 37,078, forward strand.
ACGTGGGCATGACCGTTCTGCCTGTCCAGAACGAGGGCGACACGGCGCACAGCTGCCTGGGCGGCCTGGACCTGGTCATCAACACCTATATCAGCGATGAGCAGAAGGAAGCGGCCAAGACTTTCGTGAAGTGGCTGGTTTCTGAGGAGGCCGAAAAGACCTTTACCCTGCGTTCTGCGCAGCCGCCGACGGTGAAGGCTGTCTACTCTGATGCCGAAGTTCTGGAGCAGATTCCTTTCTACGCGGATTTCTTCAGCATCATCGAAAACGGCAAGAGCCGTCCGATCTCTCCCATGTATGCCGAGGTATCCGACGCGATCCAGCGCAATGTGCATAGCGCTCTGACCGGCGAAGTGGCCGTGGAGGAGGCGCTGAATACCCTGCAGGGCGAGTTGGAAGCCCTGAGCTAAATAGGAAACATACTCCGGTGCAAACCGGAATGCCTGAGCCCTGAGCTGAAATGGCACACACATACGATGGCGGGACTCCTGTCATCGTATGTGTGCTTTCAGAGCTGATTTCCGGGGCGATAGCAGACGGAATGGAGAGGAATGAGTATATGAAAAGTAAGAACCGGGGCAAGCTGACGTTCCGGCAGCAGGAGGCAAGAGCCGCCTGGATCATGATGGCCCCTGCCCTTCTTCTGGTAGGCGTTATCGCGATCTACCCCATCCTGCGCACGTTTTGGATCAGCTTCCATGAGATGAATCTGAAGCGGCCCCAGTCCGGGTATCCCTTTGTCGGCCTGGAAAATTATGCCAAGATCTTTACGGATGCCCGAGCAGGTCAGGACATTCTTTTTACATTGAAATTTACCGTGGTAACGGTTTTGCTGGAAATGATCATCGGCTTTGCAGCCGCACTGATCATGAACCGGACTTTTAAGGGACGGGGACTTGTGCGAGCCGCCATCCTGATTCCCTGGGCGATTCCCACATCCGTTTCTGCCATGATGTGGAAGTTTATCTATAACGATCAGTACGGTATGTTTAATGACGTGCTGTACCGGCTGGGGATTATCGATGAGTACAAAGCCTGGCTGAGCACGTCGGACGGCAGTTTCCTGGCGCTTGTGATCACCGACGTGTGGAAAACCGCGCCCTATATGGCCTTGCTGATTCTGGCAGGCCTGCAGATGATCCCGGATGAACTGTATGAATCCGCCAAGCTGGATGGCGCCGGTGTGGTACAGCGCTTTGTGTACATCACACTGCCCATGACGCGCCGCTCGCTTCTGGTGGCGCTGCTGTTCCGTACGCTGGATGCTTTCCGCGTCTTCGACCTCATCAGCGTCATGACCGGCGGTGCCAACGGTACCGAGAGTATCGCGATCTACTCTTACACGCAGCTGATGACGTTCCTGGACTTCGGCTATGGTTCTGCGCTGTCGGTGCTGATCTTCGTTGTTGTATTCGCCATCAGTATGGTTTATATGTTCTTCCTTCGGAAGGACCTGTCAGTGGACTAAGGAGGCAACATCATGACACAAAAAACAAAACAGCGTCTGGGCTGGGTTGCCTTCTACCTCTTTGTTGTGGTCTTTTTGGTTATGTTGTTGCTGCCCTTCATCTGGCAGTTCCTGACGTCGATCAAACCGCTGAACGAGATCTCTGCCATGCCGGCCAAATGGATCCCCAGCTACATTCACTTTGATTTCTACGTGAATGTCTTTACCAAACATCCCTTTGCCCGGTATCTGTTCAACAGCGCCTTTGTGGCGATCTGCTCCACCTTGCTGAGCCTGGGTGTGGGTTCCACCGCCGCCTATGCCCTTTCCCGGCTGCGCTTTAAGGGCCGCAAGGTTTTGCTGATGTGTATTCTGAGCATCTCCATGTTCCCGACCATCGCGACCCTGTCGCCCCTGTATCTGATTCTGAAGAACCTGAAACTTCTGAATACCTATGCAGGTCTGATCATTCCCTACATCACGTTCTCTCTGCCGATGGCCATCTGGCTTCTCTCCAGCTTCTTCGGTCAGCTTGACCGCGGCTACGAGGAGGCTGCCGCCATCGACGGCTGCAACCGCAGACAGACCTTTGTCCGGATCATTCTTCCGCTGATCAAGCCGGCCATTTTCTCGGTAGGTCTGCTGGTGTTCATCAACTGCTGGAACGAGTATCTCTACGCCCTTACGTTTATGCAGGCAGAAGAAATGCGGACGGTGCCTGTGGGTATCGCGCTGTTCCCCAGCAACTATCAGCTGCCCTGGGGCGATATGGCGGCTGCATCCATCGTGGTTACCGTACCGCTGATTCTGCTGGTGCTGATCTTCCAGAAGAACATTATCGCGGGCCTTACCACCGGCGGTATGAAGGGATAAAACCATATAATTTCTATATATTGGAGGAATTTCCATGCAGTACGTAACCTTATCCGATTCTCTCAGACTGAGCCGCGTTGTGGCCGGCTGTATGCGCACCGTGGGTGCCGGCATCTCCGGCGAAGAACTGCGCACGTTTGTGCACCGCTGCCTTGAACTGGGGATCGACAGCTTCGACCACGCGCCTGTTTACGGTGCCGGTGCCTGTGAGCAGATGTTCGGCGACGAGGTGCTGAAGGTCGAGCCTTCTCTTCGGGATCAGATCAAAATTGTTACGAAGGCAGGCATCATCCTGCCCGGACAGCGGGGAAACCGGCATATCTATTACGACTCCACCAAGGAGAATCTTCTCAAAGAGATGGACGCTTCCCTGAAGCGCCTGTCCACCGACCATGTGGACCTTCTGCTGATTCACCGGCCGGATGTGCTGGGCGACCCGGAGCAGACGGCGATGGCCCTTGAGCAGATCGTGCGGGAAGGCAAGGCGCTGCATGTGGGTGTTTCCAACTATGAGCCTTCTCAGTTTGAAACCCTGCAGAGCTATCTTTCCATCCCGCTGCTGGTGAATCAGATGGAGGTTTCCGTCAAAGCAACCTACAATTTCTTCAACGGCGTGGTGGATACCGCGATGAAGCACAAGACCGGCATCATGGCCTGGTCGCCGCTGGGCGGCGGCAGCGTGTTTGCCGGGCAGGATGAACAGTCCGTCCGCCTGCGCGAAACGCTCAGCGAGATCGCTGAGGCCAAAGGTGTGGCGATGGATACGGTCATGTATGCCTTTGTGCTGCGGCATCCCGCCAAGATGATGGTGATTACCGGCACAATGAATCCCCAGCGCCTGCAGAATGCCGCAGCCGCACTGGATCTGGAACTCTCCTACGATGAGTGGTATGCGATCCTGGCGGCTTCCCGCGGCTTTGACGTTCCCTGAACGAGGAGGGAAATTGCAGCATGGATAAGATTCGATTTGGCCTGATTGGCTCCGGATGGCGTGGAGAATTTTATATCCGCATCGCCAAGGCGCTTCCGGAACAGTTTGAGCTGACGGCGGTTATGATCCGTGATCCCGAAAAGGGAAAGGCATTTTCCCAAACTTTTGGGGTAAAGGTTGTCAATTCCCTGGAAGAACTCATGGCGGATGTACCCTCCTTTGTAGTGCTGGCTATCTGGCGTGGGTGTGTTGCTTCGACGTTGGAGGAACTGTTTGAGAAAAAGATCCCGGTCCTGACGGAAACCCCTCCGGGAGAAACCGAAGAAGACCTGCTGGCCCTCTGGGATGCCTGCCAGCGTCATGGTGCCAAGGTGCAGGTGGCGGAACAGTATTTCCTGCAGCCGCTTTATTCTGCCTGGTTGAAGGCGTTGTCCGATGGTATCCTGGGCGATGTGGAGAATGTGAATATCTCCGCTCTGCACGGGTACCACGGAATCAGCATGATCCGCAAACTGCTGGGCATCCGGGACGAAAAGTGCACGATCTATGCCAAACGGTATCACTTTACCGTGACCGAAACCTATGGCCGTGAGGGCATGGTTTTTGATGGGGAAACCTTCCGTTGCCCCCGGGACCGTGCGACGCTGGAGTTTGAGAATGGCCAGGTGGCCTTCTTTGACTTCTCTGATCCGGCGCAGTATCATTCCTTCATCCGTACAAGACAGCTTGGCGTACAGGGGACCCGGGGCGAAATCGATGATCTTACGGTCCGGTATCTGACGCCGGAAAACATCCCGGTGACCCAGGACCTGCGCAGAATCGATCTGGGCGTATACGGCAACCAGGAATGGTCCCATTTCGGCCTTATGCTGGGGGAAAAATTCCTGTACCGTTCTCCGTTCCCGGGGGCGCGCTTCAATGATGATGAGATCGCGGTGGCATCACTTCTGCAAGGGATGGACCGGTATCTCAAGACCGGCGAGGAGGTTTATTCTCTTGCGCAGGGCCTGCAGGATATGTATATCACGCTGAAGATGGAAGAAGCTATGGCCACGCCTTATGTCCCGGTCACGACAGAGCCGCAGCCCTGGAGTGGTGCCCTTGCCTGAAAAATTTTAGACCCAAAGGTGCGCCGCTGCCTGCCGGGCAATATAAAACAGCCTTTTCAAAATCGGGCGCGGATTGCCGGCCTTTTACGGTGATGCCATGCGCAGAGCCGGACTTGTGTTATGATTCAAGCACAAGTCCGGCTCTTTTTGGTATTTGCCGGGCGAAATTTACAACTTGTCGGCTATGCGTCCCCGGCGGGATGCGGTATAATACAGATAAGAATAAAAACAAGGTGAATTCTGCTGCAAGGAGGAATTGACAGATGGTATACCCGAAAGAAACGACCGTCCGGACGTGGCTTGCGGCCCTGCAGGGACTGAACGTCCGAGTCAAAAAAATGTTTGGCTGTTATTGCCTGTACTGTGATGAGCAGCCGGTGGGCTGGCTCAGCGGAGAGGTTCTGTCGCTGCGGGAGGTGGGGCTTTCCTATCTGCCGCCGACCCTGAAACGCCCCGCGCCGGGGGATGCCGTACAGGAAATCGTCATTCCGCTGGAATACTGTGGCTGTGAATGGCTTCCGAGGGCGGTACAGGATACCGCACGCCTCCGCAAAGCAGCGGCAGCCTCCCCATCTCACCCCAAAAAGCAGAACCCATGATAAAAATTTTGTTTGTGGGCTGCGGCGGGATGTACCAAAGCTGAAAAAAATACCCGCAAAAGGCATCCGGTGTTTTGAACGCCGTTTCCCTGAAAGAGAGAAGACTCTTGTGCCTGTTATTGTAGACCGATCCATGCGTGAGCAGATTCCCCGGGAAGGGGATGCTTTCCCAATCTCATTTTTTGAAAATGAACTTAGTGAGCTGCCCAACCGGGAAGGGCCGCTGCACTGGCACCCGGAGTTTGAAATCGCCAAAGCAGAGACCGGTGTTTTGGAGTACCAGGTGGGGCAGACACATATCGTATTGAAGGCCGGGGACAGCCTGCTTGTGAATCGGAATCTGCTTCACAGTGTGCGGCAGGTTGCGGGGGACCTGCCGGACCCGATGCCCGTTGTGGTTTTTTCCGGGACGCTTATTGCCCCTGAAACCGGCACGATCTACCAAAAATACATCGAACCCATTGCGGACTGTGAATCTCTGCCGTTTGTTGTATTCAGGCAGCAAGAGGAATGGTGCCGCAACATACGCTGCCTTGTGGAGGATATGTTTGCCAATCTCAAACAGCGGAAGCCCTGTTATGAAATGGCGGTGCAGCGTGACCTGAGCGGCCTGTTTGAAGCGCTGTATCGTCATTGGGATGTGCTGCCGAAATCCCAAGCCACGGGTATACAACTTCGTTCACAGGTGCGTGTGCAAAAAATGCTGGCCTACATGTATGCCCATTATGCAGAACCCATTACCTTTGCAGATATTGCCGCGGCGGCAAGCATCAGCCGAAGCGAGGCGGCGCGCTGCTTTCATGAATATATGGATTGCTCCCCGGTACATGCGTTGATCCGGTACCGGCTGCAGACCGCGCACAGACTGCTGCACGATACCGACCTGACGGTGCAGGAAATAAGCCTGGCCTGCGGATTCCGTTCCACCAATTACTTTGGCCGTCAGTTCCGGAAAATCTACGGCTATACACCTGGCCAGGTTCGCAATTTGGGAAAATAGTGCTATCATTTGGCGGGATTATCCCTTATCCTTCTCCGACGTTGCTGTTATAATGCCCTACAGCACGGCCGTTACAAAAATGTGCTGAACGTGGGACCACACAGGAGAAAGGGAACCGTTATGACCATTACACCCAACTATCAAAAAACCTTGTATGCCTGTTATCTGGGATATGTTACACAGGCTATCTGTGCGAACTTTGCACCACTGCTCTTTTTGACGTTTCAAAAGAGCTACCACATTTCGTTGGGGGAACTTGCGCTGATTCCCACCGTGTTTTTTTTGACACAGCTGATGATCGACCTGGCTGCCGCAAACTTTGTGGACAGGATCGGTTACCGCACCTGTGTAGTCGCCGCCCACGGTATGGCAGTGGTGGGGCTGGTGCTGCTGGCGTTTTTGCCGGATCTCTTGCCGTTTCCATTTCTGGGGATTTTGATTTCGGTTATGGTTTACGCAGTCAGCAGCGGTCTGATTGAAGTGCTGATCAGCCCTATTGTGGAAGCCTGCCCTTTTGAGAACAAAGTCAGCCGGATGAGTTTGCTCCATTCCTTTTACTGTTGGGGCATGGTGGCGGTGGTTTTGGGTTCCACTGTGTTTTTTGCCTTGTTTGGGCTGGAAAACTGGCGGATTCTCGCCCTGCTGTGGGCGCTGATTCCCCTTTGGAATGTGTTTAACTTTATTGCCTGCCCGATAGAAAGACTGGGGGAAAGCGGCGAGGGCATGGGGGTAGCAAGCTTGCTGCGCCTGCCCCTGTTTTGGCTTTTGGTGCTTTTGATGGTCTGTTCCGGCGCGGCGGAAAACGCAATGACCCAGTGGGCATCCGCTTTTGCGGAAGCGGCAATAGGGGTTCCCAAAACCCTTGGCGATCTTGCGGGGCCCTGCCTGTTTGCAGTTCTTATGGGGACGTCCCGCGTACTGTGTGCCAGGATGAGCCACAAAATGGATCTGGGAAAAATTATGCTGGCGTGCGGGGTACTGTGTATAGGCTGTTATTGGGTGGCGTCCCTGTCGGCATACCCGGTGGCAGGGCTGGCAGGCTGCGCGTTGTGCGGATTTTCCGTAGGTATCATGTGGCCGGGCACTCTCAGTCTTTCCTCCCGGGCCTGCCCCAAAGGCGGCACCGCGATGTTTGCTTTTTTGGCGCTGGCCGGTGATCTGGGCGGCACGGTCGGGCCAATGGCGGTGGGTTTTATATCCGGGGCAGCAGGCGGTGATCTGAAAAAAGGATTCCTTGTTGCGGCAGTTTTCCCCGTTGCTTTGGTACTGGGGCTGGTGGCGCTGCAAAAAAGACAAAAATAGCCGTTCTTTCAGCGGGAAAATGGTGGATAAATCGTGTACAATACAAGTAGGAAGCACAGGCAATCGTTTTGATTGCCAGCTTTATGGAGGGATAGATAACAAGATGACAAAAATCCTGTTTGTTTGCCACGGCAACATCTGCCGCAGTCCCATGGCGGAATTTGTGATGAAAGACCTGGTGGAAAAAGCCGGCCTTTCCGAACAGTTTGAAATCGCCTCTGCCGCTACCAGCACCGAGGAGATCGGCAACCCGGTCTATCCGCCGGCGCGGCGCAAACTGGCCGAACACGGCATCTCCTGCGCGGGCAAGACAGCGCGGCAGCTGACCCGGGCCGATTATGGGCACTACGATCTGCTCATCGGCATGGACCATGCCAACCTGCGCAACATGACGCGTTTGTGCGGCGGCGACCCGGCGGGCAAAATCCACGCCCTGCTGGATTATACTGCCCGCCCCGGTGAGGTGGCCGATCCCTGGTACACCGGCGATTTTGAGGCCACCTGGCGGGACGTGTACGAAGGCTGCACCGCACTGCTGGACAGCCTGACAGAATAAAAAGGAGGTCCCTGCCATGAAATCCCTGTTCCTGACAATTCCCGCTGTGCTGCTGGCGGTGCTGACCGCCTGCGGGCCGCTCGCCCGTCCCGAAGCGACCCCGGCGCCGACGGCTACCCCGGCGGCAACGGTGGAACCCACGCCAACGCCCACAGCGGCACCTACCCCGACACCGGACCCCAGCGCCGGACTGGACTACGAGATGCTGACGCTGCCTACCACGCCCCAGCCGCCCCATGTGTATGACGGCCAGTTTATGCCCAATAACGCCGCCGGCCACGACAACGGCCTTGCCTTTGTGGAGGCTTTGTACACAAACGATACCGAAAAACTGCGGAGCGTTCTGTCCGATTCCTTGCTGGACAGCGGCCTGCCGCTGCCCGACCTGACAGGACTGGTCATCACCGATGTGTCTGTGGGCGGCGGCCTGTATGAAGTCCCCTATGCGACGCTGACCATCGCGGACCCGGGTGCTACCGGGCTGCCTGCGGGGAATCATGAGTTCCGATTCTCCTTTGATGCGGAAGGTAAGGTAGAGGAATTTTACCTGCAGGACGGTGACCTGGAGGACGCTGTGGCCCGGGGGATGGGGCTGGAACCCGGTGCCTGGATACAGCTGGGAAGCCTGGATGTGAAGGATACCTTGGAGGACGATGCCCATCTGACGGCCGCCACCCGGGTGGTGGGGCGCAAACAGGACGCTCTGGGCTGGACGGTGGGGGAGGTACGGGCCTTTGCCATCACCGAACGCAAAGTATACGATGGGCACAGCAATCTAACAGAATATGCCATGACCTCCTGCCAGGAACTGCCGGGAGACTGGCCAGTGCTGCGGAACCGGACCGACTGGTACACGCAGCCCCCGGAGGGCAACTGTCTGAGCGATGAACAGCTTCAGTCTGTCAGTGACCAGCTGAACGATTTGTTTGCTCGGCTGCTTGACGGCACCTATACCGGGGAATGGGTGGATGACCCTGTCCGGGCGGCACTGTCGGTCTGGGATGCGGCCCGCCCGGTGCCGGTGGCGGTGACGCCGGAAGTGCTGCGCAGCGACGTACTGCAATACCCCAATCCGGATATTGCGCCTCAAACGCGTGTCTGGATACCGCTGCCCGACAGCTGCTGGGCGGTGTGTTCCCTTACAGAGGAGGGCTCTCTGAACCCGAATTTCAGTTTCAGCTTTGCCCTGGCGGAACCTGCTGCCGATTGAAGAAAACGCTTGAAATCCAAAGCGACCGTGCGGCTTTTTGCCGTACGGTTGCTTTTTTATGGGAATTCGTGGTACACTGAATGGTAAGCACTATCCCCACCAAAAAGGAGCGACCCCTATATGCAAACCACTTTTGCCGTGAAAGGCAATCTGATCCATACGCCTGTGTGCGGGGAGCTGGACCTGCACCCGCAGTCCTACCTTGTGTGTGAAAACGGCACCGTCGCGGGCATTTTTACGACCCTGCCCGAACGCTACCAGGGCATCCCGGTGGAGGACTACGGCGACAAGCTGATTTTGCCGGGCCTGGTGGACCTGCACGTGCACGCGGGGCAGTACGCCTACCGCGGGCTTGGCATGGACATGGAACTGCTGGACTGGCTGGAGCAAAACGCTTTCCCGGAGGAAAGCCGTTTTGCCGACGAAGCCTATGCCGAAGCGGCCTACCGTATCTTTGTGGAAGCGCTGCTGCACAGCACCACCACCCGGGCCAGCATCTTTGCCACGCTGCACCGCCCGGCGACCCTGCGGCTGATGCAGATGCTGGAAAAGGCCGGGCTGCCCTGCTATGTGGGCAAGGTCAACATGGACCGCAACAGCCCCGACTACCTGCGGGAAACCACCACGGAATCCCTGGCTGAAACCCGCCGCTGGCTGGAGGAAAGCGCGGATTTCAAGCAGGTGCGCCCCATTCTGACACCACGGTTTACCCCCAGCTGCACCGATGAATTGATGAACGGTTTAGGACAGCTGCACCGGGAGTTCGGTACACCCATGCAGTCCCACCTTTCGGAAAATCTCTCCGAGATCGCCTGGGTGCAGGAACTCTGCCCCGGTACCCGGTTCTACGGTGAATCCTACGCCCGGGCGGGCCTGTTCGGTGGGAATTGTCCCACCATCATGGCCCATTGTGTCTGGAGCGGCGAGGAAGAGCGCGCGCTGATGAAGGAAAAGGGCGTCTTTATTGCCCATTGCCCCCAGTCCAACATGAATGTGTCCTCCGGCATTGCCCCCGTCAAGCAGTATCTGCGGGATGGTCAGAAAGTGGGCCTTGGCAGCGATGTGGCCGGCGGTGCCCATCTGTCGATTTTCCGCGCCATGACCGATGCCATCCAGTGCTCCAAACTGCGGTGGCGGCTGGTGGATCAGGATACCCCGGCTCTGACGATGCCCGAGGCACTGTATGTGGCCACCAAGGGCGGCGGCGCGTTCTTCGGCAAGGTGGGCAGCTTTGAGCCGGGCTACGAGTTCGACGCCGTGGTGCTGGATGACAGCACCCTGCCCACCACCCGTGACTGCACGCTGGCCGAACGGCTGGAGCGCACGGTTTACCTTTCAAACGGGCAGCCCTGCGCCAAGTATGCGGCAGGGCGCAAACTGTTCTGATTTCCTGCAACGAAAAATGCCCCCGGACCGCTGCGGTCCGGGGGCATTGCTGTTATGGCGGTAACAATCAGTCGGCCAGCACCAGGTAGCTGAAGGCGCGGCGATATACTTCGGCGGCCTGCATCAGTTTGATGATGGAGATGCGCTCGTTTGGCTGATGTTCGCTGGTGGGGCTGTGGGGCATATTGGCGCCGAAGGCCACACAGTTGTCGAAGGCGCGGGCAAAGGTGGCGCCGGCCGAAATGTACGGTTCGGTCTTGACGTCGCCGGTCACTTCGCGGTAAGACTGCAGCAGTTTGGTCACCAGCGGGCTGTCCTGTGGTACGTGGATGGCTCTCAGCCAGTCGAATTCCTCCACCGTCATGTTGCATTCGGCGGCTTTTTTCTGCACAAGGGAGAGAATCTCTTCCTTTTCGCGGGTCACGGGCAGGCGCAGGTCCAGCCCCAGCACGGCACCGTGTTCGTCCAGCGTGAACTGTCCCAGATTGACGGTGACCGGCCCGGAAAAGTCCGAGAGGTCCTGGTCGGTGAAGCCCTCAAACCGGAACTTGCCGTCCAGAGCGTCGCAGGCAAAGGTGATGGCGTCATGCCCATAACCGGCCTTGCGCAGGGCACGCAGCAGGTTCAGGTTGGCATTCACGCCTTTCCAGGGGTTCTTGGCGTGGGCGGTCAGGCCCTCGGTGCAGACGGCATCCCCGGTCACGTGGAAGGGCAGCTCCAGCTCCCGCAGGGCGCGCTCCAGAGCGGCATCCCGCACACATTCGGCATGAGCCGATACCGCATTCATGCTGTCGCCGCCGCGGCAGGGCGGGGTAAAGGGCTTGTCCGACCGCACCTGTACCTGCAAAAGTCCCTTTTCGGCATAGGTCAGCGGGAAGGTGGAATCCGGCACAAAACCGCTGACGGGCAGTTCCTCCCGGTCGCAGTAAGCGTGGATGGACTTCCACATGGTTTCCTCGTCAATGCCAAAGATGAACCGTACCCGTTTGTTCAGTTTGAGTCCTTCGTCCAGCAGGGATTTCAGGGCATAGATGGCGGCAACACTGGGGCCTTTGTCGTCCTGGGTGCCGCGGCCGCAGAGCCAGTCCCCCTGCACCATCGGGCGGAACGGGTCATGCTCCCAGCCATCCTCCTGGCGGGCCGGAACCACGTCCAGGTGGCACAGCACACCGAACAGCTCTCCCTCACCGGTTTCGGCATAGCCGTACATACCGTCGGGGGCTTTGAAGGTGCGAAACCCCAGATTTTTCATCATGGCAAGGGTGACATCCAGGCAGTGGTCCACCTGGGGACCGAAGGGATAGTCGCTGCTTTCGGCAAAGACCGAGGGAATCTCCACCAGACGGCTGATGGCGGCGATTATCTCGGCCCGGTAATTGTTCATCATCATGATACAGGCTCCTGTGGTTGAAACTTGTACGAAAACGCACATACAGTATAATTATACCGAAAACCCTGCATATTTGCAAATAAATTTGGGATTTTGCATTGCATTTTTTTACAGCATACGCTACTATAGGAAAGCGCGTGGCGCGGCGCAGCGTACAATTGATGTATGCGGCGCTGAATTATATGCAGGAAGTGATAGGAATCGTGGAAAAACAAAAGAAAAAGACCATTCAGATGCCGCATACCTACGTCATCATTTTTGCGGTGGTGGTCCTCTGCGCGGTGCTGACCTACCTGATCCCGGTGGGCAGCTTCCAGACGCAGGAAGTCAGCTACATGGTGGGCGATACCGAAAAGACCCGTACCGTCATTGTAGCGGACAGCTTCGCCTATGAGCTGGACGAAGCCGGCAACCGGGTACGCAGCGGTGTGCCGATCTTCGGCACCGAGGATTTCGGCGGCCAGGGTATGCTCAACTATGTGTTCGAGGGTCTGACCTCCGGTGACAAGACCGGCAGTGCCGTGGGCATTGTGGCCTTCATCCTGGTCATCGGCGGTGCCTTTGGCATCGTTATGCGCACCGGCGCGGTGGATGCGGGCATCCACGCCATGATCCGCAAGACCAAAGGGCGGGAAATCATCCTTATCCCGGTGCTGTTCACGCTGTTCTCTCTGGGTGGCGCGGTTTTTGGCATGGGCGAGGAGGCCATTCCTTTTGCCATGGTCATTGTGCCGCTGACCATCGCCATGGGCTACGATGCGGTGGTGGCGGTCTGCGTTACCTACGTGGCGACCCAGATCGGCTTTGCCACCAGCTGGATGAATCCCTTCGGCCTGGCTATTGCCCAGGGCATCGCGAGGGTGCCGGTGCTGTCGGGTGCCGGGTTCCGTATCGTTATGTGGATTGTCTTTACGGCGGCGGGCGTGATTTTTACCATGCTCTATGCCCGCAAGATCAAGCGGGACCCCACCTCCTCGGTGGCCTATGAGAGCGACGCTTACTACCGCGGCCAGATGGCCCAGAGCGACGCGGCCTCCGCGCCCTTTACGCTGGGCCAGGGCCTGGTGCTGCTGACCATTCTGGTCACCATCATCTGGACGGTCTGGGGCGTTGTGGTCGAAGGGTACTACATCCCTGAAATCGCCTCCCAGTTCTTCATCATGGGCCTGGCAGCCGGTATCATCGGCTGCATCTTCCACCTCAACGGTATGCGCGCTTCGGATATGGCTTCCTCCTTCCAGAGCGGTGCCGCCGACCTGGTGGGCGCAGCGCTGGTGGTGGGTATGGCCCAGGGCATCGTCATCGTGCTGGGCGGCACCGACCCCACCACCCCCAGTGTCATGAACACCATCCTGTACACCCTGGGCAATCTGCTCAGCGGCGTGCCCGGTGTGCTGGCTGCCTGGCTCATGTATGTGTTCCAGAGCCTGTTCAACTTCGTGGTTGTTTCCGGCTCCGGTCAGGCGGCCCTCACCATGCCCATCATGGCGCCCCTGGCGGACCTGGCCGGTATCACCCGCCAGGTGGCCGTACTGGCTTACCAGCTGGGCGACGGTCTTACCAACCTCATTGTGCCCACCTCCGGCTGCCTGCTGGGCGTACTGGGCGTGGCTCGTCTGGAATGGGGCAAGTGGGCCAAGTTCCAGATCAAGATGCAGGGGATGCTCTTTGTGCTGTCCACGATTTTTGTGGTTGTGGCAGTCATGATCGGTTTTGCCTGATCTTACAGAAAATGATAGGTCCCCGCTGCTTCGGGAAGGCAGCAGGGAACGCAAAAGAGCGTGTTCCACCCACAGGGCGGAACACGCTCTTTTTTTTGTTACATACCGCCAAAGTGAAAAGAATGTAAAAAAGATGAAATTTTAAAATGACGAAATAACGATATAAAATAAAAATAAGCCTATGTCAAAAAAATTATTTTATAACAAAATCTCAAAAAAGATTGATTTCCTAGTTTTTTTATAGTAAAATGTGCGCTGGCCAAGAGAACTAAAACCCAAACACGGAGCCGGATATTTCTCCGCTTTCAGGGAAGATCACCCGGTCCAACCCAAAAGAAAGGATGTAATGAAGTGAAAAGAGCCATCGCCACCTTGCTGAGCACCTGCATGATGTTCAGCATCCTGGCCCAGGGCACGGCCGCCTTTGCGGAAGAATACGCCGAATCTGCGGTGCAGGCCGCAGTGACGGAAACGGATGAAGCACAGCCCCTGGAAATTGCTTCCTCCGAAACGGCGTCCCCCGACGCCGAGGAAAGTCTGCCTGAAGTACCGGCAGCGGAAGAGGAACTTCCGCCCATTGAACTTATGGCAGAGGAATCCCACGAAGACGAAGCCGCGGCAGAGAGTGCCCCGCAGGATACGGCGGAGGTTTCTGTCACGCTGCTGGCGGGTCTGCCGCTGCAGGGGGATGTGGAGTTCACCGTCAGCCTGACGGGCCCGTCCACCCGCTCCGGAGAGATCACGCTGCAGGCAGCCGGCGGTACGGTGCCTGCTCAGCAGGAGATCCGCTTCCGGGACCTGCCCCGGGGCAGCTACACGCTGACGGTCAGCGGCAGCGGCTTTGCGGATTACACCCAGACCATTGAGGTAGAAAACCTGCTGTATTCGGTACAGCTGTACACCGGCTTCCTGGCCGGATATACCTACACCGCGGATGATCTCCATCCCGGTGCGCTGCGCATCGGTGACGTGGACGGCAACGGCTCCCTCAGCGAGGGGGATACCACCGCACTGATCGATGCCCTTGAAGGGGAAAGCACCGACGCCGGCTACACCGTGGACCTGGACGGCAGCGGTACCGTGGACCTGGTGGACCTGCAGATGCTGGCCGCCAGCCTGGAAGAAACCCGGGACGGCGCCGCCTCGGTGCTGATCCGTGTGCCCGAAAGCCTGATGGAACTGGAAACGGAAGAAACCACCCAAGTCGTCAGCGGCAGCCTGGACGATCTGCTCAGCGGTGCGGCGGCGGTGGAACTGAAACCCACCTCGGAGGAAGCTATCTCGGAGGATAACCCCGTCACCGTCAGCTTTGACTTTGAGAAAGCGGCCAAGGAACCCCTGCCCCTGGCGGGCCTGGTGCTGCAGACCCCGCCCGCCGGTGATACCGCTGTCAACGGCGCCACCGTCACGGTGGAATACGAGGAATACGGCGAGACCAAAACCATGGACATCCCCGTCAGCAACGGGATGCTGGCCCGCTTTATGGGTGCAGCCACGGTGCAGCCCGACGGCTCCATCGAGGTCAACTTCGGCGCACAGATCGCCGTCAAGAAGGTCACCATCAAGATCACTTCGGTGTCTGGCGGCGGCAACCTGGCGGAGATCTCCAAGGTGGAATTCCTCAACGATATGGAATCCCGTATCCCGCCCCCGACGATGGACATTCCCACCGGACTGAAGGCTGTGCCCGAAAGCCAGGCCTTCACCCTGACCTGGGACCCGGCGGTAAACGTCACCGGGTACGAAGTTTCCATCACCTTCGGCGATGAGACCGAAACCGTGCGCACCGCCTCCAACACCCTGGCGGTGAGCAGCTTCCGCGGTGAAAAACTGCAGAACAGCAAGACCTACACCGTCAAGGTGCAGTCGGTCAACGGTGAATGGCGCAGCGGCTACGGCGAGGCCATCACGGTGATCCCCAAAGCCGACAAACTGCCCGCCGCCCCCGACGCCCTGACACTGACCGGGCGCTTCCAGCGCATTGAAGCGTCCTGGAAGGACATGAAGGATACCGAAACCTATAACGTCTACTATCGCAAACAGGGCGAAGGGGACTTCATCAAGGTCGAAGGGATTGCCAAGAACAGCTACACCATTCAGGGCCTGGAAAACAACACCCGCTATGAGGTGTATGTCACCGGCGTCAACGAGCTGGGCGAAGGCCCCGCCTCGCTGACCTCCACGGCATCCACGGCCAACGTGAACCCGGTCAAGATGCCGGCCTACAAGCTGCTGAACACGCCGGGTGCCGCCGGCGAGGTCACAGCCCATATCCTGTCCATCACCCATAAGAACGGTTATATGAAGGACAGCCCGCTGGATTCCGGCAACACCGCCTGGGGCGCTGTGGATAACGATTTCGCCTCCTGGTACGGTGTGGATGACTGGGACGACGGTGCCAGCTACAACCTCAACGACGGTCTGCGCGTCACCTTTGACGCCCGCTACCATATCGGCAGCATCTCGCTGACCCAGGCCGAGGACCGCAGTGGTTACGGCAAGGTCCGCCTGTTTGCTCGCGATGAGCAGGGCCGTGAATACCAGGTGCCGGGTGTGACCATCGTCCGGCATAACGACGGCAGCCGCAACTACTTTACCATCAAGATCCCCGGTGGTGTCACCACCGATTATCTGCGCGTCTGCGTGGGGTATACCTACTGGGACAGCCCGGTTTCCATCTCCGAGATGCGGTTCTACGAGTACGACAGCCTGGAAGATGACATTCTGGCGCTGTATGCCGACGACCTCCACGTAACGCTGCAGGAGGAAGTGGACGAGGGCACCCTCGACGACCTGCAGACCCGGCTGGACACCCCCGATGAGGCCAGCGGCGAACTGCACCCCGAACGTGTGGCGCTCCAGCGCGAACTGGATAACGCCCGCGGTCTGCTGGAAACCACCCTCAACGATGTGGTGGAGGTACATACCACCATCACGGCCAAGAAGGACGGCCACCTGGGCTTCACCGGCCTGAATGCCTGGCAGCCCCTGGGTGTGACGGCCGCCGCCGGCGACGAGATCGTCGTCTACGTAGGCAGCAACAATGTGGCCACCGGTTCCAATGCCTGGCTGCAGCTGGTTGCCACCCAGTACAACTCCGAATCGGGACAGGTGGTTTCCAGACCGATCCAGCTCAAGGTCGGCCGCAACGAGATCAGCATTCCCGAACTGGTTACCTTTGATGCCGAGCACGGCGGCGCCCTGTACGTGCAGTTCACCGGTGACGGTGCCAATGACCGTTACTCGGTGCGCGTCAGCGGCGGCGAAAAGATCCCCGTGCTGGATCTCTACGGCATTGACGATCCCGCCGAGCGCAAAGCCCGTGTCACGGCCTATGTGGAAGCGATGGAAGCCTACGCCGCGGAACTGGAATCCCGGCATGGCGAGTTCCACGGCGACCACGGCGCCTACGACGCCCAGACCTGCATCCTCAACACCACCGATGTGATGCTGGACCAGATGATGTACTCGGTACCGGTCAGCCAGCTGCTGGCGGGCCTGGGCGGCGGGTCCACGGCTGACAAAGCCGAGCGCCTGCTCAACTCCGTGGACGCTATGGACCAGATGATGACGCTGTTCTACCAGCATAAGGGCCTGACCAATCTGGCGGGCGCCGGGGATAAGAACCGTCTGCCTTCCCAGCACCTGAACATCCGCTATATGCGTATGTTTGCCGGCGCGTTCATGTACGCGGCGGGCAACCACATTGGTATCGGCTGGGGTTCTGTACCCGGCCTGGCTGAAGGCAACCCCGTCGTTGTGAAGGAGGACGGCAGCTACCAGAGCGGCAACTTCTTCGGCTGGGGCATCGCCCATGAGATCGGCCACAACATCAACCAGGGCAGCTATGCCGTGGCGGAAGTTACCAACAACTATTTCTCACAGATTTCCCAGGCCAGCGAGGGCGTGCGCTTCGGCTACAACGCCATCTACAGCAAGGTAACCAGCGGCACCACCGGTCATTCCGGCGATGTGTTCACGCAGCTGGGACTCTACTGGCAGCTGCACCTTGCCTATGACCAGGGATACGAATACGAAATCTACGATAACTATACCGACCTTTTTGCAAACCGTTTCTATGCGCGGGTGGATACCTACGCCCGCAATCCCTCCCAGGCGCCGGCCCCGCAGGGCATCAAGCTGACGCTAAACGGCGATGCCGACCAGAACTTCATGCGTCTGGCCTCGGCGGCGGCCCAGAAGGACCTGACGGACTTCTTTGTGCGCTGGGGCATGGTTCCCGACGGAACCACGGCGGCCTATCTGGCACAGTTTGAGCCCGAGACCCGTGCGCTGTACTACGGCAACGATGCCGCGCGCAACTACCGGTTTACCCATGATGACGGCACGAGCTTTGCGGGGCAGGCAGTCCTCACCGACGGCAACACCGCCGTGGTGGATGACCGCACCCCCAACCAGGTCAACCTGACGCTGGCCTCCAACGCCGACAGCGGCCTGCTGCTGGGCTACGAGATCGCCCGCGTGACCTACGAGAACGGCCGTGCCAACACCGAAGTTGTGGGCTTCACCACCAACAGCACCTACACCGACACGGTCACCACCGTCAACAACCGTACGGTGGCCTATCAGATCACGGCCATCGACCAGTTCCTCAACCGTTCCGAAACGCTGCAGCTGCCTGCGGTCAAGATCAGCCATGATGGCAGCTATGACAAGAGCCAGTGGACGGTGACTACCAACATGACCTCGGCGGAGGATACGACCCCCGGCGCCGACGACCACGACCCCTGCGAACCCGAACCGGTCTCGGCCATTACCAAGGTCATCGACAACAACAAGGGCACTACCTATACCGGCAAGACTGCCAGCGGCGATGCCGTCATTACGCTGGACTTCGGCAAATCTCTGGCAGCGACGGGCTTCAAGTACACCGTCACCTCCGGTACCCCCATCGAACAGTACGAGATCCAGATCGCCACGTCTGATGGCAGCTGGAAGACGCTGGAATCCGGCACCTTTGCCGGCGGCGAAGTCAGCACCGTCTACTTCCGCAACGAGAACAACGACCCCTGGGTCTGCACCTATGACGCGACGCAGCTGCGCCTGATCGTCAAGGCCCCGGCGGGTGTGGAAATCTCCATCAGCGAACTGGATGTGCTGGGCCCCACCGGTGACAACGTGGAACTGATGGAAAACGGCATCGGCACGCTGACCAAAGACTTTGTCTATGAGGAAAGTTCCGACCAGGCCATTCCGGAAGGCTCGCTGGTGTTCACCGGCAGCTACAAGGGCAACCCCGCGTACAACGTGGTGCTGCTCTACGACCAGGATGGCAACATTGTGGGCGGTGTGAACGCCGACGGCGACATTGTGGCCCACCAGATCATTCTGGCCCCCGATCCGGCCGAAGGCCAGCTGGGTGAAGTCAGCGAAGGCTACTGGGTCTACTGGATCGAACCTGCCGACCTGGAAGGCATGACCATGCCCGAGAGCGTGCGGGTGGAGCTGTACCGTGTGGACAACGCCACTACCAACGAAGGCCAGCGCCTGACCGGCGATACGCTGGCGGTAACGCTGCCCGAATCGCTGCCCCCGATCACGCTGGGCAGCCAGGCAGACTGAGCAATACAAGGAGACTACCATGAAGAAACTACTGGCCACCCTGCTGCTGGGCATGGCCCTGGCCGTGGCGGCGCTGCCCGCTGCGGCCCAGGAGTCCGGCAACACGGTGACAATGACGGCCAACGCCAACGGCGCGGCCGTAAGCCTGGCGCTGCCCAAAGAAACAGCCCAGGGAGTCAAGGCGCTGCGCCTGAGCTTTGCGGTGGAAAGCACCGAGCCCATTGATGCGCAGTTTGACTTTGACAGTGCGCTGCCCGGCAGCGTGCAGCAGTGCCGCTACAATCCGGCCACCGGGCAGATGAATGTCTATGTGGCGGGCGGTACCGACCTGTTCACGGATGGTACAGCCTCTTTGGGCAACATCCTTCTGGATGTCCCCGCGGGCAGCACGGCCACCGTGCGCCTGGTGGAGGACTCGTTGGAACTGGTCAACGGTGCCTTCGGCAAGACCCAGGCGCCCTCTACCGGTGCGGTATCGGTGGATGTGACGGTGGACGGCAATACGCCGGCCCCCACTCCGGAAGCCACCCAGTCCCCGTCCGGAGGTTCCTCCGGTTCTCAGGATCAGAATTCTGCGGCGCAGAGCCATCAGAATACCCCCACGCCCACCCCGGCCGTGACTACCACGCCGGTGTCCACGGCTGCCCCGTCTGAAACGGTGCAGCAGACCACCGCGCAGGGCAGCACCGGCGGCAAAAAGCCTGCGGGCAGCAGCCAGTCGGGTGCTGCCTCCCAGGCAACTCCCGAGCCTTCGGAAGAACCCCAGGCCAGCGCGACGCCGGCCCCCACCGAAGCCCCCCAGGATCCGACCGCTACTGCCACGCCCGAACAGGCACAGGCGGAATCCACCCCGGCGATGAACCCGCTGCTGGTGGTGCTGATCGTGGTGGCCTGCCTGGCGGCGGCCGTCCTCATCGGCGTTGCCGTGCTCCGCTTCCGCAGCCGGTAATTTCCTGAGCGCTGTCGCTCCCCACGGCAGCATCCCCCTATAACAAAACACACCGCCCTCCCGTTGCAAGCCGGGAGGGCGGTGTGCTTTTTGTTGGGAAGGGCTCAAAGCAGATCGGTCAGGCCATAGTCCGCCACGCAGCGGCGGATGCCTTCCCGTGTTGGGTCAAAGGCCAGCCCGCCGGCCTGCGCTTTGCGGGTGTCCATCCGCAGGCTGCGGGACCAGTCCGCTTGTTCCAGCGGCGGGTCGATACCCAGCACGGTGCAGAATTGCCGGGCGGTGGTGTACATATCGGTATCGTTTTCACTGCCAAAGTTGTACACGCCGCCGGGCAGTTCCAGGGCGGGCAGCAGATTTTCCACGGCCTGGCGCACATAGGTCACGCCACGGTAATCCCGGCAGGAAAACCGCATCGCCTGGCCGGTGCGGGCCGCCCGCCACAGGTTCAGCGGCAGATTGCCCCGGATGGGCAGCCCGTACCCCGGCAGATCGTACAGCCAGGTGGCGCGCAGCAGCACGGCGTCGGGCAACCGGTCCAGCACCCGCAGTTCGGCTTCCCGCTTGTGGCGGCCATAGACATTGGCGGGGGAGAGCAGTACGTTTTCATCAAAGGACCCATCTCCGGGCAGTCCGGCATAGACCTGGTCGGAACTGAAGGCTACCAGTCTGGCACCGGTATTCCGGGCGGCTTCCGCCAGCCAGAGGGGCACTTCCACGTTGGCCCGGTAGGACTCCTCGGGGTGCGCCTCACAGTACCCGGTGTCGGAAAGCGCCGCGGTGTGCAGAATGGCATCGGGATGCAGCTGCTGTACCGCTGTCTGCAATTCCTCCTGCTCGGCGCGGGCCATCAGACCCCGGGGCAGCGCCAGCAATTCCAGCCGCCCGCTCAGCTGCTGCATCACCCGGGCCCCCACAAAGCCCCCGGCACCGGTAACCAGAACGCGTTTCATGGTGTATCCTCCTTTTGGGGTAAAATGTTGCTGACATAGGGCTGCTCGCCCGCCAGCACCGCATCGTAAAAGGTTTGTTTGCGGTCCACATAAGCCACCGCCTCTTCCAGCTGGCCGATCCGCTCCAGAAGTTCCACCCGTTTTTGGGCCAGAATGATCTTGCGCTGGGGAATGGATGCTTCACCCTGCAGGCAGAGCTGTACGTAATGCCGCATTTCCTGGATGCTCAGCCCGCAGCGCTTCAGGCAGCCAAGACTTTCGATCCAGGCGATGTCCCGCTCGTCAAACACCCGCCGGTTGGCGCCATCCCGTTTGACGTTGGGTACAAGCCCCTGGTTGCAGTAAAATTTCAGTGCCTCATAGGTCATGCCGGTCTTTTCGCAGACCGTTTTCATGGAATAGAGCATGGTATCGCCTCCCGGATCGTTCACGCAAAATTCACAAAACAGGGCTTGACCGGTAGTAACAACCGGATGCTACACTGAGCATACCACAGACGCCGGCTTGCTGCAAGGGGCGCCTGCCCAAATTACCGATTGGAGGAAAGAAAAATGAAGTATGCAACACTTTCCAACGGGGTGCAGATGCCGATGTTGGGATACGGTGTTTACCAGGTGACGCCGCAGGAATGTGAACGCTGTGTGCTGGACGCTTTGGCGGTGGGATACCGCTCACTGGACACAGCCCAGAGTTACTTTAACGAGGAACAGGTGGGCAGTGCCATCCGGAAATCCGGCGTGCCCCGGCAGGAAATTTTCCTGACGACCAAAGTCTGGGTGGAACATTACGGTTACGAAGCGGCCAGGGCGTCGGTGCTGGCATCCATGGATAAATTGCAGACCGACTACCTCGACCTGGTGCTGCTGCATCAGCCTTTTGGCGATTACTACGGGGCCTACCGCGCGCTGGAGGATCTCTATGATGCGGGAAAACTCCGGGCTATCGGGGTGTCCAACTTCTATCCCGACCGGCTGGTGGACCTGGCCTCCTTTGCCCGGATTGCGCCCATGGTGAACCAGGTGGAGATCCACCCCTATCACCAGCAGACCGAGGCCCTGAGCTGGATGGAAAAATACCATGCCCAGCCCGAAGCCTGGGCGCCTTTTGGAGAGGGCCGGGGCGGCTTGTTCCAGGACCCGACGCTGGCTGCCATCGGCCGGAAGTACGGCAAGACCGTGGCCCAGGTCGTCTTGCGCTGGCATCTGCAGCGGGGTGTTGTGGTCATTCCCAAGTCTACCCACAAAGAACGGATGCAGGAAAACCTGAACGTGTTTGACTTTGCCCTGACCGATGAGGAAATGGCGGTCATTGCCGGCCTGGATAAAAAACAAAGCGCATTTTTCTCCCATCAGGACCCAAATATGGTAGAATGGTTTGTGAAGATGGTGGATGCGCGCAGACAGTCCCACGGCAGCGCGGAAACCCAAAACTGAACAACAGGAGGTTTTTCCCTATGCGTAAAAATTTTGGTGCAAAACCCTGGACCTACCCGCAGCCGGTGTTCATTCTGGCTACCTACGGCGAGGACGGCACACCCGACGCCATGAACGCCGCCTGGGGCGGCATCAGTGACGACACCCAGCTGTCCCTGTGCATCAGCGCGGGGCACAAGACCACGGCGAACATTTTGGCCCGCAAGGCTTTTACCGTCAGCATGGCCACGGCAGACCAAGTCGTAGCCTGCGACTATGTGGGGATCGCCTCGGGCAACACGGTGGCCGACAAACTGCAAAAGGCGGGCTGGCATACCACACCCTCGGCCTTTGTGGATGCCCCGGTCATTGAGGAACTGCCCATGACGGTGGAATGTCGCCTGGTCAGCTATGACCCCGAGAGCTGCCGCCTGGTGGGGGAGATCGTCAATGTCAGCGCCGACGAAGCGGTGCTGGACGCCGATGGCAAGATCGACCCCGACAAGCTGCAGCCCATCACCTTTGACCCTATCCACAATACCTACCGCAAACTGGGCGACAAGGTGGGCAATGCCTTCCGCGATGGTACTGCGCTGAAATAACGGTACGGTTCCGGACGACCAGAACCAAAGAAACACCCGGACTGCGGTCCGGGTGTTTTTTCCTGAATGGGCGTCATGCCTGCCGGTACAGTCCGATGGTGTAGCGGCTTTTGGTTTCGGTTCCCTTACCGTACTGGATGGCCTGCTGCGGGCACTCGTGCAGGCAGCGCAGGCACTGGTAACAGGCAGTGCCCCACACCGGTTTCCCGGCATGCAGTCGAATGGTATGGGCGGGACAGTTTCGGGCACAGCGGCCGCAGCTGTTGCAGGCACCGGTGGCATAAAACGCTTTGGTACTGCGGGCAAACTTGTTAAACCCGAAATTCACAATACCGGATTTGAGCACCGGTATGCTGCCCTCGGCAACCCGGTACACCGGGCGGCGGGCGGCCACTTCCTGCGCGATGACGGCCAGTTCCTTCTCGGCGGCATCAATCTTGGCACGGGCAGTGGCTTCGTCATCCACGTCGGCACCGAGAATATAGTTGTTGGGCATGATCAGACTGTAGCTGCTTTGCAGCGGAAAGACTCTGGACAGCTTTTTCAGCGAGTGCCCGGCCTCTGAACCACAGGTTGCCACGGCAAAGGAGAAAACATCCGCAGCGGGCAGAGCTTTTGCAAACGTCAGCACCGGTTCCGGTGCGCCCCAGGCATACACGGGAAACACCAGCCCGATCTGCCCCTCGGCGGTATAGTCGGGAACAGTGCTAAGCCGGGCAATGTCCTGCGCCCGGTCGCCGGTTTGTGCGGCTAGCTGCTGCGCCGCCCATCGGGAATTGCCGGTGCCGGAAAAATAAAAGATCATACGATGTCCTGCCTTTCCCGACGCACTCCTGCAGTTGGAATATACACTGCAGAGAGCACCCGAGGATTTTTCTCTGTTTACTATCAGTATAGCGAAAAAAATGTACAAGTGCAAACGAGGCGACGTTCTGCCGGCACAAAAAAGCGCGCCTTGCCCGGATGTGCAGGTCCCGCAATCGCAAGATGCCGGAAAGCGGAATGTGCAGGTCCTGTCCTTTTTTGGCGCATAAGCGCGGTGCCCTCTGCATACCTTGGGGCAGGGGGTGGGGGTATGTTCGAGATTCTGAGCCTGTTCCTGCAGGCTGCGGCCGGGCATGTGCTGTATCTGATGCTGCATCTCGAAAGCGGTTCCTTTCCGCGGCCGCTTTCGCCTGTGCGGGAGAAGGAAGCCTTTGCGGCGTTACGGGCGGGGGGCGAGGACGCCGCCCGGGCGCGGGATCGGCTGATCCGGCACAATCTGCGCCTGGTAGCCCATGTGACCAAAAAGTACTACGCAGCCACCGCCGCGCAGGATGATCTGATCTCCATTGGAACCATCGGCCTCATCAAAGCGGTGGATACCTTTGATCCGGCGCGTGCCAGTAAGTTTTCCAGTTACGCCAGCCGGTGTATTGAAAATGAACTGCGGATGGAACTGCGCCGCACACGCCGGGAAGGAACGCTGCTTTCCCTGCAGGAACCGCTGGAAGGCAGCGAAGGGCAGCTGACGCTGGCCGATACACTGCCCGACCCGGCTGTCATGGAGGATGACTGCGAGCGGCGCGCCGACGCAGCGCGGCTGCGTCAGCTGGTGGAAACGCTGCCCCGGCGGGAACAGGAGGTGCTGACCCGGCGCTACGGACTGGACGGCCGGGCACCGCAGACCCAGCAGGAGATTGCCGCCCGGCTGGGCATCAGCAGAAGCTATGTTTCCCGGTTGGAAAAACGGGCGCTGGAAACACTTTCCCAGCGGTGGAAAAACAAAACTTGTACCGAATAAGGTATGAGCAAAAAGTCCATGCGAAAGGGTGTGCAAAAATGGATTCATATAGGGGTGCTTTGATGAAAAAATGGTGAAAATCCGTGGGGAAAACAAAAAAGAATATTATACAGAAATACGGAATAAACATTCGGTATATCGACGAAATACAGCAATGTTATATGCGTGTGACGGAAATGTGAAGGAATATGAAAAAATTATTAAATAACAATAATGGGAGATAAAATTTGTTCAAAATGCATTGACATTTCAATCAAAAGCAGATACTATCTTAATATCATATAGTGATAATATTATATAGTGAGGGAGAGTAGACTGTCGTGCATCTGACGAAAAGTGAACAGCAGATCATGGAAATTTTTTGGCAGGCAGACCACCCGATGGCCCAGACCGAGGTGGTTTCCACCTGTGTGGATCGGAAATGGAAGGAACGCTCCATTTTTTCTATGCTGAACAGCCTGATGGAAAAAGGCGTACTGAAAGAGGTAGGCTTTGTGCGCAGCGGCAAGACCTATGCGCGTACCTTTGAACCGGCCATGTCGCATGCGGAATATCTTGCGGAGGTCGTTTCGCAGCAGCTGCCGTCCAGCCAGTACCCGGAACTGCTGGCAGCTATGCTGAAAAAGGTAGAGATGACCCCTGCCCTGCAGAAGGAACTCCGCGCTGCCGTGCGAGAAAACGGCCAGCTCAACTGAAAACACAGAAATTCCCCGCCGTTGAATGGTAACGGCGGGGAATTTTTGTATATTTGTGCAAAATTTGGATCAGCGGATCATGCCGCTGGCGGCGATGGCTGCCACAGCCTGCTGGATTTTTTCCACCGGCATCGTCAGGGCAAAACGTACATAGCCCTCACCGCTGGGACCAAAGCTGGAACCGGGGGTGCAGATGACGTTGGCTTTCTCGATCAGTTCCAGGCAGAATGCCATGCTGCTCTCATACCCGGCGGGAATGGGAGCCCACACAAACATACTGCCGTGGCTGTCGGGCACGTTCCAGCCGATGCTGCGCAGACCGCCACACAGGGCGTCCCGACGGCGCTGGTACTCGGCACACTGGCGCTGCACACCGTCCAGCGGTCCGGTCATGGCGGCGATGGCGGCTTTCTGCACAGGCAGGAACATACCGAAGTCGATCTGGGTGCGCAGTTTCTTGCAGGCGGCTACCACGTCGGGGCGGCCCACCAGGAAGCTGATACGGGCGCCCGTTACGTTGAAGCTCTTGCTCAGGCTGAAGAATTCCACCGCACATTCCTCGGCGCCCGGGGTATTGAAGATGCTGCCGCCGTGGGCGCCGTCAAAAATAATGTCGCTGTAGGCGTTGTCGTGTACCAGCAGAATGTCGTATTTGCGGCAGAAATCCACGATTTCGGCATAGAGTTCCGGTGTGCCGATGCTGCCCACCGGGTTGGCGGGCAGGCTCACCAGCATCAGCTTGGCCGCGCGGGCAACATCCTCGGGAATGGAGGAAACATCCGGCAGGAAATGGTTTTCTTTGGTCAGGCGATAGTACCAGGGCTTGGCGCCGCCCAGCATACAGCCGGTCATGAAGACAGGGTAGCAGGGGTCGGGCAGCAGCACCACGTCGCCGTCGTTGCAAAGCGCCAGCCCCAGATGGCCGATGCCATCCTGGCTGCCGGAAAAACTCATCACCTGGTCGGGGGTGATGGTATCCACGCCGAAGCGGCGCTTGTAGTAGGCGCAGACGGTGTCCAGCAGTTCCGGCAGATCGCGCAGACTGTATTTCCAGTTTTCGTCCTCCCCGGCGGCTTCGATGAGCGCCTGCTTGATATGGGGTGCCGGGGCAAAATCCGGCGTGCCCACGCTCAGGTTATACAAATGACGGCCCTCGGCCTCCAGCGCAACCTTTTTGTCGTTGAGTGCGGCAAAGATCTCGGGACCGAATAAATCCAAACGACGGGAAAATTCCATGCCAAAAACCTCGTTTCCAAAATGGGAATAGAACTTATTATACGCCGGCAGCGGCTGCCTTGCAAGCCCTGTCGGTTCGTGCTATGATTAGGAAAATCAACAAAATTTGCACAGGAGAATACGATGGATAAGCGCAATCGTTTGGCGTTGGCCTACCTTTTGATCGGAATTTCGGCGGCGGGGCGGGCCCTGCTGGCCGTGCCGGAGAACACCCAGCTGCAGGAACTTTCCCTTACGGTGCTGGCCGTGGTGGGGTACCTGCTGATCTGCCGCCGCACCGTGCTGCCGCTGGTTTGCGGGACGGTGCAGCTGGTGCTGGAACTGATTTTGTGCGGCAGTCAGACCGGCGGGGTCTGGACCTGGCTGATGCCGTTGCTGCGGGCGGCGGACCTGTGGGTCCTGCTGCTGACCACGGTGCTGATGCTGCGCCAGGCCGGGCAGCCCCACCGCCTGATGCCGGGTGTTGCCATGGTGCCGTTGGCTGCCTATACCGTTTCCCGGCTTCTGGGGCTGCCAACGGTGATCTCTTCGGGGGCCTTTGTTGTGTTCAGCGTTTTGCTGCTCTGGTACGCGGTACTCATGCTGCGGGCCTACAACGAAGCACGCGTCAAGGACTGATTTTGCGGGACTGCAAGGTTGTAGAATCGGCCCGAATATGCTATACTACTTATAATTGTCAAATATCAGCCCAAGAAAGAAGGCTTACCTATGATTCCGTTTAATGTACCCCCTTGCGTCGGGGACGAGATCGAATATGTGAAGCAGGCCATCGACTCCCACAAGATCTGCGGCGACGGTTCCTTTACCAAGCAGTGCAATGCCTGGCTGGAAAAGCGCTTCGACGCCCAGAAGGTGCTGCTGACGACCAGCGGTACCACCGCGCTGGATATGGCCATGCTGTTGTGCGGGCTGCAGCCCGGGGATGAGGTCATCCTGCCCAGCTATACTTTCTCCAGCACGGCCACGTCGGCGGTGCTGGCGGGGGCCAGACTGGTGTTTGTGGATGTCCGGCCCGACACCATGAACATTGACGAAACCAAGATCGAAGCAGCCATCACGGACAAAACCAAGGTCATCATGGTCGTGCACTATGCGGGCGTGGCTTGTGAGATGGATACCATTATGGATATTGCCCGCCGTCACAACCTGATGGTGGTGGAGGATGCCGCCCAGGGCGTCATGAGCACCTACAAAGGGAAGGCGCTGGGCACCATCGGCGATTTCGGCTGCTACTCTTTCCATGAAACCAAGAACTACTCCATGGGCGAAGGCGGTGCGCTGGTCATCAACAATCCCGACTACAATGAGCGGGCCGAGATCCTGCGTGAAAAAGGCACCAACCGGGCCAAATTTTTCCGCGGCCAGGTGGACAAGTATACCTGGGTGGACTTCGGCGACAGCTACCTGCCCAGCGAACTGAATGCGGCTTATCTGTGGGCTCAGCTGCTCCACGCGGATGACATCAACAACGACCGCATGGCTTCCTGGAACGCCTACCGCACGGCTTTTGCGCCGCTGGTGGAGGTGGGCAAGGTGGAAGTGCAGACCATTCCGGCGGACTGCGTGCACAATGCCCACATGTTCTACCTCAAGTGCAAGGATCTGGAGGAGCGCACGGCGCTGATCCAGTACCTGAAGGATCACGGGATTCTGGCAGTGTTCCATTACATCCCGCTGCATTCCGCCCCGGCGGGCCGCAAGTTCGGCCGCTTTGACGGTGAGGATCGCTACACCACCCGGGAAAGTGAACGCCTGGTGCGTCTGCCGCTGTATTACGGCCTGACGGAAGCCGACCGCAATCAGGTCATTGAGCAGGTGCTGGCGTTCTATGCGCAATAAGTCTTTCTGGCTGGGCACGGCGGCTACCCTGGCTGCCGCGCTCGCCTTTTTGCTGCTGTACGAGTGGATCGTTTACAAGGTGCCGGTCACGCAGATTTATCTGCCGGCCAGCTCCTGGAGCGATGAGGTCGTTTACAGCAAGCAGCTGGCGGCGGTGGTACAGTACGGCGCCCCCCAGGGATATTTCGGATTCAACGAGTCCCACGCCGACATCGGTACTTTTGCGGCCTGGGGCCCGGCCATTTTCTGGATGTATGCCATCCCCGGTTTTTTCTTCCGGGGGCAGAACGCCTTCATCTGGTGCAATCTGTTCTTTATGGTGGCGGGCTGGTTGGTTTTTGCCCGGGCTGCCCGTCTTAAAGTCTGGCAACAGGCGGCGTTTGCCGTGGTGCTGGCCTGCCTGAACGCCCCCATCCGGTACGTTTTTTCCGCCATGCAGGAACCGCTGCACTACGCGCTGGCCCTGGGAATCACCGGCACGGCGGTGCTGGTGCGCCGGACCGGGCGCAAGCCGGCCTGGGCAGCCCTGTGTGTGCTCTGTGCCGCAGCCACCCTGGCCCGGCCCTACAACGCGGTGTACTGGCTGTATCCGCTGGTGCTGGCCTGGCCGCACCGGCGTGCACTGCTGCGCTGCGCGGCGGGGGCGGTGGCTTCGCTGGCTGCCACGCTGGTGCTGATGTCCAAGTTCTACGCCCCCTACTTTTTTACCAACGTGGATACCGCCCCGCTGGGGATGCTGGCCCGTTTGCAGGTGTTTTCGGCGGTGCGCTATACGGCCGATAAGCTGGTGACTGCGTTCACCCAGGTGGGGCAGGAGATCGCCGGCGCATTGCGGGGTGAGGGCGGCGGATACTATCTGGCCTTTTTCCTGCTGCTGGCGGTGACGGTGGTCTGCCTTGTGTGGGACCGGTATCACCGCCGGCCGGTGTTCTGGAAGGGCTGCGCGCTGGCTGCGGCGGTGGTGATTTACTTTGCTCTTATGGTAATGTACCGCACTACCGAAGCCTCCCGCCATACGCTGGTGCTGGATGTGCTGCTGCTGGCGGCGCTGGTGCTGGAATCTCCGGTGCCGTCGGTGGGGACCGCGGCGGGTGCCGTGGCGCTGACGCTGGCGGGCATCCTGGGGTTGACGGCCAACGGCGGATTTGGTGTGCCGGTCTGGCACGAGGGCATTGCCGGAGAGAGTGCGGCTTTGCAGGCGGTGCTCGCCGCCAGCCAGGCCGAGGTGACCGATGAGGACCCCTGGGAGCATACCGTCGCCTATTCTTTCGGGGACGGTGCCCATGTGGGGATGCTGTACGCTGTGCCGGACGGGATGGGACTTCAGTTTGACGAAGCCGCCTACCTGGAGGACGAGGAACACGCCATTCAATCGCGCTATATGATGACTTCTTCCGGCAGTGCCGTAGAGCAGCGTCTGCTGGAAGAAGGCTGGACGCTGCTGTACCAAGGGCAGTATTGTACCGTGTACGAGCGGGGATAAGAGAGGACTGAAACCTATGCAAGAACTTCCGATCCTTACCGGGCGGCTGGTGGTGCTGCGCCCCATCACCGACGGGGATACCGACTGTATCGTGGCCTGGCGCAACACACCGTCGGTGATGCAGAATTTTATCTTCCGCGAACCGTTTACGCCGGAAATGCACCGTCACTGGCTGGCCACCAAGGTGGCCACGGGTCAAGTGGTGCAGTATATCATTGAAGATAAGGCCACCGGGCAGGCGGTGGGGTCTGTGTATTACCGGGATGTGGACCAGGCGAACCACAGTGCCGAGTACGGTATTTTCATCGGGGAACCCGCGGCCCGCGGCAAGGGCTTCGGTACCGAAACCGCCCGCCTTTTCACGCAGTTCGGATTTGAAACGCTGGGTCTGCACCGCATCAGCCTGCGTTTGCTGGCAGAAAATCTGCCGGCCCGCCGCAGCTACGAGAAAGCCGGTTTTGTGCTGGAAGGGACTTTCCATGACATGGTAGTGCTGGATGGGCGCTACCGGGATGTTGTGTTTATGGCCAAACTGGCGGGGGCAGAGCCGGGAGAGTCGGTATGCTGATCGTGTGGAAAAACAAGAGGATACGCCGCTGCCAGGCATGGCTGCAAAAGACCCCCAATGCGCTGTTCTGCGTTTTGGGGGCAGTCCTGTTTTTGCTGGTGTTTTATTCCCTGGCCTACCGCACACCGCTGAATCAGGTGTGGATGGCTCCCAACATGGACAATGACGAGGTCATCTACAACCGGCAGGTGGTCAGCGTGCTGACTCACGGCGGGCCGCAGGGATATTTCGGCTATCAGGAAACCCACGCCGATATCGGCCGTTACGGGACCTGGGGACCGTTCCTCATCTGGATGTATGCGCTGCCCGGTTTTTTGTTCGGCAGCAGCGTGAATACGGTATTCTGGTGTAACCTGTTTTTCACCATTGTGGGCATGGCACTGTTCGTGCGCGCGGCCCGGCTGCAGATCTGGCAGCAGATGGTCTGCGGGCTTACGCTGGTCTGCCTGTGGCTGCCGTTGAGCCTGGTGTTCTGCGGCTCCTCTGAGGCACTGCACTATGCCCTGGCTCTGGTCATTGTGGGCAGTTCCACGGCGCTGCTGCGCCGGTATCACCGTGGCTGGTTTTGTGTGGCGGTGGCGGCCTGTGCGCTGGAAACGGTTTTTCGCCCCTATGCGTTGCTGTTCTGGGCGTTTCCGCTGGCAGCGCTGTGGCAGGGGCCCCGGCGCCACCGCGCAATTTGCGGCGCGGCTGCGGCGGGCAGCTTTGTGCTGGCACTGTTCTCCATGACCAAACTGTCGGCGCCCTATTTCAGCGGCGGCGGAATGGATTTTGGGGGCGTGCAGCGTCTGTTGTCCGGTGACGTGGCAGGAGCCATCAGTTACGAGTGGGAGCGTGCCGGTAAAGAACTGCAGACGGCCTGGAGCAGCATCCTGCCTACGCTGCAGGGGGACCCTCAATATGTGGGTACGGGATGCCTGATCTTTTTGGTGATGGTGCTGGTCACGGTGGGGTGCCTTGTCTATGACATCCGCCGCGGCCGCCCGTACCGCTTCAAGGTCTGTGCGCTGATTTGCGCCGGGGTTGTTGCCCTGGTGCTGGTATTTATGTACAACATCGCGCCGCGGCATCTGGCGTTGCTGTGTATGCTGATGCTGGGGGCCGTTACGGTGGAAAATGCCCGCCAGGCGTTGGTGTATCTGCCGGTGATGATGATTTTGCTGCTGCCGATGAATGCCCAGCGCAGCAGCCTGTCCAGCTGGTTCCCCGAGATGGGTGACCAGATCACGGCGGTGGAAACTGCCCTGACCGAGAGTGTGCAGGCGCGGGAAAGCGACGATCCCTGGGATTATACGCTGGCCTACGCCTATGACGACGATGTGTTCCATGGGTATCTGTATGCTGTACCGGCAGGTATGGGCATTGAATTCGACTGGAATACCTACCTGGCCGACGAGAACCAGCCCATCTATTCCCGGTATGCCATGGTGAACCACGGCACCGATGCGGAGGCCCGCCTGCTGGCAGACGGCTGGCAGGAGCTGGTTTCCACAGAAGCGCTGGTTGTGTATGAACGTCCGGACACGGAAAAATCCTGACTTTGGGTATATCTTTCAGAGGAAAAGAAAGACTTTTGACATACTTCAGGCGTAGTGGGGTGTAAAGATGAGATCCATAGCTTGGAAAGAAGCATGGAAAAAATATGTTGCGTTACGGATCTTGGGGTGCCTTGCCTGTGCCGCCTTGTTTTTGTTGGTGGTCTATGGGGTGATTTACCATGACAGCGACCTGTGGCACTACTGGATGCCTATCAGTATTACCGACGATGAGGTAATGTATAACCGGCAGCTGGTCGGGGTACTGGCCGAAGGTCAGCCCCACGGGTATTTCGGTTATAACGAAACCCACGCTGCCGTGGGGCGCTTCAGCGTATGGGGACCGGTTCTCATTTATTTGTATGCCCTGCCGGGGTTGCTGGTGGGAGCCGGTGTCAATACCATGCTCTGGTGCAATGTCTTGTTCGCCCTGTTCGGTTGGACCGTCTTTGTGGTAGGCACCCGCATTTCCTGGAAGAAACAGCTGGCTTTCGCCGTTGGACTGCTCTGTCTTTGGTTCCCGCTGCGGCAAGTCTATACCGGTATGACCGAGGTGTTTCAATATACCTGCATCCTGGTCATTCTGGGGTCAGCAGCGGCGCTGCAAAGAAATTTTTCCGTGAAATGGTATCTGCTTTTGGTGGCGGCCTGTGCCATGACGACGCTGACACGGGCCTATACAGGTTTGTTCTGGCTGTTTCCCATCCTGCTGCTGTGGAAAAAAAGGCGGCCCTGGGCGGCAGCCAGTGTCGGACTGGCGGCTGCATCCATGTTGGGATACCTGGCGATCTCTAAAGTTTTCTGCTCGCCCTATTTTTCTGACGGTGGGGTCGATTATTCTGCCGCCAAGCTGGTTTTGCAGGGGAAAATCGGGCAGGCAGTGATGTATGAGATCCAGTATATCGCCAAGGAACTTTCCACCCTGTGGGAACTCTATGTCCGCCCCACACTGACGGGCAATCCCCAGGATCAGGGCCGGGCAATTCTGACAACAGCGGCACTGGTCGGGGTGACAATTTTGTGTTTGGTGCTGGATGCCCGGAAAAAACGCGCGGTCTTTTGCAAAGCGATGGCGCTGTTTTGTGTGGCAGCCAGTCTGGCATTGCTGTTCAGTGTATATGATGTAGGAACGCTGCATCGGCATTGCGCCATGCTCAACCTGCTGCTTCTGGCGGTGCTGGTGTATGAGGAACGGTGGCGAACGGCGCTGCATCTTCCAGTGCTGTTGGTACTGCTCCCCATGAATTTCAACCCCGGCAATCTGCCTACCTATCGTCCGGACATTGACGAGCAGATTCAGATGGTGCGCACGGCGCTGGTCCAGGACCAGGAAAGTGACAGAAGTTCTGACCCATGGGACTCCACCCTGGCCTATGCCTACGCCGACGGCGTGTTCCACGGATTTTTGTATTCTGTGCCGGAGGGCATGGGCATCCAGTTTGACCGCAACACCTATATTGCGGATGAAACACAGCCGATTCGTTCCCGGTATGCCATGGTGAACCACGGCACCGATGCGGAGGCCCGCCTGCTGGCAGACGGCTGGCAGGAACTGGTTTCCACAGAAGCGCTGGTTGTGTATGAACGTCCGGAAGTGCAACAGTAAAAGAGGGGGACAATAGCATGCAGAAAATATCCTATGTGATTCCGTGTTATCGTTCGGAGCACACCCTGGAAGGGGTGGTGGCGGAGGTCACCGCTACGATGCAGGGGATGCCGCAGTATGACTACGAGATCGTGCTGGTCAATGACTGCTCGCCGGACGGTACGCTGGGCACCATCCGGCGGCTGGTGGCGGCGGATGCCCATGTGCAGGGGGTGGACCTGGCCCGCAATTTCGGCCAGCACGCCGCGTTGATGGCAGGCTTCCACCAGTGCACCGGCAACATCATCGTCTGCCTGGATGACGACGGCCAGACCCCTGCCGACGAGGTGGGCAAGCTGCTGGAGAAGATCGAGGCCGGGTACGATGTGGTCTATGCCCGGTACGACAACAAACGGCAGGCTGGCTGGCGCAACCTGGGCAGCTGGGTCAACAGCAAAATGACTGAGATCATGCTGGGCAAACCGCCGGAACTGGTGGTGAACAGTTACTTCGCGGCGCGCCGTTTTGTGGTGGAGGAAATGCTGCGGTATGAGCACTGCTATCCCTATGTGATCGGCCTGGTACTGCGCACTACCAAGAATATCTGCAACGTGCCGGTGCATCACCGTGCCCGGGAGGAAGGCCGTTCCGGGTATACGCTGGGCAAACTGCTGGGGCTGTGGATGAACGGCTTTACCTCTTTTTCGGTCAAACCGCTGCGCATTGCAACCTACTTCGGCACACTGTCGGCAGCTGCCGGGTTCCTGTATATGATCTATATTGTTATCAACCACTTTACCCGGCATACGGCGCCGCTGGGGTGGGCGTCCACCACGGCGCTGCTGTTGCTGCTGGGTGGTGTTATCCTGGTGGTGCTGGGTCTTATCGGTGAGTATGTGGGCCGCATCTATATGTGTGCCAACGCCGCTCCCCAGTATGTGGCGCGGGAATATCTGCATCATGAGGAGGAATCCCGGTGAAACAGGCAAAATGGTTCCTGATCCTGCACATCTTTCTGGGCATCTATGCGTCCAGCAGTGTGTGCAGCAAACTGGCAGCACGGCAGCCTTTTCTCAGTGTGCCGTTCATCCTTCTGTACGGTGCCATGCTGCTGGCACTGGTGGTCTATGCGTTTGGTTGGCAGCAGGTCATCAAGCATCTGCCGCTGACCACCGCCTATGCCAATAAGGCCGTCACCGTGGTGTGGGGCATTTTGCTGGGCTTCCTGCTGTTTGGCGAAACTGTCACGCCGCGGCAGATTCTGGGCGCCATCGTCATCATCATCGGCATCGTGCTGTTTGTACGAGCCGACCACGAAGGGGAGGACCAGTCATGACACAGGCACAACTTCCCTATGTACTGCTGTATCTCTGCAGTACCTTTCTGGCGTCGGTGTCCCAGGTGCTGCTGAAAAAAGCAGCCCTGCGGGAACACAAATCCCTGCTGGCCGAGTACACCGACTGGCGGGTCATCCTGGGCTATGGCCTGTTTGTGGGCTGTTCGTTGCTGACGATGCTGGCCTACAAGGGGGTACCCCTCAATGTGGGGCCGGTGCTGGAGGCTACCGGCTACCTGTACGTAACGATCTTCGGTGTCACCATCTTCCACGAGAAGATGAATCCCAAAAAGATCGCGGCACTTGCCATCATCATTGCGGGTATCTTGATATACGCACTGTAATAAATGCAAAAGAAAATCCCCGGCGGATAAAACCGTCGGGGATTTTGTATGGGCAGATTACCACCATTCCGGCAGCCGCTGTTTGTGTGTGCGGCGGTGGAACGGCGAAGTTTCGGTCTGCAGCACGGTGGCGGCGTAATCCAGCGCCAGGGCCAGCAGGATACCGAACACCACATCGATGACGCTGTGCTGTTTGAGCAGCATGGTCGAAAGAGTGATGGAAAGGCAAAGGATTGCGGCGGCAGGACGCATCCAGCGCCGGCCGGGCACATCAAAGCAATTGCAGCGGTAGTAGGCCAACATCAGGGTCACCGAGTTGAACACATGGATGGACGGGCAGACGTTGGTGGGGGTATCGTGGCGATACAATGCGCGCACTGCTTCGGCAAAAAAGTCGGTGCCGGGTACGCTGTGGGGGCGCAGGGCCAACCCGTTGGGCACTACCACATAGAACAGCAGAGAGAGTGTCATGCCGGCAAACAGCGGCAGACACAACCGCCAGAAATCCGCCCGGGGCGCCCGCCGCAGTATGTAGAACAGCGTGAAGGGAATCCACGGGAACCACATTACATAAGGGATGATGGCATATTTGCAGAAGGGGATCAGATCATCCAGATGGCAGTGCACCCACAGATCGGGTACCACGATGGCCTTTTCCAGCAGACCGAAACATCCCAGATAAAACAATGCATACAGCGCCATAAAACCAATGGGATGACGCATACACCAGTTACGCATAGGAAACTCCTTTGTAAAGTAGATGGATTAACATACCTATGGCGATGTACCATTATACGCCTGAAACCTCGACAAAAGCAAGCGGAAAAGCCGACAAGAAAAGATGGTTCGCTCTGACGGAATTTGTACGACTTGGCGATGCTATGGCATAAATAGGGCTTCTGTATACTATAACGACGCAGAATGGAAAAGCATTGCAACTTTTGTAAAATTTTTTGAAAAACTTTTGGGCAAGTAAAACCGCCCTGCTGTGCATCGAAGGCGGCAGCAGGGCGGTAAATTTGCGCAGTGGAAAATGGTCAGGAACGGGCAGAGCGGCGGCGTAACCATCCGTATACCGCACAGCCGAGCACGCACAGCAGCGAAACAGCCTCGCAGACGCGCCACCACAGGGGACTGTTCCAGGCGATAGCGATGGTGCCGGAATAGCCGGCGGGGATCGTAAGCACGATGCGGGCGTTTTCACCGCTGGTGATGGCAAAAATCTCGCCGGTGGCAGTATCGGCGGCGGTGTAGTGACCGTAGTTGAAGATGGGCACCGAGATGTCGGCGGCATCCCCGGCGTTCTCCACGCTCAGCAGGGCGGTGCCTTGTTGCTTTTCGTATCCGGTCAGTTTCAGCTCTTCGCTGCCGGGTTTGGGCTGGGCCCAGATCGTTTCATAGATACTGCAGCCGTTGATCATATATTCGCCCAGTCCTACGTCCCGGGTGTCGTCCCGGCTGATGGTGTTGGCCGAGAGTTCGGTAGAAGTCAGCAACTGCATCTGGAAAACGCCGACGCTCAGCAAAAGGCAGCCAGCCAGCAGGATGGTGCCCAGCCGGGCCGCTTCGGGGCGGTGCTGCCCGGCCAGCCGCAGAGCCACCAGTGTGGCGGCACA
Organism: Candidatus Gemmiger excrementigallinarum; assembly: GCA_019116445.1. Classification (GTDB taxonomy): domain Bacteria; phylum Bacillota; class Clostridia; order Oscillospirales; family Ruminococcaceae; genus Gemmiger; species Gemmiger excrementigallinarum. The sequence continues at coordinate 74,118 of DXBP01000050.1, forward strand.
AAGCAGCAGGGTGGCCAGGGCGAGGAACCGCCAGGGATACTGGAAGGTACCGGCGATTTTGGCAACGCCTTGGCCGAGCCAGCTTTCCACAAAATCCCAGGGGAAGATCTGCAAGGTAAGCACCGCAGCCAGCATACCCAGCCCGGCGGTCAGCCGCAGAGCGGGGGGCAGTTCCCAGCGGTCCCGCCGGAACAGGCAGAAGAGGACAAGGGCGAGGCCCAGCACCAGCGGCAGGCCGAGAGTGAGGCTCATATCGGTGGAAGTACCCGTATAGGTGCCGCCAAAGCCGGGACCAAAGGGGTTGAGCAGCTGCATCAGAGTCAGGCCTTCCCGCTGGGGTTTGCCCGGCAATCCTTCATTGACCTGCAGGGGAATCGACAGCGTGGTGGTAACAAAAGGCACCAGGAACCAGGCACTGAGTCCCAGGGCCAGCAGGGCGGCCTTGCCCCAGGCCAGCAGCCGGGCGGGGCGCAGGGTGCGGCGCAGCTGCAGCAGGCAGAACACCAGCAGGAACGCGGCGGTCAGCTCAGTGGAGATCAGGTGGCTCTGCACCAGTGCTGCCATACCAAAAGCCAGCGGTGCCCACTGGGCGAAGCGGGTTTTTTCGCAGGTGTAGATCTCATACACGCCCAGCAATACCAGGGGCAGAAAACTCATGGCGGTGTATTCGCCTACCGCTGCGCGGAAGTAAATGCAAACCAACCGGTAGATCGACAGGGTATACAGCGCAGCGCCCAGTACACCACTCCGGCGGCTGCCGGAAATTCTGGCAAAGCACAGATAACTGAAGCCGCAGGCGGCCAGCGTTACGGCAAACACATAGACCTGGTAGCAGATGCGCAGCGGCAGCCAGGCATTGTACAAAAGGGCGGGCAGCAGCAGGAACAGTTCGCAGTAGCACAGGGGATTGATGTAACCGTAGCTGTTCAGGGTGGTGGTGGTTAGCCGTACCGGGAACTGTCCGTAGGAAAGCTCCGCCGCCATGGCCGTAATACGCTGCAGATGGTAGCGCAGATCGTGGCCGAAATACAGCTGGTCGCTGAACAGCGGCAGGCAGGCGACCACTGTAATGCCCAGCAGCACCAGCGGCAGCCGCAAGGCACGGCGGTGGGCGGCGCCGCGAGGCCCCACACAGGCAAACAGAAGCCAACCCAGAAAATCCACCACGGCAAAGAAAATTGCAAAGCACACCAGCCGGGTCAACCGATAGATGGGCTGCTCCACCAGGCGGATGGAATACAGATACAGCTGCCCTTCGTCATATTGCAGTGTGGCGGTCAGGTCCTGCAGCCGGGCACCGGAACTGACCCAAAGCCGGGTGGACACCGTGCGGTGGCCGTCGTCCAGGGTCAACGTGTCGGCCTGCACGGCGGAAGGTGTTTTCTCAGAGGAAAAGCGCAGGGAACCGGCGCTTTGCAGCACGCTGAACGTGGGAGCGTCGGGAGTCTGGCAGGAGAAATATTCTACCGTTACGTCGTAGGCCCCGGAGGCCAGGGCGGCCGGCGCCGAGGAGAAGGTGATCTCCTTATCGCTCACAAAGGAACCGTCGTTCTGGATCTGCAGTGCGCTGCCATCCTCGCTCAGGGCGGCGATGCCGGGAAAGGAATTGGTAAAGGTGTCCGGCGTCAGCGTCAGGGTGTAGGCCGGGCCGAATAACCCCACAAGCAGCCACAGAAGTACCGCCAGTTCCACGGCCAGGGCGGCGGCAAACAATTTGTTTTTCCGCAGCAGAGAAAGCGGATGTTGCATCATTTTTACCTCTTTTCGGGGATCAGCCGTCCCAGATCATGACCTTGGCGTTGAGGATGGAAGAATCTTCCACAGTGGCGATGTAGTCGCCCCGGGCATTGCGTTCGGTCCGGTCACAGTCCAGCAGACAGATGGCGCGGGCTTCCTCGGTGCCGTCGGCCAGCCGCACTTTGTACTTGATCACGGCGTTGTCCGGCACCACGGCCCCCTGCACATAGACCTGCAGGGTGTCCAGCAGCTCGCCGCTGGCGTCCTGGGCGCGGCCGCACCAGGCCAGATCGTATCCGCCATAGTCATGATATGTCTGGTACCCGTACACGGAGCCGGTCAGGTCCGCGGGCACCTCACCGGCGCCCATGACCTGGGCGTGCAGCTCCCGTCCCGTGAACCGGCTGAAGAAGAAAGATTCCGCGTCGGGGTTGCTGCCCCAGACGTTTTCGTTGCACAGGATCAGGTCCTCGCCGGTCACGGCGTCAGCCAGTCCGGCTTTCAGGGTGTCTGCAAAGAAGTAATAATTTTCCAGGTTCTGGGCGTGGTGGCTGCGCAGGCAGGCGCGGGTGTAGGCGCCGTTGGCACACAGCCCCACAGCAATGGCACCGGCCAGCACCAGCCGCAGCACAACATTCGGTGCCGCCGGCAGCCGGGTCAGGGCGCCTGCCAGCAAAACGACCAGCGCGGCCAGCAGCAGTGCCAGGCCTACGGAACTGGCCGCCGCCGGAATGTAACCCCACTTCCAGGTGATGGCTTCCGGAGCCTGGTACCGCTCAGAACAGGCCAGCAGCAGCGCGGGACCGGCCCAAAGGCCCAGGCCCAGCAGTGCCAGACCGCCCAGGGCTTTGGGGGCGGTTTTCAGGCGGGGGGCCGCAAAGCAAAGCACCAGACCCGCCACGATCCCCAGCAGCAGCGGCCACAGTTTGTCGCCGTTGGTGATGACGCTGGGGTCCTCCTCCTGCAGCATGGGGCCCAGGAAGGGCAGGGAAGCGGCCATCTGCTGCACCGTGACCCGGGCAATTTCCGGCAGATTCAGCGACAGAGCGTTGCCGGTGGAGCCGGTTCCGCGGGAACAGCCCAGGTGAAAGGCCAGTGCCACCGCCGTGCCAGCCACCGTGGGGGCGCAGGCCAGCAGTCCTTTCTTAATGCTGCGGTACAGCACCACCCACAGCACCACAGCGAGGACGGTATACATATAGCCGATCTCATAGGTGCCGCAGGAAACAAACGCCAGAATACCCGCAGCCACACCCCAGCGGCGGTGGCCGGTGTCCTGCATCCGCAGCAGACACAGCCAGCCGGCCATGGCCCAGAACAACGCTTTCTGGGGGACGGCATAGTAGCTGTACATCCCCTCGTTGAAGATGGGCGCCAGCGACAGGGCCAGGGCAAAACTGCCCAGGGCCAAGGCGTCACTGCGGCTCAGCCGGGCCACCACGCGGCTGGTCAGGAATCCGGCGGCCGCCGTTACACCGATGATGTACAGCCGGTAGCTGGTCAGACTGCCGAAGAACAGCAGTGAGAACGCCGACGGATAATGGAAGGGGAAGAACCGGACCTGCTGCAGCGTGAAATACCGCAGCCGTTCGGCCAGGTCCTGCAGAAGATACTGCCAGAAGGGCATCCGCTCAAAGTCAAACATCCATTTGTTCAGCGTCAGCCGGTCGTCGCCTTCTGGCGGTACGCTGATGGTGACGCGCAGATACATGACCGCAAAAACCAGTACCAGCAGGTACCCAGCGGCCAGCAGCAGCCGGCGATGCCGCCGGCACAGGGTGGAGATGGAATTCATCAGGGGCCTCCTTGCCAAAGGATACAAAAATTCACCTTATTATAACACGCGTCTGCACCCGGCGCAATGCGCCGGAATTTGTGCATCCCGGCATCCTGCTGTGAAGAAAACCGTCGGGTTTTGGCAGATTTGCGCGTTTTGGGCGCTGCAGGCATAGCGGCTTGCGTTTTGGGCAGAAGTATGGTATCATACATTACAATATGCATTCACTGTACTTTAGGCAAAACGCATAAAATTTTAATACAGAAAGTAGAGTTGGTAGTTTCCCCCATGGACGATGGCAGTATATTTATGATCGTTGCACTGGTCATTCTGGTGTGCATGTCGGCATTCTTTTCTTCGGCCGAAACCGCGTATTCTTCGCTGAACCTGATCCGTCTGCGCAGCCGCGCTGACGCCGGCGACCGGCAGGCCGCCAAGGTTCTCTCGCTGGCAGAGCGGTACGACAGCCTGCTCAGCACCATCCTTATCGGCAACAATATCGTGAACATCGGTGCTTCTTCTATCGGCACCGTTTTGTTCACCAAGGTACTGGGCGGGGCGTACGGCCCCACGGTGTCCACCGTTGTGCTCACGCTGGTGGTGCTCACCTTCGGTGAGATCACCCCCAAGAGCATGGCCAAGGAGATGCCGGAATCGCTGGCCCTGAGCTTTGCCCCTACTTTGAGCGTGCTGGTTACTATCTTCACCCCGCTGAACTGGATCTTCGGCCAGTGGAAAAACTTCCTGGCAAAGCGGTTCTATAAGGGCGAACGGGACACCATCACCGAAGGCGAGCTGGTCACGATGGTCAGCGAGGCCGAAAAGGACGGCGAGCTGACCGACCGGGAAAGCGAACTGATCCGCAGCGCCATTGAGTTTGACGACGTGGAGGTGCAGGATGTCCTGACGCCCCGCGTGGACGTGGTGGCTGTGGAGGACGACACCCCCATGGAAGAAGTGGTGGATATGTTTGCCGAAAGCGGGTACTCCCGTCTGCCGGTCTATCATGAAACCATTGACAACATCATCGGTGTGGTGCACGAGAAGGACTGCTTTGCGGCACTGCGCAAGGGCAACGTCAAGGAAGTCAAGCTGGAGGACATTGTAGGCCCCACGCTGTACACCACCACCGCCACGCAGATTTCGAGCCTGCTGCTCACCCTGCGGGAGAGCAAACACCACATGGCTGTTGTGGTGGATGAATACGGCGGCACGGCCGGCATCATCACCCTGGAGGACATCCTGGAGGAGCTGGTCGGCGAGATCTGGGACGAACACGACGACGTGGTGGAGGAGATCCATCAGCAGAGCGACGGCAGCTGGCTGGTATCCGGCGCTGCCGGCATCGACGATGTGGCCGAGGAACTCTCCATCAAGGACCAGGAAGAAATTGATGCCATCGCCATCAGCGGCCTGGTGCAGGAAAAGCTGGGCCGCCTGCCCAAGGTGGGCGATCATTTCGCCTGGGGCGACTGCGACGGCACGGTGACCCGTGTAAGCCACCGCCGTGTGCAGGAAGTCCGTTTGACCCGCCGCCCGCCGGAGGAGGAAGAACACCACCGCAAGGGCGAACGTCGGGACCATCGGGAACGGGATAAAGAGCGGGAAAACCGCCGCGCACAATAGATAAAGTAAACTAAGTATAGGAAAAACCGGGCGGGCAAGCCAATCTGGCTTGCCCGCCCGGTTTTTTGTGGAAAACATCGCAAGAATTTTACCGATGGAGGAGCTTTTCGATATTGCCGTACGCAATCTTTTCGGTTTCCTGCCGGGTGAAATCCATCCGGCTCAATGCATCCAGATAGGAAGGATAGATTTCACCCGGCTGTAGAATGCGGCTGTCCGGATAGTCGGTGGCAAAAATCAGCCGGTCGGCACCGAACCGGTGCAAAATATCCTCGGTTTTTGCAAACCCATAACTGCGCAGAAAGTGGGGCAGAATGGCAGAAAAATCTACATAGGCGCGTGTGGGCAACAGCGCCTCCCACTGGAATGCGCCCATATGGGATACGATGACCCGCAGTTTTGGGTATTGTTCCAGCACACGCAGAATCCGCGCCGCGGCATCGGGGTCATCGGCGGTATGGGGGTAGGAATGGATCGCAACGGGTAGATCCCGCTGCTGCGCAAACGCATAGATCGCTTGATTGCATTCGTCATCCGCGGAGATGCCGGTGTTGGTAGGGTGAAGTTTGATTCCGTCCAGACCACACCTGTCGATGGCCCGGCCAAGGGCCTTCACGGATTCCTCCGGGGCGTTTCGCGGGTCCACGTCGGCAAAGGCAAAGAAGCGGCCGGGGTATTGCTGCTTTAAGGCAGCAAGATTCCGATGCACGGCATCTATGGTAAACTCCATCGACATGAGCCACGGGTCATTGAAGGGCATGATGACGGCTTTCTCGATGTGGAATGCCTCCATCTTTGCCAGATATTGGGTGAGATCGGCATGTACCCATACGTCGTCCGCGTCGGGATTGGCCTCGTGCACGGCATCGGGCAGGATATGAATATGAGCATCGATTTTTTTCAGCTTTCTCCAGTCAACCACCGGGAATCACACTCCTTATATCCGAATGCTGGATGGAAATATCCCTCGACATAGCAACAAAAAAATCGGTCGACAAAATCGACCGATTTTTCTTGGTGGACGGTACAGGACTCGAACCTGTGACCTCCTGCACGTCAAGCAGATGCTCTACCAGCTGAGCTAACCGTCCATGTTTTGCTTTTTTGTGCCGCGCTTCTTGCGACGCCAGTAATCATACCAAATCCCGACGAAAAAATCAAGCCCTTTTTTCAAAAAAATCAAACTTTTTTTGAAAATGACGATTTTGCGCACTTTTTGCTTCGACAAAAACCCGGTGGCTACGGTGGACGGCTCCGGGATTTTGTGGTATACTATATCGGTTAAAGTGGGGAGGTGTAGAAAGTTGCGGGTATTGGGCATTGATCCCGGCTATGCCATTGTGGGCTGGGGGGTCGTGGAATACGAAGGAAATCGCCTTGCTCCCATCGGGTACGGCGCTGTCCTTACCGAAAAGGACACCCCCTTTGAGCAGCGACTGGCAGAGATTTACGATTCTGTGCTGGATATTTGCCAGCGTTACCAGCCCGAGGCACTCTCCATCGAAAAACTGTATTATCAGCACAACCAGACCACGGTCATCGGCGTGGCGGAAGCCCGCGGCGTGATTTTGCTGGCAGCTGCCAAATGCGGCGTGCCGATCTACGAATACACCCCCATGCAGGTCAAACAGGCCATTACCGGGTACGGTAAGGCTATGAAAAAGCAAATCCAGGAGATGACCCGTATGCTGCTGCACCTGGAGGCGATCCCCAAACCCGACGATACGGCGGATGCCCTGGGCATGGCCATTGCCCACTGCCATTGCAGCCGCAGCCGTCTGATGGGCACCCGGCCGCGCTGACACACGGCACCGGCCCTTTGAAATGCGAGGAACCGAACTATGATTTATTGCCTGACCGGCAAAATTTTGAAAAAGACGCTGGACTCCGCCGTCATCAGCTGCGGCGGGGTCGGTTACGCTGTGCAGATCCCGGCCACCACCGGGGAATCCCTGCCTGCACCCGGGCAGGAGGGCACGGTCTATACGGTTATGAATGTGAGCGAGAACGATGTTTCCCTCTACGGCTTTGCCACCGAGGAACAGCGGGACTGCTTCAAGATGCTCACCGCTGTTTCCGGTGTGGGGCCCAAGGCAGGACTGGCCATCCTTTCGGTGATGAGCCCTGAAAAAATCGCGCTGGCGGCATCCTCCGGCGACCACAAAGCCTTCACCAAGGCGTCGGGCGTGGGCCCCAAGCTGGCCCAGCGCATCACGCTGGAGCTCAAGGATAAAGTGGGCAAGGGTCTGGCCGAAGGCACCGGCTTCGGTGGGGGCGACTTCTCGGCACCGGCGCCCAGTTCGGCACCCGCCCAGGCGGTGGCTGCGCTGGTCAGCCTGGGGTATACGCCCTCCGACGCGGCGGCCGCCGTAGCCCGGGTGGACGAAACCCTGCCTGTGCAGGATATTATCAAAGTGGCGCTGCGCAGCCTTTCGCGCGCCCGGTAAGGAGGGGATAGACCGCTATGAATCAGGAATATACTGTGGACCCCAGCCGGCTGGTCAGCCCCGACGCTATGCCGGCTGACGCCGAAGAAATCAGCCTGCGCCCCAAAACGCTGGATGATTACGTGGGGCAGGAAAAAGCCAAGGGCAACCTGCGGGTCTATCTGCGGGCGGCCCAGCAGCGCGGGGAACCCATGGACCACATTCTGCTCTACGGTCCCCCGGGCCTGGGCAAAACGACCCTGGCCGGTATCGTGGCCCAGGAGATGGGGGTACAGATCCGCATCACCTCGGGTCCCGCCATCGAAAAGCCCGGCGACCTGGCCGCCCTGCTGACCAACCTGCAGGAGGGGGATGTGCTCTTTATTGACGAGATTCATCGTCTGTCCCGCCAGGTGGAGGAAGTGCTCTACCCGGCGCTGGAGGATTACGCCCTGGATATTATGATCGGCAAGGGCCCCACAGCCCAAAGCATCCGCATCAATCTGCCGCGGTTTACGCTGATTGGCGCCACCACGCGGGCCGGCCAGCTTACGGGGCCGCTGCGGGACCGCTTTGGTATCCTGCTGAAGCTGGAACCCTACAGCCCCAGGGAACTGGGGCAGATCATCACCCGCAGCGCGGGAATCCTGGGCATTCCCATCACCGAGGAAGGCGCTCTGGAGCTGGCGCGGTGCAGCCGCGGCACGCCCCGTATCGCTAACCGCCTGCTCAAGCGGGTGCGGGATTTCGCCACCGTGCAGGGTGACGGCACCATTGATGAAGAAACCGCTGTGGAGGCCCGCAAATGGATGGATATTGACGAGATGGGCCTGGATGAACTGGACCGCAGCCTGCTGCGTGCCATCATCGAGATGTATGGAGGTGGCCCCGTTGGCCTGGAAACGCTGGCGGCGGCCCTGGGCGAGGAGAGTGTTACCCTGGAGGACCTCTGCGAACCTTATCTGATGCAGATGGGGATGCTCACCCGGACCCCCCGCGGGCGCTGCGTGACCCGCCTTGCCTACGAGCACCTGCACATGGCTGTGCCCCGCCGGCTTGACGAGGACGACGGCCAGCAGAGTATGTTCTGAGTTTTGACTACTTTTCGCACGGCCGGACAGGCCGGCGGCATACAATACAATGAATTATCGAAGCAGGAAAGGATTTGATGATTATGGGTAAACTGTTTGGAACTGACGGTGTCCGCGGCGTAGCGGGCAAAGATCTGACCTGTGAACTGGCGCTGCAGATCGGCCGCGGTACCGCCGCCGTGCTGACGCAGCTGGACGGCCATCGGCCCAAAATCCTGATCGGTAAAGATACCCGTGTTTCCGGCGATATGCTGGAATCCACCCTGGCTGCCGGTCTGTGCAGCGTGGGCGCCGACGTGGACCTGCTGGGCGTAATCCCCACCCCCGGTGTGGCCTACCTGGTGCGCAAATATCATGCGGATGCCGGTATCATGATCTCGGCTTCCCACAACCCCATGGAGTTCAACGGCATCAAGATCTTCAAGGGCGATGGCTACAAGCTGCCCGATGAGGTGGAAGAGCAGATCGAAGCCCATGTCTTCAACAACTGCGCCGACATCCGCCTGGCGGAAGGCGCCGACATCGGCCGCATCCACATGTGCCGTACCGGCTTGGATGACTATGTGGATTTCTTGCAGGAGCACATTGACGCCGACCTCACCGGTCTGAAAGTGCTGTTTGACTGCGCCAACGGTGCCTCGGCGGCGGTGGCCCAGAAGTTGTTCCCGCGCCTGGGCTGCGACTGCGGCTTTATCGGAACCCTGCAGGATGGTGTTTCGGTGAATGACGGCTGCGGTTCCACCCATCTGGAAACGCTGGAAGCAGCGGTCAGGGAAGGCGGCTACGACTGCGGCATTGCCTTTGACGGCGACGCTGACCGCTGCCTGGCCTGTGATGAAACCGGTGCCGAGATGGACGGCGACAAGATCATCGCCCTGGTGGGTGCCGATATGAAGGAGCGCGGCCGCCTGGACGGCAACACCGTGGTAGTGACCGTCATGTCCAACCTGGGCTTCATGAAGCACATGGAGGCATTGGGCATTGAAACGGCCCGCACGGCGGTGGGCGACCGCTATGTGCTGGAGGAGATGCGGGCCCGCGGCTACGCCATCGGCGGCGAGCAGAGCGGCCACGTGATCTTCCTGCATCATTCCACCACCGGTGACGGCGAACTGACCGCCGGCAAGCTGCTCAAGGTTCTGGCCCGCAAAAAGGCCGAGAACGCGGCGGCCAAGATGAGCGAGCTCAACGCCGTGTACACCAAGTTCCCCCAGGTGCTCATCAACCTGACGGCCAACAAGGAACAGAAACAGGCCTACAAAGAGGATGAATACATTGCCGGCTTCATTGAGAGTCAGCAGCAGAGCCTGATGGGCATGGGCCGCGTGCTGGTGCGCGTTTCCGGCACCGAACCCAAGATCCGTGTCATGGTGGAGGGCGAGGACCAAGCCGCCATCCAGACCAGTGCCGAGCGCATTGCGGATATGATCCGCCAGCGCATCCTCGACAAGTAAGAAAGGAAGTGTACGCCATGCCGGCTTGGCTCAGGCGTGAGAAAGAGCAGTGGGTACCCAGCGCGGCGGTATTCCGCCGCTACGGACCCCTGGTGCTGAAAACAGCGCTGATTGGCATGTTCTTGTGCCATGCGCTCTTTGTGCTGCACGGCTATACCAGCCCTGACGGTACCAACGAGGGACTCTACTACTACTGGAACCAGCGCTGGGCGTTGTCCATAGGCCGCTGGATGATGCGCTATCTCAGCGCCATCGGCGGCAATGTCGTCATGCCGGCCATCTTTGTGGCGTTCAATGCGGTGTGCACCGCTTTCAGCGTGCTGCTGCTGGCGGATTTGTGGAAAATCCGTAGAAAGACAGTTCTGGTCCTGGCGACCCTTTCCTTGATCGTGGCACCGTCTGTGATCGAACAGAATCTGGTCATCTATATGGCCTACGATTACGGATTCTGCATGGTTACCACCACGCTGGCCGCCTATCTGGTACTGACGCGGACGGGCGTGCTGGATTTCGTGGCAGCGGTACTTTGCCTGGCGCTGGGCCTGGGCGGCTATCAGGCGTGGATCGGGTTTACTTCCGGTATTGTGGTCATGACGCTGCTGCTGGACTGTGGGCAGGAACTGCCGCTGCGGCAGCTGGGCCGCCGTTTCGGCAAGGCCGCCGCTATGGGTCTGCTGGGCGGGGCATTGTATTTCGCTGTTCTGCAGGTCGAGATCCGCCGCTATGATGTGGCGCTTTCCAGCAAGGGCGGTCTCAGCGGCTTTGGTGCAGGCAGCCTGGTGTCCAATTTGGGGCAGGGCGTGGTACAGGCTTACCGCGATTTTGCTGCCTATTTTACCAAGGGCCCCAACCATACGGGCAAGGCCCTGCTGCTGGTGCTGTTGGGGGCAGCGTTGCTGTTGCTGCTTTCCTGGCTGCGGCTGGTGCGCCGCCGCAAACCGCAGGCCGTGGTGATGGCGGTGCTGGCATTGCTGCTGCCGCTGGCCATCAACCTGGTGGACGTGGTGGTGCCGGGCTCCATCAATGTGCTGATGAGTCATCCCATGCAGATGATGGTGCCCTTTGCGCTGGTCCTGGCCGAACGGGAGACCGGGCCACTGTGGTGGAAACGCCTGGTGCGTTTCGGTGCCGGTGCGGCGGTGGTGCTGGTGTGTTGGCTCAGCACGGTGGTGGCCTACGCCTCCTACCAGACGGTAGCCATGGCCTACCGGTATGTGGATACCCTGACCGACGCCATCCTGACCCGTGTGCTCAACAGCACCGACTATACGCCCGACACCCGGGTGCTCATCGCGGGCCTGCCCGATGAATCCGAAGCCCAGAAGTTCAATTTCCTCTATGACAAGAGTGCCTACACCAAAAACATGGTGTTCTGGGATGGTACCGCCGGGGTGCTGGGCAACTGGAAGCATTACATTTATGATTACCACGGTCTGTGGATCGGGGAAGTCAGTACCGACGAATATTACGATATCATCGACAGTGAGGCGTTTGCCGAGATGCCGGTCTACCCGGCTGAAGGCTCGCTGCAGCGGTTTGATGATATCCTGGTGGTCAAGCTGGAGGCAGAACCGCCCCGCTGACCGGACAGGAAAGGAGAATCGCCTATGCGCCCTGCCGATAGCTGGCGGGATTACGAACTGCTGGACGCTACCAACCATAACCGGCTGGAGCGCTGGGGCAGCACGCTGCTGATCCGCCCCGACCCGCAGGTCATCTGGAAAAATGAAGAAACCAGCCCTCTGTGGGCCAAGGCGGACGCCGTTTATTACCGCTCCGCCAAGGGCGGCGGTCAGTGGAATTACCACAAAAAGCTGCCACAGAAATGGCAGATCCACTGGCAGGACCTGACGCTCATCGTCAGCCCCACCGGATTCAAGCACACCGGTGTCTTCCCGGAGCAGGCTGTCAACTGGGCCTGGTATCAGGAAAAAATCAAAGCCGCCGGACGGCCCATTAAGGTGCTGAACCTTTTCGGCTACACCGGCGGCGCCACCCTGGCCTGCCTGGCAGCCGGGGCCAGTGTGACCCACGTGGACGCCAGCAAGGGCATGGTGGCCTGGGCGCGGGAAAACGCCGCGGCCAGCCATCTGGCCGACCGACCCTGCCGCTGGATCGTGGATGACTGCGCCAAATTTGTGCAGAGGGAGATCCGCCGCGGCAACAAGTACGACGGCGTCATCATGGACCCGCCCAGCTATGGGCGCGGCCCCGGCGGCGAGATCTGGAAGTTGGAGGACAATGTCTACGACCTCATCACGCTGACTGAGCAGGTCCTCAGCGATGACCCGCTGTTCTTTGCCATCAACTCCTACACCGAGGGTCTGAGCCCCGCGGTGATGGAATACATTGTCAAAACGACGCTGTGCCCCGTACAGGGCGGGCACACCCACTGCGACGAGATCGGCCTGCCGGTCTCGGCCACCGGCGGCGTGGTGCCCTGCGGTGCCACCGCCATTTGGGAGAAATAATCTATGCCTACCGAAACACCGATGCTCCGCGTCCAGGAGGTAAAATTCCGTTATGACCCCGACCAGCCGCGCTTTGCGGTGGATGGGGTCACCATGGACCTGCACCGCGGGGAATTTGTGGCGGTGCTGGGGGCCAACGGCTGCGGCAAAAGCACGCTGGCCAAGCACCTGAACGCCATTCTGCTGCCCGAAACCGGTACTGTGCTGGTGGAGGATATGGACACCCGCAACGAGGAACACCTCTATGACATCCGCCAGAAGGTGGGCATGGTGTTCCAGAACCCCGATAACCAGATCGTGGCCACCATCGTGGAGGAGGACGTCGCCTTTGCGCCGGAAAACCTGGGCGTGCCGCCGGCCGAGATCCGCACCCGCATCGACGAAGCCATGAAGCTGGCGGGCATCTACGAAAAGCGGGATGCCGCCCCCTATAAGCTGTCCGGCGGCCAGAAACAACGGGTGGCCATTGCGGGCGTTATCGCCATGCGGCCGGACTGCCTGGTGCTGGACGAAGCCACCGCCATGCTGGACCCCCACGGACGCGCCCAGGTCATGCGCACCATCCGCCAGCTGCGGGAGGCGGGCATCACCATCGTGTCCATCACCCATTATATGGAGGAGGCCGCCCAGGCGGACCGGGTCCTCGTCATGAGCCGGGGTCGTATCGTTATGGAGGGCACCCCCGAGCAGGTGTTCAGCCAGACCGAGCGGCTGCACAGCTACCATCTGGATGTGCCCCAGGCCGCGGAACTGCGGGATGAACTGGTGAAGGCGGGCATCGGGATGCCCGAGAACGTCATCACCCCCGACCGCTGTGCCGAGGCACTCTTCCAACTACTCAAGGACTGAAAAAGCGGCGTGCAGACGCCATATCCCATACAAGGCAGAAACGGCACCGGCGGAGAACCGGGCGGTATTCTGCGGGAAAGGAATCAAACTGTGTCAGAGATCATACGCGTAGAACATCTGAAGTATGTGTACAATCCCGGTATGCCGGACGCCACCACCGCTCTGGACGATGTATCCTTCACGGTGGAGGAAGGGGATTTTGTGGGCATTATCGGCTCCACCGGCAGTGGCAAGTCCACCCTCATCAGCCATTTCAACGGCATCAATCGCCCCACATCGGGCCGGGTGCTGGTGGATGGCAGGGATCTGTGGGAACCTGGCGCCGACCTGCGTTCCTTCCGGTTTCTGGTAGGGCTGGTCATGCAGTACCCCGAATACCAGCTCTTTGAGGAAACCTGCGCCCGGGATATTGCCTACGGTCCCCGCAACATGGGTCTGGACGAAGCCGAAGTGCAGCGCCGGGTCAAGGAGGCGGCGGCCTTTGTAGGACTCAGCGACGAACTGCTGCAAAAGAGCCCCTTTGAGCTTTCCGGCGGCCAGAAGCGCCGTGTGGCCATTGCCGGCGTCATGGCCATGCAGCCCCGGGTGCTGGTACTGGACGAGCCCGCCGCGGGTCTGGACCCCGAGGGCCGGGATACCATTCTCGGCCAGATCAAGGCCTACCATGAAAAAACCGGCATCACGGTGCTGCTCGTCAGCCATTCTATGGAGGACATCGCCAAATACGCCAACCGGGTGCTGGTCATGCACAAGGCGGGCGTTGCCATGTACGATACGGTGGAAAACGTCTTTGCCCGTGCGCAGGAGTTGCTGGACCTGGGACTTTCGGTGCCCCAGGTGACCCAGATCTTTCTAAAACTGCGCCAGATGGGTTTGGATATCCCCACCGATGTCTACACCATCCCCTATGCGGTCAAGACCATCAAAAAGGCGCTGGCCGCCAAACAGAACAAGGGGGTGGAGTAAATGCTCAAAGATATTACCATCGGGCAATACTATCCCGGTCGGTCGGTACTGCACAACTGCGATCCGCGGCTCAAACTGGTGGCTACCATCGCTTATATTGTGGTGCTGTTTGTGGCAGCCAATCCCCTGGGCATTGCGCTGTCGCTGCTGCTGCTGGCAGCCCTTTACCGGGTGGCGAAAATCCCCGGCAAACTGATTCTGCGCAGCCTTAAGCCCATCGTGCCCATCGTTATCTTCACGGCGGTGCTCAACCTCTTCTTCGTCACCGGCGAAGGGGAGCCTCTGGTGCATTTCTGGGTGTTTCATATTTGTGCCGAGGGTGTGCGCTACGCCATTCTGCTGGCGGTGCGGGTCTGCGCCCTCATTGCAGGCACCAGTCTGCTGACCTACACCACCAGTCCCATCGTCCTCACCGATGCCATCGAGAATCTGCTGCGGCCGCTGGCCAAAATCCACTTCCCGGTGCATGAACTGGCGATGATGATGACCATTGCCCTGCGCTTTATCCCCACGCTGATCGAGGAAACCGAAAAGATCATGAACGCGCAGAAGGCCCGGGGCGCCATGCTGGACACCGGCAAGTTCACCCAGCGCATCAAGGCGCTGGTGCCCATTCTCATTCCGCTGTTTATTTCGGCATTCCGCCGGGCGGATGAACTGGCCATGGCCATGGAGTGCCGCTGCTATCACGGCGGAGAGGGGCGCACCCGCCTCAAACAGCTGCGCTTTACCGCCACCGATGTGCGCTGCACGGTCGTGCTGGTGGTAGCGCTGGCTGTCATCGTTTCTACGCGCTTTTTTGTGCCGGGGCTGGTATGATGACCTATCTGTTGTGGATTACCTATAAGGGTACCAACTACGCCGGATTCCAGGTGCAGCCCAACGCCCCCACGGTCTGTGCTGCCCTGCAGGATGCCATGCAGGCCGCCCTGGGCAGCCGGCCTGATGTAAAGGGCTGCTCCCGCACCGACGCAGGCGTTCATGCGCGGCGTTTCGCGCTGAGCTTCTGCTATACTGGCAAAGTTCCGGCGGAAAAGATCGTGCCCGCCCTCAATGCGCATCTGCCGCCGGATATCCGGGCCCTGGCGGTGCAGGCGGTGCCGGAAGGCTTCCATGCCCGCTACGCCGCCCATGAAAAAACCTACTGTTACCATATCCTCAACGGGCGCATCGACGATCCCTTTACGCTGGATATCTGCCACCGGGTGGCCCAGCCGCTGGACCTGGACGCCATGCAGGCGGCGGCCGCACAGTTCGTCGGTACGCACGATTTTCTGGCGCTGTGTGCGTCGGGCTCTTCGGTCGCTGCCCACGGTGATACCGTGCGCACCATCTCGCGGTGCACGGTGTCCCGCTGCGGTGACCGTTTTGTCATTACCGTCACCGCCGATGGATACCTGTACAATATGGTCCGCATCCTGGCCGGTACGGTGGTGGAAGCGGGCCTGCACAAGCGCACGGCGGAGTCCATCCCCGCGCTGCTGCAAAGCCGGGACCGCCGCAAGGCAGGGCCTACGCTGCCTGCCAAGGGCCTTTTCCTGGAGGATGTGGCCTACCCGGAACTGTAACCATCCGGTTCCACCAACATATTCTGGAAAGGAGGGAAGCCCCTCGTGAATAAAGCCGATAAGGAGCGCCAGGAACGCCGCCGGCGGATGCTGGCACGGGAACAGGGGCATACCTCCACCAAACCCATCCCCGGCACCAGCGGGGACATCGGTCTGCGCACGCCCCAGCCGGTGCGCCGCAGTACGCCTTCGTCCGCCGCATCCCCGCCGCCCGATAAAACCCGGGCTACCAACCTCAAATCCCTCACACCGCTGTTCAAACAGCGCCAGCGCCGCCGTACCATCTTTCTGGGCGTTGTGGTGCTGGTTATTGCACTGTTCATCGCCATATTAACGGGAGCTATGTCGGCATCCATTGCGCTGCTGGCCGATGGGGTGGACAGCTTCACGCTTTACCTCAAGCGCGGCAGCGGCGGTTGGCCGGTAAACACCGGCATCAGCGAACCGCTGCAGATCGAGGAACTGGCCGGGGGCTTTGTGGAATTGGGGGATGAGGACGTGAAGGTCTATTCCTCCTACGGTACGCAGGTTTACAGCTTCCAGCCCTCCTATGCCCGGCCTGTGCTGGCGGTGGGCGGTACCCGGTTTGTGGTGTACAACCGTGCCGGCAACGAACTGCAGGTTTCCAGCCGTACCCGCAGTCTGTTTACCCGCACCTTTGACGAAGGCATCCTGCTGTGTGCCATGTCCAACAATAACACGCTGGCCGTCGTTACGGAATCCGGGCGCTATACGGCCCAGCTGCAGGTCTTTGACCCGTCCTTCAACCAGACCTACAACTGGCAGATGACCCAGAGCGAAGGCACGCCCATTGCGGTGGATTTTGCCCCCGATAACCGCCGCTTTGCCGCCGGTACGCTGGCGGCCCGGGAAGGACAGCTCAGCTGCAGTATCTATTTTATGGATACCGGCGACGAAGCCGAGGGGCCGGTGTATACCGCCACCCAGGGCAGTATGCTGCTGTTGCTGGACTGGCAGACCGACAGCCGGGTGGTGGCGGTGTTCGATACCTACATTGCGGTGCTGGACCCGCGCACAGCCACTGAAACCGCGCGGTATGATTTCGGCGGTGCCACGCTGCAGAGTGCAGCCCCCGGTACCCGCCAGACGGCGCTGCTGCTGAACATCCGCGGCGGCAACAGCCTGGTCACCTTTGACGAGGACCTGACCCTTCTGGCCGAGATCCCCGCCCGGCAGGCCTACGGCGTAACGGCCACCGATACCGATGTTTATCTTTTGTGCCCCAACGCCGTGGAGTGTTACAGCTACGACGGTGTGCAGAACTGGCCGAGGGACGACCTGGCGGCCCATCCCGTTGCGGTGCTGGATGCCGCGCAGCTGCTGGTGTTCACCGGCAGCCAGGTGGAAGTGCTGACGCCTCCCGACGAATGATTATGAAAGGACTTTGCAGTATAGTATGGCTTGGATCTACGATTTTTTGTTTCTGTTGGTGTTTGCTTTTGCGGCGGTTTCCAGCTGGCGCAAAGGCTTCCTGGCCGGTCTGACCGAACTCATCGGCGCCGTGGTGGGCATCGGTGTGGCGGTATGGGCCAGCCGTACGCTGGCACCGCCCATCTATGAACAGTTCCTCAGCGGTTCTGTTTCCGAAAAGGTGGAAGCCGCGGTGGGGCAGTCTGGCGGGGACCTGGCCGCTGCTGTGCAGGGCATGGATTTCCTGCCCGAAACGGTGCGCAGTGCGCTGACCCAGCTGGTGCAGGGCGCAGGGGATACGCTGCCCGCGCAGATCACCAAGGCGCTGGAACCCATTCTGCTGCCTTTTGTGCAGGTGCTGCTGTTCGTGGTGCTCTGCACTGTGGTGCGGTGGGTGTTCCGCCTGTTGGTGGGGCTGTTCCGCCATGTCAACGGTGTGCCGCTGCTGGGCGGTGTCAACCGGCTGCTGGGGCTTGCCCTGGGCCTTGTTACCGGCGCGCTGGACTGCTGGCTGCTGGCGCTGCTGCTGTGGTTTGCCGCCTGCGTCACCGCCGGTTCGCTGGAATTCCTCACGCTGCATATTCTGGACCAGAGCGTGGGCTACAGCATTTTTGGCTCGTTCAATCCGTTCCTGACCCATTATTAAAATGAAAAAATTCTAAACAATCCCCGCCATCGCTTGCAAAAACCGTGGGTTCGCTTGATAATAGAACCACCGGGATTTACAAGCGAATGCTTTTTATTATAGAGAGGTGAAACCTATGCTTTGTGTACGCTGCAAAAAACGTACCGCAGTGGTCTTTGTCCAGCGTATGGACAATGGCAAACCCGTGCAGGAGGGCTATTGCCTGACCTGTGCCCGGGCTATGCATATTCAGCCCGTGGATGATCTGATGAAACAATTCGGTATGTCCGACCAGGACCTGGAAAATATGGAAGAGCGCATGAGTTCCTTCCTGCAGGAAGCGGCTGAATCCGGCGCGCTGGCTCCCACCGGGGAGGATGCGCCCGAGGAAAGCGCCCAGGATGATTTTGTGCCCGGCGGCTCGCCGGTGTTCCCCTTTGGTTTCGGCGCCCAGCGCCAGAACGGGGAGGAGGGCAAAGCCCCCAAGAACGGGAAAAAGGAAAAGGCGCCCCGGCGCAAGTTCCTGGATACCTATTGTGAGAACCTGACCCAGAAGGCCCGGGAAGGCAGGACCGACCGGATTGTTGGCCGTGACCGGGAGATCTACCGCACCATCCAGATCCTCTGCCGCCGGCAGAAGAATAACCCCTGCCTCATCGGTGAGGCAGGCGTGGGCAAAACCGCCATTGCCGAGGGCATTGCCCAGCGTATTGCCGAGGGCAAAGTTCCGGCGCGCCTGCAGGACAAGGAAATTTTCCTGTTGGATATGACGGCCCTCATCGCCGGTACCCAGTTCCGCGGCCAGTTCGAGCAGCGGGTCAAGGGGCTGATCAGCGAGGTGAAGGCTGCCGGCAACATCATCCTGTTCATCGACGAGATCCACTCCATCGTGGGTGCGGGGGACTCCGACGGTGCCATGAACGCCGCCAACATCATGAAACCCGCCCTCTCCCGCGGGCAGGTGCAGGTCATCGGCGCCACCACCTTTGCCGAGTACCGCAAATATATCGAGAAGGACTCCGCTCTGGAACGGCGCTTCCAGCCGGTGAAGGTGGAGGAACCCTCGCTGCTGGATACCATCGAGGTGCTCAAAGGCATCCGCGTTTATTACGAAAAGCACCACTGCGTCCGGGTGCCGGACCCCATTGTGGCCAGTGTCGTCAAGCTGTCGGAACGCTATATCACCGACCGTTTCCTGCCGGACAAGGCCATCGACCTGCTGGATGAATCCTGCGCCTGCTGCAACCTGCGCCATCCCGAGATCACCGAGCTGATCGAAGTGCAGCGCAAGGTGGCGGAGCTGGAAAGCCGGGAACACGACCTGGAAAACCCCGAGCCGGAGAACGGCCAGGATGCGGCCATCGACTACGAGGCACTGGCATCGGTCAAGACGGAACTGGCCCAGCAGCGCGAAAAACTGCCTGCCCTGCAGCTGCGGGTGGCGGAAATCGAAGTCACCATGGACGATGTGGCCCAGGTGGTGGAGCTGTGGACCGGCATCCCCGCTGTCAAGATCAAGGAAACCGAGTACGGCCGCCTGCAAGGGCTGGAAGAGGTCCTCAAGTCCCATATCATCGGCCAGGATGAAGCCGTCCACGCGGTGGCAGGGGCCATCAAGCGGGCCCGTGCCGACCTGTCCGGCCGCCATCGTCCGGCCAGCTTCATCTTTGTGGGCCCCACCGGTGTGGGCAAGACCGAACTGGTCAAACAGCTGGCCAACCAGCTCTTTGATACCGTGGACCCGCTCATCTCCATCGACATGAGCGAATATATGGAGAAGTATGCCGTTTCCCGCCTGATCGGCTCGCCTCCGGGCTATGTGGGCTACGATGAGGCCGGGCAGCTGACCGAGAAGGTCCGCCGCCACCCCTACAGCGTCGTGCTCTTTGACGAGATCGAGAAGGCCCATCCTGATGTGATGAACATTCTTTTGCAGATCCTGGACGAAGGCAAGATCAACGATGCCCAGGGCCGCACGGTGGACTTCTCCAACACCGTGATCTGCATGACCTCCAATGCCGGTTCCACCGACCAGAGCGGCGCCACCGGTTTTGGCAAAAAGCTGGAAGTCGCCAGTGCCGACAAGAGCCTGAAAGCCCTGCAGGAGTTCCTGCGCCCCGAGTTCCTGGGCCGTGTGGATGAAGTCATTACCTTCCACCCCCTGAGCGAGGAAAACCTGGAGAAGATCGCTGCCCTGATGCTGGAGGAATACAAGCCCGGTTTTGCGGCTCACGGCATTACGCTGACCTACGACCAGCCCGCACTGGCTGCCATTGTGGCCCAAAGTTCCACCAAGTACGGTGCCCGCGAACTGCGCCGCACCATCCGCAAGACGGTGGAGGACCCCGTCGCCGAAGCGCTGGTGGATGGCCGCCTGGGCAGCGGCCCCGTGACGGTGGAACTTGTCGATCATGATGGCAAACCGGAGCTGAAACTGTAAAGAAACAAGGGAAGTCTATGAAAAAACACCTTGCGGTCCTGATGGTACTTCTGGTGCTGCTGTGCGGCTGCGCGCAGCGGCACACCACCCGGGTGATGCCGGAGATGCCTTCGGTGGAGGACCCTGCCCCCACCCCGGAACCGACGCAGGAGCCACTGCCCCAGACAGACGGGGCGCTCTACGGCAGTGTGGGCCTTCTGGAAGAACCCACGGTGCTGGTCAGCGTCTATCTCAACGATGCCGCCACCGGCAGCATCTGGACCCGGGAAGCCCGGGCGGCGGCACGGCAGAGCGTAGCCATGGCGGTAGACTGGCTCACCGAACAGGCCGACCGTTACGGCGTCACAGCGGATATTTCCTATGACGACGGCAGCGATACCAGCCCGCTGAGCTACACTTACTCGCTGCGTTCCCGCCTGCGCGGGGGTGTGGATTCCGAGGAGAGCAACGCCTTCCTGGACGAGATGGATGCGCTGTGCGCCACGCTGGATACCGCCGAGCTGCGGGCCCAGTACGGCACCGACCATGTAGGGTTTCTGCTGTTCCTGCCGGTGTCTGGCACGTCGTTCACCATGGCGCACTACGCCGAGGACGGCACCGACTTTTACCATGAATATTGCTGCCTGTACCGCTACGACGCCTATGTGCCGGACCCGGAACCGGAATCTCCGGCGACCTTCGCCCACGAGATCCTGCATCTGTTCGGGGCGCCCGATCTCTATGAAGGCAGCAGCGATCCCTATGTGGACGGGGCGCTGACGGCCTATGTGCAGCAGACCTACCCCGACGACATCATGCTCAGCACCTATGCCGAGGACGGCAGCAATCTGTATACATCCATTGATAAGGTCATCAGCCCGCTGACGGCCTACTGCATCGGCCTGGCCGACAGCTGCCCCGAACTGGAACAGTTCCCGCAGCTGGCGGATGTGGAACCCGGCGTGTTCCATTACGGCGGCAGTGGTCCGCAGGACCTCTGGCCGGACAGCGGCGTGGTGACTGTCTGATAAAGGAGGCACTATGGCGTCCAACGAGGAATTTCCCCTTCGCATTGAAGCTGTTCCGTCGGCCTGGGCTGCCGAGCGCCGCGCCGAGGATGACATCGGGGAAAGCCAGACCCAGAGCTGGCAGCTGGTGTATGTGCGTGCCGGCGCCGTGGAAGAACGCTGTAACGATAAACGTGTGCTGCTGCGGGCGGGCAGTATCCTGCTGCACCAGCCAGAGGAAACCTTTGCCATGCGCAGCGTGGGGGAAATCCCCCCCGAAGTGCTGCGGATGGACTTCTTCTGCTCCGGTGCCGTCATGGACCGGTTCCGCGGGGCGGTGTTTCACGCCGAGCCGGCGGAACAGCATGATCTGAACTGGCTGATGAAGGAAGTGGACGAACTGTACGACCCGCCGGCGGAGCCGGGGGGCAAGCCCATTGCCCGGGAGGATGTGCCTTTTGGGGCACGGCAGCAGCTGGCGATCCACCTGGAAAATCTGCTCATTATGCTGGCGCGGCGGTGCAAGCGTGCGCGCAAACCCACGCTGCGGGCCCGGCGGGAACGCCGGCAGGCGGCGCTGGTGGAAGCGGCGCGGGCCTATTTTGCCCAGAATCTGACCCATGAAGTCCGGGTGGAGGAAGTCTGCGCGGCGGTAGGCTGTACCCGTGCCCAGATGCAGCAGGCATTCCGCGCCCGGCTGCGCCATACCGCCATGGAGGAATTTGCCGCCATGCGGCTGGAATATGCAGCGCAGCTGCTGGCCCGTGGCGCCACCCCCGGGGAAGTGGCTTCCCAGATGGGATATTGCTCCGGGGCCTACTTCAGCCAGAAGTTCCATGCGGCCACCGGCAACACGCCCAGCGCCTACCGGCGTATGCAGCAGGGGCTTCCGGCACGGCGGCAAAACAGGCAACAAAAAGACAAAGAGGCACCGAAAACGTCTATTCCCGAAACTGAGCAGAAAAAGTAGAATGATAAGTAAGGAACGGACAATCCTCTGCCCGTTAAAACGCAACAAGAAAACATAAAGGAGACGATTGGTATGGCAATTTTGGTTAGCGGTGGCGCCGGCTACATCGGCAGCCACACCTGCGTGGAACTTCTGGCCGCGGGTTACGACATCGTCGTCGCGGACAACTTCTACAATTCCTGCCCCGAGGCACTGGCCCGCGTCAAGAAGATCTCCGGTAAGGACTTCCGCTTCGTTGAGGCGGATATGACCGACAAAGAGGCTGTGGAGAAGATCTTTGCCGAAAATCCCGATATTGACTGCGTGATCCAGTTCGCCGCCTACAAAGCGGTTGGCGAGAGCGTCTCCAAACCCATCGAGTACTACTCCAACAACCTGGGTTGCACGCTGAACATCCTGGATGTTATGCGCCGCCACAACTGCCATAACATCATCTTCTCCTCCTCGGCCACCGTCTACGGCGACCCCGCCAGCGTGCCCATCCGTGAGGATTTCCCCGTGGGCGGCACCACCAACCCCTACGGCACCACCAAATCCTTCACCGAGCGCATTCTCACCGACTGCTGCGCTGCTGACCCGGAACTGAATGCCGCCGTGCTGCGTTACTTCAACCCCATCGGCGCGCATCCCTCCGGCCTCATCGGTGAGGACCCCAACGGTATTCCCAACAACCTGGTGCCTTACATCGCCAAGGTCGCCGTTGGCAAGCTGGAAAAGGTCCATGTCTTTGGCAACGACTATCCCACGCCCGACGGCACCGGCGTCCGTGACTACATCCATGTCGTTGACCTGGCCCGCGGTCACGTGGCAGCGGTCAAGAAGCTGGAAGAAAAGCCCGGCCTGTTCATCTGCAACCTGGGCACCGGCCACGGCTACAGCGTGCTGGATGTGATCCACGCCTTCAGCAAGGCCTGCGGCAAGGAACTGCCCTATGTCATCGACCCGCGCCGCCCCGGCGATATTGCCGAGTGCTGGTGCGATCCCACCAAGGCCAAGAACGAACTGGGCTGGGAAGCACAGTACGGCATTGACGAAATGTGCGCTCACAGCTGGAACTGGCAGAGCCACAACCCCGACGGCTACAAGACAGCCGAATAACTCCGCTATAAGACTACAGGCGCAGCCGAAAGGCTGCGCCTGCTTTTTTCTGTGATGGCCGGAAAAAGCACCTTTTATACAAACATCTCCGCGCTGCGGGGCGGCAGCTTGGGCACGGCCGGCGGCGGGGCTGCGGCGGCCCGCCAGGCAGCGGGGGAAACCCCTACCTCCCGTTTGAAGACCCGGCACAGATAGTTGGCACCGGAAAATCCCGTCAGTCCTGCGATCATCTCCAGATTGTACTCGTCGCTCAGCAGCAGCGTCTTGACGGCTTCGATGCGCACATTGGTCAGGTACTTGCCCGGGGGTACCCCCAGCGCCTGTTTGAAGGCCCGCACCAGATGGCTTTTGGTTACGCCCAGCTGCTCGCTCAGTTCCTCCACCCCGTACAGGGCCATGTAATTCTGACGGATGGCCTGCAGCGCTTCGGCCACCAGGGGCGGCAGCGGACGGGCGGTTTCGTCGGCCCGGCTCAGGGCGCACAGCAGGGCATAGGCCATGGCCGCGGTGCCGTTGCCCTGCAGCTGGGCTACCAGTTCGGCGGCACCCGGGCAGGAGGCACCGTCCGCCCAGCGGGAGGCCCCCAATCGCAGCAGATAGGCTTCGGCACAGTAACCGATCAGGCGTACCGCCAGCAGATGGCAGTCACTTTGCGGGCGAAGTTCCAGGGGCGCTGTCCCCAGCAGGATGTCCCCGCTGTGACCGGACATCTCGCTGCCTTGCAGCAGGCACTCCCCGCGGGAAAGTACCCCCACCCACAGCCCGGCACCGTCCAGTGTCAGCGGCGTGTTTCCGTCCAGTTCGGCGGTTTTTTCGCAGCTGCAGTAGATTTCCGGCTCAAATATCAATTTCGACACTCCAATATCAATAAAATGCTATTTTCAAACACATTTTAACCTGTTATTATAGTCGTGTCAAGTAAATCAGCCCCGCCAACGGGGCACAAAAACCATATTGGAGGGTTTTGTCATGGCTTCTATCAGCTGCCGTCACGTGAAAAAGGTTTACCCTGGCAACGTTGTTGCCGTTCCTGATTTCAGCCTTGAAATCGCTGATAAGGAATTTGTCGTTTTCGTCGGTCCTTCCGGCTGCGGCAAGTCCACCACCCTGCGCATGATCGCCGGTCTGGAAGAGATCTCCGGCGGCGAGATGTACATCGGCGACCGCCTGATCAACGACGTTCCGCCGAAAGATCGTGACATCGCCATGGTGTTCCAGAACTACGCTCTGTACCCGCACATGACCGTGTACAAGAACATGGCTTTCGGTCTGGAACTGCGCAAGATGCCCAAGGACGAGATCGACAAGCGCGTGCGTGAAGCCGCTAAGATCCTGGAGATCGAGCACCTGCTCGACCGTAAGCCGAAGGCCCTGTCCGGTGGTCAGCGTCAGCGTGTTGCCCTGGGTCGCGCCATGGTCCGTAACCCGGCGGTCTTCCTGCTCGACGAGCCTCTGTCCAACCTGGACGCCAAGCTCCGTACCAGCATGCGTACCGAGATCATCAAGCTGCACAAGAAGCTGGCTACCACCTTCATCTACGTTACCCATGACCAGACCGAGGCCATGACCATGGGCGACCGCATCGTCGTCATGAAGGACGGCCTGATCCAGCAGGTCGATACCCCGCAGAACCTGTACGACTACCCCTGCAACGTCTTCGTCGCAGGCTTCATCGGCAGTCCCCAGATGAACTTCCTGGACGGCAAGCTGAACAAGAACGGCGACCAGTACACCATCGATCTGGCCGGCACCATCATTCCGCTGCCCACCGAAAAGACCGCCGACGGTAAGCTGGATGCTTATGTTGGCAAGACCCTGAAGGTCGGTATCCGTCCTGAGGACATCAAGGACGATCCCGAATTCCTGGCCAAGCATCCCAACAGCCACATCGACGCTGAGGTGGAAGTTTCCGAGCTGATGGGCGCTGAGATCTACCTGTACCTGACCTACAAGGGCCAGAACCTGATGGCCCGTGTGGCGCCGACTTCCAAGTCCCGCCGCGGCGACAAGATCGTGGTCGCGATGGATACCAACAAGATCCATCTGTTCGATCCCGAGACCGAAAAGACGCTGCTCAACTGATTCAATCCGCTTTACAAGGCGGCTCCGCTGCGGCGGAGCCGCCTTTTTTCGTGAAATTTGCCGGACAGGAGGGGAACCCCCATGCACATTACGGATTTTCTGCACCCGGACAGCGTGGCACTGCACCGTCAGGTGGATTCCATGCAGACCGCGGTCCATCTGTTGGTGGAGCTTATGGCTGCGGGCGGTCATCTGACCGATCCCGCTGCCTTTGAAAAGGATGTGCGGGCGCGGGAAGAACTGGGCGGCACCTGCGTGGGCGGGGGATTGGCCATTCCCCATGCCAAAAGCGAGGCGGTTTGCGCGCCGGGGCTGGCGGTTCTTACGCTGGACCCGCCGCTGGACTGCGCCACCCCGGACGGGGAGCCGGTGCGGATGATGTTCCTGATCGCGGCACCGGCGGATGCCAATGACCTGCACGTCCAGGTGCTTGCAGAACTTGCCACACTGCTGCTGGATAAAGACCTCTGTGACCGGCTGATACAGGCGGAAGAACCGGCCCGGTTCTGTGGGCTGATTGCAGCCCAGGAACAGGCAGCGGACCCGCCGGAGAATCCCACGCCAGGCGGAAGACCTGAACACTGGCGGTTTGTGGCGGTCACGGCCTGCCCCACGGGGCTGGCCCACACCTATTTGGCGGCCGAAGCGCTGCAGAAGGCGGCCCAGGAACGGGGCGTCAGCCTGAAAGTAGAAACCAACGGTGCCGCGGGTGTCAATCACCCGCTCTCATCGGAGGATATTGCCAATGCCGACTGTATCATTGTGGCGGCGGATCGGGCAGTATCTACGGCGCGGTTTGTGGGCAAAAGAATGGTGTCGGTTTCGGCGCGGGAAGCCATACGGGACCCCGGCGCTGTGCTGGACCGTGCGGCGGAAAGCAACGTGCCGATCTACCGCGGCGGCGATGGATTCCGTGCCAATGACTGGAAAGAGCAGGGACGGGAGGCGTACCGCCATCTGATGAGCGGCATCTCCCACATGCTGCCTTTTGTGGTGGGGGGAGGTGTGCTGATCGCCTTTGCGCTGCTGCTTGCCCAACTGGGCGCACCGTCCCCCCTGACCGACATGATGGACACCGTAGGCCGCGCGGCCTTTGTGCTGATCTATCCGGTACTGGCAGCCTTCATCGCCTACAGCATTGGGGATATACCCGCCTTTATGCCGGGGTTGATGGGCGGCTACCTGGCCCAGCTGGGCACAACCATTGCCCCCCAGGAGAACTGGGTTTCCAGCGGATTTTGGGGCGCCCTGGTGGCCGGCTTTGCGGCTGGCGGGCTGGTTCAAATACTCAACTGGCTGGGGCGGCGTTTGCCGCCGGCATTGGAGCAGGTCCGCACAGGACTGCTGACCCCGGCCCTGAGCCTGCTGGGCGTGGGGGCACTGATGGTGCTGATCGTCAATCCGCCGCTGGGGCAGTTCAACCTCTGGCTCTGCGATCTGTTGGACGGTATGCAGGGCGACAGCCGCCTAGTGATGGGGGCGCTGCTCGGTGCGCTGATGGCCACCGACTACGGCGGACCTATCAATAAAGCGGCCTACCTGACCGGCACGCTGGCCTTGGTGAATAACCAGTACGACATCATGGCGGCGGTCATGGTGGGCGGCATGGTGCCGCCCATTTCGGTGGCGCTGGCCTGTTTGCTGTTCCCCAACCGCTTTACTGCCGCCGAGCGCCGCACGGCCCCTCAGAATCTGCTGATGGGAGCTTCCTTTGTGACCGAAGGCGCTCTCTCCTTCGCCCTGCGGGACCCGCTGCGGGTGGGCCCGGCCTGTGTGCTGGGCAGTGGCCTGGCAGGTTTCCTGAGTATGTTGCTGGGCTGTGGCTGCCCGGCTCCTCACGGCGGCTTGTTCCTGATCGCGGTTATCACCAATCCCCTGGGATTCCTGCTGGCTTTGGCGGTAGGCTCGGTCGTATCTGCCTTTCTGTTGGGGCTGTTCAAAAAGCCCGTAATGCAATAAAAATTGCAAGCCTCCCGCCCGGGAGGCTTGTTTTTATTCGGCAATTTCGCAGCCGGGAAAGTAGTAGGTCAGGATTTTCCGCCAGTCGGCGCCGCCCTCTGCCATGGCCTTGGCACCATACTGGCTCAGGCCCACTCCATGGCCGTAACCGTGGGTCGTCAGCCGGAAGAATCCGTCCTCATAGGCAACAGTAAAACTGGCCGAACGCAGGGCGAAGGCACTGCGCAGGGTCGTGCCGCCAAAATCGGTCCCGCAAACCTCCATGCTTTCTACATAGCCCGCGTCATCCCAATCCACAGCACCAAACCAACTGCCGGGATCATCGCCTGGTACCAGTCCCAGGCCCTGCAGCATGGTGGCTACCTGTTCGGCACTGTAGGTCACGGTCACTTCGTATTCGTCCACAGTGGTGTCCCAGGGGGAATCCACCCCTTGCAGATAAGGCAAAGCTGTGAGCCAGACGTTCTGGCTGGCCTCGGTCTTGCCGGCGCTGATGCTGTGATAGCAGGCGGCGGCCGGTGCTCCCTGGTAGCAGAGCAGTGCATCACAGACTTCCTCCGCCAAAGCGGCAAAGCGGGTGTGATTTTCCTCAAAGTCATCACCCCAGCGGGCCTGCAGCACCGTGCTGTCCGTCCATCCTGCACACAGGGCGCTGTTGACCTGCATGGGGTCTTCCCCCAGGGAAAGAGCGTAGCTGTGGCTGGCGACCATCTGCGCCTGGATCGCATGGTCAGGCCAGTCGGCGGGCAGCTCACAGGCTGCGGCACCGATCAGGAATTCCTTAACGGGGACGGTGATCCTCTGGCCCAAAGCGGCATCGTACAGCGTCAGGTCGGCTCCTGCGTCGGCACTGGCGGCGGGGGCGGCTGCCGGCGGCTGAGGTGTCAGGGAAGGGATTTCGGCTGTGGGAGCGGGGGTACTCTCCGGGGCGGAAACCGGCGACCCTCCGGAGGGGAGCAACAGCGCCGCAAAAGGGGCGATGGCTGCCAGAAATCCCAATAACAGAACGCAGCAAAGTGTTTTTTTCAAGGCTTACTATCCTCACTCTTGCAATTTGCCCGGCGCGGCGGTACAATACTTGCAGACTCTGCGCGGGCCTGTCCTATGGTATGCGGCCGGCCCGGCGCGGTATACCAACCCTGGAGTGAGGAAAGCTGTATGAAACAAAAACGCCCCCACGGCATCTTGCTGTTGCTTGCGGGTATTATACTGGCGGCGGTCCATGGCGCGGACCTGCTGCTGTGGACCGATCCTTCCACCGGATTTGCGGTCAGCGGTTCGGTCTGGGCACGCTATGCCGTCTGGCTGGCCGCTTTGCTGCTGCCCTATCTGCCTGCGCGGCGGGCGGCTCCGCAGCCTGCAGCGCTCAGCGATACCAACCTGCCGCTGGGAATCTGTATGGTCTTTGCGGGAGTCCTGCTGGCGGCCAGCGGCCTGACCACGTTTTCCACCGCATGGTACGTTACCCAGTATCCCTACCTGGCTACATCCTATCCGCTGTTTGCCGCCTGGGCCGATGTGCTTACACCGCTTTTGGCCGGTGTGTGGTTGGTGCTTTACGGCGTGCGTTCCTTCCTGGGATTCGGGCTGCGGCGCGGGCGGCTGGGCAGTGCGCTGGGGGGCATTTTTCTGCCGCTGTGCCTGCTGTGGCGGCTGGTGTGGCGGTTCCAGTTCGTGCCGGCCTCTCTGCAGCGGCTGCCTTGCACACTGCGCATCCTCAGCGCGGTATCGGCGCTGCTCTTTGTCGTGGTGCTGCTCAAGGTGTTTCTGGTACCGGGGCTGCCCTGCGGGCATACGCTGTTTGCGGCAGGCAGCGGCTGCTTCCTGCTTTGTACCTGCCTGGAACTGGTCCAGACCTTGTTCGAGGCCTTCCACGGTATGCTGATCCTGCCCGATCTGCTGACCGGGCTGGGGATCGGTATGCTGGGGCTGTGCGGGCTGGTCTGTGCCTGGGCCGCCTGCGGGGCAGATGCCACCGAAGAAGAATAAAAACGACCGGGGCCGTTTCGGCCCCGGTCATTCGTTTGGCCCGGCACAGAATCCGGGCAGAAAAATCTGCAATACACTGTAACGGTCGGTCAGCAAGTCCTCCGGCCGGGGGGCAGAGCGCAGCGGCAAGGCGGGGCGCAGCGGCAGCCGCAGTGCTGCCGTAAAAGGGCCGGTGCCGCCGCTTTGCACCACCGCACCGCCGCATACCGCGGCCAGGCGCAGCAGCAGGGCACGGGTATCGGCGGGCAGACTGCGCCCTGTGCCGCCGCGCAGTACCAGCACAGCGGCGTGAGCGGTCGTTTCCAGGTGCAGCACCGCCCGGCGCTCCGGGGCGGTCATCACACCTTCGATCCAGCACAACACCGCAGCCTGCAGCAGACTGCGGGGCACCGCCAGGGGGACGGTATCTGCCGCCGGGGCAAAATACAGCCATCCGGTGCGGCAAAGCACACTCTCCCGCAGGGCGGCACAAAGGGCTTCCAGTTCTTCATTCAGATCCAGTGCCTGCTGCGGCACCGGAGCGGCCAGCGCCTCCGCCGTATACAGCAGCCGCAGCCGGGGCAGGACCGGCACCCCCCGGGCCGCCTCCTCGGCCAGCGCGGCACGGGCCGGGTTGTCGGGCAGCATGGCATCACCTCCGTTTCGGTACAGCCTAGTCTGCGCAGTTTACGCCGCCGGAGCGGTGGAAAATGCTTCCATCCACCGGGAATTTTCATTTTTTTTGAAAAATTCGCGTTAAAAGAATAACAACCCCCTTGCAGATTGTGTAAGAATAGGGTACAATAGTAACATACCGCAGAGCGGGGATACCGCTCACAAGGTTATACAATAAAATCTTGGGAGGATTTTACTATGGCTGTTAAAGTTGCTATCAATGGTTTTGGCCGTATCGGCCGTCTGGCTTTCCGTCAGATGTTTGAGGCGGAAGGCTACGAAGTCGTCGCCATCAACGACCTGACCAGCCCCGCTATGCTGGCTCACCTGCTGAAGTACGACACCGCTCAGGGCTCTTTCCTGGGCAAGATCGGTGAGAACAAGCACACCGTCGAGGCTGGCGATGACTGCATCATCGTCGACGGCAAGAAGATCACCATCTACGCCATCAAGGACGCCAAGGATTGCCCCTGGGGCGAGCTGGGCATCGATGTCGTTCTGGAGTGCACCGGCTTCTACACCAGC
>DXBP01000001.1 GCA_019116445.1 Candidatus Gemmiger excrementigallinarum
TAGGAGGCCGGGGCAGAGGGCTTGGCGGGCGTGGGCGGCTTGGGATGCCGGGCACGATGACGGCGGGCCAGCACCCGGATGACCAGGACCACAACCACTGCCAGGATCAGCAGCGGCCACAGGTAGACCAGGGTCAGGACCAGGCCCTGCACAAAAGCCACAAAGCCGTTCCATCCGCCGCGGAAGGCATCCCCCAGACGCTCCCCGAAGGTGGTGCCGGTGGGGGTCAGGGTGGCTACTTCCCGCAGATAGATGTCCACGGTGGAGTAGGTGATCTGCCCGCTCAGGGTGCGCATCTGCTGGGTGTAGCTTTCCAGTTCGTACTGCACATCGGACAGACGGCTTTCGATCTCCAGCAAATCGGCGGTGGTTTCGGCTTCGGCAGCCAGTTCGTTCAGCCGGTCCCGCTGGTTTTCCAGCGAATCGATCCGTGCTTGCAGGTCAATGTACTGGCTGGTGACATTTTCAGCGTTTTCTTCCAGGTTCAGTACGCTGCCGCTTTCACCGGCCTGCTGGAGAAAGGCGCTGTAGTTGTCCACGGGGACCCGCACGGTGTAGTTGGCGTACCGGTCGTGGTCCTCGGCGCTGCCGCTCATCTGGCTGTACTCCAGCCAGGCACCGTTGGCCTCCACAGCAGCCAGCAGGGTGTCCCGTGCGGTGTCAAAATCGGTGGACTCCATGCTCATGCTGGCGCGGTAGATGATCTTCTGGGCAGTTTCCGCGGTGGCACCGGTGCCTTCGGGCAGCAGGGCACTTCCGGTGCTGCCAGCGTTTTCCATGTCCATGGCCGCACCGGCTTCGGCACTCATTTCGTAGCTGGCATCCATGCTTTGGCTGCTGCCGCCGCTGGCGCCGCAGCCTGCCAACAGGGCCGCGGCCAGCAGGGCGGCCGCCAGGCGGGCAAAACGTCGTTTCATAAGGGGCCTCCTTTTTTGTCGGACGGGATGGTTCCGTAAAACCTGGTTTTGTGGTTTCAGTATACCATAAAAGGGGCAGCTTGTGGATTACAGCTTGCCAACAAATCGGCAACAAAAAAGGAACAGACCGAACATTTTTCGGCCTGTTCCACAAATTTTTTCTCGATTATTCGGCTTTCTGCCCAAGCAGTTTGAGGTCATCGTTGTCGGCAAAGGCAACGGCGTTGTAACCGGCAGCTTCCAGCGTGCCGAACTGCTTGCCCAGTTTCTTGGCCTGGGGCAGCACGGTCACGTCGTAGTCGGCGCGCAGCGTCTGGGCCTTGCCCAGCACGGCGGCGAAGTCGGCGTTTTTGCAGTAGAGCAATGCCAGCCGCGGTTTGGCACCGGGGATCTGATAGCCCTGCTCCAGCAGGATGCCGCAGACCCGCTCGAAACCGATGGAGAAGCCCACCGCCGGCACCTGCTGGCCGATGAACTTGCCCACCATGTTGTCGTACCGGCCGCCGCCGGCCACTGCACCGCTGAACTGCGGGCAGGTGACCTCAAACACCATGCCGGTATAATAACCCTGGCCGCGCACCAGGCTGGGGGCGTAGGCGATGCCGTACCGCCCGGCGGCAATTTTCTCGCTGGTGGCAATGACGTAGCGCAGATCGGCGGTGAGAGCCTCGTCGTCCACCTTGGTGGCGACGGTGTCCAGGCTGAAATCCCCGGCGCGGAGGAATTCGTCCAGCGCTTCCACCGCTTCGGCGGCAAAGCCCTTCTCGGTCAGTTCGTTCTTCACGCCGTCGGCACCGATCTTGTCCAGCTTGTCAAAGCTGATGCAGACGGAGTCCAGATCCTCGGCGGCAAAGCCCATCTTCTGCAGCATGGCGCGCAGGATGCGGCGGTCATTGATGTTCACGGTGAACCCGGTGAAGCCGATGGCCAGCAAAGCGCGGGCGGTCACGTCGATGAGTTCCACCTCGGCGTTGGGGCTGGAATCGCCCAGAATGTCGATGTCGCACTGGACGAACTCACGCAGGCGGCCTTTCTGGGGGCGCTCGGCGCGGTAGACGCGGTCGGTCTGGATGACCTTGAACGGCGTGGGCAGCTCGTTGCGGTTGGCAGCGTAGTAGCGGGAAAGGGGCAGCGTCAGGTCGTAACGCAGACCCATATCGGACAGCTGCTTTTCCTCCCCGGTGGCCAGCGCCTTTTCCAGCTTGTCGCCGCGCTTGAGCACCTTGAAAATCAGGTTGAGGTTGTCGCCGCCGTCGCTCTTGTCCAGGTTTTCCATGTCCTCCAGGATGGGGGTGGAAATGCGCTGGAATCCCGCGGCGCGGTAGGTGGCCAGAATCTGGCCCTGAATATAGTCACGCAGCGCCTGCTCGTGGGGCAGCAGGTCGCGCATACCTTTTAACGGCTGGGTTTTCATCGGCAATGGCTCCTTATTTCTATAATGTTATCATGATAAACTTCCCGCCGCATTTTGTCAATGCAAAGCGGGCATACTGAAAGAACAGGGGAGGGGTCATCCATGGCAAAACAGAATCGCGGGCCGTACATTCTGGCGGCCGGGGCCGGCACCCAGCTGCTCACCGGCATCCCGGCGGCCTGGGGCGCGTTCCAGCGCCCGGTCATGCAGGGGTACGGCCTTTCCCGGGGGCAGGCCATGCTGGCCTTTGCGTTGCTGGTGGCTTCCTACGGCGCGGGCTGTGCCATAGGGGGGCTTCTGCAGGACCGCCGCGGTCCCCGCACTGCGGGGCTTTGGGGTACGGCGCTGCTGGCTGGGGGATTTCTGGCCGGGGCGCTGGTGCCGCCCGGCAACGCACCGCTGTTCTTGCTGGTCTACAGCCTGCCCGCGGGGGTGGGCAGCGCCTTTCTGGCTCCGGCGGTGCTGTCCTGCGCCCAGAAGTGGTACCAGAACAAAAAAGGCTGGGCCACCGGTGTGACCGGGGTGGCCATGGGGCTTTCGGGGGCGTTTTATACCTTGTTTGTCCGCCTGGTGGGCGGGCGGTGGGGCATCCGGGTCTGCTTCGCGGCGCTGGGGCTCCTTATGCTGGTGGTCTGCGGCAGCGGGGCGGCGCTGCTGCAGGACCCGCCACGCTCCGGACGCGCGGCTCCGCTGCCCGGCATGAGTCATAAGCAGATGCTCCGCACGCCCCAGTACAAACTCTGTGTGGCGGCGGTGGCCCTCAGTGCGCCGCCGGTACTGCTGTTCAGCCCCGAAATTTATTCCATTGCCACCGAACGCGGCCTGCCGGAAAACTTGGCCCCCTTCAGCATCGTGCTGGGGTCGGCAGCCAGCGCGGCAGGGCGGCTGCTCTGCCCGGCGGGCAGCGACAAACTGGGCCGCAAACGGGTGCTGTACGGGGTGTATCTGGGGCTGGCGGCAGGGTCGATCTGGTTTGCCTTCGCCCGGGACTGGTGGGTGCTGGCATCCTATGCGCTGCTGACCTTTTTCTATTCTGGCGGCGCGGCGGTGCAGCCTGCCCTGAACACCGACCTGTTCGGGCTGCGCCACGCCGGGGTCAACTACGGGTTCATCGCCCTGGGCATGAGCGGCGGCAGCCTGCTGAGCTATATCGGCAGCCAGGCCCTGCCGTTGACGGCCCGCCACTGGCTGGCAGGCGGCTGTGCTCTGGCCGGACTTTTTTGTGTGCGACTTGTAAAACCTGTGCGCGAATCTTGAAATAGTGCGGTGGAACGTGTACACTATATAGGTTATCCCTTTTTGCAACCGATTCCAAAGGAGGACCCATGCAGCAGACAAACCAGCTGCGGCAGCTCGCAGCGCGCTCAGCCACCGCCTTTCTGTTGGCGGTGCTCTGCGTTTACCCTTTATATATTGATAAGTTTTCCAACCTCGGCGTTGTCAAATTCACCGGGGTGTGTACCCTGTCCTGGGCGTTCTGCCTCTGGCTCGGTGCCCTGGCCCTGGTAGGCGCCGCCCCGCGCCCCGGGCGTTTCTCCGCCAAGGACCCCACCCTCTGGGCACTGGGGGCGTTTGTGCTCACCGGCCTGATCTCCACGGCGGCATCCCTGTCGCCGGTGTCGTCCTTCTGGGGATTGGGGGGCTATTACGGCGGCTTCATGATGGTACTGTTCACGGCGGCCGGGTACCTGGCGGTGCGGGCGTTTGCGCCCCAGGGACTGCTTAACGGCCTGACCTTCTGTGTAGGCATCACCACGGCCATTGTCACGGTACTGTATGTGCTCAATATCTTTAACATTGACCTCATCGGCACCTATGCCGACACCGCTGTGGTGGAGCGCGCCCAGTTCTTCTCCACCCTGGGGCAGAAGAACTTCAACTCTGCCTTCATGGCGTTTGCCCTGCCCCTGGTGTTTTACGCTTTTCTGGTGGCCCGGGGCGTGCGCCATACGATTTTCTACGGTGTTCCGGCGTTCTTTGGCGCGCTGGCGCTGGCCGTGGTGGACGCCGAGGGTCTGGCCCTGGGCATCGGCGCGGCGGTGCTGGTGCTGATGTGCCAGAAGATGTTCACCACCCGCACGCTGCGGCGCATCGCGGTCATCGGCGCATTCTTCTTTTTCCATGCCGGGTGGATGCAGTACATGCGCACCCATGTGTATACCCAGGGCGGCAAACCCATGCTGGCGGCGCTGGGGCATTTCGGGTTTGACGGCCTGCTGGTCTGTACGGTGCTGTGGGCGGTGCTGCGGTTCGGTCTGCGCGGGCGGGAAATTCCCCTCTGGCGCGCCGGACGGGTGGTGGCGGCAGTGGCGGTGACAGCCGCCGTGCTGCTGTACGCGCTGGCCAATTTCTGGCCGGGCTTCCCCAGCCTGGGGCGGCTGGACGATATCCTCATCATCAACGATGACTGGGGTACCTACCGCGGTACGGCCTGGCGCATTACCTGGAGCACCTGGCTGGACCAGCCCCTGTGGCGTAAGATCGTGGGTGTGGGCACCGGTATGATGCACACCGCCATGCTGGACTGGGCGGGCAGCGATGTCACCGACCGCATGAAAACCTTCTACGCAGCCCATAATGAATATCTGGAGCAGCTGCTCACCACCGGTTTGCTGGGACTGGCGGCCTGGGTGTGGTTCATTGTGGCGCATCTGCGCCGCGCCGTCAAAAACTGGCTGCGCCCCGGTGTGGCGCCGGTCACCCTGGCGCTGGTCAGCTACCTGGCCCACGCCGTGGTGTCCATCCGGGTGTCCATGATCTTCCCCGAGATCATGCTGCTGTTCGGATTGCTGCAGGTGTTCTGCCTGCCGCCGGAAACGGAACCCCTCCCGGCGGAGAAGACCCGCCACGGCAAGGCGAAAAAGGTAAAGGCCGAACCTCCGGTCAAACCGGGGCTGGTGCGCACCTGGGCGCCGCCCGCAGCGGCAGCCATTGTGATGATGGCGGTGTGCGGGGCAGCCTCCCGGGTACTCTTCGGATTCCTGTTTTGAGAAAAAGGGGAAAACGGGCAAAAAAACGGAGCGTTAGTGTATGCTAACATCTTGCAAAAAGTGCGCCGACCCTTTATAATAAACTTAGCTGTGAAAAGCCTAACAATATGCAAAGGAGAGAAAATTATGATCGAATACTCCGCACAGGTCAATAACATGTGCCCGATCACAAAAGGGCCCAAGCACGGTCCCGCGCCCATTCCCGAAGAGGGCGAATGGGTAAAGGCCTATAAAATTGAGGACATCAGCGGCTATACCCACGGTGTGGGCTGGTGCGCTCCTCAGCAGGGCACCTGCAAGCTCAGCCTGAACATCAAGAACGGCATCATCGAAGAAGCCCTGGTCGAAACCATCGGCTGCTCCGGCATGACCCATTCTGCTGCCATGGCTGGCGAGATCCTGCCGGGCAAGACCATCCTGGAAGCCCTGAACACCGACCTCGTCTGCGACGCCATCAACGTTGCTATGCGTGAGCTGTTCCTGCAGATCGTCTACGGCCGCAGCCAGACCGCTTTCTCTGAGAACGGCCTGCCCGTCGGTGCCGGCCTGGATGACCTGGGCAAGGGTCTGCGCAGCATGACCGGTACCATTTTCTCCACCAAGGCCAAGGGCGTTCGTTACCTCGAACTGACCGAGGGCTATATCCTCAAGACCGCGCTGGACAAGGACAACCAGGTCATCGGTTACCAGTTTGTCCGCCTGGGCAAGATGATGGAAGACATCCGCCACGGCAAGGACCCCAAGGAAGCCTACGAGAAGAACATCGGCACCTACGGCCGCTTCTCTGCTGAGCAGGGCGCTGTCAAGTACATCGACCCGCGTGAAGAATAAGAGAGGGAGGAACACACACTATGGCAACTTTTGAATCCCAGGAACGCCGTATGCCCAAGATCGAGGCCTGCCTGAAAGCCAATGGCCTGGAAAGCCTCGACGCCTGCAACGAAATGCTGCTGGCCAAGGGCATCGACTGTGATAAGATCATCCGCGGCATTCAGCCCATCTGCTTCGACAACGCCGTCTGGGCTTACACCCTCGGCACCGCCATCGCCGTCAAGCGCGGCCTGAAGAGCGCCGCTGAGTGCGCTGCCGCCATCGGCGAAGGCCTGGAAGCCTTCACCGTGCCCGGCTCTGTTGCCGAGCAGCGCAAGGTTGGCCTGGGCCACGGCAATCTGGGCGCCATGCTGCTGCATGAGGACACCCACTGCTTCGCCTTCCTGGCCGGCCACGAGTCCTTCGCTGCCGCTGAAGGCGCCATCGGCATTGCCCGTACCGCCAACAAGGTCCGCAAGGAGCCCCTGCGCGTTATCCTGAACGGCCTGGGCAAGGATGCTGCTATGATCATCAGCCGCATCAACGGCTTTACCTACGTCCAGACCGAGTATGACTTCAAGACCGGCGAGCTGAAGGTCGTCAACACCACCGCTTACTCCGATGGTGAGCGCGCTGCCGTCAAGTGCTACGGCGCCAACGACGTTCTGGAAGGCGTTGCCATCATGAAGGCTGAGGGCGTTGAAGTTTCCATCACCGGTAACTCCACCAACCCCACCCGCTTCCAGCACCTGGTTGCCGGCACCTACAAGAAGTGGGCCATCGAGAATGGCAAGAAGTACTTCTCCGTCGCTTCCGGCGGTGGCACGGGCCGTACCCTGCATCCCGACAACGTGGCTGCCGGTCCCGCCTCTTACGGCCTGACCGACTCCATGGGCCGTATGCACGGCGATGCCCAGTTCGCTGGTTCTTCCTCCGTGCCCGCTCACGTTGAGATGATGGGCCTGATCGGCGCCGGCAACAACCCGATGGTCGGTATGACTGTCGCCTGCGCGGTTGCTGCTTCTCAGGTCAACGCCTGATCTCCTTTGCAAACTGCATAATTTCTGCCGCCGTCCGGTGTTTGCCGGGCGGCGGCTTTTTGCGTTTGAAAGATTTGTAAACTCTGTGGCAATACTTGCCCAACAGATTAGCAGGGTGTATAATAGGACTGTATATGGTAAAAATGGGGAGGGACTGCGCCATGCCACGCAAAGAAGGTCAAAAACGCAAATTGCTGGTCCTTTTGGAAATCCTGATCCGGGAAACGGATGAGAAGCATCCGCTGAGTGTGCCGCAGCTGGTGGAAAAACTGCAGGAACGGGGGATCGAGGCCGAGCGCAAGAGTGTCTACGGCGATCTGAACACGCTGAACAGCCTGCCGGGGGCTCCCTATGAGATCGTGCAGCTGCGGGGCCGCGGCGGCGGTTACTATATGACCGACGCTCTGTTCGAGCTGGCGGAACTCAAGCTGCTGGTGGATGCGGTGTATGCCAGCAAGTTCATCACGGCGCGCAAATCCAAGACCCTGATTGATAAGCTGGGGCAGTTCACCTCCCGTTACCGGCAGGCGGAACTGGACCGCAAGGTGCTGGTCAGCGGCCGCATCAAGAGTACCGACGAAAAGATCCTGTATACGGTGGATGCGCTGCATACCGCCATCACGGCGGGGGAACAGGTGCAGTTCAAATATTGCGACTGGACCCTGCAAAAAAAGATGCTGCCCCGCCATGAGGGCCAGCTGTACCGGGTCAGTCCCTGGGTGCTGGTATGGGAGAACGGCAACTATTATCTCATCGCTTACACCGAAGGCCGGCTCAAACATTACCGGGTGGACAAGATGCAGAACGTGCATCAGATCCCGGGCAGCAAGCGGGAAGGCGCGGCGGAATATGCTGATTTCGACGTCAACACCTATATGCAGCAGATGTTCGGTATGTTCAACGGCCCTTTGAAAAAAGTGACGCTTCTGTGCGAAAACCGGTTTGCTGGTGCCATGATCGACCGCTTCGGCACGGGGCCCATCCTCAACCCCTGTGAGGATGGGGAACACTTTACCATGACGGCGGAGATTCAGGTCAGCCCGCAGTTTTTCGGCTGGGTGGCCGGGTTCGGTCCGGGTGTGGCCGTGGCAGGCCCGCCGGAGGTCCGTGCCGAGATGAAAAAGACGCTGGATCGTCTGCAGGAACTCTACCGTTGATTGCAAAGCCACGCAAAATGTGGTATGCTGATACGATACACTTTCCTTGCTTTGGCAGGGAAGGGGGCCGCTGCGGCGGCACAGAACCAATCTCGTAAGGAGGGCACCGCCGGTGCTGGAAAAAAACCAACGTTATAAAAGCATCCTCAGCGGGCTGCTGGATGTGGTGCTGTTGTTTGTCGGCTTTCTGCTGGCCAACTATGTGCGCTTCAATTACGTCCGCTTTTTTGAACCGGGCGGCGCAGGTCCGGCTTTGGACGTGGCACAGGACCCGCGCAATATCCTGGCCGGGGCGGCTACGTCGGTGCTGCTGGTGGTCGTCTATTGGATGGCGGGCATCTACAGCAATTCCCGGCTGCGCGGACTGTCGGTGCGCTGCACCCGTATTGCCGTCATCAACGGCGGCGGCATCCTGGGCTTCGTCTTTATCCTCTACCTGATGCACCTGGACGATTACTCCCGCGTGGTGCTGGCGCTGTTCTATTGCTTCTCCACCGCGCTGGTGGTCGCCAAGCGGATGATCCGCCGCTGGTACGACCGGGCCCGCCGCCGCAAAGGCCTGGGTCTGCGGCACATCCTGCTGGTAGGCGGGGGCAAGTCGGCGGCGCTCTATCTGCGCGCGCTGGAGCATAACCCCTATTACGGCTTTGCTGTGGACGGCTACCTGGCGCCCATGGAGGAGCCGGGATTCGGGGTGCCCTATCTTGGCAGCTATGAAAAACTGGACGAATGCCTGGAAAATCCCGGCATCGACGAGGTGGTGGTGGCGCTGGAAGCCGATGAGATCCAGATGCTGCCCCGCACCTTTGCCGCCTGTGATAAACACGGTACCCGCATCACCATGGTGCCGTTTTACAGCGATTATCTGCCCGCCCGGCCCACCATCGACGTGCTGGACGAGTGCAAGCTCATCAATGTGCGCCAGACTCCCTTTGACAACATCCTCAATGCGGCGGTCAAACGTACACTGGACATCGTGGGCAGCCTGATTTTGATTGTACTGACCAGTCCCATCATGCTGGTCACGGCCATTGGCGTCAAGCTGTCCAGCCCCGGTCCGGTCATCTTCCGGCAGGAGCGCATCGGCCTGAACAAAAAGCCCTTCATGATGTACAAGTTCCGGTCCATGCGGGTCAATGCCAAACAGCAGACCGGCTGGTCCACCGACTACGACCCCCGCAAAACGCGGTTCGGCAGCCTGATCCGCAAGTTCAGCCTGGATGAACTGCCGCAGTTTTTCAACGTGCTCAAGGGGGATATGTCCCTGGTGGGCCCCCGGCCGGAGGTGCCTTTCCATGTGGAGCACTTCAAGGAAGAAATCCCGCGGTATCTTGTGCGCCAGCAGGTGCGCCCCGGCTGTACCGGCTGGGCACAGATCCACGGCCTGCGCGGGGATACCGATATTGCCGAGCGCATCCGCTATGATATCTGGTACATCGAAAACTGGACCGTGGCACTGGATATCAAGATCATTTTCCGCACGGTATTCGGCGGTAAGATGATCAACGACGAAAAATTACAGTGAGCCCACTGGAAACCGGGTGAGAGTTATGAGCAAGACCGAACCGAAAGTTGCCATCGTACATGACTGGCTGGTTACCTACGCCGGCGCGGACCGTGTGGTGGATTGTATGCACCATGTGTTCCCCAACGCCGTGATTTATACGCTGGTCTATGATGAAAAAAAGATGCCCGCGTGGTTCAAGGACTACGATATCCGCACCACCTGGGTGCAGAAGATCCCCTTCGCCACCAGGATCTACAAAAATCTGCTGCCGCTGATGCCCGGCGCTTTTGAAGCGCTGGACCTGTCGGAGTATGACCTGGTGCTGTCCTCCTCGTCGTCCTGCTCCAAGGGCGTCATCACGCGGCCGGACGCCGTACATATCTGCTATTGCCATACGCCGATCCGGTATGTGTGGGACTTTTACTATACCTACCGGGATAACGCCAACTGGCTGGTGCGGGCCGTCATGCCCCATCAGATGCACAAAATGCGCATCTGGGATAAGTGCGCGGCGGACCGTGTGGATTATTTCATTGCCAATTCCCACTATATCGCCCAGCGCATCAAGAAATACTATCGCCGGGACAGCGATGTGATCTATCCCTGCTGCCATATCAACGAAGCACCCTTTGTCAAGAAGGAGGACTTCTATCTGGTGGTGGGCCGCCTGACCTGGTACAAGCGTATTGATCTGGCGGTGGCTGCCTGCACCAAACTGGGCAAGCGGCTGGTGGTCATCGGTGCCGGGGGCGAGGAGTCCAAGCTGAAAGCCATGGCCGGTCCCACCATTGAGTTCAGGGGCGGTGGCCTGAGCGATGAACAGGTGCGCGGGTATTATCTGCGGGCCAAGGCGTTCCTCTTCCCCGGGGAAGAGGACTTCGGCATCACGCCGGTGGAAGCGCAGTCCGCCGGTACGCCGGTGCTGGCCTATGGCCGCGGCGGCGCCTGCGAAACGGTGCTGCCCGGCAAGACCGGCTACTGGTTCCACGAGCAGACCGCCGACAGTCTGATGCGCTGCATCGAACTGTTTGAGCGGGACGGCGTGGCCTACAGTAAAGAAGAAATCCGGGAACACAGCCGTTCTTTCAGTGAGGAGCGGTTTGAAAATGAGCTGCGGGAATACTGCGCCCGCCGCATGGCAGACTGGCAGCAGGAACTGCTGGACTGCTCCCACTGGCAGAAGGAGGAACTGGATTGAATCCCATCGTCATCAACGGCACTGTGCTGTGCGA
The DNA here is from genome assembly GCA_019116445.1 of Candidatus Gemmiger excrementigallinarum. Taxonomy (GTDB): domain Bacteria; phylum Bacillota; class Clostridia; order Oscillospirales; family Ruminococcaceae; genus Gemmiger; species Gemmiger excrementigallinarum. The sequence continues at coordinate 11,068 of DXBP01000001.1, forward strand.
TAACATTACCGGAATTCCGCGCTACGTGTATGAAACGGTCACCCGGCTGGATGCCCTGCTGGAGGGCACCGGCCTGGATGTGCGCATCGCTTACCGCGATGACGGGCGTCCCATCCACCTGCCGGAACTGAAAAACATTCAGCTGGTGCCGCTGAAAGCCGTGAAGTATTTTTACAATATGGCGGTGCTGCCGTCCTATCTGCGGCGCAACCATGCGTTTTTTGTGGGTCTGGCCAGTGATATGCTCATGACCCGGCGCAGCGTGGTGGTGCTGCACGACATCCGGCCGTTGGTCATGGATACCGACCGGGGCTTCTTCCGCTTCAAGTTCTGGGTGCACTGCCTTTCCACCAAATGGTTTGCGCAGAAGGTCTATACCGTCAGCGAGGACCAGCGCCGGCTGATCAGCCAAAAGCTGGGCATTCCCATGGACAAGATCGGCGTGACCTACAACGGCTGGGAGCACATGCGCAAGGTCGTGCCGGATGAGGGCATTTTTGATAAGCTGCCCGGTGTGACCAAAGGGGAATACTTCTACGCTCTGGGCAGCCTTGCCAAGCACAAGAACTTCAAGTGGATCCGGGAGGTCGCCCGCCGCAACCCCGACAAAACCTTTGTGGTGGCAGGCGGCAAGGACCTGCGGGCCTTTGGCGACGATGCCGAGGCGAAGGACACCGCCAACGTCTTTTATCCGGGCTATGTCAGCGACGAGGAAAACGCTGCGCTGATGAAGCACTGCAAACTCTTCCTGCACCCGGCGGTTTTTGAGGGATTCGGCATCCCGCCGCTGGAAGCATTGTCGCTGGGGGCACCCATTGCCCTGGCCCGGGCCAGCTGCCTGCCGGAACTGTACGGCGACACCGCGCGGTATTTTGACCCCAATGACTATGAGGTGGACCTGGATGCCCTGGCGGCCCAGCCGGTGGCTCCGCCCGACGAAGTGCTGGAAAAGTACAGTTGGGACAAGACCGCAGCGTTCTGGCTGGAACAGATCAAGAAATACGCAGAGGCATAATTTTATAAAATAGTACGGATTGTATTTAAAATTCCACCGGAGAGGACAGAAATCTATGATCATTGTGGCATTGCTTTTGACGGCCGTTGTGGCATTGGTTTTTGGCCTGCTCCCCGGTGCAGTCACCCGGCGGTCCATGCAGGTGCGGGATCTGGTCTGGGGGGCAGGAATATGGCTGGCCGTCTGGCTGTTCAGCCTGTGTGCCTACCACAGGCCGGGCATTACCGTGGGATTTGATCTCTTCCGGCTGGCGGCCATTACGGCCATGACCGGATGGGCCGGGCTCTGCGCGGCGGGGCTGCGGATTTTCGGCCGGAAGGGTGCGCGGTATGTGCTGCCGATCCTGGTGGTTCTGGCGGCGGGGACTGAACTCTTCGTCTGCAACGTGACCTACTTCAACACCCACAGTTATCAGCCCTTCCAGCTTATGGACTACCTGGACTCCAACGTCAATGTGGGGCGTGGGGCAGGCACCTATACGCTGGATGAGGACCGTTCCTATCTGCGTTTTCTGGAGATCGGGCAGCCGATCTACAATCTGCATATTGACAACATCACCAACGACGACACCGATCTTTTGCATGCCGACAGCACTTTTACCTTTGCTATCCAGGCAACCGATGAAGCCAACGGTTCCTTGATCGACTTCGGCAGCTGGGAAGTTTCGCTGCAGGCAGACCGCACTCACACCATCAGTCTGGATCTGACCGGCAAGGTGGATACGCTTACGCTCAAGGCCAACGGGTACGGCAGTGCCCATGCGACGTATCCCATTGCTTTCACCATTACCGGCATCACGGCGAATACGCCGCGGCCATTGCAATGGTCGATGCTGCGGTTTGTTGCCTTATGGCTGCTGTTTGGCGCGCTGTATCTGCTGCGGCCCGGCAGTGGATTGTGGCAGCGGCGCTGGCTGGCCGGCAACGTCTGTGACCGTGCAGCAGCTGCGGTACTGGGTGTGGTTCTGGCCGGATTCGTTGTGGTGGTGCCGTTCTGGCAGCCCGGCAACAGCGGTCTGGCTACCGCAACCTATAATACCGCCTACTGGGACGGGGAGAGCACCGTCAGCTTTGTTTATCAGCAGTACGGCGCCCTGGCCCACAGCCTGCTCAACGGGCGGCTGGACCTGGAGGCAGATCCTCCCGCGGAACTGGTCGCCATGGAAAACCCCTACGATGCCGCAGCACGGGACACGCTGAACATCCAGGGTGGGCTCTGGGACCATGCCTACTACAATGGCCGGTACTATGTCTACTTCGGCATTGTGCCGTGCCTGCTGTTCCAGCTGCCCTTTGAGGCGATCACCGGCATCCAGAACCTGGCCTACGCACCCTGCATGGTGATTCTGGGGCTGGTTTTCCTGCTCAGTTGTTTTGGTATTCTGAGCCAGGTGGTGCGGCGCTGGTTCCCGCAGGCTTCCACAGCCGCCTATCTGCTGTGCGTATCGGCTCTGGTGCTGGGAAGTCAGCTGTATAATTTGCTGGAGCGTCCTTATATTTACGAATATGCCATTCTCTGCGGTGCGGCGCTGCTGATGCTGGGAATCTGGTTCTGGCTGGCTGCGGCCGCCACACCGGAACACCACGGCGGTGTACTGACGGTACGCCTGGCCCTGGGCAGCCTTTGTGTGGCGCTGGTGGCCGGATGCCGCCCCCAGATGGTGCTGTTTGCCTTGGTTGCGCTGCCCATTTTTTGGAATCGGTATATCACCCGCGGCCGTCTGCGCAGCCGCGCCGGTGTGCGGGATGCCGTGGCTTTCCTGCTGCCGGTGCTGGTGGTGGCAGCAGGGCTGATGTGGTACAACTATGCCCGGTTTGGCTCCCCGTTTGATTTTGGCGCCAATTACAACATCACCGGCAACGATATGACCAAACGCGGCTTCAACGTGGTGCGCATGGGCCCGGCGGTATTTACCAGCCTGCTGGATCTGCCGCGGCTGAAAAGCGTTTTCCCGTATCTGCAGGAGGTGGATGTAACCACCAATGCGGTTATCCGCACCATCAGCGAAAAATTCTGCGGCGGTATGCTGGCGGCCACGCCTTTTACCTGGGCGTTGCTGCTCCCGGCGCTGCCCCTGGCCCGGCGCAGCCTGCATCGCCGCCGTGCGGTGGCAGCCCTTGTGTACGGATCGGTGGCGGCCATGTTGCTGATCACGGTGGTGGACTGCCAGATGGCCGGTGTGCTGTACCGGTATCTGATGGATTACAGCCCGGTCCTTCTGCTGGGCGCCGCCCTTTGCTGGCTGCTGGCCGAGAGCGGTCTGGCCCGGCGGGCCGCTGGCGGGGAAGCCTTGGCGGTATCGCTGCTGCCTGTGCTGCGCATCGGCATGGCAGGGGCGCTGGCCTGGGCGGTATTTTACCGCTTCTGCACGCTGTTTGCGATGGAACCCTGGCTGCAGGGAATGAATCCGTCGCTGTATTATACTGTAAACCGCCTGGTTCAGTTCTGGATGTAAAGGCAAGAAAGAGAGGTCCGCGTTTATGGACAAAATAGCTGTTTTGATTCCCTGTTACAACGAGGCCAAAACGGTGGAAAAGGTCGTTACGGATTTCCGGCGCGTACTGCCCGAGGCAACGGTCTACGTTTACGATAACAACTCTACCGACGGCACAGCGGAACTGGCCGCTGCTGCCGGCGCGGTGGTGCGGCATGAATACCAGCAGGGCAAAGGCAACGTGATGCGCCGGATGTTCCGGGAAATCGATGCCGAGGCCTATGTGCTGGTGGACGGGGATGATACCTACCCGGCGGAAGCTGCCCCCGAGATGGTGCGTGCCGTTACCGAGCGCCAGGCTGATATGGTGGTGGGGGACCGGCTTTCCAGCACCTACTATACGCAGAACAAGCGCCCGTTCCACAACTTCGGCAATGATCTGGTGCGCTTTTGCACCAACAATCTGTTCGGCGGTAAAATCAAGGATATTATGACGGGCTACCGCGCCTTCAGCTTCCAGTTCGTCAAGACTTATCCGGTGCTGTCCCGCGGGTTTGAAATCGAAACCGAAATGACCATTCACGCCCTGCAGCGTCACATGCAGGTGGATAACGTCATCATCGAATACCGCGACCGCCCCGAAGGCTCCGAGAGCAAACTCAACACCTACTCCGACGGATTCAAAGTGCTGGGCACGATTGTGCGGCTGTTCAAAAACTATCGCCCCTTTGCCTTTTTTGGCGTGCTGGCGGCGGTGCTGGCGGTGTTCGGTATCGGTTTTATGATCCCGGTGGTCAATGAATATTTCCATACCGGGCTGGTGCCGCGCTTCCCGACGCTCATCGTCTGCTGCTTTGTACTGGTGGCGGCACTTCTGCTTTTTGTTTCGGGCGTGATCCTTTCCAGCCAGCTGGCAAAGGACGCCCGGGACTTTGAATTCCAGCTTCAAACCGTGCAGCATTGGCAGCGCACGGCACAGGAATGAACACCACGGCCCGCACCCGGGCTTTTTTGAAGATCCACCCGCTGTTCGGGGCGGTCTTTCTGGTGGAACTGTTGTTTGTGGCGGCACTGCTGGCGGGGTCTTTCCGCCCCCTGGCGGAAGTTTCCATCCCGCTGGAGAGCATGACCCAATCGGAGGACAGCACGTCGGTTTCCCAGCCGGTCACCCTGTCCTCCGGCGGGTACCGCATCACGGTGTGCTATCAGGCGGCGTTCCCTGAAGAGCCGGAACGCACGGATGGCACGGCGGTGGCGACGCTGGACTTTTCTTCCGCCGGCAATCCCGCGGCGGTGCAAAGCGATGCCATCACCCTGACCGACACCTTTTCCACCGTTACCGCCCGCCTTTGGGTGAGTACGGCGTCCACGGTCAGTGACCTGACGCTGCGAGTGACCGAAACGCTTGCCGAGGGACAGACCTTTGCGCTGCAAAGTGTTACCCTGACGGAGCAGCCTGTCTGGCGGGTGACCTCCCTGGTGGGATGGCTGCTGCTGTTTGCGGTGGCGGATGCCTTGCTGTCACTGCTGCTCCTGGGGCGTACCCCCCGTGCGCCGCGCTGCGGCTGGGGTGTGGTATTGCTGCTGGCCGGGGGAATCGTGCTGGCCAGCCTGCCGTATTGCGCGGATTTCCTGTACACCGGGCATGATCTGCGCTTTCACTGTTACCGCATCTGGGCTGCGGCCCAGGCACTGGCGGACGGGCAGTTCCCGGTGCGTATGTTCACCGATGGTTTTCACGGCTACGGCGCCGCTACACCGCTGTATTACTGTGACCTGTTCTTGTACATTCCCGCGCTACTGTACAACGCATTTTTGCCGCTGCAAACCTGCTACCAGATTTACGTGCTGCTTGTCAACACGGCCACGATGCTGCTGGCCTACTACAGTTTTGCGCGCATCGGGGAACATCGCCTGTACGGGGCGGTGGCGGCCTTCGCCTATACGCTGTGCGCCTACCGCCTGACCAACATGATGATCCGCGCCTCGGTGGGGGAATATACCGCCATGACCTTCCTGCCGCTGGTGGCGCTGGGGGCCTGGGCCATTGCCCGGCACAAGCGCCCGGCGGCGCGGGACTGGCTGCCCCTGGGATTGGGTATGGCCGGCATTGTGCAGAGTCATCTGCTTACCACGGAACTGGCGGCCATCTTTTTGGCACTGTTCTGGATTTGCAATTTGCAGGTCATGGTGCGCCCGCCCCGGCTGCTGGCAGCCCTGAAGGCGGTGCTGACGGCCGTGGGACTGACCGCCTGGTTCCTGCTGCCCTGTATGCAGACCCTGAATGGCCAGAAAATCATGATCAGCGATGTGCACCCGGCACCGCTGCAATCCACCGGCACCTATCTGATCCAGCTGCTGGGATTTTTTGGCGTTTCCAGCGGCAGTTCCGGGGCCGGAACTGCCGGGGATATGCCCCTTACCCTGGGGCTGGCGGGATGCCTGGCCCTGGGCCTGGCTTTGTGGTGCTGTCTGCGGCGGGACTGCTGGCAGAAAACACCGGATACGCAGCGGCGGTGGTTGGGGCTGCGCGGCAGTTTGGCGTTGTGCCTGCTGGCCATGTGGATGTCCACCACGTCCTTCCCGTGGGACTGGCTGGCCAACAAACTGCCGCAAAAAATCGTGGATATTCTGCTCAAACCCCAGTTCAGCTGGCGGTATCTGGCGGTTGCGGTGGTGCTGGCAGGGGTCATTTCCGTGCTGGCCCTTCGCCTGACGGAGGAACTGGCACCCCGCCTGGCCCGCGGAGTGGCGGTAGCGCTGGTGGCGGCGACGCTTTTGTATGTGGGGACCTTTTACCGCGACTACGCTTACAGTAAGGATACCATCACACTGATCAGCACCGAAACCGTCACCGACTTCCCGTACGAAACCATGGGCTATGATTACCTGCCGGCGGGGGCGGATCTTGCCACCTTTGATCGGGTGCAGGCAACCACCCGGGACGAGGATGTGACCGCCGTCTGGCTGGGGCAGGGGAACGTAGAGTGCCAAAACGATACGGATTCCACGGCGGAGGTGGAGCTTCCGCTGCTGGCTTACCAGCATTACACGGCCCGGGACGCCGCAACCGGCGAGCTTTTGCCGCTGACGGAAAACGAGCAGCATTGCCTGCGCGTTACACTGCCTGCGGGGTACCGCGGCACGGTACAGGTGCGTTATATGCCGCCCTTTGCCTGGCGTATAGCGGAACTGGTTACGCTGGCGACGACGCTGGGCCTGGCCGGCTGGGCCGTGCAGGGGTACCGCTGCCGCAGACGGGAAAGAATACAAGAGGAAACCGTTCAGGAGGATTTTATTCATGTATGATTATCTGATCGTCGGCGCCGGCCTGTTCGGCGCGGTATTTGCCCACGAGGCAACGGCAGCCGGCAAGCGCTGCCTGGTCATCGACAAGCGGGACCACATCGCCGGCAACATTTATACCGAGGACATCGAAGGCATCGCCGTGCACCGGTATGGTGCACACATCTTCCACACCAACAACAAGGAAGTGTGGGACTATGTCAACCGTTTCGCGACCTTCAACCGGTATACCAACTCTCCGGTGGCCAACTATAAGGGCGAGCTGTACAATATGCCCTTCAACATGAACACCTTCAGCAAGATGTGGGGCGTCATCACCCCTGCGGAAGCCCAGGCCAAAATCGAGGAGCAGCGCGCCGCCCATTACACCGAGCATCCCCAAAACCTGGAAGAACAGGCCATCAATCTGGTGGGCCAGGATATTTACGAGAAGCTCATCAAGGGCTACACCGAAAAGCAGTGGGGACGTCCCTGCACGGCACTGCCGGCGTTCATCATCAAGCGCCTGCCGGTGCGTTTCACCTTTGACAACAACTATTTCAATGCGCTGTACCAGGGCATTCCCAACGAGGGGTATACGGCGCTGGTGGCCAACCTGCTGGATGGCATCGAGGTGCGCCTGAACACCGACTACCTGGCTGACCGTGAGGCACTGGACACGCTGGCAAAGAAGGTCGTTTATACCGGCCCCATCGATGCTTACTTCGACTACAAGCTGGGGGCACTGCAGTATCGCAGCGTCCGATTTGAAACCGAAACGCTGGATATGCCCAACTACCAGGGCAATGCGGTCATCAACTATACCGATGCCGAAACGCCCTACACCCGCATCATCGAGCACAAGCATTTTGTATTCGGCTCCACCGAGCCGGGCACCAAGACGGTCATCAGCCGGGAATATTCCGCCGAGTGGAAACCCGGCGACGAACCCTACTACCCGGTCAACGACGAGGAAAACGGCGCCCTGTATGCACGGTATAAGGAGCTGGCGGACGCTCAGCCCAATGTGCTGTTCGGCGGCCGCCTGGGCGAATACAAATACTATGATATGGACCGCGTCATTGAGGTGGCGCTGGACCGCGTGCGGGCTGAACTGGCCTGATGCAAAAAATACCGCAGAGCCGCTGCAGGGCGGACCTGCGGTATTTTTGATGGTTGGGGCCGGGGGTGCCGCCTTGCTTTTTGGGCGGTGATAAGCTATAATAATCTAATATATCGCTGTGCGGCGTGATCGCACAGGGGATTGTGGGAATGATAGATAGAGGGAGAACCGAATATGACCAAAATTGCCGCGTCGATCCTGTCGGCGGACTTTGCCAACCTGCAGCACGACTGTACCCGTCTGCTGCAGGAGGGGGTCGATCTTTTGCATTTTGACGTAATGGATGGCCACTTTGTGCCCAATATCAGCTATGGCGCGCCGGTGCTGCAATGCCTGCATAAGGCGCTGCCCGACGCCTATTACGATGTACACCTGATGATCAGCGACCCGGCCCGGTATGCGGCGGATTTCGCCAAAGCAGGCGCCGGTCTGATCACCTTCCATCTGGAAGCGGTGCCCGATACGGCAGAGGAAGTGATTGCCGCCATCCGGGCTACCGGCTGCCAGGTCGGCATCAGCATCCGCCCCGGCACCCCGGTGGAGGCCGTGTTCCCGTATCTGGGTGTGGTGGATCTGATCCTCGTCATGAGCGTGGAACCCGGCTTTGGCGGGCAGAAGTTCCTGCCCGGCACCCCCGGACGTCTGGCCGCCCTGGATGCCGAGCGCAAACGCCGCGGCTGCACCACCTTGTTGGAGGTGGACGGCGGCATCAATGGGGAAACCGGCCCCCTGTGTGTACAGGCCGGTGCTGACTGGCTGGTGGCCGGCAGCTCGCTGTTCCATGCCGAGGACCCGGCTGCCATGGTACGCCTGCTCCACGGACAAGCCTGAACGAACCAAAGGAGACACCAAACCCCATGCCCAATCGTATGAAAATTGAACGCAGCGAAAATTACGACTATTATCGTGATCTGCTGTGGTGTTCCATTCCGCTGATCGGAATGTCCTGGTACTATTACGGACTGCGCCCGGTCCTGCTGCTGCTGACCGGACTGCTGGTGGCCTATCTGTGTGACTGCGCCCTGGCGCCGCTGCACGGTGCGGGGTATCATCCCCATGAACCTTCCAGCGAATGTTTTGCCGCCCTGATCGTGCTGATGATGCCGGCCACCGTGCCCTATGCGGTGGTGGTTGCGGCGGTGATCGCGGCGGTGCTGGTAAAAGAAGCCTTCGGCGGGGAAGGGCACTATCCCTTCCACCCGGCGGCGGTGGGCATGGCGGTGGCCGGTATTTCCTGGCCGGATTCCGTGTATCGTTACCCGGCACCGGGGAACTGGCTGCCGGTATTCGGTGCAAGCGACGGTGCCCTGGTAGAAGGCATGAATGCCACGCTGCGCAACGGCGGTCTGCCCAGTGACAGTACCATGAATCTGCTCACCGGCAATGTGTCCGGCGGGTTGGGCATTACGGCGGCGCTGGTGGTAATGGCCTGCGGCCTGTTTTTGCTGGTCCGTGGCCATGTAAAACTGTCGGTGCTGGTGCCGTTTTTGCTCTTCTGCATCGGCTTGCCCTGGCTGCTGCCGCAGCTCAGCGAGCTGCCGATGTTCAGCTGGCCCTGGGAATTCGTGCGCCAGCGCATCTATCTGGAAAAATATGTCATTCTCTCGGGCACGGTGCTGTTCGGCGGCCTGTTCCTGATCTGTGAGCCTGTTACAATGCCCAACCGTACCAGCAGCCGCATTTTGTACGGCACGGCGCTGGGTATTGCGACCCATGCTTTCCGGGTATTCAGCCCTTACGAGAGCGCAGCCTGCTTTGCGCTGCTCATTGTGGGTGCCATTCCCGAATGGCTGGATCTGGTCAGCCACCGCACCGAACGCATCCGCTTTATGAGGAAGGAGGAACGGCGCCTTGCCCAATTCACAAAACCGGAATAACCGCCGTAAGCGGGAAGAACATTCCGAAACGCTGATCATTCCCCATATCACCAAAGAAATGCTGGAGAAAGCACGTGAGATGGCGGCGCAGGGCGCTTCCCGTGCCGAGATCGAACAGGCTATCGCCCAGATGCAGGGCACCGCGCTGCCGCATACCGAACCGGCTGCCCAGCCCAAACCCCAGGCGGAACCCGATGCCCACCGCATCATCCCCACCAGCCGCAAGCGCCTCACGGATGAAGAACGCAAAGCGATGCTGGAACAGATGCGTCAGGAACAGGAGCGCCGGGAAGCAGAACGCCGGGAGGAGGCCACCCGCCGCACCACCCGTCCGGCCTGGCATTTCCCGGCAGCGAAACCCGCAGCCCCGGTGGAACCGCGCCCGGCTCCGAAACCGGAGAAAACGGCGGAACCCCGTGCCGATGCCACGATTCAGATGCCTGCCGCGCAGCCTGCCCGGCAGCCTGAACCCCAGGAAGAACCCACCCGCACCATGGAACCGGTGCGCCCGGAGCCGGAAAAAGCGGCAGAGCCGGCGGCACAGCCGGTCAAACCGAAGGCGGCTCCCCAGGAACCCCAGCCGGCCCCCGCGCCCAAGCGCCACGCCGGTTTGCTGCGCAGCCGGGCCGAGGCGGAATCCGATCTGAATGAAAAGATCCGCAGCGATCATATCTGGCTTTCCAACCCCGTGATGGTGCGCGGGCTGGGCCTGGCCCCGGTGGTGGGCGCCGCCCTGGATGGCGAACGCGCCCTGATCCTCTGTGTGGCCAGCCTGCTGCTGATCACCTTCACCCGGGTGTTGGCGGTCGCGGTGTGCCATATCTCCAAAAACCGCTTCCGTCCCATCATTTACTGCTACGCCGCTGCGCTGCTGTATATCCCCGTGTACATTCTGCTCTACGAACTGTTTGGCAACGACCTGACCATGCTGGGCATCTATCTGCCGATCCTCATTGTGGAACCGGCCATCGTCAAGCGGATGGAATTCACCGAACTGGAACCCATTGGGGATGCCTGGCGGCACGGCTTCAACAACGGCCTGGGTATGTGCGTGGCACTGCTCATTGTGGGCTGCCTGCGTGAGTTCCTGGCCTCCGGTACGGTGTTCGGCCACGTGGTGCTCCACGCCGCCCTGCTTCCGTTGGCAGCACAGCCTGCGGGTGGTTTTGTACTGGTAGGTATCATCGCCGCGGTCTGGTGTGCGGTGGTCAATGCCTACACCGAATATAAGCGGGAGGAGGTGCGTCGCCTGTATGCCGGCCGTAAACATTGAGTTTGTCCCCCTGATGCGCGGTGTGCTGGAATTTATCAGCTATATGGGCCTTGCCATCTTCGCGGAAAACGTCATCCTGGCCCGCGCCCTGGGCGTCACCCGCCTGCTGAAACTCGTTCCCGACCACAAAGCCCAGGTCTGGGATTTCAGCATTCCGTTCCTTATGGTAATGGGCTTTTCCGCGCCGCTGGGATGGGCGGTGCACAATCTGTTTTTCCCCTGGCTGCGCGGCTATCTGCCCGAATGGCTGCCGGCATCGGCGCTGCGTCCGCTGGTGTATCTGACCTGCGGATCGGCAGCGATGATCATTACCTGGCTTCTGCTGTTCCTGCTGCCGCGGCGCCAGCGTCAGGCCTGCCAGGCACAGATCACCCTGGGCGGCTGCAGCACCGCAGTGCTGGGTACCCTGTTGATCTGCGCCAACCAGAACTATACCATGATGCAGAGCATTGCGTTCGGAATTGGCAGCGGACTGGGTTATGTGTTCATCATCTTTATTGTGCGGGAGGGCCGTCGCCGTCTGCGCAGTAAAGATGTGCCCGCCATCTTCCAGGGATTGCCCAGTTCTTTGATCTACATCGGCATCCTGTCCCTGGCAATTTACGGTCTGGTGGGCCATGCCGTTGTCTTGTAGTTTTGTAGGAGGCTTTTTGTATGGCACTTCCATGCTTTGTGGCTGCGGATATTCTTCTTCCGTCTGCCGGTACGCCGCTGGACCCCTGGGCCTGCATTGCCGTTGATCAGTTCACTTCCCAACCGGAGTACTGGCAGCGCGCCGAGGAACTGGCCAAGGACCACCCCAGTACGCTGCACATCGTTTTGCCGGAAGCCTACCTGGGCACCCCCCAGGAGGAGCAGCGCCTGCAGGATATCCGGGATACGATGGAACGCTACCGCACCCAGGTGCTTACGCGCCAGGTGCACGGGTATGTTTATGTGGAGCGCACCCAGATGGACGGCAGCATCCGGCAGGGCCTGATCGGTGCCGTGGACCTGGAAGCCTACGATTACACACCCGGCAGCCATACCGCCATCCGCCCCAGCGAGAAAACCGTGGTGGAGCGGATTCCGCCGCGGCTGAAAGTCCGCCGCGGGGCGCTGTTGGAAACACCCCACGTGATGATGCTGGCCGATGACCCCGAAAAGACGCTGATCGAGCCGGTAGGGGACTGCAAGGCGGAACTGCCTCTTCTGTACGATGGGAACCTGATGCTGGGGGGCGGGCATCTGCGCGGCTGGGCCGTGGAGGACCCGGCGCTGATCGCCCGGATCGATGGGGCGCTGGCTGCCCTGGCGGATCCCAAAGCCTTTGCCCGGCGCTGGCCGGCAGTGGCAGGGCAGACGCCCATGGTGCTGGCCGTGGGGGACGGCAACCACAGCCTGGCTACGGCCAAGGCCTACTGGGAGGAACTGAAACCCACCCTGACCGATGAACAGAAGCAGAATCACCCGGCGCGCTGGTGCCTGGCAGAAGTCTGCAACGTCCATAGCCCGGCCATCGAGATCGAACCCATCCATCGGGTGGTATTCGGTGTTACAGCCAAAGAATTGTATGAAGATCTGGACCGCTGGGACAAGGCACAGGGCTCTTGCACCACGCCGTCCGGCCAGCGTTTCCGCCTGGCGGACCGGCAGGGGGAAGTGGCCGTGGCACTGGAAAATCCCCCGGCCCCGCTGACGGTGGGCAGTATCGAGGCCTTCCTGGCTGAATGGCTGCCCCGGCACCCCCAGGCCAGTGTGGATTACATCCACGGTGCATCCACGGCAATGGCACTGGCAGCCCGTCCCGACCGCCCGGCAGCGGCCATTCTGCTGCCGGATTTCGACAAAGCGGATCTCTTCCGCGGCGTAGTGCTGGGCGGTGTGCTGCCGCGCAAGACTTTCAGCATGGGTCATGCCGAGGAAAAACGTTATTACAATGAGTGCCGAGTGATCGGTTAAAGAAAATCAGGTGAAGTATGGAAAAGACTGCACAAAATCCGTCCGGCGCACCGCGCCGCCGTCGCCGCCGCCGCGGTTCCGGCACAGGTGCTTCCCAGAACGCGCAGGCACAGGCTTCTGCTGCCCGTGAAGGCGGTAAGGCAGCCCAGCCCGCCGCCAAGGAGAAAGCACCCCGGCAGCAGCCGCCCCGCAAAGAAAACAAGGAAGCCGCCCCGGCTACCCCGGCGCCCCGCGGACGCCATCGGGGGGCACAGCAGGCGGAACCCGCGGCCCCGGCCCAGCCCTCCGGACGCCGCAGCCGTGGCAACAGCGGCAATAACAGCAGCCAGCAGGCACCGGCCCGGGAGCAGAACCATTCTCCGAAGTCCTCCACCCGGGCGGCCCGCGCCCAGCGCCGTGCTGCCGAGGAGGACCCGGGTCTGGAACTTATCACCCGCCGTCCGCCCAAACAGAAGTTTGCCAACTTTGAGGAATACCTGGCGGCCCACGGCGGCATGACGGTACCGCTGCCCGATGACGGCCCGGCAACAGCCGGGCAGGCAGCCGACGGAGCAGCCGAATGACCCCCGCCCTGGCGGCGGCGTTGCGCTGCCCGGTCTGCGGAGGGCCGCTGTTGCTGGTAGGGCGCAGCCTGCGCTGCCCCAAAGCCCACAGCTTTGACCTGGCCAAGGAGGGCTATGCCAACCTGCTGGCTATCCAGAAAAAGCACGCCGCCGACCCCGGCGACGGAAAGGAAATGGTCCGTGCCCGCCGCGCTTTTCTTTCGGCGGGGCATTACGACCCGCTGATGCAGGCGCTGGCGGAACTTTGTGCCGCGCTGCCTCATGGGCATATTGTGGATGCCGGCTGTGGGGAAGGCAGTTACGACCGCTGCCTGCAGGACCGGCTGACGGATGCACAGATCGTGGGATTCGACCTTTCCAAGGAAGCGGTCCGTCTGGCAGCCAAACGGGTGCCCGAAGGGGCGTTCTGCGTTGGGGGCAGCTTCAGCGCCCCGGTGCGGGATGGCTGGGCGGATCTGCTGCTGAATATCTTCTCTCCCTTTGCGGGGGTGGAGTTCCGGCGGATGCTGCGCCCGGGCGGCCATTTGATCTATGCGGTGCCCACGGCCCGGCATCTCTATGGCCTCAAGGAAGTGCTCTACGCCACGCCCTATGAAAACGAGGTCAAAGAAACTACCTACGAAGGCTTTGCCTTTGTGGAGGAGCGGGAAGCCGCCGCTACCCTGACGCTGGCAGGGGAGAGTGTACAGCAGCTGTTTGCTATGACGCCCTATTACTGGAACACCCCCGCTGACGGTGCCGCGCGGCTGGCCCACTGCCAGAGCCTGACCACCGAGATCGGGTTCCGCTACCTGGTTTACCGCAAAATCTGATATGAATCAAAAACCGCCCCCTGCCATGCGGCAGGGGGCGGTTTTGCATCGACAGCAAGTTACAGATCGTCGGCATCCTGGGTGGGGATTTCGTACTCGTTGTCGCTGGGCACACCGGTCCAGCTGCCCAACGGGTCCTGAGGGCTGGCGGTGTCCTTCCCTGAGAGAGTTTCGGGCGCCAGCGGCATCACCTGCTGCACGGTGTCCGGCACATAGTGGGAAGGATGCCGGGCAGAATTCGTACCCACCGTGCGCTTGGCGGCAGGGGCAGCATCGGGATCGTCCCGGTAGGCTGCGTCGGTCACTTCACCCAGGTCAGTCCAAAAGGTATCGCGCTCATCCTCGGCGCCACGGGGGCCAAACGGTTCATGAAACATAAGTCAAACCTCCTTTGGTATACAGGCGGGCCGCTTGGCCCACACTATACCTAGATTCTGACACAAAGAGGTGTTGTTTATGCGTTCGCGGGCCGGTGTTTTTTGGTACAGCCTGGGATTGACGCTGTTGGTATTGCTGCCGCTCATCGGATTGACGGCTTTTCTTGTACACCAGCGCCAGACACAGAATGAGCTGCGGCAGGCAGCCGCAGAGCGGGGCGGCCTGCCCATTGAGCAGGGCGCCCAGGACAGCTGGCGTATGCTGCTGGTGGTGCAGCAGGAGGAACCGGCTTTTGTGCTGGCCCGGGTGGACGGCCCGGAGCAGACCGTCACCCTTTGCGCGCTGCCGGGCGACCTGCAGGTCCAGGCCCCGGCCGGCACGACGACCCTTTCCGCCTGTGCGTTATCGGCGGGGGCGGGGCGGGCCGCGCAGTTGCTGAGCCAGACGGTGGCAACCGGCGAAACCGCCGTGCGGGAACTTTATTACCTGGCGGCAACCCCTGCCTGCTGGCAGGACTGTGTGGGGGCGGAGCGCACCGCCCGGCTGGATACAGCCGCTTTGCTCTCCAAGGCCCAGCGGGAAACAATCGGCCTGGCAGAGGATTCGGTGGTGGAACTGACGGCCGCCGAAGCGCCGGAACTGATTGGGCGGCTGCAAAGCTGCCTGGAACCCCCCGGCAAACAGGCAGATGCCCGTGCCGCTGTCTGGGAGGCGTTCCTGCGGCAAAACCCGGACCTGCTGACGGCGCTGCCCGATGCCTGGCGGACCTACAGTGCCCGTACCCTTACCGACCTGATGGCAACAGAACTGGGTGGACTGGAAGCAACGCTGGAATACCTGACCGCACAGCCGGGGCTGACGGTGCAGTACACCACCGCGGAAACACAAAAAGCAGGACCGGAAGTCATCCTGACCGACTCCGGAATGCAGACGATGCAGGAACTGCTGGGATAAAGCAAAAGGCCGCCCGCAAGCCGGGCGGCCTTTTTGTTGTTATGGGGAAAACCGGGCTCAGGAATGGGCGGCGGCTTTCTCGCTGTTTTTCTCACTGGCGGCATACACGCGCAGCGAGTTGACCACGATGATCACACCCAGCGCGATGAGCAGGATCGCCAGGATCAGCTGCAGACCCTGCATCAGGAAGGTGGCGGTACCGGCGGCATAGGCCTGCACACAACCTACCAGAATCTGTACCAGGGCCGTGAAGGTCACGCAAAGCATGATGATGAGCGGCGGGAACAGCATCTTGTTGCTGCGGCCGGTCACCTTCAGGAAGACGCAGAGGGTTACCAGAACCAGGGCGCTGAGCAGCTGGTTGGCGGAACCAAACAGCGGCCAGATGTTGTTGTAACCGATCTTGGCCAGAACGAAGCCCAGCGCCAGGGTGATGATGGTGGAGAAATAGGTGTTGCAGAACAGCTTGCGCCAGCCCTCGGCGTGTTCCATATCGTCCACGCTGAACAGTTCCTGGAAGCTCATGCGGCCGATACGGGCCACAGCGTCCAGACTGGTAAGGGCCAAGGCGGAAACGCACATGGTCATAAAGACGGTGGCGGCATACACGGGCACGCCGAACATCTCAAAGAATCCGGCCACGCCGTTGCTGAACACCTGGAACGGGGTGCCGGCGGCGGGGGTGCCGTCCGCAGCAGCGGAAGCGCCGGCCACGCAAAGGGCCAGCACGGCCAGCAGGCTTTCCAGCACCATGGCGCCGTAACCGACCTTGAGCATATCCTTTTCATTCTCCACGGTCTTGGAGGAGGTGCCGGAAGAAACCAGGCTGTGGAAGCCGGACACTGCACCGCAGGCTACGGTGACGAAGAGGATGGGGAACAGGCTGCCGCTGATGAGGCTGCCGTTTTCGCCCTTGACGACGTTCCAGGCGGTGAAGGCGTGCAGATTCATGGTGGGGTGAGCCACCAGCAGACCCACGGCCGCACCGGCGATCATGAAGATGAACATGAAGGTGGTCATGTAGTCACGGGGCTGTTTGAGCAGCCACATGGGCAGCACCGCCGCGAAGAAGATGTACACGAAGGTGATGTAGATCCAGCCCTCTTTGGCCAGGATGATGGGGCAGTTGGAGCCGATGACGAAGGACAGCACGATAAAAACGATGCCCAGCACCGCTTCCTTCCAGCCGCTGAAGTTGTACTTTTTCTGGATCAGGCCAAACACCACGGCGAACACCATGAACATGATGGAAACCATGCCCGCGGCGCCGTTGGTGGTGGCGGCAGCGGACAGCGAGGTCACGCCGTCTACGGTGGTGTAGGCGTTGAAGGTGTCGGCCACCATGTCGGCAAAGGCAGCGATGACCAGCAGGGTGAACAGCCAGCAGAACAGCAGGAACAGGCGGCGGCCCAGTTTGCCGATGTATTTTTCAATCAGCATACCCATGGATTTGCCGTCATTCTTCACGCTGGTATACAGCGCGCCGAAGTCGGTCACGGCGCCGAAGAAGATGCCGCCCAGCAGCACCCACAGCAGCACCGGCAGCCAGCCGAAAGCGGCGGCCTGGATGGCGCCGGTAACGGGGCCCGCACCCGCAATGGAGGAAAACTGGTGGCTGAACACAGTCCAGCCGTTGGTAGGTACGTAGTCTTTGCCATCTTCCAGCCGCACAGCAGGAGTTTTGGCATTGGGGTCAACGCCCCAGCTCTTGGCGATCCGGCGGCCATACCCGGCGTACGCACATACCAGGCAGACTGCTGCGATCAGGACGATCACAAGCGTATTCATGATTTTGCTCCCTCTTTCCATATAATAGATTTACAATCGCTTGCTTCATTACTTTAGCGCGCTGGTGTAGCTGTGTCAACAATTTATTAATAATTTGGAATAATGACGAATATTTATGCAAAAAGTAGAAAATATGTGGGCTGTTTTGTTCGGATTGCATGATGGAGAGGGGCGTTTTGGGCGGCTGGTTCATCAGTAGCCGAAACGAACGAGGGAGGCCCGGCAACCGTACCCCATTGGCACAGCGGAAGTCCAGGGCGGCATCCCGGTGCCTTGAATCCGGGGCTTTGTCATCCGCAGCGGAGCCTGACGACATACAAATGCCCCCGGCCATACAGGCCGGGGGCACTTTTGCGGGGTTACAGCGTTTTCAGCAACACTTCTTCCAGGGGGCGCTTGGGTACACAGTAGTCCCGGGCGTCGTCCAGGTAATATTTGGTATTGCCGTCGGTGGCGGCAACCAGGTGGCTTTTGTGGCTGGGATAACCCAGCGCCACCATATACCGCAGCGTCACACCTTCCGGCAGGCCCAGCAGTTCGGTCAGTGCCGGGCGGTCAATGGACCCCATCAGGCAGCTGCCCACCCCATGGGCCCAGGCGGCGGCCGTCAGGCTGCCCATGGCCAGCCCCGCGTCAGTGTCGCTGCAGCCGGGCAGACGTTCATCCTGCAATACGGCGATGAACGCCACCGGCTGCTCGCCCGGTTTGGGGCATCCCAATTCCGGCGGCAAACTGGCTGCCCAGTGTATCAGCGGCTGTACGGCGGCTACCACATCAGGACTCTGCACGATCATATATTTCAGCGTCTGCCGGTTGTTGCCGCAGCTGGCGATGCGGGCGGCATCCACCGCTTCGGTCAGAATCTCCGGGGCTACCGGGCGCTGTTCAAAGCGGCGGTAGGTGCGGCGGGTGCGCAAAAATTCCATCATATCCACAGTCGGTCACGTCCTTTTGCATTTTTCTTCATTATAACAGGCAAACACTCATTTATCAACGACGGTGGAGGTGCGGCCAATGCCCAGCGCAGCCGAAGCAATCTTTTTCCAGCTGCTGCATCCGCAGATGCCGTCCGCCGTCAGGGAAAAGTCTTTCTGGATGGCTTTGAGGGCGCTTTCGGTGGCGGAACCGAAAATTCCGTCCAGCGAACCGCTGGGGTAGCCCAGGGTATTCAGTGCGTCCTGCAGGATCAGCACATAGGTGTTGCGGCTGCCCCGGCGTACCGTGGGGTACCCGGCGGTGGTATTGGGGCAGGCGGGCTTGCCGTAGCGGCGGTCAAAGTGTACCCAGGTGGGCGTCATGGAAAGCGGCTCCACATAGCCCCAGGCGCCGGTAGCCACGGCCGTGTTGTAAATTTTTTTGCGGTCGCTGCTGCTCAGGCTCTGCCCCACATCAAAGGCGACACCCGCATAGTGCTGGCTGGTGGTGCCGTGGCCGCCTTCCCAGATGCGCTTGAAGGCGTACCCCACCGGAATGGCGCCGCCATAGTTGCGGCGGGTCAAGTTCCAGGCTTCCATCGCAGCCACGGTGGTCCACAGAACATTGGCGTTGCTGGAACCGCGGAACTCCCGTACCCGCAGCGTCGTGCCGGAACTGTAGGGCATGGCGTCGTTTTCGCTCAGGTTGTAGGTGTAGAACTTGTTGGTGTAGGAATCGTAGACAAATACTTTCGCCATGGTATTACCCCTCCTTATTACTCTGACAGGTACTGCACAGGGCCTGGGCGGCGGTGCGCAGACTTTCCCAGGTGGCGGCATCCACCACGCCCAGGGTAGGCAGCCCGGCGGTCAGCTGGTAATTTTCCAGCGCGTCCTGGGTGGCGGCATCCAGCTCGCCGGTTTCCGGTACAAATAGATACCCCTGGTCCACCGAGGCGATCAGATTCAGCCAGCGCTGCACCTGCAGTACGGCCGGGCCGGAACTGCCCAGCGTCAGGGCCGAGGCCGGCCAGACGCCGTCCGGTTCAGGGGCAGCGGCTGCCGGGTTCACTTCAGCCAAAGCCTGTGCCGCTTTCAGAAAAGCGTTCCAGTCGGCAGTGGTGACTTCCCCGGTTTCTGGCAGACCGAAGTACCGCTGGGCACTGCGTACCGTGAGTTCCAGGTCTTGCGTGAAAACGCTGCTGGGGGTAGTGCTGCCCAGGAAGTTGATTTCCGGCAGCCATTGGCCCAGGAATAGCAACAGGCGGTCCAGCCGCAGAACAGCCGCCCCGGAGTCACCGACCTGCAGCGTGGAAGCAGGGGCCGGCAGTGAGGCAGTGCGCACCACAGGGCCGCTGGTGGCCAGATTTTGCACCGCTTCATACAGGCTGTTCCAGGTCTGGCGGCCCACCACGCCGTCCACCGTCAGTCCGGCCCGGCTCTGCCAGGCCTTCACGGATTTGGTGGTAGCTGCACCGAAGATGCCGTCCACCGTCACCGAAGGAATATCGCTGTAATAGGCCGACAGCCGCCGCAGATAGTACTGCACCGCCCGTACGGCGGTGCCCCGGCTGCCTTCCCGCACCGTGGTGGTGAACTGACCAGGAGCTACATTGGCGTCCACAATCTCGTTGGCTACGGCCAGTGCCACTTCGTTGAGCTTGTTCCAGGTGGCGCGCCCCACAATCCCGTCGGCGGTCAACCCGAACAGGCTCTGGAAAGCGGTCACGGCTTTCTCGGTGGCGGCTCCGAAATTGCCGTCCACGCTGACGGCAGCCAGGGACGTGTAGTTGTCCGCCGCCAGACGCAGCCAGAACTGCACCAGCCGTACTTCCATGCCGGTATCGCCCCGCCGCAGCACAATGCCGGGCCAGGCAGTGCCGCCCAGATCACTCTGCATATCCAACCAGGCGGCATACAAGGCATCCCAGGTGGCCTGCCCCACGATGCCGTCGGCGGTCAGCCCCTGCTCCTGCTGGAAAGTTTTTACCGCCTTTTCGGTAGCCGCACCGAAGTGCCCGTCTACGGTAAGATCGGGCAGGGCACTGTTGAACTGGGCTAGTTCCGAAAGCCAGAACTGTACCTGTTCCACTTCGCTGCCGGTGGAACCGCGTTTGAGCACCACGCCCGGCCAGGTGCCGGAACTTTCGGTGCCGGTGGCGGTCTCGCCCTCGCTGGTCAGTTCGGCCAGGTCCTTGACACTGACGTAGATGTAACTTTATTGCAACAAATGCAAGAATCGGTTTTCTTTGTAGTATCGCGAAAAATGTGGAAGGTTTGGGTTACTGAAACAAACTTGAGTACAATATCGAGATGGATGTTCTTTTTGGTGCTATCACCGAGGACGATGATTTTATCAATCAGGCTGTCAATGGTTTCTTTGCTCGGTGTACTCTCTTCGGCCATACGGCTGATACTGTGCTTCAGTTCATCCAGTTGTACAAGCATCTGCTGGGATTTGGCGGACGATGCGTTCAGGGCCTCCCGTTCGGATTGAATGGCATCCAGCCGCGCCTTATGTTCCGCACCGCGAGCCAAATACTCCGCTTTCGTGATGCCATCTTCTTCGTACAGGTCCAGCAGTTTGCGGCGCTTTCGCTCGATGGCTTCCTGCTCTTTCTGTAAAGCCTTCAGGCGTGTTTCCACTTGCTGTCCTGCCGTCGCTGTCTGGTAGCGGTCCATCAGGTCGGCAATCATCTCGTCATAGCCGCCCAGCAGGTCGTGAAGCATCCCCTGTACAATGGCATCCAGTTCATCGCTGTACAGCGTCGGCCCCACATTGCTGGAATGAGCAAAGTCCTTATGGTTTCGGCACTGCCAACCTTCCCGCTGGATTTCTTTGTACCGATACAGGAAGCGGGTATAGGAAACATTGGGAGCGTTATCAAATCCACTGATAATTTTTCCGCTGTAGCGGTAGATACCTTGATTACAAGGCATCGATACCTCTTCCTTGAATTTCGCTTTTCGCTCCATGCGAATCTGTGCTGCTTCATCCCAGAGTTCTTCACTGACGATGGCGGGGATGGAAGGGTCTTTGTACATAACCCACTCTGATTCCGGCAGTTCCCGACGGACATACCGCTCGCCCATATCCAGCTTTTCACTCTTGCCGCCACAGTAGTAACCCTTGTACTTGGGATTTTCCAGCACCGTTTTGATGGTGCGGGGAGGAATTTGCGTGCCGTCCTTGCGTGTAATGCCGCGCTCGGCCAGTTCTTTGGCAATGCGCCGCAATCCCATGCGCTCGTGAACATAGAGGTCAAAAATCAGTCGCACCGTCTCGGCCTCTTGCTCATCCACCACCAGTGTGCAATGGTCTTTGGTATAGCCTAAAATCTTGGAATTTCCGTAAACCTTGCCTTTTCGGATGCCCTGCTCGAATACGATTTTGGTGCGGGTCCGGGCACTATTGGCTTCCATCTCCGCGCCCAGCGCCATGAATTTGAGCATCATCTCATCACTGGAAAGAAACGAGTTGATGTTTTCTTTTACGAACCAAATCATGACGCCGTAGCTTTTCAGTTGGTCTTTGTATACAAGACATTCTTTGATATTTCGGGCAAAGCGGGCCACATCCTTGACGAGAATCAAGTCAAACAGTCCCGCTTGTGCGTCCTGAATCATCTGCTGAAACCCGCCACGCAGATGTGCTTTTGTACCTGTCACTGCTTCATCCGAATAGGTGCCTGCGTATGTCCAGTGTGAATTTTCTTCAATCATTTGGCGGTAAGTATCCAGCTGGTTTTCAAAACTCTTGCGTTGTTCGCGGCTGGCGGTGGAAACGCGGGCATAATCCACCACCCGCAAATCCATTTCCTGAATGTTGACGCCGTTGTTTACCGCTCGCAGTAAATCATATTTCATTTCTATTCCTTTCTGATTCGGAAGCGGCAAACGCAAGGCTCAGCTTGGCCGCTTCATACATTTCTTTGGTAATCGCGCCTTGCTGATACAGTTGTTCGTTAATCTGGCGTTCCATTGCCAAGGCGATTTTGTTCCGCAATTCGCGGCGAATGCTGTCGGGCTGAGACATATCGCTCACCTCATTACAGCTTATGGTCGAGCCTTGTCCAATGTTCCTGTTAATGCAATACTCTTTCATAGGGATGTCAACCTTTACCACAAGTAATGGCTGACGACCACATCACAGCGGCTGTGTCCCAGATTGAGAGATACGGCCTTCAAGATTCCTTTGTCATAGCACTGGCCTTTGCGGTCTGCCCGGCAATGGTACAGCTCCCCGGTGGCGGCTCCCTGTGCCGCATAATATCGGTACAGGTCTTGTGCATACTGGGCACGAAGATAATGGAGCGGCATATCCTTGGGCAGTGCCGTGCGAGAAAACAGACGTTGCTTGCCTCCGGTCGCGGCGGCTTTTGGATTTTCTGCATAGTCGGAGAAGATTTCCCGCACGTCGGCTTCGTATTCAGGCAGCACAATGGCTTCCCGTTCTTTTCCGCCCTTCTCGGTGAGATGAACGTACAAGTGGCCGTTTCGTGAGAGTAAATCTTCTGCCGTCAGTCCCAGAATCCCGCCGCGACGTGCGCCGCAGGCGCGGGCAATGGTGCGAACGGCTTCCTGTTCCGGTGTATGGTGCCGACTGTCCGATGCACTGATTTGCCGCCCGCGCTTGATCGCAGCGCGGTGGCGTGCCGGCAAGTTCTCTACCCCAAAAAGTGTGGCATAGTCGGCACCGTACACAGAACAAAGCGCGTACACCCGTGTGCGTACCGTCCAGGCAGATAACCCCCGTGCCTGCATTTCCGCATAGTAGGCGGGCAGGTACGGTCGGCATTCTTCCAGACGTTTGCATCCATAGCGGTCGGCAATCCAACGCAGGGCCACCAAAGCCTGTTTGACATAGGTAGAATATGAGGATGTGGCGTACAGCCCCGTGATTTGGGTGTAGCTGGTGTGTGTCCGCTGTGCCTCGGCCCGCGCTGCCTGCTTGGCAGTATGTTTGCTCTGGCCACGCTTATCGTTTTGCGACAACGCCGTCTTGACCTCATGGGTAAGGCGCTTGCTGACACGGGAAGACACCATTCTGTACACCTCTCTTCATGGGGCTCTAAGGCCGCCTCCATCTTGACCGATAACCCCCGGCACGGGCCTTCTCTGGTTAAGGACAAGCCGCAGCGATAGGCTCGCTGAGGAAAGCCGCCGCGCATCCGCGGCCATGATAGCCAGCGGCCTTAACGCTGGCTATGATTTGTGATGATGCGTTCGATTGGTTTTTAAAATGGAATGTTTGTCAACATTGATAAAAGGTTTGTGGTTCCGTCAGAGGTTTACCTACTGCGGAAGATTTGGGGTATTTGTGGGGGCATTGGGATACGTTGGGATGGCGGCATTGCGGCCATCGTTTTGGATGTGCTTTGAAGCGGATAATTTTTCAAAATACTTTTCATGATGATGGATGCTCCTTTCAAATTGAAAAACAAAAATGGCAGAGCGATGATTTACATGAATCATCGCTCTGCCATAAAAACTATAAAGTTAGGCAGACTCCCACGAGGAAAGCCGATTTTGAACGGAAGAGTTTCTCACTCGCTTGCGGACAGCATAGTGCGCCCACAAGATTCTATTTATCGTATGTCTTTACAATACTTACAATGCAGCAATTGTCAATAGTGTTTTTTCGATTTTTTAATTTTTTCTATTCGTTCTCACGTGATGGAAAATTGCAGCAGCGTTTCATTCCACCGGAAAAGGGCTTTCGAGAAAATAACAGGTTACCCCGTATTTTGGACTTCACCAAAATACGGAATAACCCGTTATACTCCATCCTCAGCATTGGTTACTTCTGCGGGAATTTTTCTTTATATTCGGTAATCAGCGCTTGAAACTCGGAACTGGAATGCAAAAATTCATATTCCTTGCCTGTTTCAAACTGACGCAATAACACCGTCATCAACTTTGCTTTGAAATCGTCGGCCAACGGTTTGTTGGGTAAATGCCGGAATATTGCAGGGGCCTTGAACGGTGTCTGGGCTGCCTCTAGCATATCCCGAATAAGTTCAATGCTTCGGGGAATATCTTTTTCCGAAACAGCCACTTGCAAAGGACATACATAACGGTTATAGTCCCAAAGCCCCAAAACGGTTGCAATCTGTCGTGAAACATCTGCCACATCAGCGGCAGTGTCCATTTCATTTAAAAGCAGATTGATATCGACCAACTTCATGAAGTAACTTTGCACGATTGCAATGTCACCATATATCTTACTTTCGGTCAATGCGGCAGCTTCTTGATATTTTTTCTGCGCCAACAAAACATTTATTTTCAGTATCTGCTTATCCGTGGTCCTTTTGTCGGGGAGCAGGTCCACCAGCTCTTGCGCTTTTTCGGTGTTTCCGCAAGCAAGATACTTGTTTACCAAAATACTGACTGCGGCCTCCCGGATTTCTTCGTCTTGACTGTCGGCAACTTGCTCATACCAATCGAAAAGCTGGCGGTCGTATTTTTCTTGTTCTTGCGGTGTTGGATGGGCCATTTGCAAACGACCTTCCAGAAGCAGCGCCAAGGAAAATCTCAGCAAAGTGCAGTTGGGATATTCTTGCAGTTTTTGGATTGCTGCGGCGAAACCCGCCTGAAACCCGTTGGCAACAATTTCTTGTTCCACTTCGCCACAAAACCGGCCGATTTCCTCTTTGGATACATCCTGATGAAAGGTGAACAGGGTATTCAAATCAATCTTGAGCAAGCGGGCCAGTGGGGACAAAAGCGTAATATCGGGATAGGTCGCGCCACTTTCCCACTTATTGACTGCCGGGGTAGATACACCCAAATAATTCGCCACCTGCTCCTGTGTCAGGCCTACTTTCCTCCGATGTTCTCGGATTTGCTCATTCAATTTCATGACTTATCCCTCCTATTACAATAAATTTGGACAGGAAAGCCGGACAGCCAGTCCGGCTTTCTCTCCATCTCGCGCCTAAGCTACAATAAGGGGAGCAACTGGCTGACCAATCCCTCCTTGGGCTTTTATGTCCGTTCGAAAGACTGTCAGCCATCCTCTTGTTGCAGCGTTCGATTTGAGCAGGTTGAGCCACCGGATGCCGGAGAGTTCGTGTCACCCAATAGATTGAATCGGCAGCGAGAAAAGATGGATTTCCGGTTGCGGATT
>DXBP01000051.1 GCA_019116445.1 Candidatus Gemmiger excrementigallinarum
ATTGACCGGGCACTGTCCGCCAAGACCGACAGCCGCCCGCAGTTCCAGCAGATGGTCCACGACAGCGCCACCCACACCTTTGAAGCGGTGCTGGTGTGGAAACTGGACCGCTTCTCCCGCAACCGGTACGACTCAGCCCATTATAAGCGCATCCTCAAAAACAACCGGGTCCATGTGGTGTCGGTGACAGAGCCCATCTCCAACACACCGGAAGGCATCATGCTGGAAAGCTTGCTGGAAGGCATGGCCGAGTACTATTCGGCGGAGCTGGCTGAGAAGGTCAGCCGCGGCCACAAGGAGAACGCCCTAAAGGCCAAGTTCAACGGCGGCCCGGTACCGCTGGGGTACCGTATCGACAGCGAGCATCACTACCAGATCGACCCGGCCACCGCACCGGTGGTGCAGGAAGCCTTCCAACGGTACGCGGCGGGGGAGAGCATCCGCCGCATCATCGAATCGCTGAACGCTCGCGGCATACGCAACAGCCGGGGCAACCCGTTCACCAAGAACAGTTTCCAGACGCTGCTCAAGAACCGCCGGTATCTGGGTGAATACCGCTATAAGGATACCGTCATCCCGGACGCCATCCCAGCCATCATCGACCCGGATTGCTTCGATGCGGTGCAGCGGCGGTGCGAGATTCACCGCCAGGCACCAGCCCACAACAAGGCGGACGTCCATTATTTGCTCACCACCAAGCTGTTCTGCAGCAAGTGCGGTACCATGATGGCAGGGGAGAGCGGCAGAAGCCACACGGGCACGGTCCACTGTTACTATAAATGTGGTACCCGCAAACGCAGCGGCAAGGAGGCTTGCAGCCTGAAGCCGGTGCGCAAGGAACCACTGGAGCAATTTGTGGTGCAGACGGCGCTGGAAAAGGTGCTGAACGACCGGGTCATTGACCTGCTGGCGGACAAGCTGCTGGAATACCAGAGCAAGGAAAACACCCGTCTGCCGGTTTTGCAGGCGGAGCTGAAAGAAGTGAAGCGCCGGATCGACAATCTGGTGGCGGCCATCGAGCAGGGCATCCTGACGCCATCCACCAAGGCGCGGATGGAGGAACTGGAACAGCAGCGTGAAGCACTGGAAACCAGCATCCTGCAGGAGCAGATCGAGAAGCCGCCCATCACACGGGAACAGATTCTTTTCTGGTTCGATCAGTTCCGTCACGGCGACCCGGCGGATATTGCCTTTCAGGAAAAGGTCATCGACTGTTTTGTCAATTCCATCTATCTGTTCGATGACCGCATCGTGGTGAATTTCAACTATCAGGAGGGTGGACGCCCGGTATCTTTAGAAGAAGTACTCAGTTCGTTTTTGGATGGGAATGGTGCACCAAAAGAAAGCCCCCACGGCGTGTCCCGCCGTGGGGGCTTTACTTTTGGTTTGCACGCTCGGAGGACTCGAACAGGGCGACGGCACCGCAGTGCCGGAACCAACAGTCTTGCAGACTGTTGGTTAGCCCGCGGGAGAGTCCCCGGGAATAGGAAGGAAAGCAGAGCGTGCCGGGGGTAGAGGTGTTGCCGCTACGAAAGACAGCCTTACGGAAAACGTAGGGCTGTTTTTTATTGCTATAATCCGGGATAAGGAGAAAGCGGTAGGGTCAAGACCCTGCTCTATGAGGTTGCAGAAATCCGGAATATTGAGCTGGTGCAGACGGAGGACGAGAACAGCTGCGAAGGCGGCCGCCGCCTGCGGCGGAAACAGGGAGCCGGAGCAGGGGCAGCGGTCGCAGAGGTGACGTCCCGCCCCAAGGGGCGCCGACCGATGCGGGTACCGCAACCCGTAAAGTTCCCGCCGTCCGGCGTACCGGCGGGCAAAACAGAAGGCCTGACGCAGCCAGCGTCAGGCCTTTTGTGCTTGTGTTTTGAGATGCCGGTGTCAGGAGTTGGTGAGGTCCGCGTCGGGGGCCTGGCCGTCGTGGGCAAGCCACTTGCATTCCGTCAATTCCATCTGGCTGAAGACTGCCCGGAAAGAGGAGTCCTCCGGGCTGCAGGCGTAGACACCAAAGCGAATTTCGCCTTTTGCCTCGTGGAGATGGCAGACCCGCATCTGGTGGAACACCGCGCCATCCTCGGAACATTCGATGCAGAAATCATCCTGCCGGCGGCTCAGGCGGTACCACATGGACTTGACCCGGGCGGGGATCTCGGTGGTGGCCCAGTCTGACCAGCCGTGGTTGGTCACCACGCTGCCCAGGTGCTGGAACTGCTCGTTCTCGTACTCGATGGAGCCTTTGAGCCAGTTTTCGCTGTCCAGATACAGCACCACACCGCACTGGTCAAAGCGGTGATGGCTCTCGGCAAAGTCGGTCTTTACCACAAAGGAGAAAAACGGCTCGGATGTGGCCATCTGCAGCACGGGGGCGTTATCGTTGCGGAAGTGGTAATAGGTCCGCTGCCACAAATCGGTGTGGGGTTGGGTGACGATCTCGATTGTACCCGGAGAGATCACACAACTTTTCGGCTGTCTTGTCCACTGCAGTTGGGTTACATCAAATTTCATGGCTGCTTCCTCCCGTATTTTTTCTTATCGTCTTCGGTGATTTTCCTCAGGAACTTTGCACAGGCCGCACAGCGGCGGAAAACAGGGCGGCTTGCTGCGGAAAATCTCTGATTCCATTGTAATCCATTGTGCGCCGGCCCGCAAGCGGGCGGCCATCACCCGGCGGATACTTTTTTGTGGTAGAGAGAATAGGCGATCGCCGCCGTGAGGAATTCTGTGATCCAGAAGGCGTGCCACACCCCCACGGCATCCAGGAAGCGGCTGAGCACAAAGGCCACCGGCAGGATGAGCAGCGCATACCGCAGCAGGGAGATCACCAGGGAGGGGCTGCCCGATGCCGGTGGCAAGGGCGGCACCCTCGATGCCCATTTCCGGGAAGGGGCCCCAGCCGAAAATCAGAACCGGGTCTAAAAGGATGTTGGCAATGCAGCCGGACATCATGCAGACCATGGTCATCATCATTTTGCCCACCGCCTGGAAGATCTTCTCCAGCGACATGGAAACCGCCACAAACACCGCAAAGGCAAAGGCGATGCGGGAATAGCGGACGCCCAGATCGATGACCTGCTCATCGGTGGTAAACAGGCGAAGAAAAAACGGCATGATGGCAATGCAGCCCACCGTCAACAGCACCCCGTGGAGGGCGTTGAAGAAAACGCTCTGGGTGGCGGCGGCGTTGGCTTTCCGGCTGTCCTGCGCCCCCAGGTGATAGGAGATCACCGCGTTGGCGCCAATGGAAAAGCCGATGGTGACGGCGTTGATCAGGTTCTGTACCGGAAACACCAGGGACAGGGCCGTCATGGCATCCTCGCTGATTTTGGCCACATAATAGCTGTCGACAATGTTGTACAGCGACGCGACCATCATGGACAGGACCATGGGCAGGGACATGGACAGAACCAGCGGCAGAACGGGCCGGGTTTTCATAAAGGTTTGCTGCATGGGGGACATCCTCTTCTCTTTGAAATGTAAAAGAAAAAAGCTATATTTCCCCTTGTTTATCTCACCCACAAGGAAAAATATAGCTTTCGCGTTTCTGATACTATCATGTTTTCCGGCCTGTGTCAATATGCGGGCCGGCGGGAAGGGAATCCCCGGCGGGCAAAATTCCGCACCGGGGGGGGGACCCGGCTGCCGCTGGCGGTCCAGGTGCACCACGGGGTGTGCGACGGGTTCCATGTGTGCCGCTTTGTGAACGAGCTGCAGGAACTCCTCGGGCAGCGGGAGATTTTCCGCCCGTAAGGGGCGCAGCAGCCAGAAACCAAAAGAAAAAGGCCCGCCGGCAGGCGGGTCTTTTTTTGCCGTACAGGGGTCAGGGCAGGCTGTCGTCCTTCAGCAGTTCGGTGAGGTCGGCGCCAAGCACCTTGCGGGCGCCCAGGGCGTAGGCCAGGGCGATGGAAACCAGAATGAGCAGGGCAAACAGCGCCACCGGCAAAACCGGGGCCTCGGCCAGGAACAGGGCCGGGTCCAGGTAACTGGCCCGCAGCATCAGGGCGACCAGCCCGGCGGTGAGGGGCAGGGTGATGACCAGCGGGCGCAGGGCCAGCACCGAACCTTCGATCCAGAACAGGCTGCGCAGTTCCCGGGGCGTCATGCCAAGGGAAAGGTACCGGGCAAACTCCCGGCGGCGCTGCCCCACAAACCCCAGGGTGTTGAGAAAGACGTTGGCCAGCCCGATGGATGCCAGCAGCAGGCAGAAGGCGCCCAGGATCCCCTCGGCGCCCTGGATCATCCGGTCGTTGGTGGCCCGCTCGGTAAGGCGGTTTTCCACGGTGCCGGCGTACCCGGCGCCGTCCAGCAGGGCGGAAACCGCCGCTTGCAGTTCCTCACACTCCGACTGGGAAATCCCCTCCCGCCCCAGCAGGCGCACCAGAACCTCCGGGTCCCGGGCGGGAGCGGGCAGGCGGTTTTCCTGCCCCCAGGCTTGCCACAGGCTTTGGGGCCAGAACAGCACCAGGGCATACTGGTCATATTCCTCCCGCAGGTTGGGCGGGGTGTCGGTCAGGCCCAGCAGCGGCAGTTCCCCCAGCGGGGCGCCGTCGGCGTCCGCCAGGGTCAGGGAGGCGGTGCCAGACTGCACAAAGGGCAGGTACTGCCGGTTGCGGAAATTGCTGTGCAGGCTGTCCCACACCCGGTTGAGCAGCACCGCGCCGTCCAGGGAGGCCGGCAGGCCCGCCGCCTCACAAAAGCGCAGAAAACTGGCGTCGTCCAGCACCACCAGGGGTGCCTCCACCAGCCAGCCCCCCTGCCGGGGGACCGCATCGCTGCCGGCCAGGGCGGCCAGACCGCCCGCTGCCTGCAGTTCCGGGCTTTGGGCGTCGGCGGGCAGCAGCACGGCGGCCTGCTGCTTTTCATAGACGGTGCAATCCTCCACACCGGGCAGTGCCGCCAGGGCATCTGTCAGGGAAAAATCCCCCAGTTCGGTGTCCGGCAGGGTGGCCATCACGTCCCAGGCGTCCTGGTACCGCTCAAAGTAGGTCAGCCGGGTGCTGATGCCCGACAGGGTGAAAAAGCAGAGCATGGCGGTGAAGCCCAGGAAGGAGAGCAGCAGCGACACACGGGCGATGCGCAGGGACTTTTTGCGGGCGCTCAGGGCGTTGCCCGCCAGTTCGCCCCGGATGCCGAAGCAGGCTGCCAGCAGCCGGGTGGTGAGGGAAGGCTGGCGGTGGGGGACCAGGTCGGCCCGGGCGGCGCCCCGCAGGGCTTCCAGCGGGGGGATGCGGCTCAGGCGGCGGGCCGGCAGCCAGGCGGAAACCAGCACGGTGAGCAGGGCGGAGAGCAGAGCCCCCAGCACCACCAGGGGATGGAGCCGGAACACGGCGGGCTGGCGGCCGGACAAATCGGCGGCGGCCCGGTTGACCGCGGCCAGCACTCCCCAGCCGGCGGCAAAGCCCAGCAGGGTGCCTGCGGCCAGGGGCACCAGGGCCACGGCGGCAGCCTCCTGCAGCAGACAAAGCCGCAGCTGGCGGGGCGTGGCCCCCACGCTGGAAAGGATGCCGAACCGGTGCAGCCGGGCCTGCATGGTGATTTCAAAGGAGTTGCGCAGCAGCAGCACCAGCGCCAGGGCCATCACCCCCCAGACCCCCAGCAGGAAGGGCAGCAGCAGAGGCGGGGTGGGGTCCCGGGGGTCGGTGACCAGGTAGCGGGACAGCAGGGTGTCGTGGGCCTGGACCTGCCCTTCGGTAAGGTCCAGCCGCACCCGGATGGCTTCCAGGGTTTCATATACGGCGGCCCGGTCCCGGAAGGTCAGTTCCACCACCGAGCGCTCCGGCCCGGACAGCGCCCCGTTGAGGGTGACGGTGTCCACCTGGGCAAACTGTTCCAGCGTTTCCAGGGATTCCGTCAGGGCCGCGCCGGTGCAGGGCAGCGTCAGGCGGGCCTGCCAGCTGCCTTCCTCCCGCAGGATGCGGTCCACTTCATAGGCCCAGGCGTTGTAGAACAGCCCGCACAGCAGCGCCAGAAAAAAGGAGGCCGCCAGCGCCGCCGCGGCCATGGTGCGGACGGCGGCGGGGGTGTGGGCCAGGTCGCTGCGGGAAAAAATCTTCCACATGGCGCTCACCCCCGGGGGCGGTCGCTGACGATCCGCCCGTCGCTGAGGGTGATGACCCGGTCCGCCTGGGCGGCCAGGGTTTCGTCATGGGTCACCAGCAGAATGGTCTGGCCCAGATTCTGGTGGCACAGCCGCAGTAGGTCCAGGATCTCGGCACTGTTTTTGCGGTCCAGATTGCCGGTGGGCTCGTCCGCCAGCAGCAGGGCGGGGCGGCAGCACAGGGCACGGGCAATGGCCGCCCGCTGCTGCTGCCCGCCGGAAAGCTGCCCCGGCAGCGCCTGGCGCTTATCCTGCAGGCCCAGGGTCCGCAGCAGGGTATCCAGAGCCTCGGGGTCGGGGGTGCGTTTGTCCAGCAGCAGGGGCAGGGTGATGTTTTTCTCCACCGAAAGGGTGGGGATCAGGTTGAAAAACTGGTACACCAGCCCCACCTTGCGGCGGCGGAAAAGAGCGGCCCGGGTGGGGTCCAGGGACCCCACCTCCACGCCGTCGATGCGCACGCTGCCCGCCGTGGGGCGGTCCACCCCGGCCAGCAGATGGAGCAGGGTGGATTTGCCGGACCCGGACGCCCCCACAATGGCGACGAACTCCCCCCGGCTTACTGTCAGGTCCACGCCGTTCAGGGCGCAGACGGCGGCTTCCCCCTTGCCGTAAACTTTTTTGACCTCGGTACATTGCAGCAGTTCCATGGGATGTCCTCCTTTTGCCTTGCCATTCTACCACCCGCAGGTGACATCCCGGTGACAGTCACCCGTAAAACCGCACCACAAACTGCCCGCCGCCTTCGGGGGCGTTTTCCGCCCGGACCAGGGCGTTCTGCCGTTCCAGCAGTTCTTTGGCAATGGCCAGCCCCAGGCCGGTGCTGTCGGGCCCGGCGTGGTCCCCGCGGTAAAACCGCTCAAACAGATGGGCCAGGTCTTTTTGGGAAAATCCGGCCCCCGCATCCCGGAGGATGACCTCGGTGTACAGGGCGTTGCGGCGGCAAAGGCAGCGCAGGGCGCTGCCGGCGGGGGCGTGCTCCAGACCGTTTTTCATCAGGTTCAGCAGCGCTTCCGTGGCCCAGTCGGGGTCGCATTGCACCGGGATGGGTTCCAGTTCCGGGATCTCCAGCGTAACGCCCCGGGCTTCCGCCAGGGACTGCAGGTTGTCGGCCGCCATCGTCAGCAGGGTAAAAAGGTCGGCTTCCTCCCGGCGCAGCGGCAGGGTGCCGTTGTCCAGCCGGGCCAGAAGCAGCAGGGATTCCTCCAGCCCGGCAAGCCGCTCCAGCGGGGCCGCCATGGCCTGCCGGGCGGCGGGCCCGGCGTTCTGGGCCGCCAGGGACAAAGCGGTCAGGGGTGTTTTCAGCTGATGGGCGATGTTGGCCAGGTTCCGGGCAAACCGGTCCCGGGCGGTCACCGCCGCTTCCCGGGTCAGGGCCAGCTGGGTGACGGTTTTCTGGATCTCGTCCGCCAGGCGGGCATAACTGCCCTCGGTCAGGGTGCCGTCGCTGCGCAGCAGGGGCACCGGCCGGCCGGCGCGGGCGGCTTCCAGCAGCGCAATGAGCTGCTGCCGCTGCCGGGCTGCGCTGCGGCGGGCCAGAAACCAGCCCCCCGCCAGCAGGGCAACCCCCAGCCCCAGGCCCAGGGCCGCGGCGGCATACAGCAGCCCGGTGCCGGCGGCAAAATCCCCGGGGCGATACCCCAGCGCCCAAAGCACCCCCGGCGTGCTGCCGGCGGCAAAACCGCCCTCCTTGGCAAGGGCATACACCGCATCGGCGGTTTCGGGGGCGCGGGCGACCAGCGCGGTGCAAAAACCGTCCAGCAGCGCCAGCTGACGGCGGCTGTGCCAGAAGGCCAGCGCGCCCGCTGCCGCCGCGGCCGACACCAGCCAGACTGCCCCCAGCGCCCACAGGCGGATTACAGACCGTACTTTCATGGTTCGCTCTCCTCCAATCGGTAGCCGAAACTGCGCACCGTTTTCAGCGCCGCGGGGCGGCCCAGCTTTTCCCGCAGCCGCTTCATGGTCACGGTCAGGGTGTTGTCGTTGACAAAGCGGCCGTTGTGGTCCCACAGGGCGTCCAGCAGCTGCTGCCGGGTCACGGTGCGGCCCCGGTTCTGCATGAGCCGGTACAGCAGCTGGTATTCCAACGGCGCCAGGGCCACCGGCGCCCCGCCGCAGGTCACCGCCTGCCGGGCCGGGTCCAGCCGGATGCCGCCGCACTGCAAAATTTCCTCCGCCCCGGGACGGCTGCGCCGCCACAGGGCCGCCAGCCGGGAATACAGCACCTCCCGGTCAAAGGGCTTGGTCACATAGTCGTCGGCGCCGCAGGCAAACCCGGCCAGGATGTCCCGGGTGTCGCTGCGCACCGTCAGCAGCAGAATGGGCAGCCGCGGCCAGCGCTGCCGCAGTTCCCGGCAAAAGGCCGCCCCCTCCCCGTCGGGCAGGTTCCAGTCCAGCACCGCCACATCGGGCAGGGCGGCGCTCAGCCGGTCCCGCGCTTCGCAAAGGGTGGCGCACCGGGTCACGCAGCAGCCTTTTTCTGCCAGAAACCCCGCCAGCGCCCCGGCAATGGCCCCGTCATCCTCCAACAGCAGAATCTTCATCCCGTTCTCCCTCCGCTTTCCGGTGTTTTGGTTCCAGTATATCGGGTTTGCCCCCGCAGGGCAAACAAAATTTCTGCCGGGAAAAAGGAAGCAGGAGAGAACCTTTTCGACAAACGAAGAAAACAGTTTTGGGAATGCTTTTTGATACGAGCCGCGAAAGACTACGGAAAGCCTTAAAGGAAAAAACTGAAAAAGCCTTGGCACAGGCAATTGACGGGCCCCAAAAAGGCGACTCTACGTAATACGTAAGGCTGTTTTTGTTGTTATCATGTGCTGGTGAGGAGCCGGGAAAAACCAGGTGATTTGCATAATGACGTCGGATTTGAACAAAAGAGACGAGAAAAGGTTGAAACGAAAAAGAGGTTATGTTAAAATAAAATAGATTGACTGTGATGGGCGTTGTGAGGAAGTGGTACGTTCTACACAACATCCGCGTGCGCGCATCCGGCGAACTTTGCTTTACCAAGGAGGTCCCAACTATGGCAAAAAGGGTAATTGCACTGTTCCTGTGCTTGTCCATGTTGTTCAGCTACAGTGCGCCAGTGCTGGCAAACGACAACACTGAACTACCCACAACCTTCGTCGCCGAGGATGAAGGCGACGATACAACAGTGTCTGGTGAAGAGGTGGAGAAAGAGGCGGAACCCGGCGATACGGTCGGGGCTGTTTCTTCAGAATCTGACAGCACTCTGAACGTTACGGACTCGGAGCCGGGCAGCGAGGGCGGCGATGTGACGCCTTCTGTACCGGAACCGGGGAATGAGGG
Organism: Candidatus Gemmiger excrementigallinarum; assembly: GCA_019116445.1. GTDB lineage: Bacteria > Bacillota > Clostridia > Oscillospirales > Ruminococcaceae > Gemmiger > Gemmiger excrementigallinarum. The sequence goes on from DXBP01000051.1 coordinate 9,401, forward strand.
CGGCGAAACGGAGCCCACTGCACCGGAATTGGGGAATACCAATGATGCAGCCGCACCTGCTGCGCCGGCGGCGGATAATGGCGAGGAAGAGGGTCTGGCGCCTTCCGATGCCACTACGTTTGAAGCGCCCGGTGAAGCAACTTCAGAAACCTTCTTGCAGGCGGCGGAACGATATTATGGCGACGAGGGCACCGCTCCGGTGGGTGTGCTGAACCTTGCCTGGGAGAATGCCGGTATCCAGGACGTAAAGGCCGGTGCGCAAATCAATCTGACGCTGGAATGGACCCTGATGGAGGCGGCTACCTATACTTATACGTATGGTCCCCAGTCGCTGTTTGACAGCTATGACAATACCAAGGTAGAACTGATCCTGCCTGAAGGCGTCAGCATCGTGCAGGGGATAGACGGTACCCTGAAGGATGTGGAACGTATTGAAAATGACGGCCAGCACTGGACCCTTTACCTCAAGCCGTCTTTGCCTGCCAATAACTCCCAGAATGCGGCGATCACGGTGCCGTTGAACATTGGCGAGAATGGCGAGCGAGCCATCGGGGAAGTACTGGATTTTTCTCCCAATGCGATCCAGGCCAAGCTGGATACCAGCTTTACCATTATGGACCGTACCGATGCGGCAAATCCGGTGCCCACCGAAGTAACTTATAAGAAAGAAATTGCCGGGCAGGGAGATCTGGGCCAAAAAACCATTACCACCGATGACTCCTGGGGCATTAAGAAAACGGTTGAGGATGAGGACTGGCAGCCCAATGACGACAAAACGCAAGTTACCGTGACCTTCCAGCTGGAAGTCGGCCTGCTGGACAGCAATGGCGTGGTGGTTTCCAACCCGAACACCTACGGGCGCACGGGTCGTGTTCCCTTTGCGGCCGACAGCGTAACGCTTACCGAAACACCTTCGGTAAGCAACCGTGAGGGCGAGCCCATCCAGCCCACAAGCATTACCGTTATTCCGCAGTTTGGCGAACAGACCCCGATTTCCGTGCCGGAAAACGGGGTGATCACGCTGCCTGTGGATACCTGTGCGGGTAAAAAACTGGGGGATGTGGTGGCGGATGACGCGCCTTACTACTCCAAGTATCAGGTGGAAGTCGTCTATCCCTATGCGGATTTTATCGCCCAGTATTACGAGCAAAATCAGGAAAAACTTACGGTACACAATACGGCTACTTTTTCCTATACCCTGCAGGGGGGCACCCCGCAGCAGATTCCCGGTGAGGCCAGCGTTGACGTGGGCGAGGTGACTCAGCCTGCGGCTATCAATATCCGTAAGTTTATTGTGAACGATGGCGGCTACAAGCATTACAGTGCTGCCAATTTCAGCGGGGATGCCGTAAGCGGTGCCGCGCAATTCACGATTTATCAGGAAAACGGAAGTACTCCTGCGACTGTCTATCTCAAGGACGGGGATACCTATACCCCGTACACCGGACCGGTGTCCATTGATCCCCAGGGAAACGACGAATACAGCAGCACGACGGGTAACTTTACGGTGTATGTGGACCCCGGCGTCTATGTGATCAAAGAAACGGCACAGCCGGCTAATACCGAGAAAATCACCGTTGGAGACAACAACGCCAACGATAAAACCGTGAACGTTGCCGCCGCCGGGACCCAGAATGCCGATTTCTATGACCAGGAACAGCTGGGAAAGATCACGGTGACCAAATATGGTCTGCAGAGCGGTACAGAATCGCCACTGCAGGAGGCGGTGTTTGGCCTGTATGAGGGGAAAACGGCCGAAGGAGAGCCTCTTCGGCAGGTGACTTCCAACGCCAATGGTGAGGCAATTTTTGACCGGTTGGCGTACGGGACGTATACCGTAAAGGAAATAAGCGCGCCGGATGACTATATACGGGACCAGAAGACCTACACTTTTACCGTTGATGAAACGAATCCTGAGGAAACGCAAAAGGTCGTCAACTCCTACAACAAGGGCTACGTCACGCTGAAAAAGCTGATGTTCAACGGCGCCAAGGATTATGTGCCGGTAACTGACCCGTACACGGCGGAATTTAACGGGGCCTTTACCCTGCAGAAAAAGGTCGGGGAAAACTGGGAAACTGTGCAGTCTTCCATTTCGTTGACTACGGACGGTACCTGGACGGCAGAGCTGCCGGTCTATGAGGCCGACGGTGTAACTGCCGTTACCTATCGATTCCTGGAAAAACTACCCAAAGGCTGGCATGACCCGAATGATCCGGCGGTGACGGAGATGACTTCCGACGAGTTTAGGCTGGTCGATGCGTTGGGTCAGGGCAGCGAGAAGGCCCACAAGGTCGAAATGAAAAATGACCGCAACGGTACCATCACCCTGACCAAAAAATTCTTGCAGAAGGCAACCGGCGCCGGATTCACTGCAGTGACCGGCAAAGAAAGCACTTTTACGCTCTACCGCATCGCGGGTTCCGATGGTGTGGCGGAGCAGGTAGGTGAGCCGCAGACCTTTACCGGTTCGTGCCGCTTTACCGATCTGGCCCGTACCGATGAGCAGGACCAGGCGTACCAATACTATCTGGTGGAGACCCAGGTGGAAGGCTATCTGCCGGATACCACGGGTACGCGATCCATTACCATTCCCGACCAGGACGGTACCGGGACGATGACAGTCCCGGCCTGGGGCCCCATCTCCTTTGTGGGAGAGGGTTCGCAGGTCGTGAGCATGAACCAGGCGCTTACGGTGTCCAACTATGCTCAGACTTTGCCGGCTATCGTCAAAAAGGTGGATAGTGTGTCCAAATCCTTTGTGGCGGGCGCCTCTTTCACCGTTTATGTATACGATAAGAATCGGCCGGGCCACCTGGGGGAGGAAGTGATCTCTTCCCAGCAGATCACCGGTGCCAGCGGCCAGACTATCCGTCTTGCCCCCGGCAAGCAGTACATTGTGGTGGAAACCGCACCGGCAGGCTACACCGATGTGACGGAAGAATCGGAACGCATCATCGACCTCAGTGGTATTCAAACCGTGGGTGCAAATACCGATTATACAGTCCGGACGGTAACGCTGAAAAACCGGCCGGATCCCAAACTGCAGGTGAACAAGCTGCTGCAGAGTTACAACGGCCAGAAAACGCTGGCCAACGTGCAGTTTGAGGTCTACACTGAGAAGAGCCAGGGGGATTTTGTCCGTGCACAGGACTACGTCGGTGCAGATCTGACGGTGACATCGGGTCAGGCCAAACAGATGCCGGCCGGGAAATATTGGCTCAAGGAAATCATCCCGGCAGGCAACAGCAACCAGATCCTGGACCCGGCGGAATATCCGGAGTTGTATCAGGAAAAGGGGGAAATGAAGGACGGCGCGTTCTATTTTGGCCCCTTCACGTTGAAGGAAGTTACAGACGAAGCGACCCGAGTGCAGAAGTATGACGTGACCAACTATTCCCAGCTGGGTGCGGTTCAGGTCGTCAAAAAGGCCAAGGGGACGGACGGAACCCTGAGCAATCTGAAAGATGCCAAAATCGGTATCTTCGATCCCGCGAACCCGGACACTCCGCTCCAAACAGTGACCAGCGGTTCAAACGGCGTGGTACAGTTTGCCGGGCTGCCGATCTATGGGGAAGATCAGAAAAAAATCAACTATATCATCAAAGAGATACAAGCGCCGGACGGGTATACCCTCAGCGATACGGTACTGACGGTGAACCTGGAAGCCGGCAAGACGGTCAAAACGGATTCCGAGGGCGAAGAACTGCAGATCATCAACTGGCCGGAGATGTCCTTCCAGGTGGAAAAGCGGTTCTATAATATCTGGGAACATAAGTTTACCAACCGGGAGTTCCTGATGCCCGGGGCACAGATTGCTCTGTATGAGAAGCAAGCCAATGGAAACTATACCTTCCTGCAGCTTGCTACCACCGATGATGTGGGTGCGGTCAACTTTACCGGTCTGGCTCAAAAGACCGAATATGTGGCCGTGGAATATGATATCCCCGATACGGAAGAGTACCGCTATCTGGAACCCATTGAACGGGATAAATCCTACCTGGTTGAGGCTGCTGTGGGCGGTCAGCCGCCCCAGACCCTTACCCAAGAGGAACTGCAGCGGTATTTCTACGTGACCAAGAATGCGGTCAGTGAGGACGAAAACCCCGTATTGATGGCAAAGGCAAAACTGGTGAACGTGGAACACTGGGCCCAGCTGCACATCAAAAAGTTTATTAAAGACCATAAAGACGGGGATAAAGAAAAAGTCGTCAACAACGCGGCGTTTGACCTCTATATGGAGGTGCTGGCGGATGGTACACCGTCGAATGCGGAACTTTCTTTCAATGAGGAAAAAGTGAAGGATGGAACCTATACCCTGATCGGTTCTTATACCACCGGTACCCTCTATAATGAAAAAGGCGAGCGGATGGATGGCTGGTTCGGCATGAACATCCTGAAATGTTCCGATACGGTGGTCTACTGGCTGGTGGAACGCACCGGCGGTACCGGGGCCAAGATCGACCCGGAACATCAGATCACTCTGATCAAGCGAGCGGGAACGGAGTACACCAACGGTTCTCAGTCTTTGGAAAAGACGGAGGGGACAGACGGAAATCCGGGAACAACTGTGCCCTCTGAGCAGGTCTTTACTTACCAGGATGACCAGGTGACAAAGGAAGATACCGAAAATATCCCCATTTACGGTGGCGGCAGCAGTATGTTCTCCACCATTCGCCTGGTCAAGTGGGCGGGCGAGTTGGATGAGGAGGGCAACCCGCTGGACGACTATAATCCTTTGGGCAATGCGAGCTTTGACATCTATCTGGTCCACAGTGACGGCACTCTGGCGAAAAAACTGGATACCATCACCACCGGTCTGGACAATGACCTGTCGCCGGCAGGGGGAGCAACCGGTGAGGACGACAATGCGCTCAGCTCCTGGGCATCCAGCAAGGCCTACGAGTTCAATCTGATCGAAAGCTATGCCGAGGAAGCCGGGAATAATGGCAACCAGGATATCGTCTGGACAGATGAGGATGGCAACGGCTATGCCCGTGTGATGCTGGTGGAAAGCAACACACCCGCCGGATACCGGAGCGTCGAGCCCCTCAAACTGCTGATGTTCTTCAACTACGAAGACGGACAAAATACCGAAACCTTCAACGATGTCTATTATATAAAGGACGCTGAGAAGGAGGTGCCCCTCTCGGAAAAACAGGGGGACCAATGGGCTTTGTATCCCACGAAAGAAACTGCAAACAGCTCCTACGAACTGATCGAAAAAGTGGCGGAAGACGCGCGGCAGTATCGGATCGTGGACTGGCCGGTGGACAACTTTGCCGTTACGGTAAACAAATACGGCTATACGGTCAACGAACAAAACATCAACATGGACGGGGATGCGCTGAATGAATATTATATCAGCAATCCTGGCCGGAAGCCGCTGGAAGTAACCATGAAGCTGCAGCGGTGGTCCAATAACCAGTGGGTGGATTATGCCTATCCCAACTTCAATAAAGCCTCCGATGCGGACCCCGCGACCTTTACCACCGAAAACGGCACTTTCTCTTTCCCGAAAGGCCTCAGCATGGGCCGTTACCGCATCCTGGAAGTAGAAGGCGACCCGGACTATGACAACATCTACGACGGTGCTGTCGTTTCAGAGGATTCCTACTATAATGCAAGAGCCTATTATTTCCAGGTCATCAACAAGAATCTAGAGCTGGATCTGTATAACCCGGAAAAACTTTCGCTGACGTTGTATAAGACCGATACGGCAGACAAGCCGCTTTCGGAAGCGAAATTTCAGCTCACCCTCGATGACGGAGCTGCGCTTGAAGCGACCACCAATGCGCAGGGTACGGCTACGGTCACGGGGATCGGCAGCGGTGTGTATACGCTGACGGAAACGCCGCCGGAAGAGTATTCCGCGGACTATCTGGATGCATACCTGCGCGAAACCTACCAGGCCGGGCATACCTACGGCAACTACAAACTGGCTGATTTCGCTGATGAAGGCATCTTCCTGGGCTTTGAAACCAAATTGGAAAACGGCGAAGTCATCGTCACCGGGGACGTGACGTTGCAGGAGTACGGAATATCCGGTCTGTCGCTGGGGATAAAGGACCCTGCCATGTGCAGCCTGACCCTTCGGAAACAGGACAAAGATAGCAAAGGTGGCGTGCCCGGGGCACAGTTTACACTGTCTTATATGCCGTTCCAAAACTGGTCCGGGGAGGAAACCTGGGACAGTGAGGAAGCCCTGCTTGACGAAACCGAGTGGGAAAACATCACAGAAAACTATACCACCGAGGCAGACGGCACGGTGCAGATCGACGATCTGCAGCCGGGTATCTACCGCATTGTGGAGAGCAAGGCTCCCGCGGGCTATGACCTTACCGCAGAGCCCCAGTATGTGGTGCTGACCGGCGGAATGAGCAAGACTATCAAACTGGAAGGCAACGAAATCCAGAAAGATCCCGCCAGTGCGCTGGTCTTTGAGGATGCGGCCCAGGTGTCCCTGACAGTGACCAAGAAAGTGAACACCGGTAGTTTGACTGTGTCGGGGAACCACACCTTCACCTTTACGCTGTATGAAAGCGATAAGAAAACGGTGGTTGGCACAAAAACCGTTACCGTGGCCAACGGGGCAGCGAACGATGCAATATTTACGGCGTCCGCTTTCACGGGCCTGAGCCAGGGAAAAACCTATTACCTTACCGAACGGGAAACTCCGGTTGCCAGCCGGGAAGATTTTGCCCTGACCGGTATGACAGGAGAAGGCGGTTTGGCCGTCACCGAAGAGGACGGGTACTATGCCTTTACTGTACCCAACAGCAACGCAGACCTGAGCATTACCGCCAACAACACTTACCTCTATGCCGAAGTAACCATCCTGAAGGTGGACGGAAGCGATGGCCACGCCCTTGATGGTGCTTCCTTTGATGCTTTCCGTGGTATGAAGCAAGATACGGATGGCAGCTGGACTTATAATACCGCTCCCACCGGTACCTGGAGTGACAAGGGTAACGGTGAGCATACGGTCCGTCTGCCCCTGACGGATGTGAAGGGCAACACCTTCAAAATTCAGGAACGGCAGGCTCCCGCAGGTTATGTTACCGGGGATCTTTATCTGGAACTGGCGGTTGAACCGGGTAAACAGTACCGGCACGGTGCTTTTGTTGAAAGTACCATGGGTACCGAAGACCGGAATAAAAACGATACGGCCATGCTTCAAGCGATGATCTTCCCCAACTATCTGGGATCTGTGATCGAGATCACCAAGTATAAAAACATGAAGGAGTCCAATACCACTACGGTACTGAAGAATATCTCCTTCATCCTGTATCGCAGGGAGTCAAACGGCTGGGTCTATCTGACCACAAAGGCTACCGATGCCCAGGGCAAGGTATCCTTTACCGTGGCAAGCAACAAAACCTATGCAGTGGCCGAAGTCGTTCCCACCGGGTACGCAGCCTTGCAGGGCTTGTACCAGAATTCCGACGGCAGCAAGATGGATACCGAAAACGCTGTTATCGACGGGAAGGATGTGACGCTGCACCTGATCGATAACGGACGGGCACTGCACGTACAAACCACCTATCCATACAACGCCTACAACATCCCCTATGTGGACCTGGAGATCCGCAAGCAGAATGCGCTGGCCCCGAACGGAGATAACCAGCCTACGGCGGTAGCCAGTGTGTACGAGGTGCCCGATAATATCTCTGCCAGCCTGACCCAGGAGGAAGTGGCCCGTTACATGACGGCAGACCGACTGGTGCGAGGTGACATCCGGCTTGATACGGCCGGTGTTTCGGGAACGGAGAAGTACAATTTTGGCAAGATTACGGGAACGATCCAATCCGGCAAGACCTATCTGATTGTGGAAACCAAGGCCAGCGTTACGCAGGTACGGGACAACAATCAGGTGGTCTGGTACAAGGTGCTCAAAGTGCAGCCCGGTACGACCGCACCGCAGGTGGTTACCCTGAAAAACGTGGCGGCCAGTGCTAGCCATACGCTGCGCAAGACCACTTCCACCCTCAATAACGAAAGTCTGTTGACCTCCGCTGCGACCCTGACCTATACCCTGACACCGCAGGTGAACAACAGCTACCCGCTGGACAGCTATACCCTGAAGGATACGGGCCTTGTTGCCTACAGCGAAACGACGGAACTGGATTTTGATACCTATCTTAAGGAAAAATATTCCATTACTTCCGTCAGAGTAGGTAAAGCGACCCATACGACGGAACATTATTCCGATGTGGCGGGGCAGTCTGTCAGCGCGACGGTTTCCTTCTATGGTTTTGACAACAATCTCATTGAGGAAAAAACCGTGGATGTGGGTACCTCCGCCCAGACGGTAACGCTGAACAGCGACAAAAAAGCCGCCCGGGTGGAAATCTCTTACCAGTCGCCCCTGTTCCAGCAGAATACAAGCTATGCCTTGGGCCAGGATTTTGAACCCGGCGCGGTGCAGATCACCGTGGTTCTGGACAAACAGGAAGGCGGCGCCCAAGTGGTGCCAATCACCAAAGTTACCAACTCTGCCGAAGCAGTTATGGCTTATTCACCCTGGAATACACAGGGGCATAAACTGGCAAGCACTTCTGTAACACAGAATGCCCAGGTGACCAACTTCTTTGATGAACAAAAAATGGCAAAAGTCAGCATCAGCAAAGACTGCCAAAAGACGGCGGTGGATCTGAATGGCGGCGTAGCCGACTATATTGTCACCATCACCAACCTGGCGGATGCAGAAGCACCTTTGCAGAACCCCTTCCTGGTAGATCTGCTGCCGCAGGGCACGGTTTTGAACGGAACGGTGGAAGAAGCTGTCACCTTTGCTGAAACCCCGCCGGAAGGCGTTGCCTTTGAAAACCGGACCAGCGAGACCCAAAGCGGGGAAACCGGTGTGTTCATCTTCCTGCAGGGCAGCGTGCCAGCCGGCAAGAGCGTAAAAATCAAAATCAGCGTCAAGGCGACCAATGATGTGGCATCCTATGGCGCAATGATCAACAACTATGTGATCATGGGCAGCCGTACACAGGGTGTGCAAAGCGAGTCGAATCCGCTGGCGTCCTCCTGGAAAACGGCGGACGGTGCTATGCCGAGCAATCTGGACGGTGCACTCACTTCCCTGAGCGGGACCGCCCGCTTGGAAGCTCTGCGTACCATGCTGGCAAATCGAAATTTCCAGAGCTATGGTTACATTTCCGCAGGCAAAGGCATAAGCTGGACCACGGCCTCTCAAGCGGTTATCGTCAAGCGGGGCTGCGGTGACCGTTCCGCGACTACGGGATTCACCTCGGACCGGCTGTCCACGGTGAACGACAATGGATGGATGAAATACCAGCTGATTTTCAGCAATTTGTCCACCAACTACAAGTACACCGGTGTGACGATTCTGGATGTTTTGCCCTATGTGGGCGACAAAACCGGCAGCGGCAATGACCGTGAAAGCCAGTGGGGCATGCTCTTTGGCCAATTCGACAGTGTTCAGCGTGTGGACGAAAAGGGAAATTACACCCCGGTCGATCAGAGCGCCTATCAGGTACTCTACTATGTGCAGAATATTGATGACAGCAATGTTGAAGCTGTGTATGCACAGGTGAAAACTCTGAGCTATGGAATGGCGTCCCTGCCGGAAGGCTGGGTGGGTACCCTGCCCACAGATAAGTCACAGGTGAAAGCCGTTGCGGTTGTCTTCCAGAAGGCGGAAAGCGCGGCGCTGGACGTCAAAGAAAGCTACGTGGTCGAGTATACAATGAACGTGGGTGACCTGTCGTCCGATGAACTGGCGGCGCGCTCCTGGAATAATACGGTCAACTCCTGCACGGTGGACTTCTGGCGATATAGCGGTTCGGACATTGCAAATGCTACGCAAATTGGAGCGCCGCTTGGTTCCAACTCTGTTGGCGCGACCATTCTGCCGGAACCGGTCAAGGTGGGCGGTCATATCTGGATCGACAAAAATGCCGACGGTATATGGGATGCAAACACAGAATCGGTATCTGCACTGCAGAGCAACAACATGGTGCAGAAGCTGCTGAGCAAGGTCGAAGTCCAGCTGGCTACTTATACAGGGGGAGAAACCCGGTATAAGGTTTATCAGAAGGATAGCGACTGGCAACAGCAGGCCACCTTTACTTTTGACAATCTGGACCCCGCCAGCCCCCTGGGCAATACGCCGCAGGACGGTGACGCACTGTATGACCTGCAAGAGGAGGACCCGCTGAGCCGGCTGATACCTACCATGTTCAAGGGTTCGGCGCCCAGCACCTATCGTCTGATCGCAGTCCTTGCGGAAAATGCCGGTGTTCTGGCAGAACCCACTTCGCTGGGCAGCACCACGGGACGTTCCCGCGTGCCGGAAACCCTGAAGGAAGGCGGCGTCAACGCGGCGGAAGCGGCGGATAACAACTTTGCCAAGGCTTCCACCTCGCAAAGAGCCGCCATCAGTGAACGGTTCTATCTCCATGCTACTGACCCGGATATCGTCTACGATAATACCAAGGACCTTGGTTTGGTGCTTTACCGCAATGTGACCCTTCACAAGGTGGCGGCCGATAACCACGACATTCCGGTGAAGGGAGCAACATTTACCCTTTACGGACCTTTTGATACCCAGGCGGAGGCCAATGCGGCCGATGCCGATGAACTGAAACGCAAAACCATCGGTACCTATACCTCTGACGAGAACGGCGACGTTGCACTGGGCAACCTGAACTGGTTCCAGTACTACCTGATCGAGGAAACGTCCAGCGGTGATGGGTTCTTGCTGGATGGTGCAGAGGCTGCCAGCACCGACGGTGTGATAGACGATTACACCGGCAATGCCATCACCGGCAAACCGGTATGGGTCCTCACCGTACCTGTGGACAGCATCACCAATCCGGAGCAGAACATCACCGTGACCAACTACCGTGAAGGAACCTTTACCCTGGAAGCGCAGAAAAATCTGACCGGCAGCCAGACGCTGCAGGCAGATCAGTTCACCTTCCGCCTTGGCAACGAAAAGTACCAACTGATCGAGAAGAAGACCAACGATGCCGACGGCAAGGTCACCTTTAGCCCGCTTACGGTAACCACACCGGGCCTGTATACCTACTATATCCGGGAGGATATCCCCAAGGGAGGAACAGAAGGCCAGCGGGTGAATGGATGGCTCTATGACTATACCATCTATAAGGTGGAGGTCAACGTCACTGAAACGATCACCGGCCTGGAAGTGGACGAAACCTATTATGTTCAGAACGACAAGGGCCAGTGGGTCAAAACCAGTGGGGCGGTCTTTACCAACGATTACACCCCCAGCCCGGCGCAGTACGCGCCCGCGGTGGAAAAAACCATCCATACCGGTAATGAACCGGTGACGGCCGTGGAGGATACCTTCACCTTCGCAATCAAACGCACCGATAACGGAGCGGCGGACGCGGTGACCATGCCGGAAAATACCGAACTTTCCATCAACGGTGCGGGTCACAGCAGTTTTGACAACATTACCTTCCACCAGGCTGGTACCTACACCTTTACCATTACCGAAAAACCCGATAAGAAGCTGGAAGACTTTGGCTATACTTTTGACCCGGTCCAATGGCAGCTTACGGTGCAAGCGGCGGATGTCAATGGCACCATTACCCTGACGGATATCCGTTACACACCGGACGACAGCAAACCGGAATCCACCACAGTAGCCCTTTTTGCCAACACATACGACCCGAAGGAAACGACCTTCGTGCCCTGTGTGACCAAGCAGGTTACGGGCGACGGTGCACCGGCTGAAAGTACCTTCCGTTTCGCGCTGGAACTGGTGGAGGAAGATCCAGAAAATGGTTCGATCCTGGCAGAAGAACCCGGCGCAAGCATCGTGGGAGGCGGTACCATACAGTTGCCGGCCATTACCTTCCGGGCGAAGGGAACCTATACCTTTGCCATTACCGAACAAAATGACGGTCTGCAAGGCTTTACCTACGACGATACAAGGTGGCTGCTGACGGTCGAGGTAACGGATGACGGAAATGGCGGACTGAAGGCAACGGGCGTGTACAAAGCCAATCTGGTTACGGTAAAGGAGGATGCGGCGTATTTCGTAAATACCTATCATCCGGAAGAACCTTCCGAACCGGGAGAAAATCCGCCGACGACGGAGCAAAAAACACCCTCTGATGGGGAGAATCCGCCTGTTGTATCGGGCAACACATTCACCCTTCCATGGCTGCCGCAGACGAGCGATGATTTCCAGCCGCTCCTGTGGGTAGCTCTGGCACTTGTTTCGGCTGGTGGAATTTTCTTCCTGCTGTACCGTAAACGCAAAAACAACCGGAAATGATCGTCTTCCGCTCCGTGAGCGGTAAATGACAGTCCTTTCTGCAAACCCAAAAACGCCCCCTGCTGCTGCAGGGGGCGTTTACTTATCGGTATCGGCGCGGCTTACGGCGCCTTGTGCTCCTTGGCGGTCCAGTCGGTTACCCGCAGGCGGAACACCGCGGTGGCGCCCAGCATGGCGTCGCTCACCGTCCAGTCGCTGCGGCCGGTGTAGTGGGCCATGATGCAGTTCAGCCCCGCCCGCTTGGCGGCGGGCTCCTGGAGAAAGTCCACCGTGCCCCGGCCCATCACGCTGCGGTAGGCAAAGGAGTAGTCCTCCGCCCGGTCCCCCGGCAGCAGCCCGTGGCCGGTGTCCATCTCAAAGCCGACGACAGGATTTTTGCGCAGCAGCGTCAGTTTGTGGCCCTCCCGGGCGCTGTGGAAATACAGCACCGGCTGCCCGTCCTCCTCCGTATAACCGAAATTCAGCGGTACAATGCAGGCCACGCCGTCCTCGTCCACCAGGCCCAGACGGCAGCAGTCGCACGCCTGGACGATGGCCCGCAGGGCAGCGGCATCGGTGACTTCCCGGTCTTTTCTGCGCATGGTGCAAAACTTCCTTTCTTGTGGAAAACCCTCTCCACTATACCACACCCGGCGGCGTTTGTACAATCGGCGATTCAACAGCAACCCCCGCCCGCCCCGAAAGGGGCGGGCGGGGGTGTTGGCGTTATTCGATAAAGTAGATGGCTACGTCGGTGTTCTCATACGCCGGGTCCAGCGCCGGGACGCTGCCCGGGAACCGCTTGGAATACACCAGGCAGGTGATGCCCTCCTCCCGGCAGAGGGCGGTCAGGGTTTCGGCGTCGGTGTCTGCGCTGAACAGCGTGTCCACCACCGCCCGGCGATGCTCCACCACCGCCGGTTCCACGCCCATGTTGCTCATGGCGTAGGTCCAGCCCTCCATATAGCACTGCACACCGGAAAACGCCGTGTACAGATTGGAGATGCCGTCCTCGCTCACCGGGGGCGGTGCGCTGCTGGTGCGGTTGGTGGCAAATACCGTGTCCGCGTCGGCGTTCTCCCGCAGCCAGAGGGCCGCTTCCTCGTCACAGGCGGTAGCTGCCCGCTCCGAGGGCGCCGGGGCCAGCACCCCCACCGTGCGGCCCAGCTGGGCGCCGCCCAGCCGGCAGAGGGCCAGCACCATGCAGGCGGCGGTGGCAAAGCCCACGGCGCCGCCCAGCCAGCCCACCACCGCAAAGGGAGAAAACCGCCGCAGCCGGGGCAGGGATTCCACCGCCAGCAGCGTCAGGCAGATCATGGCAAACAGGGCAAAGTAGATCTGGCTGGAACTTTCGTGCCAGAAGAGATGATAGGCGAGGAAGCCGCCCACCACGCCGGCGTGGGCCAGGATGTGGGCGGGGTCCAGGCGGGGCAGATGCCGCAGCGCCCCCGGCACACCCCGCAGCCAGAGCAAGAACTGGAAGGGCATCATCAGGAAGGAATCCACGATGCCGATGCCCACCAGCCACACATAGCCCGAGATGGGCAGATGGGCGCAGAGCCAGTCGGTGAGGGGCGAAAGGTAGAGATACGCCAGGGAATGTTCCATCGAGAAGATGGAGAAAGTCATGCTGGTGTTGGCCCCGGCGGAGTAGAGCAGACGGTACATCCCGGCGAACACCGCCGCCGTGCCCGCCAGGCAAAGCAGGGCGCGGCCGTAGCGCGGGTGCTGGAACAGCAGCACAAAGACCATGGCCACGGCCAGGGCACAGAGGGCGATGCCTGCCTGGGGGCCTTTGGCCAGGGTGAAGAGGGCAAAGGTCAGGAAGTAGGCCACCCACCACAGGGGGCCGACGGCGAATTTTTCCCGGCTGATGCGGGCGAACAGCGCCAGGAAGGCCGCAAAAAACACGATGGCGGTGGCCTGGGCGTTGATGTTGGTGGTCAGGTGGCGCAGCAGGGTATTGGCAAAGACACCGTCACCGGTGGGCCAGGCTTTCCACAGGGAAGCGCACTGGAACCCGAACAGCAGTACCGGCAGCGCGGCGGCCTTGGCGGCGCTGCCCCGGTAAAAGACCAGCCCCAAGCTGTAAAGAGCGGTCAGCTCCGCCAGCAAAAACAGCGGCCCGCAGAAGAAGGCGAAAACGTCATAGCAGGGCACCCCGCCCGCGGTGGCCAGGGCGGCGGCCAGCAGCTCGGTGAGGTAATGGTAGGAGAAGCGCACACCCGCAAAGCGGATGTCCTGGGGCGGGAAGGCGTCGCAGAAGGCTTCGGCGTTGCCCACGTTCCAGAGCATATCCCGGTCCAGGGCGATGGTGCCGGCGGCCAGCGGGTGGGCGTTGCGGGCGCTGAAAGAGAGGGCAAAAAAGACGCAGAGCAGCCCCCACAAAACGGCCAGCAGCCGCACCGGCACCGGGCCGGGCCGCACCGGGCGGGGCGAGGGCAGGTCCCGCACCGGGCGGCGGACCTCCCACAGGGCCAGGGCCAGCGCCGCGGCGGGGGGCACCAGGCGGAACAGCCAGAGCACCCCCAGCCGCACCGCCACACAGAAGCAGCCCGCCAGCAGGGCGCTGCCGTAGACAGCGGTGAGCAGCGGGGTCAGGGCGGCGTCCCGGGGACCGAAGCGGCGGGCCAGCAGCCAGCCGGGGGCCACCAGATACACCGCGGCGGCCAAAAAGAACCGCAGGGCGGCCAGGGGGCTGGCCCCGCAGAGGGTGATGACCGCCAGGTAGAGAAGGAAGCAGACCCCGGCGGCACACCAGGGCAGCCAGGGCGCAAAACGACGGCCCGCGGCAGCAGGGGCGGCGGGCCGTTCCAGCACAGAAACAGCGGAAGGCAAAACAGGGGACCTCCTTTGCAAAGGGCGAAAGCACCCTTCGACAGAATCCACAAAAATCTACTTACAGTATAGCACAAGGCCCCGGTCCCGGCAAGGCGTGCCCCGGCCGGAAAAAGTTGCCCGCCCCGGCGGAAAAAATGTGGTAAAATTTGGGACGGGGTGCGCGGTTTGGGGGCGCCCGGTCGTTATACCTTGTGAACGGTGGTGAAAGGATGCAGCAGGACGAACTGGAAGCGCTGGTACTGGCGCACTATGATACGATCTATGCCTATTGCTGGCGGCACGTGGGCCAGCGGGAACTGGCCCAGGACCTGACCCAGACGGCCTTTTTGCGGTTCTGGCAGCACCGGGACCGCTACCGCCACGACGGGCGGGAGCTGAATTACCTGTACACCATCGCCGGGAACCTGTGCAAGGACTGGTGCAAGCGGAAAAAGCCGGTGGCGCTGGAGGACCTGCCCGAAAGCCAGCGGGACCCCGGCGCGCCGCCCCCCGACCACGACACCGCCCTGGCGGTGCGGGCTGCCCTGGCCGCCCTGCCCTTTGCCCAGCGCAACGCCCTGCTGCTCTACTACGACCAGGGCTTTACCGCCGCCGAGATCGCGGCCATCACCCACACCACCGAACCCGCCGTGCGCTATCGCCTTTACCGGGCCAAGCGCCGCCTGGGGGAACTGCTGAAGGAGGAACTGCCATGAAACGCGAACCTGACTGGGCCGGCCTGCTGCGCCGGGACGCCCCGCCGCCGCCCCACCCGGCGGCCGCTGCCCATACCGTGGACCTGCTGCGCACCCTGCCGCCGCCCCGGCCCACCGGCTGGACCTTTGTGCGCACCCAGGCGGGGTTCATCCGCAAACGGATGTGGGTCTTGCAGTTTGCGGTTTTGGCAGGGGTGCTGGCCCTGGTGGCAGCGGGGGGCGCCGGGGACTACGCCCTGCCCCAATATGCCCTGTGTGCCGCCGCGGCGCCGCTGCTGCTGGTGGCCAACGTCCAGGACCTGGCCAGAGTCTATCACCGGGGGATGCTGGAACTGGAACTGGCCACCCGGTACAGCCTGCCCCGGGTCACCGCCGCCCGGCTGCTGGTGTTCGGCCTGTGCGACGCTGTGCTGCTGGGCATCCTGGCCGCCGTGGGGGCGGTAGTGAGCCGTGCCGACCTGGGGGTGGTGCTGCTCTACTGCCTGACGCCCTTCTGCTGCGTCAGTGCCCTGTGCATGGGGCTGCTGCGGCATCTGCGCCCGGCGGCCTTCGGCAAAGGGGCGCTGGCGGTGGTGGCGGTGGTGCTGGGGTGCCTGCTGCTGCCCGTGGACCGGATGCAGCGGTGGCTCTACGCCCCCGAAAGCCGGCTGTTCTGGATAGCGGCGCTGGTATGCTCGGCGGCGGCGCTGGTGTGGCAGACCCGCCGCCTGACCCGGGGCGGCGTGCCCACCACCTTATAAAGATACGGAGGTATAGACCATGCAGCAACTGCAGCTGGACCATCTGACCAAATGTTATAAAGAGTTTGCCGCCGTCAAGGATGTGACGCTGACCCTGGGGGGCGGCGTCTACGGCCTGCTGGGGGCCAACGGCGCGGGCAAAACCACCCTGATGCGGATGCTTTGCGGCATCCTGACCCCCACCCGGGGCACCGTGCGCTGCGGCGGGGCGGACATCGCCCGCCTGGGGGAGGAATACCGGGCCATGCTGGGGTATCTGCCCCAGGACTTCGGGTTTTACCCCGACTTTACGGGGCCGGAATTCCTGCGGTACATCGCGGCGCTCAAGGGCCTGACCCGGGCCGAAACCGCCCGGCGCATCCCGGAACTGCTGCGCCAGGTGGGGCTGGAGGAGGCGGGCCGCAAAAAGCTGCGGGCCTACTCCGGCGGTATGCGCCAGCGGCTGGGCATCGCCCAGGCCATGCTCAACGACCCCCAAATCCTGATCCTGGACGAACCCACCGCGGGGCTGGACCCCCGGGAACGGGTGCGGTTCCGCAACCTCATCGCGGATTACGCCAAGGGCCGCACGGTGCTGCTGTCCACCCATATCGTGTCCGACGTGGAGGCCATCGCCGACGAGATCTTGCTCATGAAAGGCGGGTGCATCGTGGAGCAGGGCACCGTGCCCCAGCTGGCGGACACCGCCCGGGGCAAGGTGTGGACGCTGCGCACCGACGCGGCCAACGCCGCAAAACTGGAAGCGGTGTACAACGTGGCCAACCTGCGCCACGAGGGGGAGGGCGTGGAGCTGCGGCTGATCACCGCCGACCCGCCCGCGGGGGCGGTGCCTGCCGCCCCCACCCTGGAGGATGTCTACCTCTGGTACTTTGCCGAGGAGGAGAGGGTACAATGACGCTTGTGTGGTGGGAACTGAAAAAGATCCTGCGCCGGCGTTTGACCAAAGTGCTGCTGGCAATCTGCCTGGCGCTGGTGGTGGCGGAATCCGTGGCTCTGGGGTTTGGGAACTACGGCTTCGGAACGGCGGTGGCGTCCCCCACCTGGGAGGCCCGCACCCGCATTGTGCAGGCCACCCGGGACGCTGCCGCCTGGCACGGTCCGCTGACGGCGGAAACCCTGCTGGCCGCCCGGGACGACTGCCGGAAAAGGCTGACGGATGCCGGGGACCCGGACGACCCGGGGACCTTTGTGCAGGGGGATATTCTCTATCTGGCGGCGGAGGTCCTTACCGAAGAAGGGCGCATCACCTGGCCGGACTGGCCCGCCCAGGTGACCGCCCTGGAGGATGAAACCCTGACCGGGCTGTATGCCCTGTGGGATAGCGCCGTGGAACGGGACATCCAGAACCGCCCCGAAGCCTGGCAGCCGCCGCTGCGGGCGCTGAAAGCCCGGGTGCAAACTCCCTTTGTCTACGACTGGGTGGACGGTCACTACGGGGAACTGGGGATGATGGACAATCTCATGTTCCTGGTGGGGCTGCTGCTCTGCGCGGCGCTGGCGCCGGTCTTTTGCGCCGAGGTGCGCACCCGGGTGTACACCATCAGCCATTGCGCCCGCTATGGCCGGGGCCGTCTGGCCGCTGCCAAGGCGGGGGCTGCCCTGCTTTTTGCCGGGGGCGGGTTCGCGGCGCTCATGGGGGTGTTTGTGGCCATCCAGATCGCCATGTTCGGGGCGCGGGGACTGTCGGCCTCGGTGCAGGTGGCGGCGTTCCACTGTCTGTTGCCCCTGACCCTGGGCCAGACCGAAGCCCTGCTGCTGCTCTGCGGGCTGGTGTCCTGTCTGGCGGGGGCGGCCATCACGGCGGCGCTTTCCGCCCGGATGGAAAACGAGTTCCCGGTGCTGCTGTGTCTGTTCGGGGTGCTGGTGTTCCTGCGGGCGCTGGCTACCGGAGGGCTGCTGCGCGGTGTGCCCGACGCAGTGGTCCAGACCCTGCCCTTTTTGACCCATCTGGGGGACCTGACCGGCAACACCATGATCACCCTGCCCGGCGGGCAGGCCCTGTTGATAGCCCTGTACCGGCTGGCGACCCAGCCGCTGTATCTGGTGGTGCTGCTGCCCCTGGCCTGGCGGGCCTATGTCCGCCGCCAGGTGCGCTGAAAGGAGGTTTTTTCCGTGAGCCTGTACCGATGGGAACTGCAAAAAATCTGGAAACGCCGGTCCGCCCGGGTGGCTCTGGCATTGATGCTGGTGTGGACGATGGCGGGCATTCTGGTCAACACCTTTTACAACAACAGCCATAAGGAGGACGGCGTGACGCCTTGTGTGCCCGGCCCGCAGGAGATCGCCAACCAGCTGGCCTGGGCGGAACCCTGGCGGGGCGAACTGACGGGGGCGCAGCTGGCCGCCGCCCAGACCACCGTCTACGATCTGTACCGCGACCCCGCCAACCGCGGCCCCGACGGGGAGGTGACCAACGAAGCCTGGAACGCCGTCGTCCGGCCGATGGGCAGCATGACCAACACCCTGATGAACATAGCGGCCGGTGTGTACGGCTTGCCCTATGCGGCGTGGGAGGAACTGGAACCCGACCGGCTGCTGACCTACTACGAGGACCGCGCCGACGCCGTGGACCGCTGGCTGCAAAGCCAGTTCGCCGACCCGGCGGACCGGGCGGTGTTTGAGGCCCAGGAGACCAAGGTGCAGACGCCCTTTGTCTACGACTGGTACAGCGGGCAGGTCACGATACTGCAGACCATCCAGGACACCATGCTGGGCATCTGCCTGCTGCTGGGCATCGTCCTGGCGCCGCTGTTTTGCGGCGAGGTACAGTCCGGTGTGCTGGCGGTAAGCCATTGCACCCGCCAGGGCCGGGGCCGGCTGGCCGCTGCCAAGGTGGGGGCCGCCCTGACGGTGGCCGTGGGAGCCTGGGCGGTGGTCAGTGTACTGCTGGTGGTTTCCCAGTTGGTTTTCTTCGGCACCCGGGGGTTGGATTGCCCCATTCAGTTGCTCAAACCCCTGGCCACCGCGCCGCTGACCTTTGGGGACTGCGAGGTCTATGCTCTGGTGTTCGGGCTGGCCTGTTGTCTGGGTACGGTGGGCATCACGGCGGGGTTATCGGGGGTGGCGTCGGCCAGTTTTCCGGTGATGGCCGGGGTGTTCGGGCTGCTGGTGCTGCTGCCCATGTTTGGCGGGATGCTGCCCTGGGCGGTGCAGCAGGCGGTGGCGCTGCTGCCCTCGGCGGGGGATTATTATGATCTGTTCCGCCAGAATCTCTATCACATCGGGCCGCTGCGGGTATGGTCCCCGGTGATGCAGCTGGCCGTGCAGCCGCTGTATCTGGCGGTGCTGGCACCCCTGGCCTGGCGGGTGTATGTGCGGCGGGAAGTGAGATAGAGGTGGAACCGGGAGGTTCGCGCGACCGGCAGGTTGCGGCAAGTTGGGCAACCCGCCTGATGGCCCCGGTTCCGGGGCCGTGTATTTCGGAACCAACGCTCTGCGTTGGTTTTTGCATCGCGCTTGATTCTATGGGCGCGATTGCGGGGCATGGCCCCGCAGGCAAAAAAACCGGAAAACCCGCCGCTACTTCCGAGGCGCGGGGCACGGCCGAAAGGGTGGAAGCCGCGCTGCCCCAGCACCGTTTCCTTCTACCGCAAAGGGCAGCGTCTGCGTCGCTCGTCCTCGCAAGACATCCAGTATTGCGTCGTCCTCGCTCCTTGTCACTGCCGCTTTGCGGCGAAGGCCCCGGCACTTTTGCAGCGCGGTTTCCACCCTGGGGCTGCACGCCCCCAAGACCCCCAAAGAAGAAGTCGAATCGAAAAAACCGGGAAAAATGCCTGGAAAGACTATTTTTCCATCGGTTTTTCCGATTCTCCACTTTTGATTCGGGTGTGCCCGACCCCCCCCCGTGGCGGAGAGTTACTATGTAAAAAAGGCATGGTCTGCGGACCATGTCTTTTTTGGTTGGGGTTTCTTTTCCGCAGCTTTACGGGGAACAAGGTTGGAGTTTCTTTGCCTACTTTCTTTGCAAAGAAAGTAGGTGCAAAGAAAGTAGGGGCCTTGCCTTTGCGGGCGCGGGCATGGTATCATAAGGGCAACACAAGACCGGCGCCGGGCTTTGGGGCCGCGGCGCTTTGCACCCAAGGAGGTTGCCTCATGAAACGTATTATCACCATCGGCCGGGAATTCGGCGCCGGCGGCGGCGAACTGGGCCGCCGTCTGGCCCGGGAACTGGGCATCGCCTACTATGACCGCGACATCATTCTGCGCACCGCCAGGGCCAGCGCCCACTTAAGCCCCGAGCAGGTCCGCCGCTGGGACGAGCGGGTGCCCCACGAGTTCGGATTTACCCAGAGCCTGTTCAATTTCTACGATAAACCGTTGAGCGAAGAACTGTGGAACGCCCAGGTCAAGGCCATCCGCGAGATCGCCGACAAGGAAAGCTGCGTGATCGTGGGCCGCAACGCCGACTACATCCTGCGGGAATTCGACCACTGCCTGCGGGTATTCGTGCACGCCGACCGCAACTGGCGCCTGCTGCACATGCGGGAACTCATGCCCGATACCCCCTTTGAGCAGCTGGAAACGGACATGGATTCCGCCGACCGCGCCCGGCGCAACTACTGCGCCAAACACACCGGCCAGGTCTACGGCGACAGCCGCAACTATGACCTGACCCTGTGCACCAGCCGCCTGGGTCTGGACAAGGCGCTGGAGATCCTGCTTTGCGCAGCAAAGGAACTGTAAACAAAAAACTGCCGAAACTTAAAAAAAGAAACCGGAAACGCCCCTGCAGCTTGACTTTTGATAGAAAAATGATATAATACAAAAGTACGATGTATGGGCACTATCAAGGGTGATAGCATCCGTATGGATTGCTGTCGCCCTTTTTTTGTAATTGCCCCGCATCCCCCGTGGCCGCTGGCCACGGAATCTGTATAGAGAGGAAAGGAACACACCATGAAAAAACTGTTTGCTTTGGGTATGGCTGCCGTGATGGCGCTGTCGCTGGCCGCCTGCGGCGGCGCTGCTTCCAGCACGTCCACCGCTTCTTCCGCTGCGGAGGGTGCTTCTTCCGAGGCCGCTTCCGCCGAGACCGCCGGTTCCGACAAGACCTGGGTCATCGCCACCGATACCGTGTTCAAACCCTTTGAATACACCGATGCTTCCGGCAACTTCGTGGGCATCGACGTGGACATCGTGGCTGCCATTGCCGAGGATCAGGGCTTCAAGTACGAGCTCAAGAGCCTGGGCTGGGACGGCGCCATCGCCGCCTGCCAGTCCGGCCAGGCCGACGGCATGATCGCCGGCGCCTCCATCACCCAGGAGCGCAAGGACTCCGGCTGGATGTTCTCCGACGGGTACTACACCGCCACCCAGACCATGACTGTGGCCGAAAATTCCGACATCACCGGCTTTGAGGACCTGGCCGGCAAGACCGTGGCCATCAAGATCGGCACCCAGGGCGCTGCCTATGCCGAGAGCCTGAAGGACGAGTATGGTTTCCAGACCCAGTCTTTTGAGGATTCCCCCACCATGTACCAGGCGGTGCTGGGCGGCCAGTGCGTGGCCTGCTTTGAGGACACCCCCATCATGCAGGCTTCCATCAAGGACGGCGGCCTGGCCCTGAAAGTGCTGGAAAACACCGCCAATGAGGGCGGCGACTACGGCTTCGCCATTTTCAGCGAGAACAGCCAGGAACTGCTGGATATGTTCAACGCCGGTCTGGCCAACATCAAAGCCAACGGCACCTACGACGAGATCCTGGCCAAGTACCTGGGCTAATGCCCAGCAAAAGGGGCAACAGTCGCGCACGGCGGTGCCTGACGCGCCTGCCTGACGTCCTGCGCCCGGACACCTACCAGTTTCAGAAACCCGCGGGGACGCCTGTTGTCGCAGGCGTCCCTGTTTTTCGCGTCCCTGACTTTTTCCTGAAAGGAGAGTTCTGCCCTTGATCCAGATCCTTACCACCTACGGCGGCCTGCTGCTGGCGGCCATGGGCCAGACGCTGCTGCTGGCTCTCTGCGGGCTGTTCTTCGCCTGCATCCTGGGCCTGATCTTCGGCCTGCTCAGCGTGGTCAAAAACCGCGCCTGCAACATCATTTCCATCATCTTTGTGGACGCCATCCGGGGCGTGCCCATGATCGTGCTGGCTTTCTACATCTACCTGGGCATTCCGGCCCTGGTCAACAGTGCGCTGGGCTTCAACGGATTTACCCTGACCGCTCTGCAGGCCGGCACCGTCTGCCTGGCCCTGAACTGCGGCGCCTATATGGCCGAGATCATCCGCGCCGGTATCGAGAGTGTGGACAAGGGCCAGATGGAAGCCGCCCGCAGCCTGGGCCTGCCCTACTGGCGGGCCATGGTGCGCGTGGTGCTGCCCCAGGCCATCCGCACCATGATCCCCAGCATCATCAACCAGTTCATCATCACCCTGAAGGATACCTCCATCCTGTCGGTCATCGGTTTCCCCGAGCTGGTCAACACCGCCAAGAACGTGGTGGCCAACTCCTTCAAGGTGTTTGAGGTCTGGACCATCGTGGCCATCATGTACCTGATCGTCATCACCGCGCTGTCGGTGCTGGCCAAGAAAGTGGAAAGGAGACTGAACCGTGGCCGTGAATAAAAACAATGTCAAGATCCATGTCTCCCACCTGAAAAAGCACTTCGGCAACCTGGAAGTGCTCAAGGATGTTTCCACCGATATTTACGAGGGCGAAGTCGTCGTCATCCTGGGCCCCTCCGGCTCCGGCAAATCCACCTTCCTGCGGTGCCTCAACCGCCTGGAGGAGATCACCGGCGGTGAGGTCATTGTGGACGGCCATGACCTCACCGACAAAAAGACCGACATCAACAAAGTGCGGGAAAACGTGGGCATGGTGTTCCAGCACTTCAACCTCTTCAACAACCTGAACGTCATGGGCAACATGACCCTGGCCCCCACGGAACTGAAAAAAGCCACCAAGGCCCAGGCCAAGGAGAATGCCTTGCGGCTGCTCAACCGTGTGGGTCTGGCCGACAAGGCCGATGCCTACCCGGCACAGCTTTCCGGCGGGCAGAAACAGCGTGTGGCCATCGCCCGCGCCCTGGCCATGAACCCCGACATCATGCTCTTCGACGAGCCTACCTCGGCCCTCGACCCCGAAATGGTGGGCGAGGTGCTGCAGGTCATGAAGCAGCTGGCCGCCGAAGGCATGACCATGGTGGTGGTCACCCACGAGATCGGCTTTGCCCGGGAAGTCGCCAGCCGCGTTATCTTTATGGAAGGCGGCTACATCGTGGAGGAAGGCACCCCCGATGAGGTCATCAACCACCCCAAACAGCCCCGTACCATCGACTTTTTGAGCAAGGTTCTGTAAAAAATCCGGCAGGAGGGGGCAAAATCCCCGCTCCTGCCGCTTTTTTTGCGGTTTTCCCTTGCACAAACGGTAGTTTTGCGGTACTATTAACATACCGTTGGTTTACCGCTTTAGGGCGGTAAAGATTGTGCGTGAGGGAACCAGCGGGAACATTACAGGAGGGAATCATCATGAAAAAACTCATCAGCCTGCTGCTGGCCGCCGGTATGGCCGTCAGCCTGGCCGCCTGCGGCGGCACCGCCGCTACCAGCGAGTCCGCTGCGGCGGAGTCCACCGCCGATGCAGCTTCCACCGCGGAAGCCGCTGCGGACAGCGACCTGGCCTACATCAAAGAAAAGGGCAAAATGACCATCGGCTACACGGTCTACGCCCCCATGAACTACACCGACGAAAACGGCGAGTTCGTGGGCTTTGACACCGAGCTGGCCACCGCCGTATGCGAGCAGCTGGGCGTGGAGCCGGAGTTCGTGGAGATCAACTGGGATACCAAGATCGTGGAGCTGGACGCCAAGAGCATCGACTGCATCTGGAACGGCATGACGCTCACCGATGACATTCTGGCGAACACCGCCTGCACCGAGGCCTACGCCAAGAACGCCCAGGTCGTTGTGATGAAGGCCGGCAGCGGCTATACCTCCACCGCCGACCTGGTGGGCAAGACCGTGGTGGCCGAAGCCGGTTCCGCCGGTGAAACCACCATCCAGGAGGACGAGAACCTGGCCCAGGCGGACTACATCAGCAAGGGCGTGCAGACCGACTGCCTGATGGAAGTGGCCGCCGGTACCGCCGACGCCGCCGTGCTGGACCTGACCCTGGCTTCCGCCATGATCGGCGAGGGCACCGACTACGCCGACCTGGAGATCGTGGATGAGCTGAACGCCGAGGAGTACGGCGTGGCCTTCCGCCAGGGCAGCGACGCGGCTGCCGCCGTGAACGATGCCTTTGTCGTCCTGAAAGCCGACGGCACCATGCAGGCCCTGGCCGACAAGTACGGCCTGACCCTGGCCGAGTGATGGGCGAGGCGGGCGTAATCTGGGGCCGCCTGACCGAAGCGTTCTGGCTGAACTGCCAGCTCTTCGGCCTGACGCTGCTGTTTGCGGTGCCGCTGGGCCTCGTCGTGGCCTTTGGCTCGATGAACCGGTTTGCACCCCTGCGCGGGGCGGTCAAGACCTTTGTGTGGATCATCCGCGGTACGCCGCTGATGCTGCAGATCCTTGTGATTTATCTGGGCCCCGGCCTGCTGGGTTTTGAAAGCCCCTGGCCTTCGGGGTCCGGCGGCCGCCTGGTGGCGGCGGTGGTGGCCTTTGCCATCAACTATGCCTGTTATTTTTCCGAAATTTACCGCGGCGGCATCGAGGCGGTCCCCAAGGGCCAGACCGAGGCCGGGCAGGTGCTGGGCATGACCCGCAGCCAGATCTTCTTCAAGGTCACGCTGCTGCAGGTCATCAAGCGCATCCTGCCGCCCATGGGCAACGAGATCATCACCCTGGTCAAGGATACCTCCCTGGCCAACGTCATCGCCAACAAGGACATCATCATGATGGCCAAGGAGTACAGCGCCAAGGGTCTGATCTGGCCGCTGTTCTCCACGGCGGTGTTCTTCCTGGTGTTCGTGGGCGCGCTGACGCTGCTCTTCGGCTGGCTGGAAAAGCGGCTGGCTTATTTCCGGTAAGGGGGGACCGCTATGGCATTATTGGAAGTGGCCGGCATCGGCAAGAGCTTCGGCAGTACCGCCGTGCTGCGGGATATCTCCTTTACCCTGGACGAAGGCGAAGCCATCGCCATCATCGGGTCCTCGGGTTCCGGCAAAACCACCCTTTTGCGCTGCCTGAACTTTTTGGAAACGGCGGACACCGGTTCCATCACGGTAGGCGGCGAAACCTTGTGGAGCGCCGCCGACGCCCGCACCCAGAGCGAGGAAGCCATCCGCAAAAAGCGGCTGCATTTCGGGCTGGTGTTCCAGAACTTCAACCTTTTCCCCCAGTACACGGCGCTGCAGAACGTCATGCTGGCGGGGGAACTGCTGGCGAAGGAACGCCCCGACTACAAGCAGCATAAAAAAGAGATCCTGGCCGAACTGGAAAACCATGCCCGGGAACTGCTGGCCGATATGGGCCTTTCGGACCGGGCGGGGCATTATCCCCACCAGCTTTCGGGCGGGCAGCAGCAGCGTGTGGCCATCGCCCGCGCCCTGGCTCTGAAACCGGATATTCTCTGCTTCGACGAGCCTACCTCGGCCCTGGACCCGGAACTCACCGGCGAGGTGCTGCGGGTGCTGCGGGACCTGGCGGCCCACAAGACCACCATGATCATCGTCACCCACGAGATGAAGTTCGCCCGGGATGTGGCGGACCGCATCCTGTTTATGGACGGCGGCGTGGTGGTGGAACAAGGCCCCGCCAAAGAGGTCATCGACCATCCCAAGGAGGAACGCACCCGGCAGTTTTTGGCCAGCTACGGAAAGTAGGAACGGTTTGTTCCTTCTTTGCAAAGAAGGAACCGAAGAAACTCTCATAAAAAATATCCCGCAGGGCAGCACCCTGCGGGATATTTTTATGGGAAATTCCGGTTCCCCCTTGCAAACAGGAAACACACAGCCCTGCCGCCGTACCTTGCCCCACAGGGAAGGAACGCGTAGGGCGGGACAAGGCGGTTGTCCACCACCGCTTATTCCCGGTTCAAAAGGTTAGAGTTTCTTTGCCTACTTTCTTTGCAAAGAAAGTAGGTGCGAAGAAAGTAGGTTACAATACGCCATTGAGCCACTGCATCAGGGTGGCCTTGGGCATAAAGCCCACCTGGCGGGCCACCGGCTGGCCGTTCTTCAGCACTACCAGCGCCGGAATGCTGGAAATGCCGAACTGCTGGGCCAGGGCCAGGTTCTCGTCCACGTCGATGCCGTAGAACAGCGCCTTGCCCTCCAGGTCCTTGCTGGCTTCCTCCAGCACCGGGGCCAGCATCCGGCAGGGATTGCACCAGGTGGCGTTGAAATCCAGCACCGCTACGTCGGCGGCCTGGGCCTGGGTCAGATCATTCTTGTGCACTTCGTGTACCATATCACATTACTCCTTTGTGTTGCGCTTCTGGGCGGCCAGGTACTCCACGGCGGAAAGCGCCGCCACGTTGCCTTCGCCCGCGGCTTTGATATACTGGTAGGGCAGGCCCACGGCATCGCCGCAGGCAAAACAGCCCGGCAGGTTCGTCTGCATCCTGGCGTTCACCGCCACGTGGCCGCCGGCCCCTTCCAGGCCCGGCACCAGCTGGGTGGGCGCCATGGCATCCCGCAGCAGGAACACCCCATCCACCGGGTACGCCCCGGCTTCGGTGTGCAGCGCCGTGACCAGCGTTTCGCCGGTGACGGCGGTGGGCTTCTCCCGGATGACCTGCACCGTCCCGGGCAGGTCGGGCGTGCCCTCATACAGGGGCAGGTACAGTACCGACGCCGCTACCTCCGCCATATAGGCGGCCTCCGGTTCGGCGGCCGGGCTGGACCCGATCACCGCCACCGCTTTGCCGCGGTACAGCGGCGCGTCACAGGTGGCACAGTAACTCACGCCCCGGCCCAGGAACTCTTCCTCCCCCGGCAGCGCCTTGCCCTGCACCACACCGGTGGCCAGAATCACCGCCGTGGCTTCATAAGTTTCGTTCGCCGTCTGCACGGCAAAATAATCCCCCATGGCATATACGGCGTTCACCCGGGCTTCGGTGACGGAAACGCCCATGGCGTCCAGATGCTTCTGGAACGCCCCGCGCAGCTCCTCGCCGCTTACATCGGGCAGGCCCGGGTAATTCTGGATCTTGTGGGCCTTGCCGATCTTCTCGCTCAGGTCCTTGCTGCCGAACAGCAGCAGGCTCTTGCCCCGGAGTCTGGCGGTGATGGCCGCCGATACCCCCGCAGGGCCGCTGCCGATGATGGCAATATCTACACGCTCCATGGGGAACGCTCCTTTCCGTAAGGGGTTGCCGGAATTTTCCAATTCCTACAATACCAGTATACTATAGTTTGCCCCGAATACAAGCCCCTGCCTGTGAATAAAGTGTAAATTTACGCGTTACAGGCGGTAGAGGTCGGTGTATTTGGCCTTCAGGTAGTCGGTGAAGTAATGGGGGTCAAAGGTGCCGCCGCACAGGCTCTTCACCAGCCAGGCGGGTTCCTTCAGGTTGCCGTACTTCCACAGCCGGTCGCACAGGGCGTCCTTCAGCGGCTGCAGGTTGCCTTCGGCCCACTGGGCGTCCAGGTCCATGGTCTTGCGCAGGTCCGCAATGGCCTGGGCGCCGTAGGCGCTGCCCAGGGCATAGCTGGGGAAATAGCCCATATCGCCCATGGACCAGTGGATGTCCTGCAGGCAGCCGTGGGCATCGTCGGGCACGTCCACGCCCAGGTACTCCTTGTACTTGGCGTTCCAGGCGGCGGGCAGGTCCCGCACCGCCAGGGTGCCCTGGATCATGGCCTTTTCCAGCTCATACCGCACCATGATGTGCAGCGCATAGGTCAGCTCGTCGGCCTCGGTGCGGATCAGCCCCGGCTCCGCCCGGTTCACCGCCCGCCAGATCTCCTCCTCGGTCACGTCCGCCAGCTGGGTGGGGAACAGTTCCCGCAGGGTGGGGTACAGGCAGTGCACAAAAGCATGGCTGCGGCCCACGTAGTTTTCAAACAGGCGGCTCTGGCTCTCGTGCAGGCCCATGGTGGCGCCGCCGGTGATGGTCGTGTAGTCCAGCTCGGGGGCAATGTGCCGCTCATACAGGGCATGGCCGCCCTCGTGGGCCACGCTGTACAGGTTGGAGAACATATCCCGGGGCATATAGTGGGTGGTGATGCGCACATCCCCGCGCCAGAACTCGGTGGTGAAGGGATGCTCGCTCTCGGCCAGCAGGCAGTGTTCCGGTTCCAGGCCCCACAGTTCCATGATCTTCTTGGAAACCTGCTTCTGGGCGTCCAGCGGCCAGTCCTGGTCCAGGAAGTCGGTGCGGATGGGCGCGCCGTGGTCCCGGATGGCGGCCAGCAGCGGCACGATGGTTTCCCGCAGGGTGGCAAAGAATTCGTCGCACTGGGCAATGGTCAGGCCGCGCTCGTACCGGTCCAGCCAGACCTCGTAGGGGTCACGGTCGGGGGCAAAGTAGCGGGCCTGGGCGCGGCGGGCCTCCACGATCTTTTCCAGATAGGGCGCAAACAGCGCAAAATCGTTGGTGCGCTTGGCCTTGGTCCAGGCCGGAATGCTCTGCTGCACCAGCTTGGTGAAGGCTGCGTATTCTTCGGCGGGGATCTTGGCGATCTCGTCGTACTGGCGCTGCAGTTCCCGCACCTCGGCGGCCTGCTGCTCGTCCTCGGCATCGGCGGCCGCCTGGCGCAGCAGGGCGGCGGTGTCCTCGTTCACCAGCAGGTCAAAGCTGGCACGGCTCAGCACCTCGCAGGCTTCGGCACGGCCTTCGGCGCTGCCCTCGGGGGCCACGGTCTCGGCGTCAAAGTCGATGGCGCTCAGGGCATAGCGGTAGGCAAACAGCTGCTTTTCCAGCGCCCGCAGGCGCGTGATGGATTCTTTCATAGGATGTACCTCGCGTTTTGTAAAATTCGGTCACTATCTCATATTCTACCACACAGCGGCAGCATTTTCCATTGTCAGCGGTGCAAATTTATGGTATTGTGTAAGTACCAAACCAAGGGGGGAATGTTGCCATGCCGCAGAATCAGCCGCTGGTCAGCATCATTGTGCCGATCTACAACGCACAGAACCATATTGCACGCTGTGTCGAAAGTATTCGCCGCCAGACCTACCAGAATATCGAAATCCTGCTGCTCAACGACGGCAGCCAGGATGTGAGCCTGCAGGTGTGCCAGATGTACGCCGGGGTGGACAAACGCATCGTCCTCATTGACAAAGCCAACAGCGGGGTGGCCGCCACCCGCAACCTGGGGCTGCAGTACGCCAAAGGGGAGTACCTGCAGTTCGTGGATGCCGACGACACCATCCTGCCCAACGCCACCGAACTGCTGGTGGACCGGGCGCTGCGGTCGGATGCCGACCTGGTCATCGCCCACTACAACCGCATTACCCCGCCCCGCCCCCGCAGTGAGGAAGCCGAAGCCCGCCGGCCCCGGCCCCAGCGCCCCGACAAGGTGCAGACCTTCGGCTTTTTGCTGGAAGGCCCCATGAACAAGGAGCAGTTTGCCGCGGGACTGATGCAGGAACCGGCCAGCTTCTACTACGGCGTCATGTGGAACAAACTCTACCGCGCCGACATCGTCCGCGCCCACGACGACATCCTCTGTGCCGAGGAACTGGACTGGTCCGAGGACCTCTACTTCAACCTCAGTTACATCCGCTATGCCGAGAAGTTCTACGCCCTCTCCACGCCCATCTACAACTACTACAACACCCCGGGCAGCGCCGTGCACACGGTGCTCAACCCCGTGAACATCGTCACCACCCGGGCGGCGCTGTTCAACTACTATAAAGACCTGTACGAGCACATGGGCCTGTACGAGGAATACAAACCCCAGATCTACAAATACCTGGTGGCTATCGCCGAAAGCTGAGCCCCCGGGCAAAGAAAGGAGCATCTACCATGAAACGCTGTCCCAAATGCGGGGCTGCCTGCCTGCGGCCCGGCCAGAAATTCTGTTCCCAATGCGGCGCGCCGCTTTCCGAAACCCCGCCCCAGGCCAACGTGAGCTGGCCGCCGGAAGCCTTTGTCCGGCGCAAGCGGACCGTTACCATCGCGGCGGTGGCGATCCTGGCGGTGGTGCTGCTGGCGCTGGTCTGGGTGGCGGTGTTCCACAAACTGGGGGAAAGCCAGCCGGTGGATGCACCGGCGGACCCCGTCACCGCCGAAACCGCCCCGGCTTCCTCCACCAGCGGGGAGGACCGCCTGTACCTGGAAAACCTCACCGCCGTTGACGGCATGAAACTGACCCTCAACGGCCAGGAAGTGGCGTACAGCGTGGCCGAGGATGGCCGGGCGTACCTTGAGCGCAGCGCCGTCACCGCCACCGACACCCTGCTGCGGGCCATTCTGCCCCAGGGCGACGGCTGGCAGACTACCCTGGCGCTGGTTTCCAAACCCAGCAACCCCACGGCGTCCTTCGGCACACTGACCCCCTGCGACGCCGAAGGCTACAACGACCCCGACGAGGAATACCTGGACGCCATGTTCACGGTGTACTACAAATCCCTGCTCAAGGCCTTCAACACCCGCAAGACCGCGGACCTGCGCTTCTCCAGCCAGAACAACACCCAGAGCTGGGAAGGGGACATCACCATGGGCGCCTATGACGCCGTAGAGTACAACGGCGATACCTCGGATATGGCCTTCTCCACGGCGGGGCTGACCTACGGCGACCACACCGTGACGCTGAACGTGGCCGGGCATTGGACCGGCGTCAACCGCACCACCGGCGAGACTGAGTCCGGCACCGACTACATGACCATCCAGGCCATCTGGCGGGACGGCATCTGGCAGATCGACCGCAGTATGCCCTGCAGCGAGGAGGACTACCAGAACGGCACGCTGAAAATTTCCGTCAACTGAATTTGGGTAAGCGGCAGGACCTGCGGGTCCTGCCTTTTTTGCGCCCTTTTACAAAATGAGAGATACCGCCTAAACAAGAAAAAACGGATGGACTTTACGGCGGGTTTCTGGTACAATCTTTCTAATTGCGAAATCAGGAAAGGGACGGTAGAAAGTGGATATTCTTCTGGTAATGCTGGCGGGCATGGTCGTGGGGCGGTTCGTGTTCCCGGCGGCGGGCAAAAAGGCCAACGAACGGCTGGCCCTGGTCTGCACGCTGGTGCTGATTTTTTCCATGGGGGTCATGCTGGGGCAGAAAGACAACTTCCTGCAGGATCTGTTCTCGCTGGGAGCGGCCAGCTTCCTGATGTTCCTGCTGCCCACGGCGGCGTCCATCCTGGTGGTGTACCTGCTGACGGAGCGGTTTTTCGTGAAAAAAGGCTCCCGCGGAAAGGAGGAACCCCGATGATGGTGCTGCTGACCATCGGCGCGCTGCTGCTGGGCCTGGTCTACGGCCTGGCGGGCCTGGACCTGCCGGTGGTGACCTTCCTCACCGGCCACACCGACGCCGTGCTGTATCTGCTGATGTTCTCGGTGGGCATCAGCGTGGGAATGTACCGGGGCCTGGCCGCCAAGATCCGGGAATATCACCTGCGTATCTTCCTGATCCCGGCGGGGGTCATGTTCGGGTCGGTGGCGGGCGGCGTGCTCTGCGCGGCGCTGCTGCACATGCCCTGGAACTACGGCGCTGCCATCGCCGGCGGCATGGGCTGGTACAGCCTGGCCGGGGCGACCATCGGGCGGCTGGTAGGGGCCGAGATGGGCAGCGTGGCCTTTTTGAGCAACCTGATGCGGGAGATTTTCTCCTATCTCATCATTCCCTGCATCGCCCTGAAGCTGAACTACTATACCAGCATCGCCCCGGCGGGGGCCACCAGTGAGGATACCACCCTGCCCATGATGCTCAAATACACCAACGAGGAAACGGTGGTCCTCTCGGTGCTCAACGGCATGATCTGTTCGCTGTTTGTGCCGGTCATTATCTCGATTTGCCTGTAAGGGGCAGGGCCTTGGGCCCTGCCTTTTTTTGTTCACAGAAAGTTTGGAATTTTACTACTTGACTAAGTCAACCAACGGGGGTATACTTGACATTGTCAAGCGGAAAGGCCGCGGGACGAAAACAACGAACGGATGCCCGCCGCGGCGGGCCTGCCTCAGAAAGGGGTATATACAATGAGCAAGCTGAATGAATTTATGCAGATCCTGACCGGACACTTCAACAATAAAGAGCAGTACGAGGCGAAAAAGGGGGAGAACTTCCCCTATGCGGAGCACGTGAACACGGCCTGCAACGATAAAATCCAGGGCCTGCCCGCGGATTTTGCGGGGGTGTTCCTGGTGGAGGAAAGTTACTTCACGGCCAACGGCAGCACCCACGCGGCGCCCCATCTGTTCCTGTTCACCCAGGAGGGGGACAGCGTGAAGCTGACCAGCTACGACCTGCCTGCGGGCTATGACAAGGACAGTTTCACCTACGAGAATATGAAACCGGTGGCCTACGCGGATCTGAAACCCTCGGCCAAGTTCACCCCGGCGCTCTACACCGAGCAGGACGGCGTCTGGGAGGGCGGCAGCGTGTCCATGTTCAGCCCGGTGCTGAAGTTCACGCTGTTTGAGCGGTTCAGCAGCGATGTGCTGGAAGTGTCTGAGAGCATGGAAGTCAACGGCAAACGCACCTTCGGCTACGACGAACCTATCCTGTACAAGAGAGCGTAAGTGGTTTTGTTCCTTCTTTGCAAAGAAGGAACCGAAGAAACTCCCAACAAAAATATCCCGAGGGGGCACACCCCCTCGGGATATTTTTAATTAGAGTTCTTTTGGTTCTTTTCTTGCAAGAAAAGAACAGAAAGCATTCACCGCCCGATGGGCGCGCACTTGTTGACCAGCCAGGCCTTTTCCTCGTCGTTCAGGCGGGGGGCCAGCGTATCGTACACGTGCTTGTGGAAGGCATTCAGCCAGTCGATCTGCACGCGGGACAGCTCATCCACCAATACCGGTGTGGTGTCGATGGGCACCACCGTCAGCGGGGCAAAGCCCAGCCAGTGTCCGTACTGGTTGTCGCCCAGGTCGATGCACTCCAGCTCGTTCTCGATGCGGATGCCCACCTCGTCGGTTTCGTAGATGCCCGGTTCGTCGGTGATGGTCATGCCCGGCTTGAACACCACATTGTTGTTGGGCCGCAGGCTCTGGGGGCCTTCGTGCACACCGGAAATGAATCCCACGCCGTGGCCGGTGCCGCAGCGGTAGTTGATCTTGTGCGCCCACACGGGACCCCGGGCAAAGGTATCCAGGGCAAAACCGGTGCAGTAATCCAGGAACACCGCACGGGCCATGTCGATGTGGCTCTGCAGCACCCAGGTGTAATACTTGCGCTCGTCCTCGGTCAAGGGGCCGACGGGATAGGTGCGGGTGATGTCGGTGGTGCCGCAGTCGTACTGGCCGCCGTTGTCCACCAGCAGGAAGCCCCGGCGCTCGATCTTGCTGTTGACCTCGCCCTCGGCATGGTAGTGCATCATCGCCGCGTTGGGACCCCAGGCCGCAATGGCCGGGAAACTTTCCTCCAGGTACCCCGGCT
The DNA here is from genome assembly GCA_019116445.1 of Candidatus Gemmiger excrementigallinarum. GTDB lineage: Bacteria > Bacillota > Clostridia > Oscillospirales > Ruminococcaceae > Gemmiger > Gemmiger excrementigallinarum. Next base: position 43,369 of record DXBP01000051.1, read on the forward strand.
GCTCGGAACGGCGCCGGATCAGCATCTTCTCAATGTCGGTTTCGTAGAGGTCTTTGCCCTCGGCCAGGGCTTTCTCCAGGTCCATCTCAAACCGTACCACGGCCACGCCGTCCCGGATATGGCATTCCCGGATGTTTTTCAGCTCCACCTCGTTCTTCACGCCCTTCAGCGCAAAGATGGGGTCGCTGCCCGCCACCGTCTTGTAGGCGGAAAGCGCCGTGTACAGGTCGTAGTTGGTGGCTTTCTCGTCCACCAGGAACACCTCGTCGGCGTCCACCTGGCTCACGGCATCCAGCAGGTCGTTGTAGCCCCGCACCGTCACGCCGCTCTCGGCCAGGGTGGCGGCGTCGGCGTCGGTCAGACGCCCCGGCGCCACAAACAGCGTGCAGGTCTTGGAGGTCACCAGGGCATAGGCCACCGCCAGCGGCGTGCAGGGCAGGTCCCGGGCACGCAGGTTCAGCAGCCAGCCCACGCAGTCCAGACCCGTTACGGCCAGGGCCGTGGCACCGGCTTTTGCCAGCTCGGCGCGCACCTGGGCGACCTTCTCCGCCGCCGTGGCACCGGTCTGGGCCGGGGTCAGCAGCTCACAGGGGGTATCCGGCAGCGCGGGACGGGCACCGGAAGCCTCCCAGATGGCACTGGCTACGTCCTGGCTCTTCAGAACCGCACCGTTCTTGGCCAGCACGTCGGCATACTGGTGGGCCAGGTCGGCGGGCACACAGCTGCCGTCCAGCAGCAGGGTCTGGCCCGCGCCCACGTGGGCCGCCAGGTACTCCGCTACCGTGGGCACCCCGGCGGAACCGGCGTGCATACACTCGATCTCGGTACCCGCCAGCTGCTTGTCCGCCTGCACATAAAAGCGGCCGTCACACCACAGCGCCGAACCCTCCTGGGTCACCACCAGGGTGGAATTCTCCCCGGTAAAACCGGAAAACCACGGCAGGGCATTGTAATAGTCCGGCAGGTACTCGCTGCAATGCGGGTCGCTGGTCATCAACAGCACAGCGTCTGCGCCCGCGGCTTTGGCGGCGGCACGCAGCGCGGCGATCTTTTCATTGGTCGTCAACGTTCAACACTCCCTCTATCAGATGTAGATAGTTTCATCATACCACGTTTTATAAAAAGGTCAAGCGGGCACAATATTTGCAAAAAGTTCAAAAAAACAGGGGCAAAATGGCCCGAAACCCCTTGACGCGTTTGTTATAATGGTATTAGCAGTTAGTTTGTGCGACTGCCAGAACCAACCAATTCAGCGAAATAGAGGTGCCATCATGGCAGAGAATAAGACCAAAATTGATATTTTTTCCGGCTTTCTGGGCGCAGGCAAGACCACGCTCATCAAAAAACTGATCCAGGAGTGCTTCGCCGGGGAGCGCATCGTCCTGATCGAAAACGAATTCGGCGAGATCGGCATTGACGGCGGCTTCATGCGGGAAGCCGGCATCCAGGTCAACGAACTGAACTCCGGCTGCATCTGCTGCTCTCTGGTGGGTGACTTCCGCGAGGCACTGAAAAAGGTAGTGGAAACCTACCATCCCGACCGCATCCTCATCGAGCCTTCCGGCGTGGGCAAGCTGTCCGACGTGACCCGCGCCGTGGAAGGCGTGGCCGAAACCCTGCCCGTCATCCTCAACAGCTTTGTCACCGTGGCCGACGTGAACAAGGTCAAGATGTATATGAAGAACTTCGGCGAGTTCTACGATGACCAGGTCAGCCATGCTTCCTGCATCATCCTCAGCCGCACCGGCAACGCCAGCGAGAAGAAGATCGCCGACGCCGTGGCCCTGCTCACCGAGAAGAACCCCACCGCCACCATCGTGACCACCGACTGGACTGCCCTCACCGGTGCCCAGATCGTTTCCGTCATGGACGGCAAGCGGGACCTGGTGGCCGAACTGCTGGACCAGGCCCGTGCCGCCAACGAAGCCCATGCCGGTGAGGAGGAGCACCATCACCACCATCATCATCATGAGGACGGCGAGGAGCATGAGTGCTGCCACCATCACCATCATGACGAGGATGAAGAGCACGAATGCTGCCATCACCATCATGACGAGGACGAGGAGCACGAATGCTGCCACCACCACGACCATGAGGACGGCGAGTGCTGCCACCACGATCATGAGCATCATCACGAGCACCACTATGACGAGCACGGCGTTTGCAGCTGCGGGCATCATCACCACGACCACGATGCCGACGAAGTGTTCACCAGCTGGGGCCGGGAAACGGCCCACAAGTTCAGCCGTGAAGCGCTGGAAGAAGCCCTCACCAAGCTGGACAGCGGCGAGTACGGCATGATCCTGCGGGCCAAGGGCATTGTGGACGGCGGCGAAGGCTGGCTGGAGTTTGATATGGTTCCCGGCGAGCACGAGATCCGTCCCAGCACCCCCGACGTCACCGGCAAGCTCTGCGTCATCGGCTCCAAGCTCAAGGAAGCGGACCTTGCGGCATTGTTCGGCCTGTAAACAAGAAAGGAACACTGCTATGGCAAGACAGATCCCGGTCTACCTGTTTGTAGGCCAGCTGGAGAGCGGCAAGACCAAGTTCATCCAGGAAACCATGGAGGACCCCCAGTTTGATTCCGGCGACAAAACGCTGCTGCTGGTCTGCGAGGAGGGCGAGGAAGAATACGACCCCGACCGCTTCGCCTTTGGCGGGGTGCACGTGGCCCAGCTGGAGGACAAGAGCGAACTGACAAAGGAAAACCTCGCCGCGCTGGAGAAGAAGTCCGGCTGCGGGCGGGTCATCATTGAATACAACGGTATGTGGCTGATCCAGGACCTCTACGACGCCATGCCCGACAACTGGCTGGTATATCAGTGCCTGGCCACCGCCGACGGTACCACCATCAAGACCTACGCGGGGGACAACGCCATGCGTTCCCTGTTGCTGGACAAGCTGCGGGGCAGCGAACTGCTGGTGGTGAACCGGGCGGAGCACGTCAACGACGAGGAGAGCCGCCAGCTCATCCACAAGCTGGTGCGCCAGGCCAGCCGCCGCTGCGACATTGCCTACGAGTTCGCCGACGGCAGCGTGGGGTACGATGATATCCCCGACCCCCTGCCTTTTGACATCAATGCCCCGGTCATCGAGATCCCGGAGGAGTTCTTCGGCATCTGGTATATGGACTGCATGGACGATGCCAAGAAATACGACGGCAAGACGGTGAAGTTCCTGGCCCAGGTCTGCCAGACCAACCGCGCGGGCAAAAACAGCTTTGTGCCCGGCCGCTTTGCCATGACCTGCTGCGTGCAGGACATCCAGTTTGTGGGCTTCCCCTGCAAGTACGATGATTACAAGAGCCTGGAACAGCGCAGCTGGATCACCCTGACCGCCAAGGTCAACCTGAAATACCACCCCATCTACCAGGGCCAGACCCCCGATTCCACCGGCCCGGTGCTGACGGCCATCAAAGTCGAACCCGGCGAGAAGCCCAAGGACGACGTGGTTATGTTCAGCTGATTTTTGCGGTTTGCCCGGTGGGGTTGCGCTCCCGGAAGGTTGCAAAATGTTCCTTTTTGAGCGACCAAAAAGGAACCGAAAAAGTCGCCGCTACTTCCGAGGCGCGGGGCACGGCTTGGGGGCTGCACGCCCCCAAGACCCCCAAAGGGGAAGTCGCCCACGCCAAAACGGGGAAAAACGCCTGGAAAGACTGTTTTTCCTGCCGTTTTGGCGGTGCTCCACTTCTGATTCGGGTGTGCCCGAACCCCCGTGACGGCATTTTTATGTAAAAAAGGCATGGTCATTCGACCATGCCTTTTTGGTTGAAATTTCTTTGCCTGGTTTCTCTGTGACGGAAAGTTGCGGAATTTTCCGTAACTGCAGCTTCATGGGCAAATGGTTGAAAGTTTCTTTGCCTACTTTCTTTTCAAAGAAAGTAGGTTATTCGCAGCCGTCCTTGGTTTCGCCGCAGCCGTCGCAGTCGCTCACGTACCGCACGGCGTTGCGGCCCAGGTCCGGGTCCAGGCGCTGTGCCACCTGGATCATCAGGGCACATTCCATCCGCTTGCGGAAGATCTTGCACCCATATTCATAGGTGCCGTGGATGTCGCCGGTGGCGTGCAGGGCGTTGGCCGCGCAGCCGCCCGCGCAGTACAGCCGCGCCCAGCAATCCTTGCAGTCGGGGCGGGCATAGACGTTGCAGAGCTTGAACTCATCCCGCAGGGCGGTGTTGGTCACGCCGTCCCACACGTTGCCCAGCTTGTAATCCGGGTCGCCCACGAACTGGTGGCAGGGATACAGGTCGCCCCAGGGGGTCACGGCCATGTACTCGGTGCCGGACCCGCAGCCCGAGATCCGCTTGTAGATGCAGGGGCCGTGCTTCAGGTCCAGAATGTAGTGGTAGAAGGTGATGGGCTTGCCCGCCTTCTGGCGGCGGAGCATATCCTTGGCCAGCAGCTCGTACTGGTCAAACAGCTTGGGCAGGTCCTCCTCGGTGAGGGCTTCGGGGGAATCGGCAGGGGCTACCACCGGCTCCATGGACAGTTCGGTAAAGCCCAGGTCGTCCGCCATGTGGAACAGATCGTTGGTGAAGTCCACGTTGTGGTGGGTGAAGGTGCCCCGCATATAGTACCCCTGCCCGCCCCGGGCGGCTACCAGCTTCTGGAACTTGGGCACGATGCGGTCATAGCTGCCGTTGCCCGCCAGGTCCACGCGGAACCGGTCGTTGACCTCCTTGCGGCCGTCCAGGGAGAGCACCACGTTGTGACATTCCTTGTTGGCCCACTCGATCACTTCGTCGGTGATGCCGATGCCGTTGGTGGTCAGGGTAAAGCGGAAATTCTTGCCCGCTTCCTTCTCGATGCTGCGGGCGTAGGCCACCAGCTGCTTGCAGACCTCAAAGTTCATCAGCGGTTCGCCGCCGAAAAAGTCCACTTCCAGGTTGCGGCGGGTACCGGAATTTTCCACCAGAAAATCCAGCGCCCGTTTGCCGGTTTCAAAACTCATCAGGCCCGCTTCGCCGTGGAACTTGCCCTGGGCCGCAAAGCAGTAGCTGCAGTTCAGGTTGCAGGTGTGGGCCACGTGCAGGCACAGCGCCTTCACCACGTTGGACCGGTTTTTGAAATCAAAGGCGTGGTCCGCGTAGGCGTCGGGGGCAAACAGCTTGCCCTCCTTCGTCAGCTCGTCGATGTCATCCAGGCAATCCTGAATATCGGCGGCGGTCACATCCTCCCGGCCGGCGTACTTTTTGGCCAGGGCGTCGGCGGCTTCGTCCCGGGTCTTGCCCTGGTCGATGAGGGCAATGGCATCATAGGCCACGTCGTCCACCGCGTGCACGCTGCCGCTGAACACGTCCAGCACAATGTTGTAACCGCCCAGTTTGTATTGATGGATCATGGAAAAACTCCTTGTGAAATAACCATAGAAAATGCCGGGCGCCGCACGGGCTGCCCGGCACGATTGCCAGATGGGAAAAAATCAGTCCTCAGCCTTCTCGCAGGGCTGGTTCGCGATGCCGCAGCTGGTCTTGCAGGCGCTCTGGCAGGAGGTCTGGCACTCGCCGCAGCCACCGTTCTGGAGGCTCTTGGCCATATCGCGGGTTTCGAGGGTCTGAATGTGCTTCATACAACAGTCACTCCTTTGCACAATTTTGGATTGTTCTTATTGTACACGCATCCCGGAGCCTTGTCAAGCAGCGTCCCCGCCTCCACCGCCCCATTGTGGAAAACTTTGGCAGCAAAACCGCTCCCCAAGAGGATATCCACCGGGTTTTCCACAATTTCAACAGGAAAAAGGGGGTAGTTTTCCACTCTTTCCACAGGGTTTTCAACAATTTCAACGTGGATAACCCCTTTACACAGTGGATAACCGGATAAAAATATACGATCTGTGAACAGAGTGTGAATGGGGCCTTCTTTGCACAGAAGGCCCCCCTGATCCTGTATACCGCGGCGGTTCGGCGGGGAAAGGGCGGGCCGGCATACAATTTCCGGCGTACTATTGACATTTGATATACTGCGTAGTACGATGTACATACAGGAGGCACAGTATATGAATCTTGACGACTGGAAATCACAAATCAAGCGCGGAACGCTGGAATTCTGCATTCTGCTGATGATCCGGCAAAAACCCATCTATGGGTATGAGATCATCCAAAGGCTGGAGCAATATCCCATTCTGGCGGCCAAAGAAAACACCATTTACCCGCTGCTGCGCAGATTGTTGAAGGAAGAATACATCTCCTCCTGCTGGCAGGAGAGCGCGGAAGGGCTGCCGCCGAGAAAATATTACTCCATTACCCCCAAAGGGCAGGAATATCTTGCCGCCATGTCCACCGAGTGGGAACATTTGCTGGAAGCCATCAACCAGGTGAAAGGAGAATAAGATCATGGAGAAATGTCTGGAAGCGTATCTCGAAAAAGTGGAAAAATGCCTGAAACCTCTGCCCGGTTCGGAGCGGGTGGACATTGTAAAGGAAATCAAGAGTGAGATGCTGGAACTGCAGGCGGAGGGGAAAACCGCCGAGGAAGTGGTGGCGCGGCTGGGCAAGCCCGGGGAACTGGCCAAAGCCTATTTGGGCGGCCTGATCACGAAGGATACCTCCTTCAGCTGGAAGAAAGTGCTGGCCCTGTGTGCCTATTACAGCGTAGCGTGGCTGTCCGGTCTGTTTGTGATCCCCGTTCTGATCATCTGTGCGCCTGCTTTTATGCTGTGCGGGATTCTGGCCCCGCTGCTGGGGGCCGTCAAACTGGTGGATACCGTGCTGCGGCTGGGGCTCCCCGGGGTGCAGTATATCGGCATAACGGGCGTGAGCAGCCCGGTCCTGGTCTTTGTTCTGAGTGCGGTATTCGGGGTGGCGCTGTTCCTGGCCGGCTACGGCTGCTGGCGGCTGCTGGTGCTGTATATAAAAAGAATGGGCCGGGTCAAAACCGGCTTGTCCCTGTAAAATGGCAGACAAAAAACCGGCACAGTTTATCTGTGCCGGTTTTGTATAACGGCCCCGCAAGGGGCTTTTTTATCTTTGCCGCCGATGAGAAACAAACAGCGCGCAGCTCATGATGAGGAAGAACACCGCAATGGCGGCCACGATCAGCAGGATCAACTCGAAGATTTTCACGTTGAAATTGCTCTGCAGCGTTTCGGCAGCGCCTTCGATGGCGGCGCTGGTGCTGCTCACCGTGCTGGAAGCGCCGTCCTCGGCCGCTGCCAGGGCCGCCGAAGCCGCGTCACTGTCGCCCAGGGCCGTCAGCGCGTCGGACAAAGCCTGCCCGCCCATGGCCACCAGACGGTTGTTGGTTTCGCTCTTGACCTTCTCGCCGTTTACCGCCCCGGACAGATACTCCGCCAGCAGGTCGGTGGCACCCCGCACCGCGGGGGCATAGCTTTCCTCAATGGTCCAGCCGTCGGTGGTCCACATACCGTTCATGTAGAACAGCAGCTGCATACCGGCGTCCTCCATCACGGCGTTGTAAACGCTGTCCGCAAAAGAACTGGAGGAGGTGTCCACCGTGCCGAAGCTCAGGGAAATGAACTGGTAGGCCCGGTCGTATTCCGTCAGGCCGTCGTAGTAGCTGCGCAGGGCATCGGCAATATCGCTGTCCTTGGTCAGCTGGGACCCTACCACCACCGAGTCCAGGTCCGCCCGCAGGTCCTGGTCCCCGAACTTGCTGGAAGAACCGTCATCGTCGATATTGAAGGTGGAACGCATCAGGTCGGCGTACCCGGCGGCGTCATCGGCCTGGCCGTAGTAGGCCTGGGCCAGCTCCATGCAGTCGCCGCCCCAGCTGCCCGTGATGGGAATGCCGTTGTACACCAGGTTCATGGACGCCAGCAGATGCCCGAAGTCGATGGCTTGCCCGTTGGGCAGCGTCACCGTGTTCATGCCCTGCAGCGCCGAAAGATCGGCGTCGTTCTGGGATACATAACTTTCAAATTCCGTATCCCGGGCGCCGGCTGTCAGCTGCCACATCGTTGTGTTGTAGTCCCCCACGCGGGTGTAGGCCAGCGTCAGCAGAATGGGGTCGGCGTCGTGCTCCGCCGCATAGTCCGTGGCCAGGTCCTGCAGCCGGCCCAGACGGTCCAGGGTTTCGTCGTAATCCGCAGCCGAAGCGCGCGGTGCCGCCCAGAAAAACAGGGCCGACACAAGCCCCAGCAGCACCAGCAGCCGGGGCAGACGGATCGTATTGGAATACGTGATCAAGCACCTCCATCATTGTTTCCGAATTGTAACCTTCACAGTATACCACAAAGCAACGTGGTTTGTCACGAAGTTTTTGTGAAATCTCGGCCCCCTTTACTTGCGCGCCCCCGTGCCGTATAATGGGCCTAACAACCAAACGGAGGACAACAAACCTATGACGAGGGGCAAACAATACAAAGGCTGGCTCTGGGTGCTGGCGCTGTTCGCGGTGTGCACGGTGGTGTACGGCCTGCTCAGCAGCTATCCCCGGGAACTGGCCGTCTACAGCGACGAGGTGCGCTATCTGGATGTGGCCCGCAGCCTGTGGCAGGGCCGCGGCCTGCGGGTGCGCAATATGCCCAGCGATTACCAGAAAATTCTTTACCCGCTGTGCATCCTGCCCGCCCTGGCCTTACAAACCACCGCCGCCCAGATCACCGCCATCGGCTGGCTCAATGCCGCCTGGGCTTCCAGCGCCGTCTTCCCGGCCTATGCCCTGGCCCGGGCCACCGGCCAGTCCCGCCGCCGCACGGCCTTCCTGGTGGGCATCACGGCGGTGCTGCCCACTTTGTCCGCTTGCGCCACCTTCATGAGCGAAACGGTGTTCCTGCCCCTCTCCCTGTGGCAGGTGTACTTCCTCTGGCGGGCCATGGCCGCCGGACCCCGCGCCCGCATCGGCTGGAGCGCCCTGGCCGGGGCCTGGTGCTGGCTGCTCTATCTTAATAAGGAAGTGGCCCTCTATTACCTCATCGCCTGGGCACTCCTGCGGGCCTGGGTCACCTGGCACGACCGCCGCAGCCAGCGTACCGAACTGGCCAGCGTCGCCGCCATGCTGGGCGCTTTTGCCTTCTGCTTTGTGCTGGCCAAACTCACCCTCTTTGCGGGGCTGGGCAACTCCTATAACCAGACCGGCTGGATCACCGCCGAACAGTGGGCCTTTTTGCCCTTTGCGGTGGTCTGCGATGTGCTTTTTACCGTGCTGGCTTTCGGGGTGTTCCCGGTGCTCATCCCGCTGTGCGGTTTGCAGCGTCCCCGCCCCGGCACCGACCACCGCCGCAGCCAGCTGCCGCTGCTTCTGCTGCTGGCCCTGGGCATCGGCGTGGGGGTGGTGGCCTGGAGCATCACCGTGCGGGAGGACCTGGGCTCGCCGTCCCCCCGGCAGCACATGCGGTACCTGGAACCCCTGCTGATCCCGCTGCTGCTGGTGACCATGGATGCCCTGGACGGCGCCCTGACCCCGGTGCGCCGCCGGGTGCTGGCAGCCCTCACCGCCCTGTGGGGTGTGGGCTTCCTGGTCTTTTGCCGGGACATCGGCCCCGGCGCCGGGGACAACACCTTTTTGCAGTGGTTCGACTTCGTGGCCGACCGGCTGGACCGCCTGCCGGGGCTGGGTTTTGACGGTTGGCTGCTGGTCTGGCGCATCGTTATTGTGCTGGGCGCCGCCGTGCTGGGGGTGGTCCTGGTACGGCGCAAGGCCCGGCGGGGTCTGGCGGTGGCCGCCCTGGCGCTCTGCGTGCTCTGCTATGCCGGGGAATGGCGCATCAACCGCTGGACCTACGGCGTGGAGGAAGAAACCGTGCAGGCTGCCAGCGCCCTGAACGATTCCCTCAAGACCCTGGACGGCACCGTGCTGTTTATCCCCAACGGTGTGCGCCAGCGGGACAGCCAGCTCATTGATACCTACATCGACCGGGACGTTTACCTCTGCGAGTATGAAACGCTGGAAACCTCGGGCTTCCTGGAGGACGGCGTGCTGGACCTTGCCGCCGAGGCCCCCGGCCCCGAATACCCCGGCCGTCCCTATGAGGACCTCACCGGCGCGGACTGGGTCCTCGTTTCCGACGGGGTGCCCCTGGACACCGCCGGACTGGAACCTTCGGGCATTGCCTGCCCCGCGGGGTATACCCTGTGGCGCAATCCCACACCGGCCCACGTGGCCTTTGCGGGGTAAAAAAATCACAGGATTTGCAAAGTTCTGCCGCGGCTTCGTTCTTTACAACGCCGCCCAAATACGGTACAATAAAAGGAACAACCAAAAACAAAGAGAAGGAGAGATCGCTTTGTTCACCATCATGAAACGGCGGGAACTGAACCCCACCGTCACCGAACTGTGGATTCATGCGCCGCTCATCGCCAAGAAGGCGAAGGCCGGCCAGTTCATCATTGTGCGCGCCAAGGAGGACTCCGAGCGCATCCCCCTGACCATTGCCGGCTTTGACCCCGAGGCAGGCACCGTGTCCATCATCTTCCAGGTGGTGGGCGCCGGCACCATGGAGCTGAACACCCTCAAAGAGGGCGAGGCTGTCCATGACTTCGTCGGCCCCCTGGGCAAGGCGACCGAGATCGAAGGGCTGAAGAACGTCTGCGTGGTAGGCGGCGGCGTAGGCTGCGCCATCGCCCTGCCCGTGGCCCAGGCACTCCATGCCCAGGGCACCAAGGTCACCGGCATCGTCGGTTTCCGCAACAAGGACCTGGTCATTCTGGAGGACGAGTTCCGCGCCTGCTGTGATGAGTTCATCATCATGACCGACGACGGCTCCTACGGCGAGAAGGGCGTTGTCACCGCCCCGCTGGAACAGAAGATCGTGGAGGGCGCCAACTTTGACGAGGTCATCGCCATCGGCCCGCTGATCATGATGAAATTCGTGGTCAAGACCACCAAACCCCATAACGTCAAGACCGTGGTTTCCATGAACCCCATCATGGTGGACGGCACCGGTATGTGCGGCGGCTGCCGCCTGACCGTGGGCGGCAAGACCAAGTTCGCCTGCGTGGACGGCCCCGACTTTGACGGTTTTGAAGTGGATTTTGACGAAGCCATGCACCGCGGCACGATGTACAAGCCCTTTGAGGCCCACGCCCGGGACGCCCAGTGCAATCTGCTGAAACAGGAGGTGCAGTGATCATGCCCAACATGGACCCGAAAAAATGCCCCATGCCCAGCCAGGAGCCCAACGTCCGCAACAAGAACTTCCAGGAAGTGGCCCTGGGCTACACCGCTGAAATGGCCGTGAACGAGGCCCAGCGCTGCCTGCAGTGCAAAAACCACCCCTGCCGCTCCGGCTGCCCGGTGGATATTGATATTCCCGGCTTCATCGCCCACGTTGCCAAGGGCGAATTTGAGGAAGCCTACAAGGTCATTGCCAAATCCAGCGCCCTGCCCGCCGTCTGCGGCCGCGTCTGCCCCCAGGAGAACCAGTGCGAGGGCAAGTGTGTCCGCGGCATCAAGGGTGAGCCGGTGGGCATCGGCCGTCTGGAACGCTTCGTGGCCGACTGGTACCGTGAAAACGTACATACCAAGCCCGAAATGCCCACCCCCAACGGCCACAAGGTGGCGGTCATCGGCGCCGGTCCTTCCGGCCTGACGGTGGCCGGCGACCTGGCCAAGATGGGCTACAAGGTCACCGTGTATGAAGCCCTGCACGTGGCCGGCGGCGTGCTGATGTACGGCATCCCCGAGTTCCGTCTGCCCAAGGACATCGTCCAGCACGAGGTGGAGGGCCTGAAGGAACTGGGCGTGGACATCGAGTGCAACATGGTCATCGGTAAGGTGCTGACCATCGACGAACTGATGAACGACTACGGCTTCGAGGCCGTGTATGTGGCGTCCGGTGCCGGTCTGCCCCGGTTCATGGGCATCCCCGGCGAGAGCCTGAACGGCGTCTACTCCGCCAACGAGTACCTGACCCGCGTCAACCTGATGAAGGCCTACAAGGAAGATTCCCACACCCCCATCATGAAGTCCAAGGCTGTGGCCGTGGTGGGCGGCGGCAACGTGGCCATGGATGCCGCCCGCTGTGCCAAGCGCCTGGGCGCCGAAACCGTCTACATCGTCTACCGCCGCGGCATGGCCGAGCTGCCTGCCCGTAAGGAGGAAGTGGAGCACGCCGAGGAGGAAGGCATCATCTTCAAGACGCTGACCAACCCCGTGGAAGTGCTGGGCGACGAGAACGGTTGGGTCAAGGGTATGACCTGCGTGGAGATGGAACTGGGCGAGCCCGATGAATCCGGCCGCCGCCGTCCCATCGTGAAGGAAGGCAGCGAGTTCACCCTGGAAGTGGATACCATGATCATGGCCCTGGGCACCAGCCCCAACCCGCTGATCCGTTCCACCACCCCGGGTCTGGATGCCGACCGTCACGGCTGCCTGATCACCAACGGCCCCGACGGCCTGACCAGCCGCCCCTTCGTCTACGCCGGCGGCGACGCCGTCACCGGTGCGGCCACCGTCATTCTGGCCATGGGCGCCGGCAAGGAAGCCGCCAAGGCCATCGACAAGGCCCTGAAAGAAAAGGAACAGTAAAAACTGCCACCCATCCCGCACTGAGAGGTGCGGGATTTTTTTGGCGCTGCGCTTGCAATAGGGGAACGGTCCCGCACGGCGCAAAGGTTCTTTCGATTTTGGCCCCGCAGGAGGGGGCTTCCATGTATCATCCGTTTTTTCAGTTTTTCCTGCCCCGGGTGGGCCAGGCTGCTCTGGCGGTGGTGCTGTATCTGAACTTTCTACAGATGCCGCCCCTGGAATGGCTGGCCCCCTGGCCGCTGCTCTACTACGGCCTGCCCCTGCTGCTGGTGGCCCTGCTGGGCTGGCTGGCACGGGACCCCCTGGGCCTGGGCATCGTGCTGGTGGGGTATCTCACGGCGCTGTACTGCGCGGGCAACCTGGCGGGCTTTGCCGCCCGGCTGCTGGGCGGTCCGGTGTGGCAGCTCTGGCGGGCCCTGTGGCTGGACGGTCTGACCCCCTGGCTGCTCACCGCCCTCATCTGGTGGTGGGGCCGCCACCGGGCGCTGCACCTGTGTACTACCCGCTACCACCTGACAACGGAAAAACCGCTGCCCGGCGGCAAACTTACCATCGTGCAGGTCAGCGACCTTCACCCCAACCCCGCGGCTGCCATGCACAGCGGCCGCATCCCCGAACTGCGCGCCAAAATCGAAGCCTGCCGCCCCGACCTGCTGGTGTTCACCGGCGATATTTTTGACGAATACACCGCGCCGGAGGAATTTGCCGCCTTCTGTGCGCTGTTCGGGCAGCTGCAGGCACCCCTGGGCAAGTATTACGTGCTGGGCAACCACGACCTGTTCCACCACTGGCGGGAACCCAGCTTTGACCGCGCCGCCCTGGAACAGGCCATGGCGAAGGCCGGGGTGCGCATCCTGGAGGACACCGACGTGCTAGTGCAGGGGGTGCGCATTGTGGGCCGCAAAGATTACCTCTACACCGGCGGGCGGCGGTTCACGGCCGCCGAACTGCAGCCCGAAGGCCCCGACGGCCACTACACGGTCTGGCTGGACCACGAACCCCGGGATTTCAAGAACGCCGCCGCGGCAGGCGCCGACCTGATTTTGAGCGGCCACACCCACGGCGGCCAGGTCTGGCCCGCGGGGGCGGTGGGCATGGCCGCCCGCAACGAGCGCAACTACGGCAAAAAGCGGGTGGGAGCCCGCTGCACGGCCATCGTCAGCGGCGGCACCGGCACCTGGGGCTACCGCCTGCGCACCCAGGGCAAAACCGAGATCGTCTGCGTGGAGGTAACCGGGCAGGCTGCCAGGTGAAAATTTGCACAAAAATCCCGCGCCGTTCCGGCGCGGGATTTTTGCGCAGTTTTATGGAAAAAAGTGGGCGATAGCTTCGTTTTTGGGCGGTGAAAGGGTACACTAAGTAAAAATTCCGGAAAGGGGAATCCTTTTTTATGATATTACAAGATTTCTGCGATTGGATGCAGGCCCGGGAATACAGCGCCGGGACCATTGAGAAATACAGCCGTGACGTAGAACGTTTTTTCCGTGAAACCCACGCACCGTCTGTTCCCGATAAACAGACGGTGGCCGACTGGCGGGACAG
>DXBP01000052.1 GCA_019116445.1 Candidatus Gemmiger excrementigallinarum
ATCTTTACGATGATAAAATGCTGATCACCTTTAACTACAAGGATGGAACGAAGAAAATCACTTTCAGCGAGATACAGGAAGCCTCTAAAAGGGATGCTTCTGGTTCGGATTTGGAATGCTCACCGGCACCAGAAACAGTCTTACGCATTGCGTAGGGCTGTTTTTTTATTGCAATAATCCGGGATGTTGCGCTGGTGCACCATCGGAGGACGAGAACAGCTGTGAAGGCGACCGCCGCCTGCGGCGGAAACAGGGAGCCGGAGCAGGGGCAGCGGTCGCAGAGGCGGCGTTCCGCCCAAGGGGCGCCGACCAATGCGGGCACCGCAACCCGTAAGACGGCGCCGCAACGCCGGAACCAACAGTCTTGCGGACTGTTGGTTAGCCCGCGGGAGAGTCCCCGGGGATGGGAAGGAAAGCAGAGTGTGCCGGGGGTAGAGGTGTTACCGTTACGAAAAACAGCCTTACACAGTGTGTAGGGCTCTTTTTTTATTGCAACAACCCGGGATGCCGCAACAGTCTGCGCACCATCGGAGGACGAGAACAGCTGCGAAGGCGACCACCGCCTGCGGCGGAAACAGGGAGCCGGAGCAGGGGCAGCGGTCGCAGAGGTGGCGTCCCGCCCCAAGGGGCGCCGACCGATGCGGGCACTGCAACCCGTAAAGTGCCCGCCCTTGCACATCACGCAAGTTAGCTTTTTGGTATACCTCCCAAAAGGGGAGGGTACATCGGTTATAAGATGCCAAACGTATGACAAATGCAGGCATCGGTCTTGCGGGAATGGAAGCCCGGCATGTATACTGAAAGAAAAATTATGAGAAAGTCCATTTTACCAAAACAATTCTCTGCCGTATGGAGGTGACCCCGTTATGAAACTGTCCAGAGTCATTCTGATTCCCCTTGTGCCGGTATTGCTGTTGGCCCTGCTCCTTGCGGGAAATGCCGTGGCGCGGTCCCGCAGGGGCGAAACGGAACCCGTTGAAAAGAATTACCGCCCGGCCATACTGTATAAGGAAGAACTGTATCTGTACATCAGTCAGCCACCGTTCGGAGAGGTAGAGAAGGAATCTCTTTCCTATGTGGCGACCCTGACTGAGGATGTTCCCGCCAGTCAGCTGCCCACCGAGAATCTGCAGTCCTGTGGCTGTCCGGACCTTGTGAACGGCGGCATCTACCGCACCGAAAAGCACCCGGACTACCTGTTCATCCACAACGAGGAAGAGGATACCATGGTGGCTTTTGTGGCGGAATCCGCGCAATCCTGAAGGCAGCCTGCCAAGATGCACAACTTTTGTTACAACCGGCTGTATATTCTGCCACTTGCCGGGGGACCGCAGCAGCGGTACACTGGAACTATCCTATTGCAAGGCGGTGAAGTGTGTGGAGCTGTGGCAAGGGTTTGTGCTGCTTTTGGTGTATAGCTGGCTGGGCTACTTCCCGGCCAAAGCTCTGGGCATCCCCTGGGATGTACGAAGCCGGGTCTTCGTGGGGCTGCTCACCCTGGTGCTGGCCGCGGTGCTGCTGGTACCGCTAAAGCCTGCCCGCCTGGGGGCCTTGTTTCGGGTGCGGAGGCCGCTGCTCCCTTGGACGGCGGCCCTGCTGGCGGGAATGCTGCTGTTTTCCCAACTGTCCGTCCTGCTGGCAATGCTGTTTGCCTCTGAAGCGGACGCCAAATCCCTGACGGACGGCACCCTGCCCCTTCAGGTGCTGGCTATTGCCGTGCTGGGCCCCCTCTGCGAGGAACTGATTTATCGTGGCGGACTGACCCAGGGCCTTTGTGCCAGGTTCCCCTGGAAAGAGGGCATTGTCCTTTCGGCGGTGGCCTTCATGATCGGGCATCCGTGGTTTCAGATCCCCCAGACTTTGCTCATCGGTCTGGTACTGGGCTATCTGTGCTGGTACACCGGGTCCCTGGGCTACGGCATCCTGATCCACATACTGTTCAACGGGCTTCTCTTTTTTTACCCCAGCAGCGCCGCCCTGCTGGAATGGAACCGGGCAGTGGCTATCCTTCTCTCACTGGGGATCGTGGCCGCCGGGCTGGCGCTGACCCTTTGGGCGCTGCGGGGCTTCACCCGCTGCGCCGACCGGCTGCAAGCCACCGAAGCAGCTCCATAACAAGGAAAGCAACCACCAGATAATATGTTTCTGCCGCCCCGGAGGAGGCGCTTATGAAAAGCAAACGTTGGTGGATCGTCTGTGCAGTTGTACTGGCAGTATGCTGTGGAATGCTTATTGTGTTCCGTCGGCCGGTGAATTCCAGCCTGGGACGGGACAGGGACACAGAATTCCTGCAAGGGTCAGGCATTGAACTGGAAGATCTGAACGCGACCCAGGAGGAAAATCTCTATAAACTTGCCAAAGTCTGGGGATTTGTGAAATACTACCATCCGGACATCATTGGGGGCGACATCAACTGGGATGCGGAACTGTTCCGGGTGATGCCCCGGGTGGTGGCAGCCGAGAGTCCCGAAGCAGCCAATCAGGTGCTGTATGATTGGTTGAGCGGCTTCCCTTACGAGGAAACACCCGCAGCTGCAACCGATGAAACCGCCGCTTTTTGGAATGAGATGGAGCAGCAGTTTGGCTCTATTACGGCGGAACTTTCCTGGATCTCGGACCGGACGGAATGGGGTGCAGACCTCTGTGCTTATCTGGAGGGACTTTCCCGGCTGGAAATCAGCGACCGGAGCAACGGTTACGTGGCCTTTTCGGGAGAAAATCTGCTGGAACGTGCAAGTTTTGCAGCGGAGCAGGATCTGCCGGTGCAGCAGTCTGACGATGGGGTCAAACTGCTGGGCGTATTCCGGCTCTGGAATGCCTTTGCCTATTACTCACCCTATCTATCCCTGACAGACGGGGACTGGGACGATGCGCTGCGGCAGGGAATTCATACCATGCTGGCAGCTGAAACACAACGGGATTACGTGCTGGCCCTGGGGGAGATGATGGCCAAAACCGGAGATGTCCATGCCTTTTTCACGGGTGGAAAAGCCTATCTCCACCGGTATTTCGGGGACAACTATCTGCCCTGCCACTGCATGATTCTGGACGGCCGTCCGGTGGTGGATGCCGTGCCCCCGGAGGAAGCAACCCTGCAGCCGGGGGATGTGATCACCGCGGTGGATGGGGTGGACATGGCAGACCGCATTGCGGAGTTGGAAAACGTTCACCCGGTTCCTGAACCCGGAAAATACGGGTATTGGTTTGGCATCTCCCTGCTCAGCGCGGCAGGAGAAGAAGCCCGGGTGACAGTGGAACGGGACGGAGCGCCCCTGACCCTGACGGTGCAGACGCAATTCTCCTATTATGAGCCGGAAAATCCCTGGAAAAGCGGCCTGATGGAGGAGGGCAAAATCGGCTATATCAACGCCGGCGACCTGGAAGAGGAAGACGTGGAACGGTTGATGGAGGATTTTGCGGATACCGAAGGCATCATTGTGGATCTACGGGAGTATCCCTCCGTACCGGTGCTGGCGTATCTTTTGGGAGAGTATTTTATCCCGGAACCTCGTCCCTTTGCAGCCTTTGATTATCCCGACCCTCTGCGGCCCGGCAACTTTTGCCGCTTGCCGTTTTATAAAACTGCGGGTGCCGGTTCCAGCAAGATGGCGGGACTTTCTGACCGGGATGACTACCCTCTCTACGAGGGGAAGATTGTGCTGCTGATCAACGAATTTACCCAGAGCCGGGGTGAAACCACTGCGATGGCCCTGCGCCAGGCGCCCCGAGCGGTGGTGGTGGGCAGTCCCTCCATCGGGGCGGACGGCGATATTGTGGAGATCATGCTGCCCGGCAGTGTGCAGGTGATGTTCTCCGGTTTCGGCGTCTATACGCCGGAGGGGGATACCATTCAGCGGGTGGGCGTGCAGCCGGATGTTTTCTGCCGCCCCACGGTGGAGGATCTGCGGCAGGGACGGGATGCCCTCCTGGAAAAAGCCGTCAGTCTGATTCTGTCCCCGGAGTCCTGACTGTCGATGTGAAAAAAAGCAGCCTCACGATTTCGGATGAGGCTGCTTTTTGTTATGCCGTTGGGAACCGGCAGGACAGCGGGGCGCCCTCTTGACTCTGGTACGATTTCGTACTATACTCTATGGTACGAAATCGTACTGCAGGAGGACGTTATGCAAGGAAAATCCCGCGAATCGCTGAACCGGTTCAATTATCTGTTTGGCGAAACCGAAGCGTTGTATCATGAGATGGCGCACAAACTGGGGTTGTCGGACAGTGCCATGAAGATTCTGTACACGGTTTGTGATACCGGGGAGCCCTGCCCGCTGCAGGAGGTCTGCCGCCGCAGCGGTCTGAGCAAACAGACGGTGAATTCGGCACTGCGCAAGCTGGAACGGGAGCAGGTGCTGTATCTGGAAACAGCCGGGGGCCGGGGTAAGCAGGTACGCCTTACCGAGAGCGGCCGAAAGCTGGCCGAAAGTACGGTGCTGCGCATTATCGAGATCGAGAACGCTGTTTTTGGAGCCTGGGCGCCTGAGGATGTGCAGACCTATCTGGCGCTGACCGAGCGGTTCCTCAATGACGTAAAGCAGCGCGCCGCCGCGCTGGACAGCTGTCTTTGATCACGTTTCGGAGGGCTTCCTTTATGAAGATTCAACTTTCGGAACACTTTACCTACCGCAAGCTGTTGCGCTTCACGCTGCCGTCCATCGTTATGCTGGTCTTCTCTTCCATCTACGGTGTGGTGGATGGGTTCTTTGTTTCCAACTTTGTGGGCAAAACCGCCTTTACGGCGGTGAACTTCATCATTCCCTTTCTTATGATCCTGGGGGCTGTGGGCTTCATGTTCGGCACCGGCGGCGGAGCCCTGATCGCCAAAACCATGGGGGAAGGGGACGACCGCCGGGCCAATGAACTGTTTTCGCTGATCGTGTACAGTTCGATTCTTTGCGGTGTGGTGCTTTCGGGCGTAGGCTTCCTGCTGCTGCGCCCGCTGGCGGTGGCGCTGGGGGCCGAGGGCATCATGCTGCAGGACTGCATTACCTACGGTACCGTGCTGCTGTTTGCCATTCCGGCCTATGTGCTGCAGTACGAGTTCCAGTGCCTTTGCGTTACGGCGGAAAAACCCAATCTGGGTCTGGCGGTGACGGTGGCATCAGGCGTAACCAATATGGTGCTGGATGCCCTGTTCGTGGCGGTGCTGCCCTTCGGGCTGCCGGGGGCCGCGGCGGCCACAGCCATCAGCCAGTGTGTGGGCGGGCTGCTGCCGCTGCTCTACTTCATCCGCAACAAAGACGGACGGCTCCATCTGGGGCGCACTCACTGGGACGCCAGGGCATTGCTGAAAACCTGTACCAACGGTTCTTCGGAACTGATGAGCAACATTTCCATGTCCCTGGTGAGTATGCTGTACAACGCCCAGCTGCTGCACTATGCCGGGGAGGACGGCATTGCCGCTTACGGAGTGCTCATGTATGTGAGCATGATCTTCCAGGCGATGTTCATCGGGTATTCGGTGGGCACCGCGCCGGTGGTCAGCTATCATTACGGCGCGGGCGCCCACGGGGAACTGCACAGCCTGCTGCGCAAAAGTGCGGTGATCATTGCCGGATTTGCCGTGGCCATGTTCGTCGGTGCCCGCCTGCTGTCGGGACCGCTCTCCCGGCTGTTTGTGGGCTACGATGCGGCCCTGCTGGCGATGACCCGCCATGCCTTTTCCATTTTCTCCTTCGGATTTCTCTTTTCCGGATTTGCCATCTACGGCTCCTCCTTTTTCACAGCCCTCAACGATGGTCTGGTTTCGGCAGCCATTTCCTTCCTGCGCACGCTGGTGTTTCAGGTCCTCTGCGTCCTGATTTTCCCGCTGTTCTGGCAGGTGGACGGCATCTGGGTGTCCCTGATGTCGGCGGAAGCCATGGCGGTGTGCGTTACGGTGGTATTTCTGCGCGTCAAACAGCGCGTGTATCAGTATTGAACCACACACGAATCCCCCGGCGGTAGAACTACGGCCGGGGGAGTTCTGTGTCCGGGCGGTGCTGCGCGCGGGACCGTCCGGTCTATGTGATGGCACAAAGCCTTGTGGGTTGTCTGGCCTTGACCGGGCGGCTGCCCTCGCATGGTCCAAGGCGCAGTGGAATTTGTGCGGGCGTCGCCCGCCGTTTGTTTCGTTTGGTTGGTTTACGCTTCTTAGTATACCGGCCAGTTGTGTGCAACCCATCAAAGGTCTTTGAACAAACCCCGAACAACTTTTAAAGAAACTGTGACGCCCCGTACCCAACCGGTACGGGGCGTCAGCGCTTGTTACAGGATCTCCGGCGGACCGGGGCGGGCGGTGCGGCCCAGGGCCTTGTACAACAAAGCCACCAGCTGGGTACGCTCGTCAGGGGTCAGGCTGGCCAGGGCCTGCTCGTCCCAGTCGTAAAAGACCTGGTGGCTGGCCGCAAAAGCCTGCTGTCCCTTTTCGCTCAAGGCCAGGCGATAGACCCGGCCGTCCTTCTCCCGCAGCAGAAAGCCGCTTTCCACCAGCTTCAGGACGGTGCGCTGGCTGTGCCCCCAGTCCAGGTGCAGGGCGGCGGTCAGCTCGCTCTGGGTGCAGCCGGGATGTTTGCCCACATAGATCACCAGGAACAGAGTGCCAAAACTCAGTCCCCACTGGTGCAGCCGCTGGGAGGTGTAGTGGCTGAACCGGCGGTAGAGCACGGTGCAGGCGTAGGAAAAGGTACGGATCATAAACTTCCTCCTGTTTGGGAAAATGCAGGGCCGGCGCGCAAGGCCCGGACGGCCTCCTCCAGACCCTGGTAGCGCAGCCGCTCGACGGCAAAATCATAATCAGGTTTGGGCTGCGGGGTAAGAACGGGCTTTTCCTCCGCCCAGGCAGCTGCCGCTGCGGGATCGCCGCCATACGCCCGGATGCAGTCCTGCAGATAGGCAAGGTCCACCCACCGCAGGCCGCGGGTTTCGTTGTAGTGGCTCAGATAGCTCACGGGGTCCTCCCCGTAGCGCGCCTGGTACCGGCAAAAGACCTCCCACGCTGTTTTGGGAGCCAGCAGTTCGATGCGCCGGTCATGCAGCCGCATACCGAATTCCGGTGTGGGCATACCGTGCAGGGCCAGTTGTCCCGGTTCAAAGGAGTAGGTTTCCTCGCAGTTCCAGAGCAGCAGTACCAGGTCCAGTTCCGGGAACACGGTCACCAGCTGCAGGGCGTCGCCCAGCAGCTCTTCCAGCTCGGGGTAGGTGCCGGTGATGCCGTCCAGTCCGATGCGACCGTCGGGGCGGCACCACCCGTACATGGCGGGAAAATGGTTGTGGAAAAACCAGTTGCATTGGAACAAATGCATAGGAAGAAATCCCGGCGGATATTCTCCCAGACCCAGTTTTTCACTTTCCCAGGAAAAATAGCGGTCGGTGCGGCGGATGATCTCCTTTGCCTGTTCCGGCGCCACCGGCTTGCCCCGCATCCAGAAGGCGGGCCGCCGCCATGCCGATGAATAGGCGGGCTGTGCTCCCTGCCAGGCGATGGTCAGGGAACGCAGCGTTTCCAGCCGTTCCGGGGCAAACCAGAGCGGGTCGTTGCCATTACAGCGGACCGGCTGCAGCAGTGCGTCCATCGCTTCCCGCGCATCCCACCAGCTGTCGGCCTCCTGGGATTCCGGGCGGGGAAAATACCAGAACCGCCCTTCTTCCTCGGTGTAGCAGTACACACGGTCCCAGGGGATTTCCCCGCTTTCCACCGGGGCGCTTTGCAGGCCCCAGAACGCGGCCAGCGTCTGCTCGTGCCAGACTTCCTCCTCCGGAGTGGAGGGAATCTGCCAGGGGCCTGCCCCCGCATCGGGCGGGAAAGGCAGCCGTACCGAGGCCCCCTTTGCCAGCAAGGTGAAGGACGCCAGGCCGTTGCGGACCCACACTGCCTGCCCGGTGCGGTTGACATATTCCAGCAAAGGCACATCGGCCCGGCAGCAGGTCAGGCGGTGTTCCTCGTCGGTGCAGTCGTCCCAGGCGGCGCTGAAAATCAGCGCCCCGTCCCCGCCGCAGAGCACGCCGTCGGTCAGGTCGACCCGGTAATGGTGCAGGGGCAGTTCCGACCCGGCGGTACCGTCGGCATACAGATAGTGAACCGATCGGACCATCGAAGGGCCGCTGGCCGGCCCCAGCGTTACACGGGCAGCGTTGGGTTTCACGGGCGATTCCTCCTTGATTCTTGATTAAGTCAAGTATAGCATCCGTTACTTGCAGCAGTCAAGTAAAAAAATCCGGCGGTTCTCATTTTGCTTTCATCTTTTTATGGTATCATAGTAAAAAAGACGAAAGGGGAAAGGAACCATGCGGATCCTTGTGGTGGAAGACCAACCCGAAATGAACGCGCTGCTGGTCAAACAGCTCAAAGCGACGGGGTACAGTGTGGACAGCTGCCTCACCGGCACCGATGCGCTGGATTATATGGCAGGGGGCGAGTACGACGCCGTGGTGCTGGACATCATGCTGCCGGGGGTAGACGGGCTGGAGGTGCTGCGCCGCCGCCGGGCTGCCGGGGACAAGACCCCCGTGCTGCTGCTCACGGCCCGGGACGGCATCGAGGACCGGGTCCGCGGCCTGGACAGCGGTGCCGACGATTACCTCGTCAAACCCTTTGCCCTGCAGGAACTGCTGGCGCGGCTGCGGGTGCTCATCCGCCGCCGGGCCGACCAGGTCAGCGATGTCATCACGGTAGGGGACCTGCAGGTGGACTGCATCGCCCGCAGGGCATCCCGGGGCGGGCAGGGCATTGCCCTGTCGGCCAAGGAGTTCGCGGTGCTGGAATATCTGGCCCGCAACGCGGGGGTGGTGCTCTCCCGGGAGCGCATCAGCCAGGGCGTCTGGAACTATGACTACGAGGGTGGTTCCAACGTGGTGGATGTCTACATCCGCTACCTGCGCAAAAAAATCGACGAAGGCCGCGAACCCAAACTCATCCACACCGTGCGCGGTGTGGGCTACGTCTTGCGGGAGGAAGTATGAACCGCCTTTCCATTACCCTGCGGGTCACGCTGCTGTATACCCTGTTCATGGTGCTGCTGACAGGGCTTTCCCTGGGATTTTTGTTCCATGCGGGGGCGCAGTCAAGGCGGCAGACCACCCTGGACCGGATGCAGACCATGGCCGAAGCCAGCCGCAAAGAACTGGAATCCAAGGACGGCGAACTGGAAATTGACCGTGATCTGGAAGCCTTTGACGATGGGGTCTATCTTTCGCTGTACGATACGGCAGGGGTGCCGCTCTACGGCTTTGTGCCCCGGGAATTCGACAACTCGGTGATTTTTGACGACGGAAGTCTGCGCACGGTGGAAAGCGGCGGCCACAGCTGGTATCTGTACGATGAACAGATCACGGTGGAGGATTACGGCCCGGTGTGGGTGCGCAGCATTGCCGCGGCCGATGCCTTCAACTCCACCCTGGGTACTCTGGGAAAAACGGCGCTGCTGGTGCTGCCGGTGTTTGTGGTGCTGGCGGCGGTGTGCGGGTATCTGCTTACCCGGCGGGCCTTTGCGCCGGTGCGGCAGATCACCCAGACCGCCCGGGAGATCGGCGAAGGAGGCGACCTTTCCCGCCGCATCGGGCTGACCGGCCGCAAGGACGAGATCCATACCCTGGCCGCTGAGTTCGATGCCATGTTTGCCCGGCTGGAGCAGGCTTTCGACCGGGAAAAACAGTTTACCGACGATGCCTCCCATGAACTGCGCACCCCCACGGCGGTGATTTTGTCCCAGAGTGAGTACGCCCTGGAAAACACCCAGCCCCAGGGGGAAACCCGCGCGGCGCTGGAGAGTATTCACACCCAGGCGGCGCGGATGGCGGCGCTGCTGTCCCAGCTGCTCATGCTGGCCCGGGCCGATAAAGGCCGCCAGGTGGTGCAGCGGGAGCCGGTGGATCTGAGTGAACTGGTGGAGATGGTGGCCGAAACCGAAGCCGAGCAGGCGGAGGCGCGGAACATTACGGTGCAAACGGAGCTGGAACCCGGCGTGATGGTGCAGGGGGACGAAACGCTGCTCATGCGGCTGCTCATCAATCTCACCGAGAATGCCATCCGCTACGGCCGCCCCGGCGGGCAGGTGAAATTGACGCTGCGCCGGCAGGATGGCCAAGCCGTGGGCACCGTGGAGGATGACGGCATCGGCATTGCGCCGGAAGATCTGGATAAGATCTGGCAGCGGTTCTGGCAGGCGGACCCCGCCCGCAGCGGCGGGGCCGGGCTGGGACTTTCCATGGTGCGCTGGATCACCCAGGCTCACGGCGGCCGGGTGACGGTGCAAAGCGAACCCGGCAAGGGCAGCATCTTCACCTTTTTCCTCCCTTGCGAAAAAAATGAGAACGTTTAATGTGGCTTTAATCTGACGGCGGTATACTAAAGGCACAACAAGAGAACACACCGGATAAGGAGGAAATACAAATGAAAAAATCCACTGTCACGCTCGTCGCCACCGCTGCCCTGGCCGCCTTGCTGCTTACCGGCTGCGCCGAAGCCGCCGGCTTCAACGGGCTGCGTCAGCAGGCTACCCCCGCCGCCAGCGAAACCACCACCCCCGAAGATGCCGTGGATGTGGCGCCCCAGGCCACAGCCCAGGCGCCGGTAGCCGCCCCGGCCGGCGAAACCACAGCGGGCATCGCGGGCAGCGCCGACCCCAACAGCGGCTATATCACCGAGGAGGCCGCCAAGGCCGCGGCGCTGGACCATGCCGGCCTGGCAGAAGCGGACCTGCAGGCGGTGCGGGTCAAGCTGGACTACGATGACGGCCGTGCGATCTACGATGTGGAGTTTGTACAGAACGCCGCCGAGTACGACTACGAGATCGATGCCACCACCGGGGAAATTGTTTCCTACGACTACGACGCTGAAAACTATAACGGCACCCAGGCGACCACCGGCAGCCCCGTCACGGCGGAGGAAGCCAAGCAGATCGCCCTGAACCACGCCGGTGTGGCTGAAAGCGATACCCGGGCCATGGAACTGGAAACCGACCGGGACAATGGCCGTACGGTGTATGAATTCTCCTGGAAGGTGGGCTTCACCGAGTATGACTACGAGATCGACGCCGATACCGGCGAAATCCTCAGCTACTCCCAGGAACAGGACTGAACCGCCGCACAGGGGCGCCCGCCAAGGGCGCCCTTTTTCTTTGGTTGACAGGGCCGGGGCGGGCGGATAAGATAAAACCAGAAAAATTTGCAAGGCGGTGAATGGATTCGGCCCGCTGGTTCGTATTCCGGGTAAAAGGCAAACAAACCCTGACTGTACCAAGGAGGAACCGATGATGAAACGAACCGCTGTGATGATCGCCGCCGCCACCCTTGCCTGCGCGGTGGGGGCTACCGGGGTCTGGGCCGCCGGGCCTGGATCATCCGGGTGACCATCAACGCCTGCAAGGATCTGCTGCGCAGCGTGTTCCGGCGGCGCACGGTGCCGCTGCACGAGGCAGCGGAACTGCCCGCCCCGCCAGAGGAACACCGGGCCGTGCTGCAGGCGGTGCAAAGCCTGCCCGCTGCCTACCGGGATGTGGTGTACCTGCACTATTACGAGGGCTATACCGCCCCCGAAATTGCACGGATTCTGGGCAAAAATGTGAATACCATCTACACACGGCTGACCCGCGCCCGCGGGCTGCTGCGGGAAGCGCTGGGAGGTGACGACGATGCATGAGGAACTGCGCGCTGCGTTTGACAGTGTCCACGCCGAACCGGAACTGAAAGCGGCGGCCCGCAAGGCGGTAGCCTGGCGGACCCGGCAGCGGCAAAAAACGGCCCGGCCGCTGGGGCTGGCCCTGGCCACGGCGGCCTGTGCGGCGGTGGTGGTACTGGGGGGCCGGTGCGGGGGAGGTGGAGCAGGCCCACGAATGTGGGCTTTCCTACGGCAAGTACCGCGCCTACCGGGAACTGGCGGCGCTGGACCCCACCGTCACACCGGAAGCGGTGCAGGGCATGACCATGCGGGAGATCCGCGACCGCATCGCGGCGCTGACGGGTGACGCGTCCACCCAGAGTGCAGCCGGGAACCCGGCGGACTGCGAAAATCCCACCCCGCAAAACGGAAACGGCCACCACGGGGGCGGCCATCACGGGACATCATAAACCAAAAAGGCGCCCACAGCCCAAGCTGTGAGCGCCTTTTGTTGGTTCAGTTGTCCCACACAAATTGGGGCTTGTCCCCCAGGGGGTAACAGTGCAGTTCGCTGCCGGCGGTGGTTTCTTCGGTCATCCGCACCCCGTGCAGGCAGCCGCTGTCGTAGGTCTTGTAGTAATACACCCCGTCCCGGGCATCGCAGCAGCAGGAGTAGGTGGTTTCGTCGCAGCGGCCCTCGGGGGTGATCACGCTGCCCCGCACCATGGAAACAGCGTCCAGAATGTGGAAGAACTGGCTTACCTGACCGGCCCGCTCCTCCGGGAAAACGGCGTGCTGGTGCAAAAATGCCACCCGCACAAACCGGGACATGGGCGAAACATCCCCCGGCAACCCCAGCCCGCCGAAGCCCTGGCCGTAGACCGTCAGGTCCAGAGCGGGGGCAAAGGTGTTTTCCGGCGTGCGGGGAGAAATGCCCCGGTAGTTGTTCAGGTTCATCACCTGGTAGGGGTAGGGCGGGTTGTTGGTCAGCACCCCGGCGGCGTCCTCGTAAAAATGCAGGCCGTCCGCCATAGGCTCCATGATAAAGCTGCCGTCCGGTCCCGCTACCTGCCAGTGCAGCGCCGCCAGGGGATATCCCGGCGCAAAGGGGATAGCTGCCAGCCGCACTTTTTGCAGCAGGGATTTGGCTTCGGCAGCGGTGGCGCAGCTGCCCAGCACCAGGGGAATCAGCTCATAGGGGGCCAGGTTCAGGGCGGCGGGGTCCGGCTCCTCAAAATAATGGGCGTTGCCGGGGAAGTACAACCCCGCCATATACAGCCCTTTTTCGTTGAGGGCCTCGGCGTACAGGGGCGTATTCTGGGCCACGCTGGCCATGCCGATCATGGCGTGGTGGTGGGTCAGCGGCTCGTGGTGGTGGAAGGTGAACGGGTGATCCCGGGGTGTGATGACCACCTGTTCCCCAAAATGATATTCCAGGTCCAGGTTGCGGCCATACAGCCCGCGGTTACAAAAAGAAATGCTGGTACACATAGCGGTACCTCCTTGCCAAAAGGCTTTTCTTACAGTATACCCCTTCCGGGGCGCCGGCACAATCCCGGCACAAAAATGTTACAGATGCCTTGACAAAAGGCGGGATGCTGCGTATACTATACATCAAGAAATTTTGATGTGAGGTGTGGCCCATGGATGCTTACGAGCAGGACGCCAGAATCTTCAAAGCCCTGTGCGACCCCAAGCGGCTGGCCATTCTGGAACAGCTGCGCAGCGGGGAAAAATGTGCCTGCAAACTGCAGGAACCCCTGGCCCTGACTCAGTCGGGCCTTTCCTACCACATGAAGATCCTGTGCGAGTCCGGCTTGGTGCTGGCCCGGCAGGAGGGAAAATGGACCCACTACCGCCTGAGCGCCGACGGCCAGACCCGTGCGGTGCAGCGGCTGCTGGCCCTGACCACCCCGGTGGCCGAAGCCCCGGCCTGCGGCTGCTGCGGGAAATAAAACGCCGCTTTGCGCGGTGTTTTTTTGCAGACTAAACATCAAAAAATCTTGATTTGATAAAAGGGGGAGTTCCCGATGAATCTTTGGTTGTTTTTCCAGAACCAGGTGCTGGGTATGCAGTGGCTCAACACCCTGGTGGGCAGCCTGCTCACGGCCCTGGGGGTAGATACCGCCGGGCGGCTGGGCGGCAGCTTGCAGTTTTTCCTTTATGATACGGTAAAAATCAGCGTACTGTTGCTGGTGCTTATCTTCGGCATCTCCTGGGTGCAAAGTTATTTCCCGCCCCAGCGCAGCCGCCGCATCATGGGGCGGTTCCACGGCCTGGCCGCCAACACGGTGGCCGCGCTGCTGGGCACCGTCACACCCTTTTGTTCCTGTTCCTCCATTCCCATCTTTATCGGGTTTACCGGGGCGGGGCTGCCGTTGGGTGTGACCTTCTCCTTCCTGATCTCCTCTCCTATGGTGGACCTGGGCAGTCTGGTGCTCCTCACCGGCGTCTTCGGCACCAAGGAGGCGGCGGTCTATGTGGTGCTGGGTCTGGTGGTGGCGGTGGCCGGCGGTACCCTCATCGAAGCCCTGCACATGGAAAACCACCTGGAACCCCTGGCCCATGCGGGCACCGGCGTGGATCTGGAGGACCCCACTCTCACCACCGCTGACCGCCTGCAGTATGCCAAAGGGCAGGCACTGTCCACCTACCGCAAGGTGCTGCCCTACCTGCTGGTAGGCGTGGGCGTGGGGGCCGTTATCCATAACTGGATCCCCCAGACCTGGGTGGAAACGGTGCTGGGGTCCGGCAACCCCTTCGGCGTGCTGGCGGCGGTGCTGGTGGGCGTGCCCATGTACGCCGATATCTTCGGTACCATCCCGGTGGCCGAAGCCCTGCTGGCCAAGGGGGCCCAGCTGGGCACCGTGCTGGCCTTTATGATGGCGGTCACCACCTTGTCTTTGCCTTCGCTGATTCTGCTGCGCAAAGTGGTCAAACCCAAACTGCTGGGGCTGTTTATCGCCATCTGCGTGGTGGGCATCGTGCTGGTGGGCTACCTGTTCAATCTGCTGCAATTTGTTTTGTTATAAAATAAGGAGGATAAACCTATGAAACTGTTTGGCAAAAAAGAACCTGTGCAAAAAGAAACCGGCAACGAGGCCATCAAGGTACTGGGCGGCGGCTGCGCCAACTGCCATGCCCTGGAAGATGCAGCCAAAGCGGCCCTGGAAGAACTGGGCCTGCCCCAGGAAGTGGGCCATATCACGGACTTTGCCCAGATCGCGGCCTGCGGCGTGATGCAGACCCCGGCCCTGATGGTGGACGGCCAGGTGGTATCCAGCGGCCGGGTGCTCACGAAAGAGGAAGCCAAAACCCTCATCGAGAAAGCGCGGGCCCAGGCATGAGCGGCAAACCGAAAGTAGCCTTTATCTGCGTGCACAACTCCTGCCGAAGCCAGATCGCCGAAGCCCTGGGCCGCCTGCTGGCCGCCGATACCTTTGAGAGCTATTCTGCCGGGACCGAAACCAAACCCGCCATCAATCCCGACGCCGTGCGGCTGGTGAGAGCCCGGTACGGGGTGGATATGGCCGCCACTCAGCGCAGTAAGCTGCTCGGCGAACTGCCGCCGGTGGATGTGGTCATCACCATGGGGTGCAATGTGCAGTGCCCCATGCTTCCCTGTACCCGGCGGGAGGATTGGGGCCTGCCCGATCCCACGGGCCAGGATGACGCGGCCTTCAACGCGGTGATCGATGAAATTGAGCGCCGGGTGCGGCAGCTGCGGGGGGAACTGCGCGCCGCCGATTGACGCTGCCCGCCTGCCGTGGTATACTGGGGCTATCCTTAAGAACAAGGCAGGAAAACTGCAATGTATCGTCCTATCTAAAAAATCCCTTACAGGCACCCCAGGTGCCGCACCCGGCGCCTGTTTGCCGTGCGTATCCGGGATTTTTGGGAAAGGACGATTTTTTTCGTGAAGCGCAATATTTATCTCATGTATGCCATGACCTTTTTGCAGGGCATGGTGTTTTACGGGGCCATTGCCACCCTGTACCGCCAGTCCCAGGGGGTCACGATTTTTCAGATCACTCTCATCGAGAGCATCTCCTACGCGCTGACCATCGCCCTGGAAGTGCCCTGGGGCATGGTGGCGGACCGCATCGGGTACAAGCGCACCCTGGTGGTGTGCTGCTGGCTGTATTTTCTGTCCAAGATCATCTTCTGGCAGGCGTCGGATTTCGGCGGCTTTCTGGCCGAGCGGGTACTGCTCAGTGTGGTGATCGCCGGGCTTTCCGGCGTGGACACCAGTGTGTTGTATCTCTGCGCCGGGCCGGAAAACAGCCAGCATGTGTTTGGCGTCTACAACAGCCTGGGCATGGCGGGGCTGCTCACTGCTTCGGCGGTATACACCCTTTTCATTGGGGAAAACTACCGCCTGGCGGGGCTGCTCACGGTGTTCAGCTACGGGGCGGCGGCGCTGCTCTCCCTGGCCCTTACCGAGGTACATCCCGCCCCCGAAAAAGCCGAGGCCCGGGAGCCCTTTGGGGCCACGCTGCGGGCCACCCTGGCCGCGCCGGGGCTGCTGGTGTTCCTGATTGCCGTGGGCCTGCTGACCGAAGTGCACCAGACCGTCACGGTCTTTCTCAACCAGTTGCAGTATGAGCGCTGCGGCATGGGCAGCACCGCCATCGGTGCGGTGTACATTGCCGCCACGCTGCTGGGGCTTTGCGGCGTCTGGTCCGCCGCGGTCACCCGCCGCACCGGGTCCCGCCGGGCCGCTGTACTGTTCTGCCTGGCGCCCGCCCTGGCCTGCGGTCTGCTGGCCTTCACCGACCGGGCCCTGCTTTCGGTAGGGGGCATCTGGTTGCTGCGGGTGTCGGACAGTCTGTTCCAGCCCTTCCAGGCGCAGCTGCAAAACCGCCAGGTGCAGACCACCAACCGGGCCACTGCCTTGAGCATCCACGCCATGATCCTGGATTGCGTGGCCATCGGCACCAATCTGGTTTTCGGCGCGCTGGCCCAGTGGGACCTGCGGCTGGCTTTCGGGTTCGGGGCGGCGGTCTGCCTGGCGGCCCTGGGGCTGCTGGCCTTCTGGCGGCGGCGCACCCATCTTGCATAAGGTACAAAAGCAGGGAGCAAAAGCCCCTGCTTTTTCTTGACAGAGCGGGTCTATTGTGATAGACTAAAAATGAAAGAAGTCTATCATGATCGACTGAAAGGAGGGTTCCCGATGTCTGTACAGGAACCGCTGCGCCTGGCGGAGGGCGAATATCGCTTTGCCTGCCTGGTGTGGGACCACGAACCGCTGCCCAGCGGCGATCTGGTAAAGCTGGCCGCCGATGCCCTGGGCTGGAAAAAGAGCACCACCTACACGGTGCTGAAAAAACTCTGTGAGCGGGGCGTGCTGCAAAACAGCGGCGGCACCGTGACCAGCCGGGTGGCCAAGCAGGCCGTCCAGTGTGCCGAGAGTGCCGCCGTGGTGGATAAGACCTTTGGCGGCAGTCTGCCCCGGTTTGTGGCGGCATTTTTGAGCGCCAAGCCCATCAGTGACGCCGAAGCTGCCGAGATCCGCGCCTTGCTGGACGCCGCCCACGACAAGGAGGTGTGACCCATGCGTGACGCCGTGCTGCACTTTTTGCTGCTCAGCCTGTGGGGCGGTGCGGCAACCCTGGGGGCGCTGGCTGTCAGTGCCCTGCTGCGGCGGCTGCACACCCCCAGCCGGATGCTTTGCTGGCTGTGGCTGGCGGTGGGGCTGCGCTTTGCCCTGCCCTGGGGCATTCCCCTTGTTTTGCCCCGTCCCCGCAACGAACAACTGGCCCAGGCGGCCGATACGGTCCAGACCCTGGCCGAAGGTCCTGCCCCCGCTCCGGTGCCGGTGACTCAGACGCCCGCTGCGGCGGCTGCGGCCGCTGCGCCCTGGTACACCCAGCTGACGGTGTGGCACCTGCTGGCCGCTATCTGGGCGGTGGGAGTGCTGGTGCTGGCGGTGCGGGCGGTGGCCGGGTATGCCAGGCTGCGGCACACCGTGGCCCTGGCCTGCAAAACCGGGGACGGCTGTTACAGCGGCGCCTGTGTGCCCGCGCCCTTTACGCTGGGCATCTTCCGCCCGCGCATCTACCTGCCCGCAGCCCTTACCGGCGCGACCCGGCAGGCGGTGGTACTGCACGAGCGCACCCACCTGCGCCGCCATGACCCCCAGATCAAGCCTCTGTTTTATGCGGTGGTCTGCCTGCACTGGTTCAATCCGCTGGCCTGGCTGGCCTTCCGCCAGTTGGAGCGGGAGATGGAATCCGCCTGTGACGAGGCCGCCGTGCGGGACTGCGATGCCGCCGCCCGCAACGCCTATTGCGAGAGCATTCTGCAATACGCTTTGCAGGGGCGGATGGCGCCGGGGTCCCTGGCCTTCGGGCAGGGCAGCGTCAAGATCCGTATTGTGCATTTGCTGCACTACCGCAAGATCGGCGCCGGGGCGCTGGTGGTCTGCGCGGCAGCGGTGGGGCTTAGCGTCACCGCCTGCATGATGCAGCCCCAGGTGGAGGAAGCTACCCCCGAGACCGCCGAAACCACCCAGTCCGAATCCGCGCCCCAGCCCACCGCCACGCCGGAAACCGCCGTGACCTTCACGGCCAACACGGCGGGCCTGCCCAATCTGGACGACCCCGAAAACAGCCCCCGGTTCCTCTGCCCGGTGGAGTATACCTATATCAGCCGGTACATGGGCGGCGGTCACCGGGGCGATGACCTGTGTGCGGAACGGGGAACCCCGGTCTATGCGGCCCAGGATGGCGTAGTGACCTACGCCGATTTCCACTATTCTTACGGTAACTTTGTACAACTGGACCACGGTATCGGCGTGGACGGCCACCGCTGGACCACCCTGTATGCGCATATGGATGACCTGGCGGTGGAACCCGGCCAGACCGTCAAAGCGGGGGAACTCATTGGCCATGCGGGATGTACCGGAAACGCTACCGGAAATCAGGTACATTTTGAGATGATGATGGATGATGTTCTGGTGGGGCCCAGTTACTTTACCGATTACCCAAACGGGAATGCCAACGAACTTACCGCCGAAAAGGTGGAAGAATTTCTGACAAAGACGGAAACCTTCTATTCTGACGGCACGCTGGAGGAGTGGCCGCTGGCAGAGCAGATCGCCTCGCTGGAATGGCAGCTGCAATCCACAACGGACCAACTGAGCCAGCTGAAGGACAGGCGGGATGAACTGCAGGTTTCGATGGACACCTTGTTGGCCGGAACCACCGACCAGGAAAAGGAACTGGCGGAAAACTACCGGCAGCAGATCGACTTGTTTGACCAAGAGATTCAGTTACTCGAGAACCAAATTCAGGTGATCCAGCAACAGCTGGAGGTGGATCAGGCGAAGGCGGATGCCCAGTCTGCCCAGGCCCAGATCCAGCAGCAGATCGACGCCGCCCAGTCCTCCGGCACGGGCAGCGACCCGGCACTGGATGCCGGGGCCGAGGCCGCCCGCCAGCAGCTGGATGCCGCCGCCGAGCAGGTGGACAGCTATCTGACCGCCAATCGGGACCAGAACGGCTGAATCAAAACCTCAAAAATTTGATATTTTTGCCGCCCGGGTATATCCTTGTATAGGATATGGAGTGGCAAATATGCAACAAACCAAACAACAAACGTTCGCCCGCTGGGGGTTCTATCTGCTGGGCATGGTGCTGCTGGCACTGGGCCTGACGCTGAACACCAAGACGGGTCTTGGGGCATCGGCCATTGTGTCGGTGCCCTTTACCGTGAGCCAGGCAACGGGCTGGGACTTCGGCAATCTGACGCTGGTGGTCTACTGCCTGTTTGTGGCGGCACAGTTCGTCATCAAGGGCAAGAACCGCCGCTGGACCGACCTTTTGCAGATTCCGCTGATCATCGGTCTTTGCTTCGGCGATCCGCTGCTGGGCGTGGGGCTGGGCACCCTCATCTCCATGGTGGGCGTCGGCCGCGCCATTGCGGGCTTCAACTACCTGTGCAAGCGCCCGCTGCTGCAGGCAACCGGTATGTGACCAACAAACCAAAAAAGAGGGGGACTGCCCGCAGGCAGTCCCCCTCTTTTTGTCCCTTCATACGCCCCGCCGCCGCCAGATGCTTTCCACCGCATAGCGCACCGCGTCAATGTGGTGGTTGTTCACATCGGGGTAGCCGGGCAGTACCTCCCCGGTGCGGTCGTCCCGCTCGTATTCATACTCGCTGAACTCCGCCGCCGTGGCCGGGCAGCGCTCCGGGTCAATGACAATGGACGAAAGCCCCTGCAGCCACTTCATGCTCTCCCGCACGCTGCCGGGGCCTTTCACCGCCGCGCGGCAGGGCAGACCCGCCGCCCGGTAGTCGGCACAGGATTTGGGCTCGGCGGCGTCGGCGGTCAAAAGCCCGCCCTCGTCGCCGCCCACACCCCGCTCCACCAGCAGTTGGGCGGTGTCCCGGTTGGGGGTGCGGGTGCGCGTCAGTTCGTCAAAAATCACAAGTATGCGCCGGGCTGCATCGTAGTACACGGCGTTGTAGGCCCAGGGGTCGGGGTACCAGCCCCAGTCCACCCCGTGGTACAGCCGATCAAAAGCCGCGATCTCCTCGTCGGGCACCGTCCGCAGCGAGAGGTTATCAAACACCGCCGCACCGCTGCCCACCACCTCGCCGCCGTACTCGTGGCGGTAGGCGTCGGGGTTGGTTTTGCGCAGATGTTCGGCATCGGCCCAGAACCGTTCCCCCAAAAACTGCCGCGGCAGGTCCCGGTAGGTGGAATGATGCACCAGCTTGCCGGGCCGGGGTTCCAGCACATAGCGGTTGACCCAGCTGCGGGCCATGGCCGGCGGGTTGAAACTTTTCAGCGTCAGCGTCCAGTCCCCGCCCCGCAGAATGCTCTGCTCCACGTTGCGCACTTCCTCCGGCCCGTCGAACTGGTCAAGCTCCTCAAACCAACAAAGCCCCACGGCACCAAACGGCACCTTCAAACTTTTGAGCTTGCCCGCATCGTCCAGGCCAAAGAAAAGGATCTTTTGCCCCGTGGGCAGGTAGGTGCACTCCATGGGGCTGACGGTGCAGCGGAAATACCCCGAACATCCCAGCGCACCGATGGCCCACACGATCTGGTTGTACACACTGTTGCGCAGGGTGCCCGCCACCTTGCGCAGCACCACAGCGTGGCAGCCGGGATGGCGCAGCAGTTGGTAGACCAGTTCCAGCGAAAGATAGCTGGACTTGCCCGACCCGCGCCCGCCCTTGGCGACCACCTCTGCCACGGTGCCGCCGCGGATGGCGGTGTGCACCGGCCAGAACACCGATGGAATGACTTTTTTCAACTGAACGCGCACAGCGGCGCACCTCCTTTACGATTCGTCTACAATGACCACCCCCTCCGAGGTCTGGCCGTCGCCCAGCCCCAGGTGCTTGTACAACAGCTCCAGAGCCCGCAGCTTGTCGGCTACCTTGATGGCCTGCCCGCCGCGCTCCGCGCCGGGTTCGGCAAAGGCAATATCGGCCAGCTCGCCCAGTACGTGCTCCGGCGTTACCTCATTCACGCATGGCATCCCTCCTTTTTGAGGCAAAAACAAAACCCGCGAAAGGGGCGCCACCCCGCCGCTCGTTTTGCTACCAAGATTTTACTACCAATGGTTGTGAAATACAATGAAATTCCGGGAAAACCTGGGGCAGCAAAAATATTTTTGCGGGGGTGTTGCGCCGGGGCGTTTCCGGCGGTACACTGTACTACAAAGGGGGGCGTTGTACAAACGGCCCGCACCGCAAATGCGAAAGGAGCCCTGCTTATGAATACGATCAAGCCGGAACTGTGCTGGCTGACCGACCCCACGGTGTTCGCCGTCAACCGGTTGGACGCCCACTCCGACCATATCTGCTACCGTACGGCGGAAGAAGCTGCCGCCGGCCGCACCAGTCTACGCCAGAGCCTGGACGGGCTGTGGCGGTTCTGCTGGAGCCCCAATCCCGCCGCCCGCCCGGCGGAATTCTGGCGTCCGGACGCCGATCTTTCGGCTTTTGGCACCATTCAGGTGCCGGGGCATATCGAGATGCAGGGCTACGGCGAGCTGCAGTATACCAACACCCTCTATCCCTGGGACGGCCGGGCCGAACTGCGCCCGCCGGAAATCGACTGGGACAACGCCCCCGTGGGCAGCTACGTGCTGGACTTCACCCTGGACGAGGGGCTACGGGGCCAGCGGGTCTGCGTCAGCTTCCAGGGTGTGGAGCAGGCCATGTACCTGTGGTGCAACGGCGTCTTTGTCGGCTATGCCGAGGACAGCTTCACCCCCTCGGACTTTGACCTCACCGACTGCCTGCAGGCAGGGACCAACCGCCTGTGTGTGGAAGTGCACAAGCGGTGCAGTGCTTCCTGGATCGAGGACCAGGACTTCTTCCGATTCTCGGGCATTTTCCGCTCGGTGTTCCTCTACGCCAAACCCAAGGTGCACCTGGCCGACCTCTGGCTGCAGACCGGGCTGGAGGAGGACAACCTCACCGGCACACTGACCCCCCGCCTCAAGCTGGAAGGCCGCACCGCCGGTGCCAAAGTCACGCTGCGGCTGACCGACCGGGAGGGCTATGCTCTGTATGAAGGCCCCGTCACGGAGGACACTCTGGAACTGCAGGGCGTGCAGCCCTGGAGTCACCGGACGCCCACCCTCTACCACGCCGAACTGACCCTCACCGATGCCGACGGCGCGGTGCAGGAGGTCGTGCCTTACGACATCGGCTTCCGCCGGTTCGAGATGAAGGACGGCGTCATGTGCCTGAACGGGGAGCGGGTGGTGTTCAACGGCGTGAACCGCCACGAGTGGAACGCCGAGAAAGGCCGTGCCATCGGTCCCGAGGATATGTACGCGGCGATGGATGTTTTCCGCCGCAATAACATCAACGCCGTGCGCACCTGCCACTATCCCGACCAGAGCCTGTGGTACGACCTGTGTGACCGCAACGGCATTTACATGATCGACGAAGCCAACCTGGAAAGCCACGGCAGCTGGCAGAAGCTGGGGGCTGTGGAACCCAGCTGGAACGTGCCGGGCAGTCTGCCGGAATGGAAGGACTGTGTGGTGGACCGGGCCCGCAGTATGTTTGAGCGGGACAAAAACCATGCTGCCGTGCTGATCTGGTCCTGCGGCAACGAGAGCTATGCCGGGGAGGACATCCTGGCCATGAGCCGGTTCTTCCACGAAAATGACCCCGGGCGGCTGGTGCACTATGAAGGTGTGTTCCACAACCGGGCATTTGACGCCATCAGCGATATGGAAAGCCGGATGTACGCCAAACCCTGGGAGATCCGGGCGTATCTGGAATCCAAACCGGCCAAGCCCTTTATCCTTTGCGAGTATATGCACGATATGGGCAACAGCCTGGGCGGCATGGAAAGCTACATCCGCCTGGCGGAGGAATATCCCCAGTACCAGGGCGGTTTTATATGGGATTACATGGACCAGGCCCTCTGGCACAACGATGCCCTGGGGCGCCGGGTGCTGGGCTACGGCGGCGACTTCGGGGAGCGCACCACCGAATATAACTTCAGCGGCAACGGGATTGTCTATGCCGACGGTGCCGAGAAGTCCGCCATGCAGGAAGTCCGCTACTGGTACGCCGACGCAGCGGACCGTGCAGCCCAGGATGCCCGCAACGCGGCGGCAGCCCGGGCAGCGGATGCTGCGCTGGCAGCGGCCTGGGACGCCCGCCCGGAACAGCCCCTCACTATCACCGAGGGGGACGGCAACCTGGGCGTCAAGGGCGACGGGTTTGAAATTCTTTTCTCCTATTCGGAGGGCGGCCCGGCATCCCTGCGCATGGGGGATACCGAATGGCTGTGGCGTGCCCCGCGCCCGGCGGTGTGGCGCGCTTCCACCGACAATGACCGGGGCTGCGGCTTCCCCCAGCGCAGCGGGGCCTGGCTGGCGGCGGATGCATTGTCCCGCGCGGGCAAGCCGGAAGTGGTGCTGGAATCGTCCGACCGGGTAACGGTGCAGTACCGGTTTGACCTGGTGGGCGTGCCGGGGGCGGAAGCCTTGCTGACCTACACGGTCACCGGGCGCGGCGCGCTGGAAGTGGAAGCCGTCTACCACGGCACCGAGGGGGCCCCGGAACTGCCCTGCTTCGGTGTGCAGTTCCAGACGGCGGCACCGGTGGCGGCCACCCGCTGGACCGGTCTTTCGGGCGAAACCTATCCCGACCGGTACAAGGGCGCCGACTTCGGCTGCTTCGAGGAAGTGCCGCACATCGAGCCGCACCTGGTCCCCCAGGAGTGCGGGCTGCACTGGCAGACCCGGCAGGCGGTGCTGCAGCAGCGGGATGCCCGGGGACGCACCACAGCAGCGCTGGAACTGCAAAGCTGCGGCGAGCCCTTTGCCTTCAGTGCGCTGCCCAACACGGCCCAGGAACTGGAAGCGGCCCAGCATCCCGGCGAACTGCCGGTCACCGGCCGCACCAGCGTGACGGTGCTGGGCGCCATGCGCGGGGTTGGCGGCATCGACAGTTGGGGTACCGATGTGGAGGATGCCTACCGCCTGGACGGTAGCCAGGACTATCAGGTGAAATTCCGCATTTTGCTGCGGTAAAAACCGAATACAAAAGCAGAAGGAGCGCACCCTTGCGGGTGCGCTCCTTCTGTGTATGGGGAAAAAACGGGAGTGTCAGATGTCTTCGGTGTGCAGGAACCAGGCGAAGCCGTAGGGATACAGCTCCACATCGTTCAGGTCATCCCGGTGGCCGCCGTACATCAGTTCATCGTAGGGGCCTTTCTCCCAGGAAGACACGTGCACAAATTCCGGGCTGAAGTTGAAGAAAGCAATCAGCTTGTGACCCTGGTACCAGCGGCCCACGCCCAGCACATGGCTGCTGCCGGTGTCGAAGGTCCAGACATCGGCCTGGGCGTCAAAGGCTTTCTCCTCGGCACGGATGGTTTCCAGCCGGCGCAGACCCTCGAACTGTTTGCCCTGGCGGGTGGTGGTATCGTGGCGCAGTTCGGCCAGATCCCACTGGAAGTTGCCGCGGTGGATGTAGCGGCTGTCGTCGGCCTTTTCGGGGTCGTCGTGGTAGGTGTAGTCGTTCAGCTGGCCGATCTCGTCGCCGCTGTACAGCACGGGAATACCGCTCTGTACCAGCATCCAGGCGTGGAGCATCAGATCGCAGGAGATCGCCCGTTCCATCTTGAAGGGGTCCTGCTCAAAGTCGGCCGCTTCCACACCGCACAGGGAGGCGGTGGTGCCGCACAGGCGGGCGTCGCCCAGCCGCGGGTCATCGTTGTACAGCTCGCCGCGGCTGTCGCTTCCGGGCCACTTGCCGGTGAACCAGTCGTTCAGATATTTCTTGTGGGGCACCTCGCTGGTGCCGAAGCGGGCACCCAGCCAGGGGTAATCCAGGCCCCAGCCGATGTCGTCGTGGCAGCGCAGGTAGTTCAGGAACAGGAAGTCCCGGGGCAGCGCACAGACGGTATCCATCTGATGGCGCAGCAGCGAAACATCCCCCGTAGCCAGGGAGTTCCAGGTGGTGGCCATGGTGGTGACGTTGTACAGCATGTGGCATTCCGGCTTTTCCGGCGTGCCGAAGTAGGGGACCACCTTGGCGGGTTCCATGACCACTTCGCCCAGCAGCAGCACGCTGGGGCAGACGATCTCGCACACCATGCGCATCATCCGCACCAGGGTATGTACCTGGGGCAGGTTGCGGCAGGTGGTGCCCAGTTCTTTCCAGATGTAGGGCACCGCGTCCAGACGGATGACGTCGATGCCGCGGTTGGTCAGGTAGAGCAGGTTTTCCGTCATGTCGTTGAACACCACGGGGTTGGCATAGTTCAGGTCCCACTGGTAGGGGTAGAAGTTGGTCATAACCACCTGCTGGCAGTCATCCAGCCAGGTAAAGCTGCCCGGCGCCGTGGTGGGGAACACCTGGGGCACGGTCTTTTCAAACTCGTTGGGAATATCCCAGTTGTCGTAGAAGAAGTACCGGTCGCGGTAGCCCGGCTCCCCGGCACGGGCCTTTTTGGCCCACTCGTGGTCCTCACTGGTGTGGTTCATGACGAAGTCCAGGCACAGGCTCATGCCCTTCTCGCGGCAGGCATCGGCCAGGTGCTCCAGGTCGTCCATGGTGCCCAGTTCCGGCTGCACGGTGCGGAAGTCCGCTACCGCGTAGCCGCCGTCGCTGCGGCCCTTGGGGCTTTGCAGCAGCGGCATCAGGTGCAGGTAGTTCACGCCGCATTCCTGGATGTAGGGCAGCTTTTCCTCCACCCCTTTCAGGGTACCGGCAAAAGCGTTGGTGTACATCATCATGCCAAGGATGTCCTGGCGGCGGTACCAGTTGGGGTCGGCCTCCCGGGCGGCGTCCTGGGTGCGCAGGGCCGGTTTACGGTCGGCCCAGGCACGGCGCAGCATACTCACGCAGTATTCAAATGCCTGCTCGTCCCCGTTGTACAGTTCGCAGTACAGCCACTTCAGTTCATCGTAATGGCGGGCCAGACGGCGCTCAAAGGCGGCGTCATCACTTTCCGCCTGGACGGCCGGCTGCTCCGGGGCAGCTTTCAGCGCCTCTTTTTTGGGGGCGGCTTTCAGTTTTTCCTGGACGGGAGCGGCCTTCAGCTGCTCCTGTTTGGGCGCAGCTTTCAGCTTTTCCGGAGCGGGGGCAGCTTTCAGTTTCTCCTGGGTGGGAGCCGCCTTCAGTGCGGGCTGGGGCGCCGGTTTGGTATCCGGTTTGGGAGCCGGGGCAGCCTCCGCCTTGGCAGCGGGCTCGGCCTTCGCGGCAGGCGCGGTTTTGGCCGGTTCCACCTTCGCGGCAGGCGCGGCGGCTTCCGGTTTGACCGCTTCCTCAGGGGCGGCAGCCGGCGTCTTGGGGGCAGTGGCGGCGGCTTTGGCCCGGGCGGCGGCTGCTGCCTTGCGGGCGGCCGCCTTCTTGTTTTTTCCCGATTTCATCAGAATTCCTCCTTACTCCGGCTCTGCCCGGGGGCAGGGGGCCGGTTTTGCTCAGATGCGTACCAGGTGCAGCTGCACGCTGGGGAAGTCACCCACCAGCTGGGGCAGGGTGTAGCCCGCGTACATCAGCGTGCTGCCGCTGTACACGGCGCCGGCATACCGGTCAGCCGCGGCGGCGCTGTTCTCCGGGGTAGAGGTGGTGCCGTACAGGTGCAGACTTTCCACGCGGTAGAGCGCTTTTTCGTCCAGACCCCGCAGGCAGAGGTGCAGCGGGCGGGCGTTGGCCTCGGTGTGGGTCACTACCAGGCTGACCAGGGATTCCTTGTCGGTCACGGTCTGCCAGGCGGTGTAGCGGCGCTCCTCGGCGGGGTTGCTCAGGCGATAGTAGCGGCCGTTCTGGATCACATCATACAGCTGTTTGAAGCTCTCGATCTGCTCCTTGACCTGGGCACATTCCTCGTCGCTGAGTTTGCCCAGATCCAACTCGTAGCCGAAGGTGCCGCTCATGGCCACCACGGCGCGGGTCCACAGCGGGGTGGAACGGCCGGTCTGGTGGTTGGGGCAGGCGGAAACATGGGCGCCCACGGCGGATACCGGATACCCGAAGGAAGTGCCGTGCTGGATGGTCAGCCGCTCGATGGCGTCGGTATCGTCGCTGCACCAGATCTGGGGGAAATAGGCCAGCATACCGGCGTCGAAGCGTCCGCCGCCGCCGGCGCAGCCCTCAAACAGCACGTTGGGGAACGCGGTGGTCAGGCGGTCCAGCAGGCGGTAAACACCCAGCATATAGCGGTGGGCCACCTCGCCCTGGCGTTCCGGGGGCAGGGCCCGGCTGTACACGTCGGACATATTGCGGTTCATGTCCCACTTGACGTATTCGATGTGGTGGTTGCGCAGCAGGTCGCTGAGTACCTCTGTCATATAGTCTACCACTTCATCACGGCCGTAGTCCAGTACCAATTGGTCACGGCCCATGGCGGGATCACGGCCGGGCAGCGTCAGGGCCCAGTCGTGGTGCGCGCGGTACAGGTCGGAATCCTCGCTGATCATCTCCGGCTCGATCCAGATACCGAACTTCATGCCCAGGGCGTTGACACGCTCGATCAGCGGATTCAGGCCGCCGGGCAGTTTCTTTTCGTTCACATACCAGTCGCCCAGGCCGCTGTTGTCGTCGTCGCGCTTGCCGAACCAGCCGTCGTCCAGCACCAGCATTTCCACGCCCAGGCTGGCAGCCTTTTCGGCAATGCGGCAGATGGTGTCGGTGGTGAACTGGAAGTAGGTGGCTTCCCAGTTGTTGATGAGCACCGGGCGGCGGGTAAAGCGGAAGGGGCTGCGGCAGATGTTGTGGCGCACAAAGTGCTGGTAATGCTGGGACAGTGCCGTCAGGCCGTCGGGCACACAGCACAGAAGCGCTTCGGGGGTGGTGAAGGCTTCGCCGGGTTCCAGCTTCCAGCTGAACCGCTCGTCGTGCAGGCCGCTGACCACGCGGGTGGAACCGTTCTGGTCCACCTCGATGTCGGTGCGGTGGCTGCCGGAGTACACCAGCATCACGCCGTAGCACAGCCCGGCGGATTCGGTGGTATGGCGGTCACACAGGATCACAAAGGGATTGTGGTGGTGGCTGGAAGCGCCGCGGGTGGAGGAAACCGTCTGGATGGCGTTGGCCAGGGGCGTGCGCTCCATCTGGCGTTCCATGGCGTGGCGGCCGTGGAAGTGGATCATGTCCCACTGGCCGAAGGGCAGATCCAGGCACAGGGAAGCGGCTTTTTCCAGATGCAGGGTGTGGGTGCCGTTGTTGCGCATCTTGGCGGCACGGGTGATGATATCCTGGTCGGCAAACACGCCGTACAGAAGGTCCAGTTCCAGGCCGGTAACCAGGTCCCGCAGGGTGACGCAGAGGGTTTCGGCGTCGCCGTTTTCCTCATGGGCGCAGGGCAGGCCCTCCAGGTCGTATTTGCCCTTGGTGATGCGATGGGAAACATAGACAAAATCCGCACCGGCCGCCCCCGTTTCGTCCCGCACGACCACGCAGGACAACCGGAAGTCACCTACATTGCAGCCGGTGTACTCCTGGGGGAGCACGTCAGGGGAAACGCCGCGCTCACGGCGGCAGGCGTAGTAGTCCGGCGAGAAGCCGTGGTCGGCGCGGGGATACAGCGCGCTCAGGTCGCCCTGGCCGATGCTGCGCCCGTAGTACAGATGCAGCAGATGGCCGCGTTCATCCACCTGCATGTGATAGCTGGTATGCACGGTTTCCAGTGCGAAAACGCCTGTGGCGGTGTTGAATTGAATGCCCATACAAGGACCTCCTGAAAAAGATTTATAGACAGTGCCGGTATCCGCCGCAGCGGAACGTCCAGGCACACTGTTTTCCAAAGAAACAGCGGCAGGCGGGCAGACCAAAAGCCGGTCGTCCGCCCGCCGCTGGATTGCCTGCCGTCAGGCAAAATCGGGTGAGATCAAGCGATGCAGCGCATTATTTGCCGCCGGTCATCGCAATGCCCTGGATGAACTGTTTCTGGAACAGCAGATACAGGATGACCATGGGGATCATGGCCAGAAGGCTGCCGGCCATCAGGACCGGGAAGTTGGTGGTGTACTGGCCGTTCAGGGTAGAAAGGCCGGCGGAAAGGGTCATCATGTTCAGATCGGTGTTGCAGATCAGGGGCCACATCAGGTCGGAGTAGGCGAACACCGCGGTGAAGATGGCCAGCGCGGCGCAGCTGGAACCGGTCAGGGGGAACATGACCTTGGTGAAGGTCTGCCATTTGGTGCAGCCGTCCAGATAGGCGGCTTCGGCGATCTCGTTGGGGATGCCCAGATAGGTCTGCCGCAGGAAGAAGGTGCCGAAAGCCGAAACCAGGCCCGGGAACACCAGGGCGAAGATGGTGTTGGTCAGGCCCATGCGGGCGAGCATCAGGTACTGCGGCGTGATGAAGATCTGGCTGGGCAGCATCATCTGCACCAGCACGATGCTGAACAGCAGGTTTTTGCAGGGGAACTGCAGCTTGGCGAAAGCGTAGCCGGCCATGGAGCTGA
The DNA here is from genome assembly GCA_019116445.1 of Candidatus Gemmiger excrementigallinarum. GTDB lineage: Bacteria > Bacillota > Clostridia > Oscillospirales > Ruminococcaceae > Gemmiger > Gemmiger excrementigallinarum. The sequence goes on from DXBP01000052.1 coordinate 29,485, forward strand.
AGACGACGGCGCAGACCACGCGGAACAGAATCAACAGACCGGTGTTGACATACAGGTTCAGGAAGGGCAGGCTGGCCAGCGCGGTGACGAAGTTGTCAAAATTCCACTGGGAGGGCAGAATCTGCGGCGGGATGGCCATGGATTCGGCCTGAGTCTTGAAGCTGGTCAGGACCATCCAGACGAAGGGGAAGATCATCAGGATGCTGCCCAGGATCAGAACAACATACGTCAGCGTGGTGGAAAGCCGCTTGTTGCTTTTCATACTGGTATTCATACTTTACACCTCGTAATTGACCCACTTTTTCTGGCCCCAGAACTGGATGAGGGTGACAACACCGATCAGCAGCACGGTCCAGACGACGATGGCGGACGCATAGCCCTTGTCACCGGCGATAAAGCTCTCGCGGTAGAACAGGGACATCAGGCTCTGGGCATCGTTCAGGGCGGGGTTGGCGTCATCCACCATCATGTAGATCAGGTCGAAGACCTTCAGGGAGGACATCAGACGCATGATCATGACGACGAACAGCGTGGGCGAAACCATTGGCAGCGTGATGGAGAAGAACTGCTTGACCTTGGAAGCACCGTCCAGGTCGGCAGCCTCATACAGCGTAGCCGAAACGTTCTGCAGGCCGGCCAGCAGCAACACGGCATCGTAGCCGATGTTGGACCAGATCTGGACGACAGCGCAGGTGAGAAGTACGAAGCGGGAGTCGGTCAGCCAACCGACATTGGCCCCCAGCATCGTATTGATAATACCATACTGGGAGTTAAAAATCCACTTCCACACCATGGCGACGGCGGCGGGGGCCACGACCATGGGCAGGAAGAAGATGGCGCGGAAGGTGGTGCGGCCGCGGATCTTGCTGTTCAGCAAAACGGCGACAAGCAGCGCCAGGAAGATGCCCACGGGCACCGTCAGGATGCAGAACAGGATGGTGTTCCAGGTCGCTTTCCAGAACTCGGCGTTCTGGAACATTTCAACGTAGTTTTCGATGCCCTCGAACTCGAACATGCCGAAGGGCAGGGATTTGGAAAAGCTCATGTAAATGGCCTGGATAAAGGGCCAGATATTCAGCACCAGCAGGCCGATGATGGTGGGCGCCACCATGATAAGGCCCCACTTGGCACCGTCGCGGGCAAGCTTCGATGTGTTTTGCATTACGCATCCTCCTCCGGGTAATATTCGGCGCTGGCCTCATCCACGATCTCCTGCATCGTCTGCAGGCCGGTGTCAATGTCCAGCTCGCCGGTGTAGATCTTCAGCAGCGTGTCGCTGACCGGGGTCTTCCACTCGGGGCGGGCGGCGTTGTTGACACTCTGGACGCAGTAATCGAACATATCAATGAAGGGCTGTACGTCGATGGGGTACTCATCAAAGACGCCGACCCAGGTTTCTTCCAGACCCTCGTAGGCGGGGATGGCGGCGCCGCTCTCGCCCTGGATGCGCTGGCCTTCCTCGCTGCCGAAGAACTTCAGCACGTCCTTGACGATGTCCAGATGCTTGTTGGTGGCGCTGGTGGCGTAGCTCAGGCCGTTGGAGATGGAAGCACGGCCGTCACCGTTCATGGGGTTGGGGCACTTGGGCAGCACGGCCACATCCCACTTGCCCACCATCTCGGGGTAGTTCTGCAGCTCGCTCAGGATGTTCCAGTCGCCCTCAAAGAACATGGCGCCCTTCTCAGAGAAGAAGGCCGTGCCGGGAGCGGTTTCGGCAAAGTAGTTCTGGTCGGGGCACCATTCGTTGTCCTGCAGGCCGATGTAGAACTCCATGCCCATCTTGGTGGCCGGGTCGGTGAAGTTGGCGCGGGTCTTGTCCTCGGTCAGGATGCTGCCGCCCGCCTGGTACACAAAGTTCCAGTAACCCAGCTGGTCGTCGCCGTAGGCCATGTAGCCGTACTTGCCGGTGGCGTCATAAATTTTCTGGGAAGCCTCGCACAGGTCGTCCCAGGTCCAGGTTTCGTCGGGGTAGGCCACACCGGCGGCGTCAAACATTTCCTTGTTGTACACAAGGCCCACGGTGTCCTTGTCTTTGGGCACTGCATAGAGGTTGCCGTCGGAACCGCTGGCGTTGGCCAGGGAAATTTCCGAGAAATGCTCGGTATCCACAATGTCGGAGCAGTCCGCCAGCTTGCCGTAATCCGCATACTTCAGGATCTCGTTGGTGTGCATCCAGAAGATGTCCGGCATCTGGTTGGAAATGGCGGCGGCTTCCAGTTTGGTCCAGTACTCATCCCAGCTGGTCACCTGCACCTGAATGTGGACGTTGGGATGCTGCTCGGTGTAGGCATCACACATGGCCTGCATGCCGTCGCGCTGGGCAACGTCCCAGATCTGGAACGTCAGGTTCACGGTGCCGTCGGAACTGTCCGATCCGCAAGCGGTCAGGCCCGTGGCCAAACCAGCCGTCAGGCACGTCGCCATCAACCCGGCAACCAACTTCCGTTTGATGTTCATAAGATGTCTTCCTCCTGTTGATCTTTTGCAGTGGTTCGCTGTCCGCCCGGCCGGTGCGGCAGTGGGAGAATGGGTTTTCGCCAATTTGATGAAATTTCGTCGGAAATTTTGTGCAATGTGCACTATGCACAAAATATTTCCCGAATCAGCAGCTTTATTATACAATTCGCAGAACATTGCGTGAATATCATGTTGCTGTTTTTTATATCTCAATTTAAAGGATTTCTACAATATTTGTTGAAATATAGACGCATTATGGTATATAATAGAAAAAACGTCCAAGGGGGGGCAGGCCCTATGCAGCGTCAAAATGACGTATATACCGAAAACAAGCTCAAATTCCATGTTTTTCAGGACGAACGCTTTGTGGACCTTAACCTATATCAATACGGCTGGGAGCGCACCGAGCCGCTGCACGCCTATGGTCCCCATAAGCGGGACCACTACCTGTTCCACTTTGTTATTTCGGGCAAAGGCACGCTGTACAGCAACGATACGGCCTACCGCATCGACCGCGGGCACGGGTTTCTGATCCTGCCGGACCAGACTACCACCTATGTGGCCGACGAGGAGGACCCCTGGGAATATACCTGGATCGAATTTGACGGTCTGCGCGTCAGCGAGAGCATCAGTCTGGCGGGGCTGAGCGCGGCGCAGCCGGTGTATACGCCCCAGAACCATGAAGCCGGGCGTCTGCTGCAGGAGCAGATGATGTACATAGTGAACCACCCCCAGGACAGCCCCGTGCGGCAGATCGGCCAGGGATTTTTGTTCCTGGACCAGCTGGTGCAGTCCTCGGCGGCGCGGCGGCTGCCCAGCCAGCGGCGGCTGCGGGACTTTTATATGAAGGAAGCCCTCTCTTTTATTGAGCAAAACTACCAGCGGGATATTTCCATCGAGGAGATCGCGGCCTTCTGTGGGCTGAACCGCAGTTATTTCGGCAAGGTGTTCCGGGACTCCATGGGGGAAAGCCCCCAGGCGTTTCTGCTGCACTACCGCATGGCCCGGGCGGCGCAGATGCTCAAAGAAACAACGCTGCCCATCGGCACCATCAGTACGATGGTCAGCTACGCCAACCAGCTGCATTTTTCCCGGGCATTCAAGTCGGTGTACGGCATGGCGCCGCGCACCTACCGGCAGGCCCATTTCATCCGCACCGAGGAAAAAGACGGCAGCACCGGGAAGTGAAGCGCACCGCAATTTTTGGATACACGAACGGCCGGGAGGAAACACCGATGGAATTTGCCGAATATTTCCCCGTATGGGATAAACTCACCCCGTCCCAGCAGCAGGCGCTGGCCGGGGCGGCCGCCCTGCGCACCGTGAAAAAAGGCACCGTGCTGCACAATGGCGGCGCCGACTGCATCGGCTTTTTGCTGGTGCACACCGGCCAGCTGCGGGTGTACATTTTGTCTGACGAAGGGCGGGAGGTCACCCTCTACCGCCTGTTTCCCCGGGACCTCTGCCTGCTGTCGGCTTCCTGCATCCTGCGGGGGCTGCAGTACGATGTGACCATCGAGGCGGAAAAGGACACCGAACTGTGGCAGATCCCGGCCCAACGGTATAAGCAGCTGATGGAGGAGTCTGCCCCGGTGGCCAATTACACCAACGAGGTGATGGCCGCCCGGTTTTCCGACGTGATGTGGCTCATTGAGCAGATTCTGTGGAAAAGTTTTGATAAGCGGCTGGCGTCGTTCCTGCTGGAAGAGAGCACCCTGGAAAACAGCACGACGCTGAAAACCACCCACGAAACCATCGGTCACCACCTGGGGTCCCCCCGGGAGGTCGTCACCCGGATGCTGCGCTACTTCCAGGACGAAGGTCTGGTAAAATTGTCCCGGGGTACTGTGGAACTGCTGGACCCCGCCCGCCTGCAAACCCTGGCGGAAGGGTAAAAACAACCCCCGCACCGATTTTCCGTCGGTGCGGGGGTTTTCTTGATTCGGCTTATTTGTCCATGCCGCAGGCAAAGGCCTGGTCGCTCTGGCAGCGGTCGGTGGTCACCGCTTCATAGAAGCGGTAGCCGCCCGCGAAATTGTAGCAGGTGAATCCGTGCTGGGCCAGGATGCGGCAGGCCAGGTAGCTGCGCAGGCCGCTCTGGCACATGACGTAGACCGGCTTGGCGGGGTCCAGTTCCCCCAGCCGCTCCCGCAGTTCGTCCAGCGGCAGATTGATAAAGCCGTCGGCATGGCCCCGGCGGTATTCGCCCGGGGTGCGGGTGTCCAGCAGCGTCACGCTGCCGTCCCGGGGCAGGGCAGCCAGTTCCTCCAGCCGGAACTGCCGCACTTTGCCGGTAAGCAGGTTTTCCATCATGTACCCTGCAATGTTCACCGGGTCTTTGGCCGAGGAATAGGGCGGCGCATAGGCCAGGTCCAGCTCGGTCAGGTCGGCGGCGGTCATCCCCGCCCGGATGGCGGTGGCCAGCACGTCGATGCGCTTGTCCACACCGTCGGACCCCACGATCTGGGCGCCCAGCAGCTTGCCGGTGCCCTTCTCAAACAATACCTTCATGGTCATGACCCGCCCACCCGGATAGTACCCGGCGTGGTTCATGGGGGAGAGCACCACGGCCTCGGTGTCCAACCCCGCCCGGCGGGCAGCGCCTTCGTTCAGGCCGGTGGCGGCGGCGGTCAGGCTGAAAATTTTCAGCACCGAACTGCCCTGGGAGCCTTTGTAGCGGCTGTCGCCGCCGGCGATGTTGTCGGCCGCGATGCGCCCCTGTTTGTTGGCGGGCCCCGCCAGGGCGATGAGGGCAGGCTGCCCGGTGACGAAGTGGTTCACCTGCACCGCGTCGCCCACGGCATAAATGTCCGGGTCGGAGGTCTGCATCCGGTCATTGACCAGGATGCTGCCCTTCAGGCCCAGTTCCAGCCCCGCGTCGGCGGCCAGACGGCTGTCCGGCGTTACGCCGATGGCAAGAATCACCATGTCGGCCTGCAGGGGCTGCTCGTCTTTGAGCAACACCTGCACACCGCCGTCGGCTTCGGCAAAACCCTCCACCGTATGCCCCAGGGCCAGGCGCACGCCGTGGGCCCGTACCTCCCGGTGGATCAGCGCCGCCATATCGGCGTCAAAGGGGGTCATCAGCTGCTTGGGACGCTGTACGATGGTGACTTCCAGCCCGCGGTCCCGCAGATTCTCGGCCAGTTCCAGGCCGATGAAGCCGCCGCCCGCCAGAACCACCGACCGGGGATGGTGCTCCTCCACAAAACGATGGATGCGCAGGGTATCTTCCACGGTGCGCAGGGTGAACAGCCGGTCCAGTCCCACGCCGGGCAGCGCGGGCTGGGTGGGCTTGGCGCCGGGGGACAGCAGCAGTTTGTCGTAGGATTCGGTGAACACTTCGCCGGTATCCAGATTGCGCACCGTCACGGTTTTGGCGGTGCGGTCAATGGCGGTCACCTCGTGGCGGACCTTCATTTCTACCCGGAACCGCTCGTAAAAACTCTCCGGGGTTTGCAGCGTCAGTTCAGCCTGATCCTCGATCACGCCGCCGATGTAGTAGGGCAGGCCGCAGTTTGCATAGGATACAAACCCCGACCGCTCAAACACGACGATCTCGGCGGTTTCGTCCAACCGGCGCAGCCGGGCCGCTGCGGTGGCGCCCCCCGCCACTCCGCCTACGATGACCACTTTCATCTTATCGTTCCACCTTTCCGCGATAGTTCATGATGCCGCCGATGTTGGTTACCCGGGTGTAGCCCATCCGCTGCAGCTGGCCGGCGGCCTGACCGCTGCGGGCGCCGCTGCGGCAGTACACATACAGCGGCGTGTCCTTGGCCGGGGCCAGGGCGGCAATGCCCTCCAGTGCCTGCAGGGGCAGGTTTTTGGCCCCGGGGACGTGCCCCTCGGCGTATTCGCCGGGGGTGCGCACGTCCAGCAGCAGCGCGCCGGGGGTCTGGCGGTACTGCTCCACACCAGCATCCATATCCGGCCCCCGCAGGAAATCAAAGAATCCCATGGTTCAGCCCTCCTGTACCAGCGCCAGGATCTGGGCCTTGGGACGGGCACCCACCACGCGCTGGGTGATCTGGCCGTTCTTCACCACCATCAGGGTGGGGATGCTCATGATCTGGAACTGGGCGGCCAATTCGGGCTGTTCATCCACATTGATCTTGCCCACCTTGATTTCAGGGTGTTCGGCAGCGATCTCCTCCACCAGCGGGCCTACCATGCGGCAGGGGCCGCACCAGGTGGCCCAGAAGTCCAGCAGAACGGGACGGTCGGAGTTTACAACCTCGGCGTTGAAGTTTTCTTTGGTAATATGCAGTACAGACATTGTTTTGTCCTCCTTATCATCTTGTTGTGGCTATAGTATACACCCTGTGGCTGTCGTTTTCTGTGATGAGGTCACCAAAGACCTTTCCCCTTGACGTGGTGCCCCTTCGCGTACTATAATAGTGCAGTCAAGATTGCCCGGGTGTGGCGAAGCTTGGTATCGCGCCTGGTTTGGGACCAGGAGATTTCGCAGGTTCGAATCCTGTCACCCGGACTGGTATAAGCCGCAGGGCCGCCGTTTGTGCTGCCCTGCGGCTTTTTTGTATAAAGTTCCTGCCCTGCGGCGAAAAACGCCGTATTTTGGTACAACTCCGATACAAAGGGGTGCCATACTGGAACCATAGAACGATGGAATAAGGAGGAGTTGTCCCCATGAAACGAACCCTGTTTGCGTTGCTGTCCCTGGCGTTTTGCCTGACTGCCTGCACCCCGGCGACCCCGGAACCCGAATCCGGCAGTGAAGTTTCCCAAACCACGGTGGAAAACGCGGCCACTGCCGAGGAATCTGCACCGTCCGCGGGCCCGGTCGCCGGGGGTGCCATCTGGGGGGAGAACTGCCAGGCGGACTCCGGCCGTGCCTGGTACACCGTGAACCCGCTGGGGGACGAAAACGGCATCCGGCAAGTCCAGCTGCTGCGCCTGGACTACAACACCGGCAAACAGGACTGCCTGTGCACCATCGATGCGTCGCCCCAGCAGATAGGCGAACCCCTGGCCCGCAACGGGATGGTCTACCTTGTGCTGGACAAGACCCTGTACCGGATCTCGGAGGAAGACGGGCGGATGGAAACAGTGGCGCTGGATGAGCCCGTGTTTCCTGTCCTTGCCGATGATGTCTACGGCTATGCCTATTCCTTTGATGTCGGTATCAACAACGTTCGTATGATGCGCCTTGACCTGCAGAGCGGCGAAATTACCCCTTTGTCCATGCCTGCCCAGTCCAAGGGCATCTGGGCGGTGGGGGGACCCCGCCTGTTGGTCAGGCATCTGGTCACCGATGCGCCGCTGCCCAGCGTGGAAGAAGGGGAACAGTACGCCGCGGCTATTCAAAATGCCGACTGCAGTTACAGTTGGTACGATCCGGCCACCGGCGCAGCGGAGAAACTGCTGGAGGAACCTTACTATGGGGTCGAGCAGGAGGATGGATCCCGGCACCGCCGGGGTTTTCTGGGCATGGCAGACGGGCGGCTGTACTTTTCCTGGGTTGTGTCAAAGGGAGAGGAATTGCTGGACTATGGGATGGAGTCCTGCGACGTCAGCGGTCAGGACTGGCAGGCCCTGCCCGAAGCACCCGTGAAGGGGGAAGCCATCTGGTCGCTGGAGCAGCAGGGCAAGATCCGCTGGGTCCTTGGCGGCCGTGGGGAGGGGGCGTACTGGATCTATGACGTGAGCACAGGCCAGTATCACGCGATGCCCCATGTGACGGCCACAGACTACTGGCCTTGCCTGCTGTTCCAGAATGGCAAGGTGCTGCTGAAATTTGACGGCAAGAACGGGCAGGGAAGACTTGTCTATGGTCTGATGGACGAGGATGCCTACCTGGCGGGGGAAACCGACTGGACACCCGTAGAATACTGCGATGACAAAGCGACTCTTTGAGGAAAGGAAAAAACGATGAAAAAATCCCTGTTTGTGCTGCTGTCCCTGGCGTTTTGCCTGACTGCCTGCACCCCGGCGGCATCCCAATCGACTGGTGAAGCGCCTGTCACAGCCACCGCCGAAGCCGCCACGACGGAAGACTCCGCGGAAACCTCCACCTTTCCCGTGGGCAGCCTGGTGAGCTGCGGGGACGACACCCAGACGCCGGGGAAGATGTATCATTTCTACCAGGAGTCCGAGGACACTCCCCAGAGCATCATCGAGCTGGACTGTGATACCGGGCAGGAAAGCTGCCTGTATACCTTTACGTCGGAAAAGATGCCCGACGGCCCGCTGCTGATCCAGCCCGGCGTGATCCGGAGGCCCGTGGGCAAGACCCTTTACACCATCCCGCTGGACGGCGGGATGGTGCAGACAATGCCCCTGGAAGGACGTTTTGAGCCGGTGGCCTGTGATGCCTACGGCGCTTACGAATTCTGGGGCGGTGACTGGAATGTGCAAAGGACCTTCCGCCGCCTGGACTTTACCACCGGGCAGATCACCGAACTGAAAACCCCGGACCAGGTCCAGTGGTACTGGGTGGTGGGACAGGATCGGATCATCCTCTGGCGGCTGGTCACCGAGGCCCCTCTGCCGAATGTCTATACCCAAAACGAACAATATTATGCCGCCATCCAGTCGGCTACCACGGAATATGACTGGTATGACCCGGCTACCGGCGAACTGGAAAAAATCTATGCGGAACCCTACTATGGCGTGGAGCAGGCGGACGGCTCCCAGAATCAGCGCTATTTCCTGGGCATGGCCGGGGACCGGCTCTATTTCCAGAACACCCATCTGCTGCGGGGCAGTCCCGGCGTGGAGGTGCTGGACAGGCAGTTGGAATCCTGCGCCGTGGACGGCACCGACTGGCAGCTGGAATGTGCGCTGCCCGCCGGCGATGCGGGACCCTTCACCCTGTGGGAAGGGCCGACTCTGCGGTGGCTGATAGACGGCACCACCAGTCCGATGAAAATTTATGACGTGACTGACCGGACCTGGCATACACCGGGGCAGGCAGACTGGAGCAGCAGCTTCCCCGAGGCACTTCCTGGAAACGGAAAAGTCTATCTGGCCAGGGCGAAGGAGAACGGCAATCTGACCCATGGCCTGGCCGATATGGACGACTATCTGGCCGGTTCCACCGACTGGACGCCGGTGAAAACCTGGCCCGAGGAAACGGCCTGAGCCTGAGAAGGAGGATGAAGATGAAAAAATCTCTGTTTGCACTGATGGCGCTGGCGTTTTGCCTGACTGCCTGCACCCCGGCGGAATCTACAATTCCGGAATCGGACACGACCCCGGCGAGCGAAACACCTGCAGAAACAGGCCAGGCGGAAGAAACAGAAGAAGCCGCCGTGCCGCCGGTGGGAACGCTCACGATGAATTCGGATGCGCGGGAAGACAGCACCGGCTACTATGATACGAGCATCTGGAAAAATCCGGACACCGGCGAAAACCGATGGGTCCTGTACCGGCTGGACTATCCCGGCGGGCAGCAGAAGATGTTGTACGACTTCGGCTCCTATGACAGCGGGGAGGTTTCAGTTTCCAACCCGTTTGTGCAGAAAAATGCCGTCTATGTAGCATGTAATGATTCCCTGTACCGCCTGCCGCTGGACGGCGGGGAGATGGAAGTTTTTCTGTCGCCGGAAGCCCGTGGGGCGGAATTCAGCGACGAAAACGCCTGCTATCGGCTTGAGGGAAATCTCTATGCCGATTCCACGCAGCCCACCGTGCAACGGATAGACCTGCAGACTGGTGCGACGACCCAATGGAAATTGCCTGCCATGTACATCACGGGGGTCTACGGCTGTTCCCAGGACCGGGTATTGGTTGGCCGTCTGATCACCGACCAGCCGCTTCCGTCCCTGCAGGAAGAAGAACTGTTCAATGTGGTCCTGCAGAATTCCACGCTGGAATACGACTGGCTGGATATTGCCACAGGCGAAGTGGAAAAGATTCTGGCCTGCCCCTATGTCGGGCACCCCGACGAGAACGGACAGACCCGGTATTGGGACTATCTGGGGATGATGGCGGATTCGCTTTACTTCCGGCAGACTGTCACCGATGCCCAGGGTCAGCTGCTGGCCGCCAGCATTGACCGCTGCGCCCTGGACGGCAGCAATATGGAAACCGTCCTGCAGCTGGAAACGTCCAACAACCTGTATTCGGTGAATCGCGGGACGCAGCTTGCCTGGCTGATGGACTGCGACTACACAGGCCCTGCCACCATCTATGATCTGGAACAGGGGAAAATCTGCGAAAATATTCCCATCCAGGAAGGTGACTCGGGCTGGCCGTTTCTGCTTACCAACGATGGCCGGGTCCTGGTGAACGACCACTATAATGGGGGACGGCCCACCTATGCCCTCATCGACCCGGAGGACTATCTGGCCGGTTCCCGGGACTGGACCTTTTTTGCCGAGGCCGAAAACTAAAAAAGGCACCCCCGGCCATCCGGCCGGGGGTGTTGCTGTATTACGATTTCATGATTATAAATCCATCGTCATCGGCGGACATGCGCCGACGATGACGATACCGCGAGAGGTAAAAAACGCCTTCGAGTCGCCGCGTGCGGCATGAGAAGGCGTTTTTTACCGACGGTGGGAATCCAAAGGGGAGGTGCAGGAGACGCGGCGCAGCCGCTGAATCCGAACCTCCTCTTTGAAAGAATCAACCCTTGTTCTTCTTGCTGGCTGCCTTCATGCGCAGGTCATGGTCCAGGATGCGCTTGCGGATGCGCAGATTCTCGGGGGTGACCTCCAGCAGCTCGTCGGGCGCCAGGAATTCCAGGCAGCCTTCCAGGCTGAACTTGCTCACGGGCACCAGACGCAGGGCGTCGTCGCTGCCGGAAGCACGGGTGTTGGTCAGGTGCTTGGTCTTGCAGACGTTAACGGTGATGTCCTCGCCGGTGGGGGTGTAGCCTACCACCTGGCCGGCATAGACTTTCTCGCCGGCGTTGACCAGCAGGGTGCCGCGCTGCTGCGCGTTGAACAGGCCGTAGGTCACGGCGTCGCCGGTCTCAAAGCTGATCAGGGAGCCGGTGGAACGGGTCTGGATGTCGCCGCACCATTCTTCGTAACCGTCGAAGATGGTGTTCATGATGCCTTCACCGTGGGTATCGGTGAGGAACTGGCTGCGGTAACCGAACAGGCCGCGGCTGGGCATACGGAACTCCAGACGGGAACGGCTGTTCATCATCTGCATATTCATCAGGATGCCCTTGCGCGCGCCCAGGGCGGTCATGACGTTGCCCTGGTACACTTCGGGCACGTCGATGACCACGCGCTCCATGGGTTCCATGGTCTTGCCGTTCTCCTCATGGGTCAGAACGTGCGGGGGAGAAACCTGCAGTTCGTAGCCTTCCCGGCGCATGGTTTCGATCAGGATGGACAGGTGCATTTCGCCGCGGCCCATGACCCGGAAGGAATCGGTGGTGGCGGAATCTTCCACCTTCAGGGCCACGTCCTTCAGCAGTTCGCGCATCAGGCGGTCACGGATCTGGCGGGAGGTAACGTACTTGCCCTCCTTGCCGGCAAAGGGAGAATCGTTGACCGAGAAGGTCATCTCCACCGTGGGATCGTTGATCTTCACAAAGGGCAGGGGCTGTACCTTGCCGGGGTCGCACAGGGTATTGCCGATGGAAATATCGGGCAGACCTGCGAAGGCGACGATATCGCCGGCCACCGCCTGATCGATGGGCTCACGGCCGTTGGCCTTGAAGTCGAACAGCTTGGTGATGCGGCCGGTCATGTGCACGTCGGGGTTGTGCCAGTCGCACACCTGCACGGCGGAACCCACTTTGATCACACCGTTCTGCACGCGGCCTACGCCCATGCGGCCCACGAACTCGTTGTAGTCTACGCTGGACACCAGCATCTGCAGCGGCTCGTCGGGCTCGCCCTCCGGCGGCTGCACGTATTTCAGGATGGTGTCGAACAGCGGCTTCAGGTCGGTGCCGTTCTCGGGATGGGTCCAGTCGTAGCTGGCGGTGCCGTTACGGCCGGAGCAGAACACCATGGGGCTGTCCAGCTGCTCGTCGGTGGCACCCAGGTCCATCAGCAGTTCCAGGATCTCGTCGATGACTTCCTTGATGCGGGCGTCGGGGCGGTCGATCTTGTTGACCGCGATGACCAGCGACAGGTTCTGCTGCAGAGCCTTCTGCAGAACAAAGCGGGTCTGGGGCATGCAGCCTTCGGCCGCGTCCACCAGCAGCAGAACGCCGTTGACCATCTTCAGCACGCGCTCCACCTCGCCGCCGAAATCGGCGTGGCCCGGGGTATCGACGATGTTGATCTTGACGCCCTCGTACACACAGGAGCAGTTCTTGGCCAGAATGGTGATGCCGCGCTCGCGCTCGATGTCGCCGGAGTCCATCACACGTTCGGCCACCTGCTGGTTGGCGCGGAAGGCACCAGACTGCTTGAGCATCTGGTCCACCAGCGTCGTTTTGCCATGGTCAACGTGGGCAATGATCGCGACGTTGCGTAAATTTTCCTGAATCATATCCGTTCCCTCTCTATTTGAACTTGCGTTGCAAGGGGGACTGCCCCCAATATCCACATACAGCATCTATTTTACGCTGTACTGCGGTTATTGTCAAGAATCGCAAAGCGCAAAAAAGTGTGGTATAATAGAAAATGTAATAGAGTGCAGAGAAAGAACTTTTGGTCATTTTGCGGGCTGCGAGGGAAAGGCCCGCGCTATTCTCTACGGAAGAGAGGAATCCGTTATGTCAACTGAAAACGTGCGCCATATCAACATCATTGGCCACCAGAACCCCGACACCGACTCCATCTGTTCGGCGCTGTCCTATGCGTGGCTGAAAAACCACGGCAGCCTTACCGGCAAGTACGAAGCCCGCCGGGCCGGGCACGTCAACCGCGAAACCCAGTTTGTGCTCAAGCATTTCGGCATTGATCCGCCGCGGCTTTGCACCGACGTCAGCCCCCAGATCAAGGATATCGACATCCGCAAACAGCCGGGGATCGATGCCGAGATGAGTGTGCGCGCCGCCTGGAACCTGATGCGTGACGTGGAGATCGACACCCTGTGCATCACCGACGCCGACAACGAGCTGAAGGGCCTGATCACCATCAAGGATATTGCCGATGCCAACATGGACCTGTTCGACACCGGCGTGCTGGCGGCGGCCAACACCAGCTACCATAACCTGCTGGAAACCCTGGAAGCGGAACTGATCGTGGGGGATGCCGACGCCCGTATCACCCAGGGCAGCATCTGCATCGGCACCAGCCCCGAGATCATGGAAGAACTGGTCAAGCCCGGGGACCTGGTGCTGGTGTCCAACCGGTACGAAACCCAGATGTGTGCCATCGACTGCGGTGCCGCGGCCATCGTGGTCTGCTGCGGCTCGGCGGTGCCCCGCACCATCGTGGCCCGCGCCCAGGAGAAGGGCTGTGCGGTTTTTGCCACCCCCTACGATACCTATGCCGCCGGACGGCTGGTGACCACCGCTGCGCCGGTGCGCCATTTCATGCGCACCCATGACCTGATGAAGTTCAGCGTCAACACCCCCATCGAGGATGCCCGCAAGATCATGGCCAGCGTCCGTCACCGGTATTTCCCCATCCTGGACGAAAACGGCAAATACTGCGGCGTGGTCAGCCGCCGTAACCTGTTGAACCTGCACCGCAAAAAGGTGATCCTGGTGGACCACAACGAGCGCACCCAGGCCGTGGACGGATTGGAGCAGGCGGATATTCTGGAAATCATCGACCACCACCGCATCGGCAACCTGGAAACCAGCGGCCCGGTGTATTTCCGCAACGTGCCGGTGGGCTGCACGGCCACCATCCTGTACCAGATGTATCAGGAGCAGGAGGTCACCCCCTCCCGGGAGATCGCGGGTCTGCTGCTGTCGGCCATCCTGTCCGACACGCTGATGTTCCGTTCGCCCACCTCCACCCCCCAGGACGAAGCCACCGCCAAGGCTCTGGCCGAAATCGCCGGGGAGGATATTCCCGCCTACGCCGAGCAGATGTTTGAAGCAGGCGCCGACCTTACCGGCCGGGACGCCGAGGATGTGTTCCGCTCCGACTTCAAGGCCTTCAGCCGCGGCGATGCCAAGTTTGGTGTGGGCCAGTCCATCTATATGACCGATAAATCCCGCGCCGCTGCCGAAGCGCTGGTAGGGCCTTTCCTGCCCGAAGCGGGACGCCGGGAAGGTCTGCCCATGATCTTCTATATGTTCACCGACATGAAGACCCAGAGCACCGACCTGATGTACTGGGGCCACAACACCGAGGAGATCATCCGGGACGCTTTCGGCGTGGAACCCAAGGATGGTATTGCGGTGCTGCCCGGCGTAGTCAGCCGCAAAAAGCAGCTGCTGCCGCCGCTGCTGGCTGCCCTGCAGGCCCGGCAGGGGTAACATACTCCTCAAAGAGGAGGTTAGGATTCGGCTCCTGCCTCCGGACAAGTAAAATTTTATTCTGACAAAAAGCACGTCTGCACGAAAAAATCATCGACGCAGGCGTGCTTTTTTTGTTAGAATATGAACTTTGTTCACAGAATGTTTGTTTGACACTCTGGCGGTAAAAGATTATAATAACCAGTATACGATCTGTACAAAAAAGAAGTGTGAAATGGGAAAAAAATCAAACGTTCCGTCATAGACGTCGGAAAGGGAGGGTTCTTTTATGAGCGATTACGCAGCCATCGAGAAGGAAGCACGGATTTTTACCGAAGAGTGCGTCACCAACAACCGGGTAGATCCGGCGCTGTTTGCCAAGTACAACATCAAGCGCGGCCTGCGTGACCAGGACGGCAAAGGTGTGCTGGCGGGCATCACCAACATTTCCCGCATCGACGCCTTCGAGGAGCGGGACGGCAAGCAGGTCCCCTGTGACGGCAAGCTGTGGTATCGCGGCTACAATGTCTATGACCTGATCCGCGGCCTGCGGGGCAAACGCTATGCCTTCGAGGAAGCGGCGTATCTGCTGCTGTTGGGGGATCTGCCCAACGAGCAGCAGCTGGAATCCTTCAAGGACTGCCTGTCAAAGTGCCGGGATCTGCCCACCAACTTTGTGCGGGATGTTATCATGAAGGCCCCCAGCAAGGACCTGATGAACTCCCTGACCCGCAGTGTGCTGACTCTGGCCAGCTATGACGATGACATCGGCAAAACCGACCTGCAGACCCAGCTGGAACAGTGCATCAAGCTCATCAGCGTGTTCCCCATGCTGGCAGTCTATGGCTACCACGCCTATCATTATTATGAGTGCGACGGCAGTATGTACATCCATCGTCCCAAACCGGAGCTTTCCACGGCGGAAAATCTGCTTCAGATGCTGCGCCCCGACCGCCAGTATACCGACCTGGAAGCCCACGTGCTGGATATTGCCCTGCTGCTGCACATGGAGCACGGCGGCGGCAACAACTCCACCTTCACCACCCGCGTGGTTTCCTCCTCCGGGTCCGATACCTACTCGGTCATTGCGGCAGCGCTCTCCAGCCTGAAAGGCCCCAAGCACGGCGGCGCCAACATCAAGGTCATGCACATGATGGACGATGTCCGCGCCCATGTGGCCGACCCCACCGACGAGGACGCCATGCGCGATTACCTGCGCAAGATCGTGGACCAGCAGGCCTTCGACCAGAAGGGCCTGATCTACGGCATGGGCCACGCGGTATACTCCCTCAGCGACCCCCGCGCCGTGGTGTTCAAGAACTTCGTGCACCAGCTGGCCGATGCCAAGGGCCGCGACCGCGACTTTGAGTATTACAACACCATCGAGCGTCTGGCGCCCCAGGTCATTGCCGAAAAGCGCCATATCTATAAAGGTGTTTCCGCCAACGTGGACTTCTATTCCGGCTTTGTGTACGATATGCTGGGCATCCCCGTGGAGCTGTACACCCCCATCTTTGCCATTGCCCGTATCGTGGGTTGGTCGGCCCACCGCATGGAGGAGCTTGTCAATATGGACAAGATCATCCGCCCGGCCTACCAGAGCATCATGGTTCCCCGGGAGTATGTGCCCCTGCAGGACCGCTGAGGTACTTTCTTGAAAGAAAGTACCCAAAGAACTTTCAACGGACCGACCCGGGAGGGGGAAATGAAATAAGCAGCCCGCTCCGGAGAAGTTCCGGACAAAGCACAACAAAAAGCACACCGCCGCGGCGGTGTGCTTTTTCGTTACCGGTTATGGGATGCAGGCGTCAGGCAAAGATCATTCGCCCACCATGGCGGGATGACCGGTGGGGGTGTGCTCGGTCTGGTACTGCAGGGCCGCAGCCACAAAGCCCTTGAACAGGGGATGGGCGCGGTTGGGACGGCTCTTGAACTCGGGGTGGAACTGCACGCCCACATGGAAGGGGCGCTCGGTGAGTTCCACAGCCTCCACCAAACGGCCGTCGGGGCTGGTGCCGGCAATGGTCAGGCCCTTCTCCTCAAACTCGGCGCGGTAGTCGTTGTTGAACTCGTAGCGATGGCGGTGGCGCTCGTCGATCTCCAGCGTGCCGTAGCAGCGGGCCATGGTGGTGCCCGGCTTGATGGAGCAGGGGTATTTGCCCAGGCGCATGGTGCCGCCCTTGGGAATGTTGCCCTGCTGGTCCGGCATCAGGTCAATGACGTTGTGGGCGCCCTCGGGGCGGAACTCGCTGGAATGGGCGTCGGCGTAGCCCAGCACATTGCGGGCGTACTCCATTACCAGGATCTGCATACCCAGGCAGATGCCGAAGTAGGGGATATGCTGTTCCCGGGCATATTGGGCGGCCTGGATCATGCCTTCAATGCCGCGGTCACCGAAGCCGCCCGGCAGGATGATGCCGTCCACCTCGGACAATTCCTCGGCGCAGCGATCCTGGTCCAGCAGCGTTTCGCTGTCCACCCACTTGATGTTGACCTTGCTCTCGGTTTCAAAACCGGCATGGTACAGGCTTTCCATCACGCTCAGGTAGGCGTCGTGCAGCTTCACATACTTGCCCACCAGCGCGATGGTGCAGGTGCGGCTGCGGGTGGCAATGCGGCTGATCAGTTCCTTCCACTCGGTCAGGTCGGTGGGCGGGGTGGTCAGGTGCAGCTGGCGCACCACCACGTTGGTCAGGCCGGCGGCATCCAGCATCAGCGGGCACTCGTACAGACTGGGCATGGTCAGGTTCTCAATGACGCAGTCAGGCCGCACGTTGCAGAACATACTGATCTTGCGCTTGATATCGCTGCCCACGGGACCATCGGCGCGCAGCACGATGACGTTGGGGGCAATGCCCATGCCCTGCAGTTCCTTGCAGGAATGCTGGGCAGGCTTGGACTTGTACTCGTCGGAGCCGGAAATGTAGGGCACCAGCACCACATGAATGTAGCAGCAGTTTTCCAGGCCCTGCTCAATGCCCACCTGGCGGATGGCTTCCAGGAAGGGCTGGCTTTCGATATCGCCGGTGGTGCCGCCGATTTCGGTAATGACCACATCGGCTTCGGTGCTCTTGGCCAGATTGTAGATGTAGCTCTTGATCTCGTTGGTGATGTGGGGGATGATCTGCACCGTCTGGCCCAGATAAGCCCCCTGACGCTCCTTGTTCAGTACATTCCAGTACACCTTGCCGGTGGTCAGGTTGGAATACTTGTTCAGGTTTTCGTCGATGAAACGTTCGTAGTGGCCCAGATCCAGGTCGGTTTCGGTGCCGTCATCGGTCACGAACACCTCGCCGTGCTGCAGGGGACTCATCGTACCGGGGTCTACATTGATATAGGGGTCCAGCTTCTGGCTGGCCACCTTCAACCCCCGGGTCTTGAGCAGGCGGCCCAGACTGGCCGCTGTAATGCCTTTGCCCAGACCGGAAACCACGCCCCCGGTCACAAAGATATACTTCGTCGCCATAAATTTCCCTCCACGTCTATGCAAAAAAACAAAAACAAATATATTATACACCGGGCAAACGGTTTTTTGCAAGGGAAAGGCCGCCGGCCGCTGCACAAAAATTGCAGTGGAAATCCCTGCCGTGACTTGACAAATCCGCCGGCCGGGTGTACAATCTTCTTATCCTACAAGAAAGGTATGAATAGACATGGTTATCCGTTCTCTGCCCGGCCGGCGATGTTGCCCCGGCGTGCATTTCTGATTCTTTTTCCACACTTTTTATTTATGAACAGGAGACGAACACCATGAGCAAGATCTATACATCCGCCGAACAGCTGATCGGTCACACCCCGCTGCTGGAACTCACCCACATCGAAGCCGCCGAAGGGCTCAAGGCCCGCCTGCTGGCGAAGCTGGAATACTTCAATCCCGCCGGTTCGGTCAAGGACCGGGTGGCCAAGGCCATGATCGACGACGCCGAAGCCACCGGCAAGCTCAAGCCCGGTTCGGTCATCATCGAACCCACCTCCGGCAACACCGGCATTGGTCTGGCGTCGGTGGCGGCTGCCCGGGGGTACCGGGTCATCATCGTCATGCCCGAAACCATGAGCGTGGAGCGCCGCCTGCTGATGAAGGCCTACGGTGCCGAACTGGTGCTCACCGAGGGCGCGAAGGGCATGGCGGGGGCCATTGCCAAGGCGGAGGAACTGGCCGCGCAGACGCCGAACAGCTTTGTGCCGGGGCAGTTCGTGAACCCGGCCAACCCGGCGGCTCACCGGGCTACCACCGGTCCCGAAATCTGGCAGGACACCGACGGCCAGGTGGATATTTTTGTGGCGGGCGCCGGCACCGGCGGCACCGTCACCGGCGTGGGCGGTTACCTGAAAGAGCAGAATCCCGCCGTCAGGATCGTGGCGGTAGAGCCTGCCACTTCGGCGGTGCTCAGCGGCGGCAAGGCCGGCCCCCACAAGCTGCAGGGCATCGGCGCGGGCTTTGTGCCCGATGTGCTGGATATCTCGGTGTATGACGAGGTCATGCCCGTCACCGATGAGGATGCCTTTGCCGCGGGCCGCATGATGGGCCGCAAGGAAGGCGTGCTGGTGGGCATTTCTTCCGGTGCGGCGCTGCATGCCGCCATCCAGCAGGCCAAGCGTCCCGAAAACGAGGGCAAGACCATTGTGGTACTGCTGCCCGATACCGGCGACCGGTATCTCTCCACCCCCATGCTCGCGGAATAACTTTGCAAAGGGGGCAACCGTCCCGCACGGCAATTGCCTGACGGTCCTGTTTCCCCCCTTGGATTCCCCTTCGACAAAATTTGATTCAAAACCGCGCACTCGTCGCAGGCTCCTCGCACACAATTTTGAATCAAATTTCCCTGTTTGTGTCACCGCCGTCGGCGCATGTCCGTCGGCGGTGACCTTTTTGTTTGCAATTTTGCTGGTTTTGGGGTATGCTGGAACTATTCTGAACACAGGAAGAGGAACAAACCCATGCCCAATATTGTGGAAATCACCGATCTGTCCGCCCCGGAACTGGACGTCTACGCCCGGCTGACCGAAACCCAGCTGCGCAGCAAACTGGAGCCGGAAAAAGGTGTTTTTATTGCCGAAAGTCCCAAGGTCATCGGTACGGCGCTGGATGCCGGGTACAAGCCCCTTTCTTTTCTCATGGAACGCCGCCAGATCGAAGGCCCGGCGGCGGGAGTGCTGGCCCGCTGCCCCGACGCTACCGTCTATACGGCGGACCGCACCGTGCTGGAAAACCTCACCGGCTACACCCTGACCCGGGGCGTGCTCTGCGCCATGCATCGCCCGGCCCCCCGTACCGCCGAGGAGGTCTGCCAGGGCGCCCGGCGGGTAGCGTTGCTGGAAGGCATTGTGGATTCCACCAACATCGGCGCCATCTTCCGGTCTGCGGCGGCCCTGGGCATGGACGCTGTGCTGTTGTCGCCCTCCTGCTGCGACCCCCTGTGCCGCCGTGCCATCCGGGTCAGCATGGGCACGGTATTTCAGGTGCCCTGGGCGCGGCTGGGGGAGGATAAGGCGGACTGGCCTGCTGCGGGGTTGGCCCGGCTGCACGGGATGGGTTTCACCACCGCGGCCATGGCCCTGGACGACCGGGCGATGCCGGTGGATGATCCCGGACTGCAGCAGGCGGAAAAACTGGCCATCGTCCTGGGTACCGAAGGGGACGGCCTGGCTGCCGAAACCATCGCGGCCTGCCATGCCACCGTCATGATCCCCATGCAGCACGGGGTGGACTCCCTCAATGTGGGAGCGGCCGCCGCCGTGGCCTTCTGGCAGCTGCGGGCACGGTGAGATGGGCAATCTGCCGCAAAAATCTGACAAAAGTTTTACGCCCCGTTGACGCAAAACGGGGCGCTTTTGGTTGTTTTTCCCTTCCCGGAATGGTACAATAATTCTATGTTTGACAGGACGGGAGGAACTGTTCATGGGTTTCCTGAAAAAATTTACCAAGCAGGAATTGAGCTGGATGATGTATGACTGGGCCAACAGCGCTCACTCGGTCATTGTGGTGACCATCCTGCCCATTTTCTTTGACTCGGTGGCGGAATACACCGCCGACAGCGTTTCCAGTATGTCCACCTGGGGTTACGCCACCAGCATCGCCATGGCCATTGTGGCGTTGTCGGCGCCGTTCCTGGGCGTTTTTGGCGACATCCGCGGTATGCGCAAAAAACTGTTTGCGGCCTTCCTGGCGCTGGGCGTGCTCTCGGTGGCGGGACTGGCATTCACGCCGGGAATGGACTTTACCTCTTCCACCGATGCCGCCGGCCGGGTGGCGGGGATTGTGCTGGTGCTTTACATCCTCAGCACCATCGGTTTTGATGCTTCCTGCATCTATTACGATGCCTTCCTCACCGATATTACCACCGAGGACCGCATGGACTCGGTCTCAACGATGGGCTACGGCCTGGGTTACATCGGCGGCTCCACCATTCCGCTGCTGATTTTCCTGATCATGAATGCCGTGGGCGTGCCCATGCTCACCTGCCTTTCGGTGATTTTTGCCATCACCGCCGTGTGGTGGCTGGTGTTCAGCCTGCCGCTGCTGAAAAACTGCCGGCAGACTTCCGGCAAACCCTATGAAAAAGGGGACATCGGCCGCAACATCAAGGGCGTGTTCACCACCATCAAGGAGATCATTGCCGACAAACCCATGCTGGTGTATATTGTGGCCTACTTCTTCTACATTGATGGCGTACATACCATCATCAGCATGGCCACCAGCTACGGCACCAACCTGGGGCTGGATTCCGCCGGTATGCTGCTGGCGCTGCTGCTGGTACAGGTGCTGGGCCTGCCCTTCTGCCTGCTTTACATGAAGCTGGCTTCCAAGTTCGGCGCCCGCCGCATGGTGGGTGTGGGCATCTGCGTCTATATGTTCATCTGCGTGTTCGCCTTCTTTATGGACAGCCTGTGGCAGTTCTGGATGCTGGCGGTGCTCTGCGCCACCAGCCAGGGCGGCATCCAGGCTTTGTCCCGCTCCATGTTCGGCAAACTCATCCCGGACAAGGACCGCAGCGGCGAGTTCTTCGGCTTCTTTGACATCTTCGGCAAGTTTTCTTCCATCCTGGGGCCTGCCCTGGTGGGCTCCGTCAGCGCGTTGGCGGCTTCCCGGATGCTCAGCAATCAGGGCCTGACCGCCGCCACCGCCACCCCCGAACAGGTGGATGCCATCAACAAGGCCGCCGGCCCCTACGGCATCCTGTCGGTCATCCTTATCATCATCGCGGGCGGGCTGCTCTACTTCTTTGTGCTGCCCCGCACCCTTAAAGGGGATGAGCGGAATATTTGAGGTCCATCCCCATCGGCTGCCCGGTGCTGATTTGACTTTTCTGCCCCGGCGGGGTACAATGAACAGGCTTTTTACAAGGTAAGGAAGTGAACCCCGCATGCCGGAAGGCTATACCCATGTGCGCACCGCCCGCCAGGCGGCGGCCGCCATTCATTATAAGATCCAGTGCCCCGAAGCCTTTGCTGCGGGCGCCAATGGTCCCGACAGCTTTTTCTGCTATGAGGTGTGGAAAAAACGCACCAACCGGCACTACGATCTGCCGGGGCTGGGCAACCGTATGCACGAGGAAAAGACCGGCGCCTTTCTCTACAGCCTGTGCCGTCACGTAAAAACCCGGCCCCAGGTGGAGTATGCGCTGGGCTTCCTCTGCCACTATGCCACCGATACCGTGGTGCACCCCTTTGTCTGCGCCATGTGCGAGCCGGGGGCACCCTACGCGGGCAAGGGCGGGCACGGGTATCTGGAAATTGCCCTGGATTCCGAACTGCACAAGGAGGATACCGGCGACGGCCGGGTGCCGGCTGCCGACGCAAGTCCGCTGCCCACCGGGGAACAGCTGGGCGATATCGTTGCCCTGCTGCATACCTGCCTGCTGGAAGTCTACGGCGAGGATATCCCGGTGGAATATCTGGCGGATGCCTTTTACCACACCTACCGGGTGCGCAGCCTGTTCCCCAGCCGGCACGGGGGCCGCAAGGTGGTTTTTGCCGTTGCGGAACGGTTCTTTGGCGGTAAGGGCTTTATCACCGGCCATATTTCCCCCCGCAAACTGTCCCCCGATCTGCCCGATGCCTGGACCGACCCCTTCACGGGCAAGACCCACGAAGGCGGGCTGTTCGCCCTGCTGCCCAAAGCCAGGCGCCGCAGCGAGGAATTCATGGGGGCGGCACTGCTTTTCTGGCTGAAAAAGTACTCCGACGAGGAGTTCTGCCGGGCCATCGGCAGTATGAGTTACACCCAGGGCCTGCCCACGGAACAAAGCGCCGGGGCGGCCACCTTGGTACAGGAAAACATTACAAAAGGAGAATGACTTATGATCCGCATTACCATGCAGAACGGCAAGACCATCGACATTGAGCTGGACCCCACCGCGGCGCCCATCACCTGCGAAAATTTTGAAAAGCTGGTCAACCAGGGCTTCTACAACGGCCTGACCTTCCACCGGGTCATCCCCGGCTTCATGATCCAGGGCGGCTGCCCCAAGGGCAACGGCACCGGCGGCCCGGGCTGGAACATCAAGGGTGAGTTTGCCCGCAACGGTGTGGCCAACCCCATCAAGCATACCCGCGGTGTCATCAGCATGGCCCGCGCCATGGACCCCAACTCCGCCGGCAGCCAGTTCTTCATCATGCACCAGGATGCCCCGCACCTGGACGGTGACTACGCAGCCTTTGGCCATGTAGTCAGCGGCATGGACGTGGTGGATGAGATCGCCGCCGTGGCCACCGACTGGAACGACAAACCCCGTACGCCGGTCGTGATGGAAAAAGTGGAGATCGTCTGATTCTGACGCAACGCAAGCGGACGCAGGATTACCCCTGCGTCCGCTTTTGCTGTATACCGGTTGAAATCTTTTGCAAAATCGGTTATACTGATTTGTAATAATATCGTAATACCGGGCCCCGGCCCGTTTTGTAAAAAGGAGCAAACCATGGCACATACCGTAATGGTCACCGGCGCGGACGGCTTCATTGGCAGCCATCTGACGGAAGAACTGGTCAAGCGCGGCGAGAAGGTCCGTGCATTCTGCTTGTATAATTCCTTTGGCTCTCTGGGCTGGATCGACACCCTCCCGCCGGAGATCAAGAACGAGATCGACATTTTCATGGGCGATGTGCGCGACCCCAACGGTGTGCGCACCGCCATGCGCGGCCAGGAGCGGGTATTCCATCTGGCGGCCCTCATCGCCATTCCGTTCTCCTACCACAGCCCCGACAGCTACGTGGATACCAACATCAAGGGTACACTGAACGTGCTCAACGCCGCCCGGGAACTGGGCACCCAGCGGGTGCTGGTCACCTCCACCAGTGAGGTCTACGGTACGGCGCAGTACGTGCCCATCGACGAAAAGCACCCCTACCAGGGCCAGAGCCCCTATTCGGCCACCAAGATCGGCGCCGACCGCCTGGCCGAGAGCTTCTACCGCAGCTTTGATCTGCCGGTCACCATCGTGCGGCCCTTCAACACCTACGGCCCCCGCCAGAGCGGCCGTGCCATCATCCCCACCATCATCACCCAGCTGCTGGCGGGCCAGACCGAGATCAAGCTGGGCAGCCTGACCCCCACCCGGGATTTCAACTATGTCAAGGACACCGCCAACGGCTTCATGACCATCGCGGACTGCGATGCCGCCATCGGCCAGGAACTGAACATTGCCACCGGCGTGGAACATTCCATCGGAGATCTGGCCCACGAACTCATCGCCCAGATCAACCCCAACGCCACCATCGTCTGCGAGGCCGAGCGTCTGCGCCCCGAAAAGAGCGAGGTCAACCGTCTGCTGGGCGACGCCACCAAGCTGCGCAACCTCACCGGCTGGGCGCCGAAGTACACCTTCGAGCAGGGCCTGGCCGAAACCATCGAGTTCCTGCGCGGCAACCTCGACCAGTACAAGGTCGGGCAGTATATCCTGTAATATGGGCGCTCGCACAACAAACCACGGGCACCGTTTTGCACCCACCGTCTGGCCCAAAGCCGCGCGGTGGGCTTTCGTGTTGGCCGTCGGCGCGCTGCTGGGCGTTGTATTCAGCTATTACTGGCGGGTGTTCTATGGCCTGGATGCCCGGGGCATTCCGCCGCTGTGGCCTACGCTGCTTTGCGTGGCCCTGGGCGTCGGTACCGGTGCTGCCGTGCTGGCGCTGCGCCGCGTCAAGGATTTTGCGGCCCGGGGGGCGGCCTGTATTCTGCTTTGCGGCATCCTGTTCGCCTTTGCCAACCCGCCGCTGCAAACGCCGGATGAAAGTGAACATTATCTGCGTACCTATGCTATTTCCATGGGGCGCTTCGACTTTGACGCCCAGCGCGGCTACCCCGAGGATGTTTCCCGCCTGATGCAGGCGTTTCCCGGAGCCTGGGTCAATGCCCACACCTCAGCAGGCGTCGGCATCGACCCCGATACCAAAGAGGAGCAGCCCTACAATACGGCGGGGTATGCCCTCAAACAATACGGCAAGGACGGCACGGTGCAAAGTGTGGCCGACAGTTTTGCCCAATACCTGGCAGGGGAGGGGGACGCCGACCCTGTCACCGAACCCATCAGCTTCCTGATCCTGCCGTTCCTGCCCGGCGCGCTGGGCATGGCAGTGGCGCGGCTGCTGGGCCTGGGAGCACTGGGATGCCTCTACGCCGGGCGGCTGGGCAACCTCGTTGCCTACACGCTGCTGTGCTGGCTGGGGCTGCGGTATGCTCAAAAGGCCCGCCCGGCCTTCCTCTGTGTGATGCTGCTGCCCATGTCGCTCTATATGGGGGCGTCTTTAAGCTACGATGCCACATTGCTGGCTTGCTACTACCTGATGCTGGCGCTGCCGACCCGCCCCCGGTGGACCACCTCCACGGCGGCGCTCTACGCCGCGGCCTGCATCTTTGCCAACGGCACAAAACCCTACCTGAACCTGTTGTGGGTGGTTCTGCCGCTGCTGGTGGCCCGGCGGGACTGGAAAGCCAAAGGCAACCGCCTGGCCTGGGCGGGCCTCTGCGCGGCCGGTTCCCTGGCCATCACGCTGCTGGTGGAAAACTACGGCGTGCTTATGCGCCATAACTACGGTACCATCGCACGGCAGGGCGGCAGTGCCGTCAACGGCGGGGAACAGCTGGCTTTTATTTTGTCCAATCCGCTGCGTTATCTGGCTGTGTTGCTGGGTACACTCTATGAGAATGACGGTTTCCTGGGGCAGCTGGGGCTTTTCGGCTGGAAAGATCTGCCCATCGCCTTCCTCAGTCTGACCGGACCGCTGGTGCTGCTGGGGGCGGCCTTGCTCTGCACCCCGCCCACCGAAGCGCTGGGCCGCCGCCGTCTGGGCGGACTGGGCGTTTTTGCTGCGCTCTACGGCATCGGCGCCATGACCGCTATGTATATCACCTATACCCCGGTGGGGATGGTGCGCATCGTGGGGCTGCAGACGCGGTACTTCCTGCCGCTGTGGCTGCTGCTGGCTCTGGGCGTGGCCGCCCTGGCCCGCCGTGCTCTGGCCCCGCGGCTGACGGCTGCCAAAGCCGAGAAACTGGCCCTGCCTCTGTGCGGCGGGTACGCCCTGGTGGGGGCGGTGCTGTTGTTCCAGCACTACTTCATCGGGCCTGTATACACGGTGTATTTGAAATAACAAAATCAACAAATTGTATTGAGGAGGCGACACCCTATGCTGCAGCTGGCCTGGGCCTTGTTTGTGCTGCTTCTGTTGACCGGCACCTGCGCGGTGCTCGCTTCCGGCGGTAAGGTTCACGCCGCACTGCTGCCGCTGCCGCTGCTCTCCGGTGCTGCGCTGGTGCTGTACGGTTTCGGTGTTGCAGGGGCGCTGCGCCTGGGTGCGGGACTTGTGTTCCTGCTGTGGGCCGCCGTCTGGGTGGTGGGCCTTGTGAAGTTGCGCCCGGCGGGCTTTGCCAAAGCCTGCCGCGAAACCCTCACCACCCCCGGTATCGCCCTTTTCCTGGGCGGCGCTGCCTTTTTGTGGGTGCTGTTTTTCGCGCTGCAGCCTATGTTCACCCAGTGGGATGAATTCACGGCCTGGGGGCTGGCACCCAAGATGGTGGTGGAACGCGCCGCATTCTATGTGGCGGACCCCGTCAACCTCAAAGCCAGCTTCACCTACCCGGCGACCAGCCTGGTGACCTTCCTGTTCCAGCCCTTCGGGGCCTGGGCTGAGTGGGCCTGCCTGGCTGCGCTGGATACCCTGGCACTGGCCTGTGCAGCGGCGGCCACGGCGCTGCACAGGCAGCGCTGGTACAGCGGCGTGCTGGTCTTTGCGGCCGGTGTGCTGCTGCCCTACTTCTTCCGGGACCCCACGCCGGGGGCCTATGCCACCCAGTATGTCAATGCCATGGCTGACCTGCCCATGGCCATGCTCTTCGGCGGCACGCTCTGCCTGTATCTCGGCACCCAGCACCGCCGCGGCGTTTTCTGGCTGACGGCGCTGCCTCTTGCGCTGCTGACGCTCACCAAGGATATCTGCTTCGCCTATGGGCTCATTGCGGCCTTTGTCATCGGGCTGGACTGGCTGGTCCGGGCCGAAGGCGCACGCCGCGACCGGCTGGTTTCCGCCCTGCTCCACGGGGGCGGGCTGGCCGTGGTGGTCGTGGCGGCGTTCCTCAGCTGGAGCCGCTATACCGCCGCCGTCACTCCCACGGTGGACACGGCGGCCAGTGTGGGCAGCGCGGGGCTCAGCTACGGCGCGGTGCTCACCGGCGGTATCAAACAGCTGCTGGGCATCGGCCGGGACGAAAAATTCGCCCAGATCATGGCTGCCATGGGGGATGCCTTCTTCACCCGCCGCGTCTGCCTGCTGGGCGGCGGTGCGGCGGCGGTGCTCGTCATCACGCTGGTGGCCGCGGCGGCCTGGCTGGCGGCAGAAAAAGGTGCCCCCCGCCGCAGCATCCTCGTCATGCATCTGGCGTTTGCGGCCTGCTTTGCGGCGCTGTACGCCTTCCACCTGATTCTGTATTACTATAATTTCTCCGATGTGGAGGGCCTGGCCCTCAAGGATTACGACCGGTACCTCACGCCCTATTATCAGGCGTGGATGCTCACCATGCTCTGCCGGCTGGCGCATCAGGCCCGGGGCAAACTGGGCCGTGGGGCGCTGGGCGCGGCGGCAGCGGCGGTGATGGTGGTGTTCTGCTGGCGGGGCGTGCCGGCGGCAGGTTTCTGGACCGCGGCCGACAGTCTATACACCCTGCGCACCGACGTGGAGACCCGCGCCGAAGCGATGAACACCGTGCTGGACTGGAAAGACCGGGTACTGGTGCTCAGCCAGGGGGACGACGCCACCCGGTGGTATTATTACCGCTACGAACTGACAGCCCAGGTCGTCAACGGATTCGGCGGTTTTTACGGTCGTCTGGGAGAAACGGAGGACCGCTGGGACAGCGACTTCATGAACCTGGTGGAGAGCGAAAACTGGACGCTCTACGACTACAAGGCGGTCTGCGTGCCGGACACGCTGGTGGCCTATATGGCGGAAAAGGACTGTGACTATCTGCTCATTGACCGGGCGGACGATTACCTCCAGCGGGAATTCAGCCCGCTGTTCGAGGGTGGCCTGACTGCCGATATGCCCGCAACGCTTTATCACTTTGAGGGTGAGGACGCCGAGGTGCCGTTCACGGTGGCCGCGGTGGCGGAAAGCGAGGTGCAGTGATGGCACGGCGCGAAAATCTGTGGAAAACCCGTCCGCTGTTCAAGCCCCGGCAGCTGCTGGTGCTGGCCTACCTGTTTGCGCTGGTGCTGTGGCTGGCCCAGGGCTTTGTGGGCAGCGCGGTGATGCTGAATTACAAACTCCGGGGCGAGATGCCCCAGCAAACGGTGGCCCCGGCGGACCTTACCACCGAGAGTTTTGCTCCCTACAGTTCCAACGAATGGTGGACGCCGCCGGACGATGATCCCAACTGGTATCTTTCCACCGACAACGACCCCCATATTTATTGGCAGGGCCAGGGCTATATCGAAACGGTGCGGCTGTATGCCGGGCACCGGCTGCCCCCGGGCGGCGTGGCGCTGTACTACCTGCTGCCGGGCCAGACCGATTACACCGAAACCCAGAAGGTCTACGCCACGGTGACCGCAACCGGGGAATACACCTTTGCCCTCGGCGGCAAATGGGTCACGGGGCTGCGCATCGACCCGGACAGCGTGGGCGGTGTGCCGACGCTCTTCGGCGGCATCGAGTTGAACCCGCCCGCCCCGTGGTACGACCGTTTCCTGCCCAGTGGGGGACAGTGGCTTGTGCTGCTGTTTGTGCCGGCGCTGGCGGCGGCTGCGGCGGCACTGGTGCTCTCCCTTTTTGACAAGGACGGGCAAACCCCGGCCAAGGACTGACAAAACACGAAGGAGAATCCCATGGAATTGCTATGCGTACTGGCGGCGGTGCTGGCCCTGTTTCTGGCCTGCGCGGCGCTGACGCTCAAAGCCCGGGTACCGGCGGGCATGGCCCCGCTGACGGTGCTTTCCGGTATTGCCGCGGTGTTCACGCTGGCAGGAATGGCCGGGGTACTCTACCCGGCAGCCTGGGCTGTGTACGCCCTCTGCGCGGCGGGGGGCATCTGGGCATTGTGGCCCCGCAAAGGCGCCGCACCGGACTGGAAAGCCCTGTTCACCCCCGGCAGCGTGCTGTTCTGGGGCATGACCCTGGCTTTTGCGGTGTATTTTTCCATCCGCCAGCCGATGGCCAGCGGATACGATGAACTCAGCCTGTGGGCTACCGCGGTCAAGGTCACCAAGGTGGATAACAGCCTGTATTCCACCGCCACACTGGGCACCCCCTGGGCGGTGACCCAGAACCCCGGCCTGCCGCTTATCAGCTACTTTTTCCAGTTCTTCGGCAGCTACGCCGACTGGAAGATCTATCTTGCATACGACGCACTCTATTTTGCCTGTTATGCGGCGGTGCTCAGCGCGCTACCCTGGAAGAAATGGCGGGTGGCGGTGCCGCTGGCAGCGGTGCTGTGGTGCACGCCCTTCTTCTTTACCATTTATAACCACACCATCTACCTGGCCGATACCTACCTGACCTCCTACGGCGATGTGCCGGCAGGTCTGGTGTTTGGCGGTGCGGTGGCCATGTGGCTGGCCCTGCGCCAGACCGATGGCCCCCGCTGGGCTGTGCTGCCGGTGCTGGCTCTGGCGGCCAACCTGAAAGCCAACGACTTTGTGCTGAGTCTGGCCGCGGCGGGGCTCATTGCCGTGGATGCCTGGTTCTTCTGTGATGGATCGTTCAAGAAGGGCCTGGCCCGCCGCACCGGATTTGCGGCGGCCTGCTTCGCCGCGCCCATGGCGATCTATTACCTGTGGAATGTGCGCTATGTGGGCTGGCTGGTGGCCCGCAACAGTGATTCCGGCGGCGTGGGCGAAACGTCTGCCGCCCTCTCCGACGTTGTTATCAACGGCGTCAAGATCCTGCTGGGCCAGCCGGTGGAGGGCTTTTTTGCCGAGCGGCAGCCCCAGTTCCTGCAGGCCATGGCCGATATGGGCCACCAGTTCTGGACCAGCGACGGCAAACTGAGCATGATCGGGCAGGGCCGCAACGTGGTGCTGCTCATTCTGCTGCTGTTCGCGGTGGCCTTTGTGGTGGCCGCCGGCTGGCAGCTGCGGGCGCGCATCGCAGCCCTGGCGGTGTTGTCCACCGGCTGTTTCGCGGGCTACAACCTGATGCTGGCCCTCAGCTACGGCTTCATCTTCAAGCCCTTCCAGGCCGAAGGACTCTACGACTACAACCGTTACATCTACAGCTATTACATCGGCTGGTTCCTCATGGCGGTGGCCTGCCTGGCCACGGCGCTGCTGCCCCAGATGTGCAATCGGGTCAAACTTGTAAAGGAAAAAGACGGCCCCACGGCGATGTTTGTTTCTACCCGGTATACGCCCCGCTGGGGACTGGCCGGGCAGGGCGTGGTACTGCTGCTGGCGGCGGCTATGCTGCTGCGGCAGAATCAGGTAGTCCTGCCCCAGCTCAGCGTGCTGGGGTTTGCCGACAGCGAATTTTCCGACCGGCGCTCTGTCCGGGCCGAGGCAGACCTTGTGTGCAGTTATCTGAACGAGGACGACCGGGTCTTTTTCGTCAGCCAGGGCGATAACGGCGAGCGCTGGTTCTCGGCAGTGTTCGATTTTTACCCCGTTCTGGTGGATTATTCCGGTATTGCGTCGGAGATGATCGGCGGCGGCGGGGAGTTGGGCCTGCCGGAACTGAAACCGGAGGAGGACGGCCCCAAAAACTTCTATTATCACGGCTTTACCGCCGAGGAACTGGACGGCATTGTGCGGGACAACGGCTGCACGGTGCTTTACCTGCAAAAAATTGACGATATTTTTGTGCAAAGTTACGAGGACCTCTTCACCGATGGTCTGGACGCGGCCCTCTCGGGGCAGACGCTGCTCTACCGGGTGACCGATGACGGCTTTGCCCCCATGGAAATGGAGGTGCCTGCCTCATGAAAACACTGCAACGCTGGTTTTCCCGCCGCGGCGCCCTGCCGCTGACCTGTTATCTGGTGGCGGTGGCCCTCTGGCTGGTGCTGGGGGCGGTGCACTGGGGCAGCGATGCCCTGGCCCGCAGCGCCGGTACCATGTACGAAACCGATATCCCTGTGTCTGACTGGAAACTGGCAGGCCTGACCGAAACCGCCGCCACCCCGGAAAGCGCCGCCCTCACCACCACCGACGGCGACCCTCAGATGATTCTGGAAGATGTGTCGGATATGGTGGTGCGCACCGTCAGCTACACGGTGGAATTTGACGGCGACGCCCGGGAAATGTGCCTGTACTACACCACCAAAGTGGGGGAGGACTATAGCCAGGACCGCCGGGTGTTCCCGGAATCCCTGGGGGACGGGCGGTATCTCTATACACTGCCCCGCACCTCCATTGTGGCGCTGCGGCTGGACCCCTGCAGCCCCGACGCCAACAAGACCGTGGGACTGACCTTCACGCCGGGCACCATCTCCCTCAATGCGCCCGAAACGCTGCCCGCTGTCTGGCAGTACTTTGTGCCTACCTGGTATCAGGCGTTCTGCCTGGTGCTGTACCCGGCGCTGGCGGCTGCGGCCCTCAGCTGGCTGCGGGCTTTAGTATCTGCCTTGCGACGCAAAACTGTATAAACGCAAAAAATCCACCCCGCACGGGGTGGATTTTTGTATGTTCAGGATTCAGGTGATTTTCAAAGCCCGCTGCACCCGGTAGACGATGTACCGGAACAGCCCCACGATCAGGCTGCATTCCACCCAGATATAGTTGGGCAGGTTGCGCCAGTGGAATTTCGGCTTGTTGACCTTGGGCAGGGCCACTTTTGCTTCCGCAAAGCCTTTGGCGTAGTCGCCGCCGAAGCCCCGCAGCCGGAACATGACCACTTTCAGAAGGTATCCCAGCAGCATGGGGATGAAGTTGAGAATCAGCATCAGCAGCGGCTGGTTCTTGTAGGGCAGCAGGATGCTGTTGCGGCCGCTCTGGATGCTCTTGAAGGGATTGTAACGCACCGCGCCGGTGGTGGCGCCGCAGATATGGCGGCAGCGGGCGGTGGGGCAGTAGACGTTTTTGTAGCCGAAGTTGTTGGCCCGCCAGGAAAGGTCCACGTCCTCGTAGTAGGCGAAGAACAGCTCGTCAAAGACGCCGATTTCGTCCAGGATGGATTTGCGGTAGAGTGCCGCACCGCCGCAGGCACTGAACACCCGGCAGGGTTTTTGGTAACGGCTGGCCTTCAGGCCGTCGCCGCGCTTGCAGGCAAAG
This sequence comes from Candidatus Gemmiger excrementigallinarum, assembly GCA_019116445.1. Lineage (GTDB taxonomy): Bacteria > Bacillota > Clostridia > Oscillospirales > Ruminococcaceae > Gemmiger > Gemmiger excrementigallinarum. Next base: position 61,927 of record DXBP01000052.1, read on the forward strand.
CCCAGGATCGTCACATAGTCGCCGGCGTCGTCGGCCAGTTCCGGTTCATAGTACCGCAGCATCAGGCTGCTCACGGCAAAAATCTTGGGGTCGGCGTCGGCGGTTTTCAAAAGTTCTGCCAGCCAGTCCGGTTCGGCAAAGGCGTCGTTGTTGAACAGCGCCACATACTCGCCCTGGGCGATGGCAATGCCCTGGTTCACCGCGTGGGAAAACCCGGTGTTTGTGGCATTTTCGATGAGGGTGTACCGGTCGTGGCCGCGATAGCTGCGGGCAATCTCCAGACTTTCGTCGGTGGAGCCGTTGTCAATGACGATGAGCTCGAAATCCTGCTCGGTCTGCGCCCATACGGATTCGATGGAATCCCGTAGCCAGCCAGCGCCGTTCAGGTTGGGGATGATGACGGATGCTTTCATGCTCTCTCCTTGCTGCCGTCAGAAGGCGTAATAGTAGGGGGTGGCGGTCAGCGTCACAAACGAGGTCAGCGCCAGCGCAATGCACACCAGAGTGAAAATCACCGCCACGATCATGGTGCGGATCAGCCAGGCCTGGGCCAGCCGCCTGCGGGCGGGATGCTTGCTGAACCCGAAACTCCACGCCAGGGACAGGATGAACCCTGCAATGGGGATGGAAAAGAGCAGCAGGGTGCCCAGGGTGGCCCACTCCGACAGGGCCGGCACCACTTCCTCGGGGGCGGGGCGGCTTTCGTCGGTATAGCGTGCCCCGGTGTGGGCCGGGGCGGCGGCAACGGGCTCGGGCGGCAGCGGTGTGCCGCACTGGGGGCAGCGGTCAGCGTCGTGGGGCGCCAGCAGACCGCAGTTTTTACAGTAACGCATGGGGAAAACCTCCGTTCAGTCCAGCGCCAGATTGCGGTCGAGCTGGGTATTCAGAATGATCTGCGTGTTGGTGGAGCCGAGCTTCTGCATCTTGGTCAAAAGATGCTCCAGCGCGTCGATGTCGGTGCAGCTGACCTTGACAATGAAGTTATAGCTACCGGTCACCCGGAAACATTGCAGTACCTGGGGCTCCTGCTCGATCATCGAAAGAAAACTGGCGCGGGTGGAAGCGTCCACCAGCACCGAGATCAGTGCCTCCACCCGGGCCGGAGCGCCGGGGTGGTGCAGCACAACGGTGTAGCCGGCAATGATGCCTTCCTGCTCCAGACGGTGGATGCGGCTGGAAACCGCAGGGCTCGTCAGACTGACCCGCTGTGCAATGTCTTTCACGGGCATACGTGCATTTTCAGCCAAAAGCTGCAGAATTTTATGATCCAGATCGTCCATGAAGAATGAAACCTCGTTTTCACTTTTTGTAGAATTTTGTATAATGCGCACAAAAAAATAAAATGAAGAAAAGTGCCGTTGTGCGGTTTGACAAAATGGAAAAAGTATGTTTTTTGGGGAACAAACTAAATATAATTAAGCATTTCTTGAAACATTATAATATTTTGAAAAACAAAATACAAGTGTATCGTTTGACAATTTAAGAATAAAAGCTATAATAATAGCTGTTATCAATCACGACATTCTCTGACCTTTATATACTTTCCCACCCCTCTATGCACAAAAGCCCGCAGGTAACTGCGGGCTTTTGTGTTTTACATCTGTTACAACCTGTCGCTCCCCGCATAACAGCAAAACAAATCCGGGGATTTATGAAATTTTCGCAAACATTTGGGCAACCCTCTTGCACGCCGGGGCAAGAGGGTTTATTATTGTCATTCGTTAATAGTTATCCTATGTTAAGTAAAAAGGAGGGGGAACCGTGGTAGAACAGGCAGAGTTTGAACTTCACGGGCTCATACATTATATGGGGCGCCTGCGGGAAACTTCGGCCCGGGGGATGCGTGCGGCGCTGGCCCAGGCGCCCAAGTGCCGGTTCGGTATGCTGGAACGGCTGCACTATGCCATACAAACCTATGGCAGCGACGGTGAGATCTACGTCAGTGATCTGGCCCGGGCGGCCAAAAAGCCGCTGCCGGCGGTATCGCGGGCGCTGCGGCTGCTGGAGCAGGACGGCATGGCTGAACGCCAGACCGACCCGAAGGACCGCCGCAAGACCCTGGTACGGCTCACACCGGCAGGGCAGGAGGCCCTGCACGCCGGGGAGGAGGCACTCAACGCATTTTTTACCCGCGTGATGGCGCGCATGAAACCGGAACAGCTGGCACAGATGATGGAGCTGCGCAACGTGTTCATAGAGGCGCTGGAAGCGGAAACCGCGGCAACATGGGAAGCCGCCAAAGCAAAGGGGGAATCCAGCCATGGGAAAAATCTTTAAACAACTGGGCCGTCATTGGGCGGCCTGTCTGGTAGTGTTTGCGCTGCTGGCTGTGCAGGCCTACTGCGATCTGTCCCTGCCTGACTACACCAGCAAAATTGTGGACGTAGGCATTCAGCAGGGGGGCATCGAGAGCACAGTGCCCGATACCGTGCGGGACACCACCCTCCAGGCACTGGAACTGCTGATGAGCGAGGAGGACGCCGCCCTGGCGGAGCAGTCCTACACCGAGCCGGATGCAAACGGCGTGCGCACGCTGTCGGCAGAGGCTGAGGCTGTGAAGCCGGAGCTGGAAGAAGCCTTCACCACACCGGATGTGGTATTGTATATGGCATCGGCCCAGCATGCGGCCACAGCCCAGGGCACCACCGAAACCGTGACGCCCACCTGGACCGATCTGGATGCCGTCAGCACCCAGTTTGCCGCCATGGCCCAGACGCCGGGGTTCAGCCGGGAGGCAGTGCAGCAACAGCTGGCCGGGGCCATGGCCTCGGTGGATGATTCGGTAGCCGAAAGCCTGTCCAGCCAGGCCATGCTGCTGGTCAGCCTGGAATACGAGGCCCAGGGCATCGCCCACGACGTGCAGATGGCCTACCTCTGGCGTGTGGGCGGGCAGATGCTGGGCCTGACGCTGCTGATGGTGGTAGTCGCCATTGCCGTAGGCTTTGTGGCTTCCCGGGTGTCGGCAGCCATTGGCCGTGACCTGCGCCGGGAAACCTTCTCGGCCGTTATCCACTTCTCCCACGCTGAGATCGAGCAGTTCTCCACGGCGTCGCTCATCACCCGTACCACCAACGACATCCAGCAGGTGCAGTTTGTCTGCGTCATCCTGCTGCGCATGGTAGCCTACGCGCCCATTCTGGGCATCGGCGGCATCGTGCACGTGGCCCGCAGCAATACGGGCCTTACCTGGATCACCTTCCTGGCGGTGGCGGCGCTGCTCATCCTCATCGGTGTGCTGATGAAGATCGCCATGCCCAAATTCAAACTTATGCAGACGCTGGTGGACCGGCTGAACCTCGTCAGCCGCGAAATCCTCACCGGTATCATGCCGGTGCGCGCTTTCAGCCGGGAAGCCTTCGAGGAGCAGCGCTTTGACAAGGCCAACAAGGACCTTATGCAGACCCAGCTGTTCACCAACCGCACCATGGCCGGGATGATGCCCTTCATGACGCTGATCATGAACGGCACCAGCCTGCTCATCGTCTGGTTCGGCGGCAAAGCCATGGATATGGGCACCATGCAGGTGGGCGAGATGATCGCATTCATCACCTACACCATGCAGATCGTCATGTCCTTCCTGATGCTGGCCATGGTAGCCGTAATGCTGCCCCGTGCCGGTGTGGCGGCCGACCGTATCGACGAAGTGCTGCACACCCCCGCCACCATCCACGACCCCACGCCGGAAGTGGCCGAAAAGGCCCAGTCCCGCAGCCACTGGGACGGTGTGGTGCAGTTTGACAACGTAAGTTTCCGCTATCCCGGCGCCGACGATGACGCACTGGAGCATATCAGCTTCACGGCCCGCCCCGGCGAAACCACCGCCATCATCGGTTCCACGGGCTGCGGCAAATCCACGCTGCTCAACCTGATCCCCCGGTTCTATGACGCCACCGGCGGCCGGGTGACCATCGACGGCGTGGATGTGCGGGATATGCCCCAGCACACGCTGCACGACTTGCTGGGCTATGTGCCCCAGAAAGGCGTACTCTTCAGCGGCACCATCGAATCCAACCTGAAATTCGGCGGGCCGCAGATCTCCGACGGCGATATGCACCAGGCTGCGGCCATTGCCCAGGCCACCGATTTCATCGAAGCCAAGCCCGAGGGCTTCCAGAGCCCCATCGCCCAGGGCGGCAGCAATGTGTCCGGCGGCCAGAAACAGCGCCTTTCCATCGCCCGGGCCATCGCCAAGCACCCGCGCATCTACCTGTTTGACGACAGCTTCTCGGCCCTGGACTACAAGACCGACGTGGCCCTGCGCCGCGCTCTCAAAGCCCAGACCGACAACGCCACCGTTATCATCGTGGCACAGCGCATCTCCACGGTGCTGCACGCCAACCAGATCCTCGTCCTGGACGAGGGCAAGGTGGTGGGCATCGGCACCCACGCCCAGCTGCTGGAAAGCTGCCCCGAATACCGGGAGATCGCCCGCAGCCAGCTGAGCCAGAAAGAACTGGGTTTACAGAAGGAGGATGAGTGATATGCCAAGACCCGGACGTATGACCACCGAGCGCGCCAAGGATTTCAAAGGCACGCTGCGGCAGCTGCTGCGCGCCATGAACCGCTATAAGCTGTCCATGGCCGTGGTCGTTGTGTTTGCAATCCTCTCTACCATCTTTAATATCGCAGGCCCCAAGGTGCTGGCCAAAGCCACCACCGCCCTGGCTACCGGTTGGGTGGCCAAACTCCGGGGCACCGGCGGCATTGATTTCGGCTATATCGGCCGCATCCTGCTGATCCTGCTGGGAATGTACCTGCTGTCCTCGGCTTTCAGCTTTATCCAGAGCTGGCTTATGAGCGGCCTTTCCCAGAAAGTCTGTTATGATTTCCGCCGCCAGATCAGCGAAAAGATCAACCGCCTGCCCCTGGCTTACTTTGAAAAGCGCACCGTGGGCGAGGTGCTTTCCCGCATCACCAACGATGTGGATACCCTGGGCCAGAGTCTGAACCAGAGCATCACCCAGCTGATCACCAGCGTCACCACCATGATCGGCGTGCTCATCATGATGCTCTCCATCAGCCCCCAGATGACTCTCATCGCCCTGCTGATCCTGCCGGTATCCCTGGTGCTGGTCATGATCGTGGTTCATTTCAGCCAGCGCTTCTTCAAGGCCCAGCAGGCTACCCTGGGCGTTGTCAACGGCCAGGTGGAGGAAGTCTACTCCGGCCACAACGTCATCAAAGCCTTCAACCGTGAGCAGGTCGTCCTGGACGATTTCAACACCGCCAACGACCAGCTCTATGCCTCCGCCTGGAAGAGCCAGTTCCTCTCCGGCCTCATGATGCCCATTATGAACTTTGTGGGCAACCTGGGCTATGTGGCGGTGGCCATCGTGGGCAGCATTTTTGCCGCGGGGGGCATCATCACCATCGGCGACATCCAGGCCTTCATCCAGTACGTCAAGAACTTCACCCAGCCCATCCAGCAGCTGTCCCAGGTTTCCAATATGCTGCAGAGCATGGCCGCGGCTGCCGAACGTGTCTTTGAGTTCCTCGCCGAAGAGGAGGAGGACCAGACCGCCGACCCGGCCCGCCGCGCCGACCCCGCTTCCATCGACGGCCAGGTGACCTTCGACCACGTGAAATTCGGCTATACCCCGGAAAAGACCATCATCCACAACTTCAGCTGTGAGGTCAAACCCGGCCAGAAAGTGGCCATCGTCGGCCCCACCGGCGCCGGCAAAACCACCATGGTCAAACTGCTCATGCGGTTCTACGATGTGGATTCCGGCTCCATCACGCTGAACGGCCACAACGTCCGCGACTTTGACCGCACCGCCCTGCGGGAAGGCTTCGGCATGGTGCTGCAGGATACCTGGCTGTTCAAGGGCACCATCATGGAGAACATCCGCTACGGCCGCCTGGATGCCACCGATGAGGATGTCATCGCCGCGGCCAAGGCGGCAGGGGCCGACCACTTCATCCGCACGCTGCCCGGCGGCTACCAGATGGAACTCAACGAGGACGCCTCCAACGTCAGCCAGGGCCAGAAACAGCTGCTCACCATCGCCCGCACCATCCTGGCGGATAACCGCATCCTGGTGCTGGACGAAGCCACCAGCAGCGTGGATACCCGCACCGAACAGCGCATCCAGGCGGCCATGGACCGGCTGATGCAGGGGCGCACCAGTTTCATCATTGCCCATCGCCTGTCCACCATCCGCAATGCCGACCTCATCCTCGTTATGCGGGACGGCGACATTGTGGAGCAGGGCACCCACGACGAACTGATGGAGGCGGGCGGCTTCTACGCCGACCTGTACAACAGCCAGTTTGAGGACGTGACAGCGTGAAAAAGCACCCGGCCTTTTTGTAACAATTTCTTGACATTTATCTGAAATAAAGATAGAATGAAATACAGGAAACAAGGATGTTCCGCCGCGCTGGTTTTGCGGGGAACTCCATAGGGTGTCGCCCGCCGGGAACACCGCTTTTTACCAATGTGCAACGCCTGATTTTGGCTTTTTTTCGTTCGTTTCGCGCGCTCGCGGTCGAAGTGTGTGCATTTTTGCCCATTTTGGCCGGGATGGGCTGCGCATTGCCATAGAAAAAACTGCATAAGGAAAAAGCGTCCCGCCGTGCTGCGCCCTCCTACGATTGATAAGGAGTGAAACCGACTATGTCACCCATTGTTGTTGTGGTGCTGGTCCTTGTCGTCGCAGCCGTTGCCGGGGCGCTTGGTTTTTACCTTGGTGGGGAAAACCGCAAGCGCACCGCCGAAGCCAAGCTCGGCTCTGCCGAGGAAGAGGCCAAGCGCATCGTGAACGATGCCATCAAGGCTGCCGAACAGAAGCGCAAGGAAACCATCATCGAAGCCAAGGATGAGGCCTTCAAGCTCAAGAGCGAGGCCGACAAGGAAATCAAGGACCGCCGCGCGGAGGTGTCCCGCCAGGAACGCCGCATGGACCAGAAAGAGGAGGCGCTGGATAAGCGCACCGCCGCCCTGGAACGCAAGGAGGAAGAACTCAAGCGCCGCAGCGAAACGGTGGAAGCCCGCCTGGATGAGCTGGAACAGCTCAAGCTGCGCCAGACCGAAAAGCTGGAAACCATCGCCGGCATGACCCAGGAGGACGCCCGCGCCGTGCTGCTCAAGCAGGTGGACGACGAGCTGACCCACGAAAAGGCGATGAAGATCAGCGCCTACCAGGCCAACATGAAGGACGAGTGCGACCAGATCGCCCGCGACCTGGTGGGCCAGGCCATTGCCCGCTGCGCTGCCGATGCCACCAGCGAAGCCACCGTCAGTGTGGTGCCGCTGCCCAGCGATGAAATGAAGGGCCGCATCATCGGCCGTGAGGGCCGCAACATCCGCGCCCTGGAAACGGCCACCGGCTGTGACCTCATCATCGACGACACGCCGGAAGCAATCACCCTGTCCAGCTTTGACCAGACCCGCCGCGAAGTGGCCCGCATGGCCCTGGAGCGCCTGATCGCCGATGGCCGTATCCATCCCGCCCGCATTGAGGAAACGGTGGATAAGTGCCGCCGCGAACTGGAAGTGCAGATGAAGCGGGAAGGCGAGAAGGCGGTCATGGATCTGGGCATCCACAGCCTGCATCCCGACCTGGTCAAGCTCATCGGCCGCCTCAAGTACCGCACCAGCTTCGGCCAGAACGTGCTCAACCACTCCATCGAAGTGGCCTGGCTGGCCGGGCTGATGGCCGGCGAACTGGGCATCAATGTCCAGATGGCCCGCCGTGCCGGTCTGCTCCATGACATCGGCAAGGCGCTGGACCACGAGATCGAGGGCAGCCATGTCCAGATCGGTGTGGATATCTGCAAGAAGTATCGCGAGAATCCCCAGATCGTCCATGCGGTGGAAGCCCACCACGGCGATGTGGAGCCCAAGACCACGCTGGCGTTCATCATCATGGCCGCCGACGCCATCTCGGCTGCCCGTCCCGGTGCCCGCCGCGAGAATATGGAGAGCTATATCAAGCGTCTGGAAACGCTGGAAGCCCTCTGCAACGGCTTCGAGGGCGTGGAAAGCTCCTACGCCGTCCAGGCAGGCCGCGAGGTACGCATCCTGGTCCAGCCGGACAAGGTCAGCGACGACCAGGTGGTCCTGCTGGCCCGCAACGTGGCCAAGAAGATCGAGAACGAGCTGGATTACCCCGGCCAGATCAAGGTCAGCGTCATCCGCGAAAGCCGCGCCACCGAGTACGCAAAATAAAAAAATACAAACTTTTCAGGCAGTCCGCTCCGGCGGGCTGCCTTTTGTTGACGGTGTGGTCTTGCATATTCCCGCCCGGCGGCTTATAATATACAATATCTTAGTGTATAAAGGAGGGGTGCGCCACGCCGCAAAACGAAGTGCCGCGCAAACCCGTGCTGGGCATCCTTGGGGGGCTGGGGCCTGCCGCCAGCTGCTATCTCTACCAGATGCTGACCGACCATACCCCCGCCACCTGCGACCAGGATCACCTGGATATCGTTATCTCGTCCCGGGCATCCACGCCCGACCGCACGGCGTTCATCCTGGGCAAGAGCAAGGAGGACCCCTTCGCCGTTATGGAGCAGGATGGCTTCAGCCTGGTGAACTACGGTGCCACCGTGCTGGCCATCGCCTGCAACACCGCCCACTATTTTTATGACCGCCTGGCGGAAGCCCTGCCGGTGCCGGTGCTGAATATGCCCCGGCTCACCGTGGCCGATGCCAAGGCAGCCGGCTGCACCAAGCTGGGCATCCTGGCTACGGAAGGGACCCTCCTGGCCGAAACCTACCAGCTGGCCTGCCAGCAGGCGGGCATCGGGTGGGCGCAGCCCTCGCCGGAACACCAGAAGGGCATTACCTCCGTCATTTATGACGACATCAAACAGGGCCGCCGCGCCAATATGGTCAAGTTTGCCGCCGCTGTGGCGGATCTGAAATCCCAGGGCTGTGATATGGCGGTGCTCGGCTGCACCGAACTCAGCCTCGTCAAGCGGGACGAACATCTGGACAGCTTTTTTATCGACAGTACCGAGGTCCTCTGCCGCCATGCTTTGCTGGCCTGCGGCGTGACGCCCGTCGGATTCTGATACAGACTATGCAATGAGGAAGGAATCGCACATGGAACAGAAAAAATTCTACATCACAACGCCGATCTACTATCCCAGCGATAAGCTGCACATCGGCCACACCTACTGCACCGTTGCCACCGACGCCATGGCCCGGTATAAGCGGCTGCAGGGGTACAACGTCATGTTCCTGACCGGCACCGACGAACACGGCCAGAAGATCGAACTCAAGGCCAAAGAGGCCGGCGTGACCCCCCAGCAGTTTGTGGATAACATCGTGGAAGGCCCCAAGGGGGTCAAGGATCTGTGGAAGCTGATGAACATCAGCTACGACCGCTTTATCCGCACCACCGATGACTACCATGTGAGCGCCATTCAGAAGATCTTCAAGAAGATGTACGAAAAAGGCGACATCTACAAGGGCAAATACAAGGGCAAGTACTGCACCCCGTGTGAGAGCTTCTGGACCGAGAGCCAGCTGGTCAACGGCTGCTGCCCCGACTGCGGCCGTCCCGTGGTGGATGCCGAGGAGGAAGCCTACTTCTTCCGCCTGTCCAAGTACGCCGACCGGGTGCGGGATCTGCTGGTGAACACCGACTTCCTGCTGCCCCGTTCCCGCGTCAACGAGATGGTGCATAACTTCATCGACCCGGGTCTGGATGACCTGTGCGTTTCCCGCACCAGCTTCAAGTGGGGCGTGCCGGTGGACTTCGACCCCAACCACGTGGTTTACGTCTGGATCGACGCGCTGTTCAACTACACCACGGCCCTGGGCTTCATGAACGACCGTTATCCGGAAAGTGATTACAGCACCTTCTGGCCGGCGGATGTCCACTTCATCGGCAAGGAGATCGTCCGCTTCCATTCCATCATCTGGCCCGCCATGCTCATGAGCATGGATATGCCCCTGCCCAAGCACGTCTACGGCCACGGCTGGCTGCTGCTGGATGGCGGCAAGATGTCCAAGTCCAAGGGCAACGTGGTGGACCCCTACCTGCTGGCCGAGCGTTACAGCGCCGATGCCCTGCGCTACTTCCTGCTCCGGGATTTCCCCTTCGGTTCCGATGGCAACTTCTCCAATGAGCTGCTGATCAACCGTATCAATATGGACCTGGCCAACGACCTGGGCAACCTGCTGTCCCGTACCACGGCCATGGCGGACAAGTACTTCGGCGGTATCCTGCCGGAAAACCAGGCTGCCGGCCCCGAGGACGACGCTTTGCTGGAAAAGGCCAAGGGCCTGCGCGCCCGCTACGAGGCCGATATGGAAGCCTACGCCTTCCAGAACGGTCTGTCGGATGTGTTCGAGGTTATTGACGCTGCCAACAAGTATATTGATGCCACGGCCCCCTGGGTGCTGGCCAAGAGCGAGGAAACCAAACCCCGCCTGGCCCGCGTGCTCTACAACCTGGCCGAAACGCTGCGCATCTGCACGGTGCTGCTGCAGCCGTTCATGCCCGATACCTGCGTGAAGATTTTTGCCCAGCTGAATGTGGCTGACGAAGGCAAGACCTGGGACAGCGCCGCCGTCTTCGGCACGCTGCCCGTTACCGCCACCCTGCACAAGGGCGAGAACATCTTCCCCCGCATTGATACCGCCAAGGAACTGGCCGAGCTGGAAGCCCTGGAAGCCGCCCAGAAGGCCGCTGCCCAGGCAGCCCAGGCCCCGGCGGAACCCGAAAAGACCGAGGCCCCGGCCGCCAGTGCCGAACTCATCGGCGACCATGAGGAGGAGATCGACTTCGATACCTTCTGCAAGGTGGAGATGCGCGTGGCCGAGGTCCGCGCCTGCGAGCGGATGAAGGAGAGCAAGAAGCTGCTGCACCTCACCGTCTTTGACGGCGAGCGGGAGCGCTGCATCCTGTCCGGCATCGCCAAGTGGTTTGCGCCGGAAGACCTTATCGGCAAAAAGGTAGGCATCGTCGCCAACCTGGCCCCCCGTCCCATGATGAAGGGCAAGTACGTCAGTGAGGGCATGATCGTCGCCGCTGATACCGATGTGGACGGCGGCTGCGCCATCGCCTTCTATCCCGATAACGTCCCCGCGGGTGCCCGCATCCATTGATCCGCCAAAGGGGAGATACCTTGCAAACAAAACCTTCCCGGCTGGACGCCTTCTTTGCTGTCCCGGCGGTTGCCGTGGCGATGGCCATCCTCTGCAATGTGCTGTGGGGCTCGGCATTCCCGTTCATCAAGATGGGCTACCGGCTCTTCGCCATCGATGCAGCCGATACGCCCTCCATTCTCTGCTTTGCCGGCGTCCGCTTTATGCTCAGCGCGGTGCTGGTCTGGGTCTGCGGCGGGGTGCTCAACCGCAAACCGCTGCCCATGCCCCGGGGCCGTGTCCTGGCCGAGTGCTGTGCCCTGGGTCTGTGGCAGACCGCTGCCCAGTACTTTTTCTATTACGCGGCGGTGGCGCTGCTTACCGGTGCCCTGGGGGGCATCCTCAACAGCACCCAGAGCTTTCTCGGCGTTATTCTGGCTCATTTTCTCTACGGCAAAGCTGACCGCATGACCCCGCGCAAGGCTTTGGGCTGTGTGCTGGGCTTCGGCGGCGTGCTGGTCGTCACCCTGGGCAACCACGGCGGTGGCAGCGTGGCCGGTATGGCGTATATGCTCATTGCCTCCTGCATCTTCACGGTGGCAGGTCCCTGGAACAAGGCAGTTACCCGCAAGGCCGACAGCTTTTCGGTCTGCTGCCTGAATCTCGGCGTCGGCGGCTTTGTGCTGGCGCTGGCAGGCTTTGCCATGGGGGGCGGTTTGCATCCCCAGAGCGCGGCCGGCATCCCGGTGCTGCTGTTTCTGGCATTCATTTCCGGTGCCGGGTACGTGCTGTGGGCGCTGCTCATGAAGAACAACCCCGTATCCCGCATCAGTGTGTTCGGACTCATCATCCCGGTGATGAATGTGCTGCTGTCGGCACTGTTCAACGGTGAACCGCTCTTCGAGTGGAACTATCTGGCGGCGCTGGTGCTGGTGTGCGGCGGTATTTTCCTTGTCAACCGCGCCCCGCAGCCCAAAACGGAGTAAACCATGCACAATATTTTTGATACCCATGCCCATTACAGCTCCCATCAGTTTGACGCCGATCGCGCCGAACTTATGGCTGCGCTGCCCGGGGGCGGCGTGACCGGGGTGCTGGAATGTGCCACCCATTCGGGCGATGTCCCCCGGGTGCTGGAGCTGGCCCATACCGTGCCGTATTGTTATGCGGCGCTGGGCATCCACCCCGAGAGCCTGATCGAGGAGGACGCCGCCACGGTGGCGGTCTACCACGGTGACTGGCGCGCCGAGCTGAACGCCCTGCGCCCGTTGTTTGAGGATAAGGCCGTAGTCGCGGTGGGGGAGATCGGTCTGGACCATCACTGGCCGGTGCCCCGGCAGGAGCAGTACGAGCTGTTTGAGGCTCAGCTGCAATTGGCGGCGGAACTGGATCTGCCGGTTTCGGTACACGACCGGGAAGCCCATGCCGAGATGTACGAACTGCTGCGCCGGTACAAGCCCCGGGGCGTGCTGCACTGCTACAGCGGCAGTGCCGACGATGCCGCCTGGATCACCGGGCAGGGGATGTACCTGGGCTTCGGCGGTGCCGTGACCTACAAGGGGGCCAAGCGGGCGGCCAAAGTGTTGGCAGCCATCGACCCCCAGTGGGCGGTGCTGGAAACCGACTGCCCCTATATGGCACCTGAACCGGTGCGCGGCCGCCGCAATGACAGCCGCAACATCGCCCATGTGGCGGAATACATCGGCACCATCTGGCAGATGGACGCCCAGACGGTGCTGGACCGCACGGCGGAAAATGCCCGCCGGTGTTTCAATATCGTATAAACTGCAAATAATGTACAGATTGTATATTATCATAAAACAACCAGGAGTGAACCAACATGAAAGCACGGATTCCCAAGCATCGCGAATTCATCATCGATTTCCCCAAGGATATGGACCAGGCCAAGGCAGACGAGGGCTGGGTGAAGCTGAACGAGATCGTGGAGGAGTACAAGAAGGCCCATAACGGCCAGAGTGTGTATGCCCCCACCTTCATCGAGGACTGCGAACCTGCGGTCAAGAAGCTGCAGGAGGAGTACGGCTTTACCTACACGATCCAGGAGATCCGGTAAGGGATTGTCCGTTTTCGGCGCAGTGCGGTGAGCAAACAGCGCCGCCGAAACCAAATCAGGACAGCGATGCGGCGTTGCAGGGGCTGGCCCTTCCCCAAGGGGAGAGCAGGCCCCGGCGGCTGCGCGCTGTCTTTTCTGTTTGCATACTATGTGTAGTGCAGCGGTAAGCTGCAAAGAAGGGGGCTTCTGCCATGCCAAAAACTGTGATCCGTCCCGCCACGGCGGCCGATTTGCCATCGATTCTGGCGCTGTACCGTGTTCTGGATGAAGAACTGGTGGACTTGCAGCCGGAATTTTTCTGTGCTGCCCCGCGGGAGGAGGAACCTATCCTGCAATTCATTCAGGCATCGGATGCGGATTTTCTGCTGGCAGAGCAGGAGGGCGTCGTTGTAGGTCTGGCACTGGTAGTGTATGCGGGCTGGACCCCGGCGTTCAGCTGTGTGCTGCCTCATCGCTATGCCAGCCTGCATGATCTGGTGGTCCTGCGGGAATACCGGTGCCAGGGCATCGGCAGTTCGCTGCTGGGGGCGTCCAAGCGCTGGGCGCGGGATCGCCGGCTGGAGTATCTGGAACTGAACGTATTGGCCCAGAACTCCAAGGCCATTGACCTGTATGAGGCCCACGACTTTGTGGAGGCCACCCGCACCATGCGGTGTATGCTGTGATCCTCTTGCGATGGCAGGGGCGGGGAGTATGCCCCGGGGCCTGCTGATGAGAGGGTGACCATTCAACCCAAAAGATCCCGCTTGCGGACGCTGGTTTCAGCGCAGGAGCGGGATCTTTGTTTTGCGGGGGACTTCTTTTGGGGGCGTATTGCGGTTATGTCTGCGTCGGTTGACAGATTGCCAACCAAGATTGCTTGCCTGCCGGGCCGGGCGGGCAGTATACTGGGGACATTCCGGTACAGATACAGGAGGATTGCCTATGAAATTTCACGAAAAATTGCTGGAACTGCGCCGTCGGCGCGGCCTGTCCCAGGAGGAACTGGGGATGGAACTGGCGGTTTCTCGCCAGACGATCTCAAAATGGGAAACCGGTCAGTCATACCCGGACTTTGAGCGGCTGGTTCTGCTCAGTGATTTCTTCTCACTTTCTTTGGATGAACTGGTTCGCGACGTTGATGTACAGGACGTGCGGGAAAAGGCCGGCGGAAGCGAGGAGAAGATTTCCGCGCTCTTTGCGGATGCGCAGAAGGGCAAGGAGATCGCCCGCCTGGTGCTGCGCGGGATCGTGGTGTTCGGCTGGGTGATGCTGGCTGTGATGGTGCTGGCCCTGGTACTGGTTCTGGTGCGCGGAGTCTGAGCCGGACGGCGGGAAAAATACAGTAAAAAGCCGGGGCCGTACATTTCTGTACAGCCCCGGCGGTCTTACTTCTTCGGAGTCATAGCCTCATAACCCTTGTTCGTTATTTTTCGGACTGTTTACTCATCGTCATGAGTACCTCATCCTATCTTTATGCGAATTTACTTGCCCTTTCAGGATCTTAAGTTAACCGTTCATTGGACTAACCCTCTGGTTCGTTATTTGCTGAAAAGCATTTGTGGAACGGAGTAGAACGTAGCGGTCGGTAAGATCGTTCCTGGGGTAGGGGTTTGATGCTGAGGAAAAATCCTCTTAACTCTAGTACATTGGAGTATCTCCTTGTGGATCAGGTGAAATTCAGGAGTATCCTGTTCGGCGGGGTGGTGGCTTTCATCATCTACCAGCCTTCTTTCATCCTAATCTATATTCTATGCTAAGGGGTCTTTTTTTGACGGGACCCTGAGTCTGCTAACACATTTTGTTGTGAACCAACCATCGTTTGGTATAAATCTTTTACAGGTTACGACCTGCGGCTTTGGATGTGGTTCTTTCGCGTCAGCAGGCCCAGGCCCGCCGGTGATGAATGGGATCTTTAAAGTTTGCCATTGGACTTGAGCCTCCTTCCTTGCGAATCCTGCCGGCGGCCTTTACATCATCTTTCCGGTTCCTCTACTGCCCTCGTGCTGCTGGATCGGAGTCCTTAAAGTGTTTCCGCTTCGTTTTTACGGGGAAGTTTCTGTTGGGAATCTGTTTGTAGGATCGTATCTTTCGGTAAAAACCTTTGTTTGAAAGAAGTTCTTTTCTTACTTACTTTTAGGGGAACCATCGTTCCCTGTAAAAGGATTTTTCAGAAGAAGAAGATTTTCAAACCAGCTTTTGTGAAAGAAGTTCGATCTTTCCAACTTCATCTTGCGGGATCTTCCGGTAATAACTTTAGAAAATCTGCTTTAAGATGTCGATCTGTTCACGATCGGTCTTTGATGAGGTTCCTTTGGAAAGTGGCTTCTCTTGGAGTTCCTAGCTCCTTATCTCCGGCTGTTTTCTTTCTGTGACTATACTATATCACAGCCTTAGAAAATCGTCCATTCGCAGAATCCACAACCTTAAAAGGAATTATTTGTACATGTTACGGATTGAAAAATCTATTTGCACATGGTACAATGAATATGTTGGGGTCGTATAAGACAAGCCGCCGTTCCATCGGGAACGGCGGCTTTTTGCGGTCTTTTACATGGATTCGGGGGCGTTGACCTTGAACATGGTCAGAATGTTGTGGATCACGCCGCGCACGCCCAGGCACAGGGCGATGCGGCTCTGCTGTACGGCGCCTTCGGCATCCAGGATACGGCAGGCGTTGTAGAAGCGATGGAAGGCCGTTGCCACATCAATGCAGTAGCGGGTGATGCGGGCCGGGTCGTACTTGTCGGCCGCCGCCACGATCTCGGCAGGGAAGGCGGCCAGCAGGCGGATCAGCGCCTGTTCGGAAGGATCGGTCAGCACGGCGGCGTCCACGCCTTCAACGCCCTGGAAGACCACACCCTGCTCCTCCATCTTTTTCAGCAGCGAGCAGATGCGGGCGTGAGCGTACTGGACGTAGTAAACGGGGTTCTCGCTGTCGTTGCGCACGGCCAGGTCCAGGTCAAAGTCCAGGGTGGAGGTGCTTTCCCGCTGATTGAAGAAGAAGCGGGCGGAATCAATGGGCACTTCGTCCAGCAGGTCGGTGAGGGTGATGGCCTTGCCGGTACGCTTGCTCATACGCACGGGTTTGCCGTCCCGCATCAGGTTGACCATCTGCATCAGCACCACATCCAGCTGTTCGCCGTTCAGGCCGATGGCATCCATGGCGCCTTTCATGCGGGCTACATGACCGTGGTGGTCGGCACCCCAGACGTCGATGGCCTTGTCAAAGCCGCGCACGGCCAGTTTGTTGTAATGGTAGGCGATGTCTGCCGCAAAGTAGGTGGGAATGCCGTTGGCGCGTACCAGTACTTCGTCTTTGGCTTTCTCCTCGCCGCCGTCCTCGGTCTTGCGCTTGTTGGCCACGCCGTACTTGGCAGCATACTGGGCGCTGCGGTACATGATGGCGCCGTCCTCGGCCTTGTAGCAGGCACCGGTTTCCAGCAGCTTGTCCACCACGGCCTGGACTGCACCGCTCTTGTGCAGGTCGCTCTCATGGAACCAAACGTCATACTGGATGCGGTACTTGCCCAGGTCACGCTGCAGGCCTGCAATGTTCTTGGGCAGCGCGTCGGCCACGATGGCCTTCTTCAGCTCCTCAAAGTCCGCATTGACGTAGGCGTCGCCGTGGACTTCGGCAAACTCCTTGGCGCGCTGGACGATGTCGGCGCCCTGGTAGCACTCGGCAGGCAGCGGGCAGGCTTCCTCGCCCTTGTACAGCTGCAGGTAGCGGATGGCCAGGCTCTTGCCGAATTTCTCGATCTGATTGCCCGCGTCGTTGATGTAGAACTCGCGGGTCACGTCATAACCGGCCCAGTCCAGGCAGGCGGCCAGGCAGTCGCCCAGGGCGCCGCCGCGGGCGTTGCCCATGTGCATGGGGCCGGTGGGGTTGGCGGAAACAAATTCCACGTTGTAGCGTTTGCCGGCGCCGGCGTCAGTGCGGCCGTATTCCGGGTTGGAGCAGGCAGCGCGCAGCACGCTGGTGAACCAGTCCTTGCCCAGGAACAGGTTGATAAAACCGGGGCCTGCGATGTCCACCCCGGCAAACAGGGTGCCGGTCAGGTCCAGCTTGGCGGTGATGGCCTCCGCGATCTGACGCGGGGCTTTGTGGAAAACACGGGCGCCGGCCATGGCCAGGTTGGAGGCCACGTCGCCGTTTTTCACGTCCGCGGGGATCTCCACGATAAAGTCCGGCAGGTCTGCTTCGGGCAGCGTGCCCTCGGCCATTGCCGCCTTGACCGCGTCGGTCAGCAGAGTCCGCGCCTCGGTCAGGGCCGCCAGGCGGGGGTTGTAGTTCTGATAGTCCATGATTGAAAAACCTCCGGTTTGATTTATTCAGGTTGTTCGGGCAGGGCGTCCACCGTGATGTCCACCAGATTGCGGCTGATAAAATTCTCGGCACCGGAATCCAGCGTATAGCTGAATTTCAGTTTGCCGCCGGTTTCGGTGAGCTGATGCTCAATGACGTCGGCCGCCACGCCCAGGCTGATGGCGCCGTAGCCGGTTTCGTAATGGCAGAGATGGCGGGTACCCTTCTCGATGATCAGCTGGCTGGGCACCTTGCCGAAGCGCAGCATGGCGACCTTGTGGGCATCCTCGGCCACCTTGACGGTGGTGGTGCATCCCTCATAGCCGGTGGCCTCGGTTTCTTTATAGATAATATAGTAGGTGCCGTCCTTGTGCACCAGGGACCCGCGGGTCATCAACTCCACGGTGTCGCTTTTGCCGTCCTGCTCCATCGTGCCTTTGATGGTGATAAGATACTTTTCTTCCATAGATTTTCCGATTCCTCAGTAGGATTCAATGGCGATGCGCTCGACGGGGCCGCCGGCGTACTCGCCCAAAAACAGCATTTCCTGTTCGGCAAAATTATCGGGGGTGTCGCTGACGAAATAGCGTGCTGTGCCGCCTTCGCTGCGGCCGCTGAGCAGGTCCAGATCTGCCAGGGCAGCTGCGGCGGCCTGGGCAGTGACCTTGCCGGAATCGATCAGGGTGACCGATTCGCCCACATAATTGCCGATCATTTTTTTCAGCAGGGGATAGTGGGTACAGCCCAAAATCAGCGTGTCGATGCCGGCGGCGCGCACCGATTCCAGATAGTCCGCAATGACCAGTTTGGTCACGGGATTGCTGTCCTGCACATAGCCGTTTTCCACCAGCGGTACAAACAGCGGGCAGGCCTTGGCGGTGATCTCCACGTCGGGCATCATATCCCGGATGACCGAGGCGTAGGACCCGCTGCGGATGGTGGCGGCAGTGCCGATGATGCCGATTTTGCGGTTGCGGGTGGCAGCCACCGCGGCCCGGGAGGCGGCCCCCACCACGCCGGTGTAAGGCACCGGCAGCCTGGCGGCTTCCTCCGGCGGGAAAGTGGAGGACACGGTGCCGCAGGCGGCGATGATGAATTTTACATCCTGGCTCAGCAGAAAGCGGATGTCCTGCCGGGCATACTGGACGATGGTATCGTGGGCGCGGGAGCCGTAAGGCACCCGGCCGGTATCCCCGAAGTAGACGATGTCCTCGCCGGGCAGTACCCTGCGCAGCTGGCGCACGGCGGTCAGGCCGCCCAGGCCGCTGTCAAACACACCGATGGGTCTTGTATCCATCAGTAAGCCCCCTTCCGGCGGGTCACCGCCAGACGCAGCAGCCGGTCCACCAGCTGCGAGAAAGTCAGTCCTTCGTGCTCCATCAACTTCGGGTACATACTGATGGCCGTAAAGCCGGGCAGCGTATTCAGCTCGTTGCACAGCACACGGCCGGTGCCCCGCTCCACAAAGAAGTCGCAGCGGGACAGCCCGGCACAGTCCAAGGCCAGGTAGGCCTTGCGGGCCTCGGCCTGCACTTCGTCCAGTTTCTCCTCGCTCAGGTGGGCGGGGATGACGGTCTGGGACACGCCGTTTTTGTACTTGTCGTCGTAGGTGTAGAATTCGGCCCCGGCCAGGATCTCGCCCGGGCGGGTGGTGGAAACGCTGGCGGGATCGTCGGGGTTGCCGATGGCGGCGCACTCCACTTCCTGCCCGTCGATGAATTCTTCAAAGACCACCTTGTCATCTTCCCGCAGGGCCACGTCCAGGGCGGCGTCCAGGGCGGCGCGGTCGGCAGCCTTGGAGATGCCCACGCTGGAACCGGCGTTGGCGGGTTTTACAAAGATGGGATAGCCCAGCGTCTGCTCGGCCCGGTCCAGCACGGCGGCGCGGTCCTGCTCCACCTCGGCCCGGATGGCGCTGGTCCAGCGGCAGTGGGGCACGCCGGCGGCATCCATCACGGTGTTGGCCAGGGCTTTGTCCATGCAGACGGCACTGGCCAGCACGCCGCAGCCCACATAGGGGAGGCGGGCCAGTTCAAACAGGCCCTGAATGGTGCCGTCCTCGCCGTTTTTGCCGTGCAATACGGGGGCGCAGATGTCAATGGACACCAGCTCCGCCTGGCCGTTCCGCAGCAGCCACACACCGTGGTCGCCGCGGTCGGGACTCAGCACACAGGGAACGCAGTCGGCACCCTGTTCCCAGCTGCCGTCGGCCATGGCCTCGGGGGTGGGGTGGCAGGCAAGCCAGCGTCCGGTCTTGGTGATGCCGATGGGGAACACTTCATATCGTCCGGCACAGGGCTCCTCGCCCAGGGCACGCAGCCAGGCCGACGCCGAAACGCAGCTGATCTCGTGCTCGCTGGAAACCCCGCCGAAAAACAGCGCAACGCGCAGTTTCTTACTTTCACTCATGCAAAAAGACTCCTCTTGGCTGTATTATTACACACTACAAGTCTTCAGCTTACTATAATACCATATTCGGGTCCGGTTGGCTATATGAATTTCACAATTTGTACGGGAATTTCCAAAATCCCTTGACATCCCTTTCCGGCTGTGGTATAGTATTGCCTGTAAAAAAAGCAGCAACCGGCAGTATGCCGTCGGCTCACCTTGCGGATGTGAAATCCCGGGTCATACCAGAGAAACGCACTTCGGTGCGCGCTTTCGTATGTTCGGCGGCTGCTTTTATGGCAGCCGCTTTTATCATTCTATCATACACTTGTGGGAGGTGTGTTCCAATCGCCAGCAACAGCAATTCCAAGGAACTGGAAATCAATGAGCAGATCCGCGACAAAGAAATTCGCCTGATCGGGGCGGACGGCGCGCAGATGGGCATTATGAGCCCGCGCGACGCACTGCGCATGGCTATCGACAAAGACCTCGACCTGGTCAAGGTCGCGCCGCAGGCCAAGCCGCCGGTATGCAAGATTTTGGATTACGGCAAATACCGGTTCGAGATGCAGAAGAAGGAAAAGGAAGCCAAGAAGAACCAGAAAGTGGTGGAAGTCAAGGAGATCCGTCTTTCTTTGAACATCGACGTCAACGACTTCAACACCAAGGTGAACCAGGCCGCCAAATTTTTGCAGCAGGGTCACAAGCTCAAGGTCAGCATTCGGTTCCGCGGCCGTGAAATGGCGCACACCAGCCTGGGTCTGGATGTCCATAAGCGGTTTGCCGAGGCGTTGGCGGGCAAGGCCGTCATCGACAAGCAGCCCAAACTGGAGGGCCGCAGCATGATGATGTTCATGTCCCCCGTACCCAACAAGTAAAAACGAACTCTTCAGGAGGAAACAACAATGGCTAAAATGAAGCTCAAGACCCTGTCCGGCGCCAAGAAGCGCTTCAAGATGACTGCTTCCGGCAAGATCAAGCGCAACGCGTCCAAGCGCCGCCATATCCTGACCAAGAAGACCACCAAGCTCACCCGCGGCCTGCGTATGCCCAAGTACGTCGATAAGACCAACGAGGCTACCGTCCGCAAGATGATGCCCTACGGCGGCTGATTTCCGCAAGGGAAAACACAAGGTCAGATAACTACCAGAGTATAAAGGAGATATAAACATGGCTCGTATTAAAGGCGCTACCATGACGCACAAGCGTCGTGCCAAGACTCTTAAACTGGCGAAAGGCTACTACGGCTCCAAGTCCAAGCACTTCCGCATGGCCAAACAGGCCGTCATGAAATCCGGCAACTACGCCTTTGTTGGCCGCAAGCTGAAGAAGCGTCAGTTCCGTAACCTGTGGATCACCCGCATCAACAACGCGGTGCGTGCCCAGGGCATGAACTACTCCACTTTCATGAACGGCCTGAAGAAGGCTGGCGTCGAGCTGAACCGCAAGATGCTGTCCGAGATGGCCATCCATGATCCCGCCAGCTTCAACGCGCTGGTCGAGACCGCCAAGAAGGCCCTGTAATAGAACTTGCAAAAGACTCACGCACACGCGTGAGTCCTTTTGTGTTTAAGGGGAGTGTTCTCCGGCTCCCCTGCAGGCAAGAAACCATTCACACAATTTCAGTTGATTTTGCTGCGGGAGGGCGCTACAATGGAACGTGAATCCGGCGCGGTGATCACCAGCCGCGAAAATTCTAAAATCAAATACGCCTGCTCGTTGCGGGATTCCGAGAAGCAGCGTGCCGCCGAAGGACTTTTCTTTGCCGAGGGGCCCAAACTCTGCCTGGAACTGGCCAAAAGCTGTACGCCCCGGGCGGCCTATGCCACCGAGGCGGCACTGGAAAAGACGCCGGAGCTGGCATCCCTGGACCCTGTGCCGGTAGCGCCCCATGTGGCGGAAAAACTGGCGGGGACCAAGTCCAGCCAGGGGGTGTTCGTGCTGTTTGAAACGCCCCGGCCCGGCCCGGCTTTGCTCACTACCGCCCGGCGCATCCTGGCCTTGGAAGGGGTCCAGGACCCCGGCAATGTGGGAACCCTGCTGCGCAGCGCCGCGGCCTTTGGGTTTGATGCCGTGGTGCTGGGACCGGGCTGTGCGGCCCCCTTCTCGCCCAAGACGCTGCGCTCCTCCATGGGAGCAGCCGGGCGGCTGCCGGTGGTGCACAGCAGTGACCTGCCTGCTACCCTGCGGGAACTGCGGGACCGGGGCGTCACCTGCCTGGCGGCGGCCCTCTACCGTTCCCGCCCGCTGGACGAGGCGGGCCGGGAATTTCCCGGCGGCGTCTGCGTGGTCATCGGCAGCGAGGGCCAGGGCCTGACCGACGAAACGGTACAGGCCTGCGACGCCGCGGTGCGCATCCCCATGACCGACCGGGTGGAAAGTCTGAATGCCGGTGTGGCGGGCAGCGTACTGCTGTGGCATTTCCGCGGGGTATAAACATGGACAAAACACTTGCCTGGCTCTGGCTGGCCGATGCCGTGGGCTCTGCCTGCCAGTATGCCCGGGAACTGCTGGACCTGTGGCCCGACCCGGAGGAACTGTATGAATCGCTGCGTGCCGGCCAGGTGGCGCCGCCCTTCTGTCTGAGCGACGGGGCGGCTTCTCAGCTGCTGGACACAACGCCTTTCGATTATGAAGAACGGCAGGATCACTGTCTGCTCACCGGGGTGGACATCCTCACCCCCGATGACCCCGCCTACCCGGCCCGCCTGCGGGACCTGCCCGATTTACCACTGGTGCTTTATGTCACCGGCGACAAGTCCTGTCTGAACGACCGCCGCTATGTGGGTATGATCGGCACCCGGCGGCCCAGCGCCTACGGGCGGCAGGCTGCCTATGATCTGTCGCTGGCTGCGGCCCGGCAGGGGGCAGTCATCGTCAGCGGTCTGGCCGACGGACTGGACAGCGAGGGCCACCGTGCCGCCGTTGCGGCGGGGGTGCCTACCATCGCCTTTCTTGGCACCGCCATCGATGTGACCTACCCGGCGGCCAACGGACCACTGCGCCGCCAGATCGAAGCACTGGGCGGTGCGGTATGCAGTGAATATCCGCCCCAGTACCAGGGCAAAACAAAGGGAACCTTTCTGGCCCGCAACCGGCTGATCGCTGCCCAGGCCGAGGTGCTTTGCGTGGCCGAAGCCCGGCTGCGCAGCGGCACGCTGAACACTGTAAGCCATGCCGAGGACTATGGCCGCCCGGTGCTGGCGGTCCCGGGCAGTATTTACAGCACCCAAAGCCACGGCACCAACGAACTGCTGCGCACCCACCGGGCCGAGCCGCTTTGCGAAGCGGCAGATATTTTCCGGCAGCTGGGTCTGGATGCGCAGTCAGAAGAGGATACGACCACCGAGTTTTCGCCGGCGTTGGTAAGTGACGACGCCCGGGCGGTCTACGAAAAACTCGGTCCCACAGCCCAGGGCATCGACACCCTGTGTGCCGCCACCGGCCTGCCCGCAGGCCGGGTGCTGGCGGCCTGTACCGAGCTGGAACTGTTCGGCGGTGCTCAGGCGCTGCCGGGGCGGCGGTACATCGCTTTATAAAGGAAATCAGGAGGAGACTATGGCAAAACTGGTCATTGTGGAATCCCCCGCCAAGGCAAAAACCATTGGCAAATATCTGGGGCGAAACTATAAAGTCACCGCCAGCATGGGGCATGTGCGCGACCTGCCGGCGAGCCAGCTTGGCATCGATGTGGAAAACGGCTACGCGCCCAAATATATTACCATCAAGGGCAAGCAGAAACTGGTCAAGGAACTGAAAGCCGAAGCCAAAAAGTGCGACGGCGTGCTGCTGGCAACCGACCCGGACCGCGAGGGCGAAGCCATCAGCTGGCACCTGGCCAACATTCTGGGCCTGGACCCCGCCGCGCCCAACCGGGTGACCTTTGACGAGATCACCAAAAAGGGCGTCAAGGAGGGCATGGCCCATCCCCGGGCCATCAATATGGACCTGTTCAACGCCCAGCAGGCCCGGCGGGAACTGGACCGCCTGGTGGGCTACAAGCTCAGCCCGTTCCTGTGGCGCAAGGTGCGCCGGGGGCTTTCCGCCGGCCGTGTGCAGAGCGTGGCCGTGCGGCTGATCCGGGACCGGGAAATTGAAATCGAAAACTTCAAGCCCGACGAGTACTGGAACATCGATGCGACGCTGCACCCCCAGGGCAGCCGCAGCAACTTTGTGGCGCGGCTCACCGCCGGGGCCGACGGCAAAAAGCTCACCGTTACCAACAAGGAACAGGCCGATGCCATTGTGGCGTCCCTGGACGGTAAGGAGTATGTGATCTCCAAGCTGGAAAAAGGCAAGCGCCGCCGTCAGCCCGCACCGCCTTTCATTACCTCCACTCTGCAGCAGGACGCCAGCCGGGCCTACGGTTTCTCGGCCACCCGTACCATGCGGGCAGCCCAGACTCTGTACGAAGGCGTGGACATCGCCGGGCACGGCACCGTAGGTCTGATCACTTATATGCGTACCGACAGCCTGCGCATTGCCGACGAAGCCGCCGCGGCCGCCAAGCAGTTCATCGCGGGCCGTTGGGGTGATACCTATGTGTGCCAGACTCCCCGCAAGTGGAAATCCCGTTCCGCCACGGCGGCTCAGGACGCCCACGAAGCCATCCGTCCTTCCATGCCGGAACTGACCCCCGACGAGGTGGAGCAGAGCATCAGCGGCGATACCGCCAAGCTCTACCGCCTGATCTGGAGCCGCTTCATGGCCAGCCAGATGGCGGATTGTGTGCAGGATACCGTGTCGGTGACCATCACGGCGGGGGACTACCTCTTCCGTGCTTCGGGCTTCCGGGTATCCTTCGACGGCTTTACCGCCCTGTACGAGGAATCCACCGACGACAAGCAGAAGAAAGAAACCGCCCTGCCCGAACTGGAACAGGGCCAGGTTTTGCAGCTGAAATCCCTGACGGCGGACCAGAAATTCACCCAGCCGCCGCCGCTCTACACCGAAGCTACCCTCATCCACGCCCTGGAGGAAAACGGCATCGGCCGTCCCTCCACCTACGCGCCCATCATCACCACCATCGTGGACCGCGGTTACGTGGAAAAGGATCAGAAAAAGCTCAAGACCACGCCGTTGGGCCAGGCCGTGAACCAGGTGATGATGGAACAGTTCCCCGAGATCGTGGACGTGAAATTCAGCGCTGACATGGAGAAAAAGCTGGACGTGGTGGAAGCCGGTCAGGCCGACTGGGTCCAGACGGTGGATGAATTCTACCAGGGCTTTGCCAAGAGCCTGGAAACCGCCGAAAAGAACATGGAAGGCAAGCGGGTGAAGGTGGAGGACATCCCCACCGATGAGATCTGCGAAAAGTGCGGCCGGCCCATGGTCATCAAGTCGGGGCGGTACGGCAAGTTTGTGGCCTGTTCCGGCTTCCCGGAATGCCGCAACGCCCACCCGCTGGTGAAGGATACCGGCGGCATCTGCCCCCTGTGCGGCGGCCACATGCTGGTGCGCAAAAGCGCCAAGGGCCGCATCTACTACGGCTGCAGCAACTACCCCAAGTGCAACTTTATGACCTGGGACGAGCCGGTGGCCGAAAAATGCCCCCAGTGCGGCAACACCCTGTTCAAGAAGAAGGGCCAGCTCTACTGCGCCAAGGAAGGCTGCGAGTTCGTCAAGCCGATGGAAAAGAAATAACCTGCGGGGTGTTTGCGCCCTGCCGATTCCCGTGGAGGAAAGTATGCAATGTAAGATCATTGGGGCCGGTCTGGCCGGGTGCGAAGCCGCACTGTGGCTGGCCGACGCCGGGGTGCAGGTGGACCTGTATGAGCAGAAGCCCGGCAAGTTTTCCCCCGCCCATAAAAGCCAGGGCTTTGCGGAGCTGATCTGCTCCAACTCCCTCAAGGCCGAGCGCCCTGATTCGGCGTCCGGTCTGCTGAAACTGGAAATGCGCGCCATGGGCAGTCATCTGCTGCCCGCCGCCGAAACCGCCCGTGTGGCTGCCGGCGGTGCGTTGGCGGTGGACCGGGATGTGTTCTCGGCTGCCGTCACCAACCAGGTGGAGCGTCACCCCAACATCACCATTCACCGGGAGGAAGTCATCGCCCTGGACGAAAGCGCCCCGGTGCTGGTAGCCTCCGGCCCCCTGACCGAAGGTGCCCTGGCCCAAGCCATCGCGGCCCTGACAGGGGACCACCGCCTGAGCTTTTACGATGCGGTGGCGCCCATCGTCACCGCCGAAAGCCTGGACTACGAAAAGGTGTTCGCCGCCTCCCGCTATGGCCGCGGCGAAGCCGATTACTTAAACTGCCCCTTTAATAAGGAAGAGTACGAGGCCTTCCACACCGCCCTCATCGGTGCCGAGCGGGCCCCGCTCCACGATTTTGACGGGGATCTGACCGTGTACGAGGGCTGTATGCCCATCGAGGTCATGGCCGCCCGGGGTGCCGATACCATCCGGTTCGGTCCGCTGCGCCCGGTGGGGCTGCGGGACCCCCGCACCGGCCACCGCCCCTGGGCCAACGTCCAGCTCCGGGCCGAGAACACCGCCCGCACCCTCTATAACCTGGTGGGCTTCCAGACCAACCTGAAATGGGGCGAGCAGAAGCGGGTCTTCTCCATGATCCCCGGCCTGGAACACGCCGAGTTCGTGCGCTACGGCGTCATGCACCGCAACACCTTCCTGGAAAGCCCCAAGGTGCTGACGGCTAAACAGTATCTGAAAGAACACCCCAACGTCTTTTTTGCCGGGCAGATCACCGGCTTTGAAGGTTATATGGAAAGCGCGGCCAGCGGGCTTTTGGCGGCACGGCAGATCCTGGCGCGGCTGCAGGGCCGCGAACTGCCGCCGCCCCCGCCCCAGACCATGTGCGGCGCGCTGCTGCAATATATCACCACCCCCAACAAGGACTTCCAGCCCATGGGGGCCAACATGGGCATTCTGCCCCGCACGTCGGACATCGACGCCATCCGCGATAAGCGGGAACGGTATGCCGCCCTTTCCCAGGCGGCACAACAGGCCATGCAGGCCTGGGTACAGGAGGATGTACAATGAAAATTCTGATTGACGCCATGGGCGGCGATAACGCCCCCCTGTGTGTGTTGCAGGGCGCGGCCCAGGCCGCGGCTGAATTTGGCGACGGCATGACGCTGGCGCTGCTGGGGGACGAGCAGGCTCTGAAGGACTGCGCCGCCCAGAACAACATCGATCTCACCCCCTTCGAGATCATTCCCTGCTCCGAAGTGGTGGATATGCACGACGACCCCGTCAAGGCCGCCCGCCACAAGACCGATTCCAGCATGATCAAAGGCCTGACCATGCTCAAAAACGGTGAGGGTGATGCCTTTGTTTCCGCCGGTTCCACCGGCGCGCTGCACGTGGGCACCAGCCTCATCGTGCGCACCCTCAAGGGCATCAAGCGCCCGGCCCTGGCTACCCCCATGCCCGGCGCCAAGCAGAATTTCCTGCTGCTGGACTGCGGCGCCAACGCCGAGTGCCGCCCCGATATGCTCAACGCCTTCGGCACCATGGGCAGCGTCTATGCCGAGAAGGTCATGGGACGCCAGGACCCCAAGGTGGCGCTGGTGAACAACGGCGCCGAGGATACCAAGGGCACCCCCACCTACCGGGAAGCCCACCAGCTGCTCAAGGCCAACCCCTGCATCCATTTTGCGGGCAACATTGAGCCCCGCTACATCCTGGACGGCGACGTGGACGTGGTGGTCTGCGACGGTTTTGTGGGCAACGTGGTCCTCAAACTCACCGAGGGCGTGGCCAAGACGCTGCTGGGTATGCTCAAGCAGGTCTTTTTGAAGAATCTTATCACCAAGCTCAGCTACCTGGGCATCAAAGGCGGTCTGTCGGAAATCAAACGGATGATGGACTCCGAGGAAGTGGGCGGTGCGCCGCTGCTGGGCGCCGCAAAGCCCGTCATCAAGGCCCATGGCTCCAGCAAGGCCAAGGGCATCAAGAACGCCATCCGCCAGGCCAAGACCTGTGTGGCCAACGATCTGTGCGGCACCATGCAGACCGCGCTCTCCGCCCTGGACACCAAACCCCAGGCGTGAGCCTGCCGCTGCCAGCCACTGTAAGAAAGGAAGAACCCACCGTGCCTACCCATAAACCCGAAGAACTGCAAGAGGTTCTCCACTATCATTTCAAGAACCCGGCGCTGCTGCGCATTGCCCTGACCCATACCAGTTTTGCCAACGAGAGCAAAGTCCCCACCACGCATAACGAGCGGCTGGAATTTTTGGGGGACAGTGTGCTGTCGGTGGTGGCGGCAGATTATCTGTTCCACCAGTCCGACCGGCCCGAGGGCGAGCTGACCCGGATGCGGGCCAGCCTTGTGAGCGAGGACGCCCTGTTCCAGTTTGCCAGCGAAATTCACCTGGGCGACTATCTGCGCCTGGGCCACGGCGAGGACCTGGGGGGCGGCCGCAACCGTCCCAGTGTGGTGTCCGATGCCTTTGAAGCCGTCATCGCCGCGCTGTACCTGGACGGCGGGCTGGAAGTGGCCCGCAATTTCATCCTGCCTTTCCTCAGCGAGGGCAAGACCGCCGAGGAAGACTACAAGACCCGCCTGCAGGAAGTGGTGCAGCAGAACCCCAACGCCCGCCTGCGCTATGAGGTGGAGGGCGAAACCGGTCCCGACCACGCCAAGCAGTTCACCGTCGCCGTCTACTGCGACGAGGAACGCCTGGCCGAGGGCGTGGGCCGCAGCAAAAAGGCGGCGGAACAGCATGCCGCCAAGCAGGCGCTGCGCCGTCTGCAGACCAAACGCTAAGGAGACCCTATGCGCCTGAAAGAACTGGAAATCCAGGGCTTTAAGTCCTTCCCGGACCGCACCAAAATCACCATCGGCAACGGCATCACCGGCGTCGTGGGGCCCAACGGTTCGGGCAAATCCAATATTTCCGACTCCATCCGCTGGGTGCTGGGCGAAACCAGCTCCAAGCAGCTGCGCGGCTCCGGCAAAATGGAGGACGTCATCTTCGGCGGCACCCAGACCCGCGGTGCCATGGGCTATGCCTCGGTGGCGCTGACCATCGACAACAGCGACCATGGCCTGGATATGGACGCCGACGAAGTGACCATCGGCCGCCGGTACTACCGCAGCGGCGAAAGTGAATATTCCATCAACGGCCAGAACGTCCGCCTGAAGGACGTCTACGAACTGCTGCTGGACACCGGCCTGGGCCGGGACGGCTATGCCATCGTAGGCCAGGGCCGCATTGCCGAGATCGTGGGCGCCAAGTCCGGCGAACGGCGGGAAATCTTTGAGGAAGCCTCCGGCATCGCCAAATACCGCTACCGCAAAAACGAGGCGGAACGCCGCCTGGCCGCCGCCGAGGGCAACCTGGAACGCCTGCGGGATATTCTGGGCGAACTGGAAAAGCGGGTGGGCCCCCTGAAGCGGGACAGCGAGAAAGCCCAGCAGTTCCTGGAACTGTCGGCTGCCCGCAAAAGCCTGGAAGTCACCCTCTGGGTGGATGCCATCCGCCGCGCCAATGAGTCCCTGCGGGACCAGCAGCGCAAGTACGAGGCCGCCCAGGCCGACTACGAGCGTCTGAGCCGCCAGCTGGACGAGTTCGACGAAAAGAGCAATGCCCTGCGGGAACAGGCCCAGGGGTATGTGCTGCAGGTGGAGCAGGCCAACGCCGACATCCGCGCCATCACCGAACAAAACGCCGGCAGCGAGAGCCAGGTGGCCGTTCTGAAAAACGAGAGCGAGCACAGCCGGTTCCGCATCGACGAAGCTACCTCGGAACTGGAACGGGCAGGGCAGGGCCAGCAGAGCATCCAGCGGGAAGCGGAAGAACACCGCGCCGCCATCGAGAAGCTGCAAAACGGTTTGGCCCAGCTGGACGCCCGCATCGCCGAATTGCGGGAGAACCTGCGGGCCCTGGAAGAGAAAGCTGCCGCCAGCGGCCAGCGCCGGGACGTCATCGACGCGGCCATGGCCCGCCTGCAGGATACCGCCACCACCGCCAAGGTGCGCATCGCCGCGGCACAGACCGCCGCCGATGCCGCCGATGCCCGGCGCACCGAAGCCGAGCACCAGGTGCAGGAAGCCCGGGCCAACGCCGCCAACGCCGAGGAAGAAAAGAAAAAAGCCGCCCGTCGTCTGCAGGAGGCCGAAGAGGCCGTCACCCGCAACGACAACATCAAGGCGGGCCTGAAACTCAAACTGGAAAGCCGACGCCGTCAGCAGGCGGAAGCCGCCGACGCCCTGCAGAAAGCCGACCGGGAGCGGTCCAACGCGGCCCAGCGCATCCATATTCTGGAAGATCTGGAGCGCAACATGGACGGCTACCAGCAGAGCGTCAAGAGCGTCATGCGGGCCGCCGGCGGACGCAGGCTGCGGGGCATCATCGGTCCCGTGGCGGGCATCCTCACGGTGCAGAAGGGCTACGAAGTGGCCATCGAAACCGCCCTGGGCTTTGCTTTGCAGAATATCGTGGTGGAGGACCAGGGCTGTGCCCGGGCCGCCATCGCCTTTTTGAAAGAGGAACGGGCAGGCCGCGCCACCTTCCTGCCGCTGGATACCGTCCAGGGCAGCAGGTTCACCGGTCGCCTCACCGACACCGCCGAGGTGGCCGCCGACCTGGTCACCACCGACCCGAAATATCAGCATATCATTGATAATCTTCTGGGCCGCATCATCGTGGTGGAGGACCTCACCGAGGCCTCCGCTGTGGCGAAGAACCTCGGCTACCGCAACCGCATCGTCACGCTGGACGGTCAGGTCATCAACGCCGGCGGTTCCTTCACCGGCGGCTCCACCGCCCGCAGCGTGGGTGTGTTCAGCCGCAAGCAGGAACTGGACGAGCTGCGCAAAAAGCTCACCAAACTGGATGAAAAGCACGCCGAAGCGGAGAAGGAGCTGGCCGCCCGCAAGGCGGAGGTGGATAACCTCTCTGCCCAGCTGTCCGGCGCCGAGGCCGAGGGCATGACCGCAGCCTCCGAGCGGCTGCGTGCCAGCCTGGACCTGGACCGTCTGAATGCGGCGGTGGCTCAGTATGGCGAAACGCTGCGCACCCTCCAGCAGGAAGTGGAAGCCCAGCAGCAGGCCCGCGCCGCCAGCGATGCGGAATATGCCGCCGCCGAAGCGGACCGGCAGAAAGCCGAAGCGGAACTGGAACAGTACACCGCCGAACTGGCCCAGCTGGGTGAGAGCGCCGGTTCCCTGAGTGCCGAGCGGGAAGCCATCACCGAGGAACTTTCTCAGAAGCAGATGCAGCGGCTGGCCGACGAAAAGGACATCAGCCTGCACGAAGCCTCTCTGGAAAGTTTGCAGAGCCGCACCGGTGAAACTGAGGCCCGGGTCCGGGAACTGCGGTCCACCATCGAAGCGGCCAAGGCCCAGATCGAAGCAAACCAGCTGAAAATCGCTGAAATCGAGCGTATCCGCGGGGAAAACCAGCAGAAGATCGCCGCTGCCGAGGAAGTCATCCGCACCGCCAACGCGGCCCGGATGGAAACCGAAGCCGCCGCGGCCCAGCTGGGGCAGGAGAACCGTGCCCTGACCGACGAACGGGAACGGATGAGCGGCGAGATGGCCCGTCTGGCCGAGCGCCGCACCGCTGCCGAGAATGAACTCAACGATACCAACACCAAGCTGTGGGAGGAATACCAGCTCACCGATACCGAGGCCCGCACCCTCTGCGTGCCTTTTGAGTCCCTCACCGAGCTGCGCCGCCAGGTGGCCGAAACCCGCTCGAAGATCCGCGCCCTGGGCAACGTGAACGTGGGCGCCATCGACGAATACAAAGAGGTCAAGGAACGGTACGATTTCCTCAAAGCCCAGGTCACCGACGTGGAAAAGGCCAAGGCCGAACTTACCCGGATGATCGCGGAACTGTGCAGCGAGATGGAGGAACTGTTCACCACCTCGTTCAAGGAAATCAACCGTCATTTCGGCCACATCTTCCGGGAACTGTTCGGCGGCGGTCACGCCAAGCTCTATCTTTCCGACGAAAACAACGTCCTGGAATCCGGCATCGAGATCGAAGTTTCGCCCCCGGGCAAGGTCATCAAGAATCTCAGCGCCCTGTCGGGCGGCGAGCAGGCCCTGGTGGCCATCTCCATCTACTTTGCCATCCTCAACGTCAACCCGGCGCCTTTCTGTATCCTGGACGAGATCGAAGCGGCTCTCGACGATGTCAACGTCAATCGCTACGCCCAGTATCTGCGCCGCATGACCGAGCATACCCAGTTCATCGTCATCACCCACCGCCGCGGCACCATGGAAGCCGCCGACGTCCTGTACGGTGTCACCATGCAGGAGGACGGTGTCTCCAAGATACTGCGTCTGGACCTGGAGAACGTCAGCGCCGACCTGATCTCTTGACCCGAAGGAGGGCCCCATGTTTTTCTTTAAAAAGAAGCGCGATATTTCCGAAAAGGAATTTGAAGAACAGCAGAAGATGCAGCGCGGTCTGGAAAAGACCCGCACCGGCTTCTTCCAGAACATCCTCAACACCCTGACCAACTGCCAGATCGACGACGATCTGTACAACGATCTGGAAGAGCAGCTGATCCTGGCCGATGTGGGCCCCGCCTGCGCCGTCCGCCTGGTGGACGAACTGCGGGACGAGGTGGAGAAAAACCACCTCAAGACCGGTGAGGAAGCCCTGGATGCCCTGCGGGGCATCATCTGCCAGGAACTGACCCCCCGTTACCCCATGGAACTGGAGGGCAGCCCGGCGGTGATTCTGGTCATCGGCGTCAACGGTGTGGGCAAAACCACGACAATCGCCAAGCTGGCCCACCTGTATAAGGAACAGGGCAAGCGGGTCATGCTGGCCGCGGGCGATACCTTCCGTGCCGCCGCCAGCGAGCAGCTGGAACTCTGGGCCGACCGGGCCGGGGTGCCGCTGGTCCAGGCCGGGCAGGGGGCCGACCCCGCCGCCGTCATTTTCGATGCGGTGAAGAGCGCCACCGCCAAGGGTTATGATATGGTCATTGCCGACACGGCGGGCCGTCTGCACAACAAAAAGGGCCTGATGGACGAGCTGGGCAAGATCTCCCGCAGTGTCAAGAAGGCCAGCCCCGAAGCCAGCCTGGAAGTGCTGCTGGTGCTGGACGCCATCACCGGCCAGAACGCCATCAGCCAGGCCGAGGAATTCTGCCGGGCCGCCGGCGCCACCGGCGTGGTGCTCACCAAGCTGGACGGCACCCCCAAGGGCGGCTGCGCCGTCAGCGTGTGGGAAAACCTGGGCCTGCCCATCCGTTTCATCGGCGTGGGCGAAAAGATTGACGACCTCATGCCTTTCGACGCCCAGAGCTTCGTGGAATCCCTGCTGCCCGAAGTTCCCATCCACAAGGAGGACTGAGCCATGCTGATCTGCGCTGCCAGCAACAACGCCGGCAAACTGAAAGAACTGCGCCGCATCCTGGAACGGATGGGCCACGAGGTCAAGAGCCTGCGGGAACTGGGCATCACCCTGGACCCCGAGGAAACCGGCACCACCTTTGCCGAGAATGCCCGCATCAAGGCCGAAGCCTTCTGCAAGGCCAGCGGTCTGCCCACCGTGGCCGATGACTCCGGCCTGTGTGTGGATGCCCTGCACGGTGCCCCCGGTGTTTACAGCGCCCGCTATGCCGGGCACCACGGGGACGATGCCGCCAACAACGCCAAACTCCTGCAGGAGATGCAGAACGTCCCGGCGGAAAACCGCACCGCGCGGTTTGTGTCGGCGGTCTGCTTCCTGCTGCCCGACGGCCGGGAACTGCTGGTGGAAGGGGAGTGCCCCGGCACCGTGGCTTTCACCGAAACCGGCTCCAACGGCTTCGGCTACGACCCGCTGTTCGTGCCTGACCGGGTGGGTCTGCCCGACGGCACTACCATTGAAAACACCGCCCGCCGCAGCTATGCCGAACTGGCCGACGGCGAAAAGGACGCCATCAGCCACCGCGGCCGCGCCATGGAAAAACTGGATGCGCAGCTGCCGGCTTTCCTGGGGCAGGCGTGACCCGCTGCCGCCCCGCCGCATACCATAATCATAAGGAGAAACGATATGCTCAACAGCAAACAGCGCGCGGCCCTGCGCGGCGCCGCCAATACCCTTGACCCCGTGTTCCAGATCGGCAAGGGCGAGATCGACGAAACTCTGATCCAGGGCGTGGGCGACTGCCTGGCTGCCCGGGAACTGATCAAAGTGAAGGTGCTGGAAAACAGCGAGTATTCCGCCAAGGAAGCCGCGAACATTCTGGCAGAGGCCCTTTCCGCCGACTGCGTGCAGGTCATCGGCCGCAAGTTCGTGCTGTTCAAACAGAAACCCAAAGAGAGCGCTTTCGCCGCCCTGCTGGCAAAATGAAAGTGCTCCTCTACGGCGGCACCTTTGATCCGCCCCACAACGGCCACATGAACAATCTGCAGGCTGCCCTGGAACGGGTACAGCCCGACCGGGCCATCGTCATGCCTGCGGGCATCCCGCCCCACAAGGCGGCCAGTGCCACCCCGGGCGCAGTGCGCCTGGCCATGTGCCAGTGCTTCACGGCGCTGTCCCCGGCGGTAGAAGTCAGCGACTGGGAGATCCGCCAGGGGGGCCGCAGTTATACGGTCCATACGCTGGAAATGCTGCGGGACCGTTACCCCGGGGCGCAGCTGTATCTGAGCGTGGGCAGTGATATGCTGCTGGGGTTCCAGAAATGGCGCCGCTGGCAGGATATTCTGCAGATGGCCGACCTGGT
This sequence comes from Candidatus Gemmiger excrementigallinarum, assembly GCA_019116445.1. GTDB lineage: Bacteria > Bacillota > Clostridia > Oscillospirales > Ruminococcaceae > Gemmiger > Gemmiger excrementigallinarum. The sequence goes on from DXBP01000052.1 coordinate 96,365, forward strand.
GGTGGAAAGCCGCCGTCCCGGGGACGAAGCCGCCCTGCGCGGCGCTGCCGAAGCGCTGCAGGCAGCAGGAGGCCGGGTGCTTTTTGCCCATGCCGAAAGTTACCCCTGTGCTTCCAGCGACCTGCGCACCGGCAAAATCCCCCGTGACCGGTGGCCGCAGTATCTGCCGCCGCCGGTGCTGCAAGTGATCCAATCGCAGGGCCTCTACCGTGGGGCAGACCCCCTGCCGGAATAGGGAGGAACGATGCCATGACCTGTGAAGAAGCCAAAAAACTGGTCAAACCGCGTCTGGGCCAAAAGCGCTGGACGCACACCAAAAATGTAAAAAAAATGGCAGTGCAGTTGGCTGAACGATGGGGCGAAAACCCTGAAAAAGCGGCCTTGGCGGCCCTTTTGCACGATAGCGCTAAGGAACTGCCCCGGGATGCCCTGTTGCAGATTTTTGCCGACAATGCTATAATAGCAGAAAATGCCCCGGCGCGCCCTGCGGCCATCTGGCACGGTATTGCCGCCGCCATTGTGGCCGAAACCCAGTGGGGGGTGACCGACCCGGAGATCCTGTCGGCTATCCGCTGCCATACCACCGGCAAGCCGGGCATGAGCCTGCTGGATAAGATCCTGTATCTGGCCGATATGACCAGCGCCGAACGCGACTGGCCTGGTGTGGAAGAACTGCGCCGGCTGGAGATGGAGGATCTGGACCAGGCGCTGTGTGTGGCGCTGAAGCAGAGCATTGATTTTGTAAAAGAAAAAGGCGGCGAACTCGACCCCGAGAGCGTGGCCGCATACGAGTATCAAAAGGCGCAGCTGGCCCGGTGAAAGAGCCCTGCGCCGCAGACGTGAAATGCGATGAACAGGGAGGAAACGTCCATGAGCGAACCGCGTAAGGTCTATACCGGCGGAGCTTCCGGCAGTCCGTATTCGGCAGCCCAGTCCCGCGCGGCCGGTTCCGGTATGCCGGACCAGGATCAGTACGAAGCCGCACGCCGCCGTGCCCAGCAGCTGGCCAACCAGAATGCCCGCCGCCGCGTAGTGCAGCAGCCTGTGCGCGCTGCGCAGGGGCGGCACATCCGCCAGACCCCGCCGCCGGCGCAGGAACCTGTCCAGCAGCCTGTACAGCAGCCGGTGGAGCCCCAGACTCCGCCGCCGGTACAGCAGCCCGAAGCGCCGCGGGAACTGACCCACGCCCAGCGCCAGGCCATGGCCTACCGTGCCGCTGCCGAGCGCAAGTACGGCAACACGGTGCAGTTCCCCACCCAGCGCCGCACGGTGCGTCAGCCCTCTCAGCCTTCCCAGGCGCCCCAGGCAGCCCGCCCCCGCGCCCAGGTGCAGAACCTGGATGTGCGCAATACCAAAGGCAGCAAACCTGCATACGATTATAATGCCGACGTTCCCGCTTCGGGCGGTATCCAGATGGAGGAAGCCGCGCCGGCCAAGCGCCGTGCCCAGGATTCCGGCGCCGAAAAATCTACCTACCGTTCCGCCAAAGCAAGCGGCGGCAACGGCGGCCGCAAGCCCCCCCGGGACGGTGATACGCCCCGCGGCAAGAAGAGCGGCAAAAAGGGCGATGACGGCGGCAAGGGCGGCAAAGGCAAAAAGAAAAAGAAGGGCCTGTGGTGGAAGATTCTGCTGGCGACCCTGTGCATCATTCTTTTGATCTTCGGCGGTGCCTATGCGTTCATTATGGCCGCCATCGCCCCCGAAGGCGGTGCCATCAAGATCAGCCAGCTGATCAACACCCCCAAGGAATTCCAGGGTAAGGAACTGAACATCCTGGTCACCGGCGTGGACCGTTCCAGCACCGGGGACCTTTCGGCCGGTGCCGCTAACGATACCGACGTCAACGACGGTATGACCGATATGATCCTCTACGTCCATTTCAACAACGAAACGGGCGAACTGAAGATGCTGCAGATCCCCCGTGATATGATCGTCACCACCGACCGCAGCGTTTCCGGCAACTACCGTATCAACGCCGTGGCCAAGACCCAGGGCTCCGACAGCAACAACAATATGGCCGCCCTCTGCGAACTGGTGGCCGATCAGCTCAAGGTGCCCATCGACGGCTACATGACCATCCGTCTGGAGATGCTGGTCGAACTGGTGGACCTCTTCGGCGGCGTGGAGCTTTATGTTCCGCAGGAGATGGACTACGGCGGAAGCCACCTGGATGAGGGTTACCAGACCCTGAACGGTGCCGCCTGCGAATTCCTGCTGCGTACCCGTAAGATCTATCCCGATGGCGACATTGGCCGCCTGAACATGCAGCGCCAGTTCTACGCGGCGCTGTTCCGCAAGCTCAAGAGCATCGGCAACATCTGGGACGTGGCCAAGCTGACCCCGGCGGTCCTCAATTATATGGAAACCGACCTCAGCGCTTCCCAGCTGGTCAGCTTTGCGGTCAGTATGCTCAATGTGGACAGCAACAATATCATGATCTGTCAGCTGCCGGTGAAGATGGGCCAGCTGTACCAGGGCGAATCGGTGGTCTATCCGGCCCGCCAGGAGGACGCCGACCTGCTGAACCAGTATTTCCGCGAGAATACCGGCCCGGTGGACGCCAGCCAGCTGAATCTTTGCGACAGCGCCTCGGTACTGGGCTTCGACATCAGCGGTCTGACCGCTACCGACCCCAACATCCAGCAGATGGGCGGCCTGATGAGTGAAGCCGACAAGGCCCAGCATAGCAACAACCTGGACGGCTCCGCCGGTGTGGTCGACGTGACCGAGAGCGAGAGCACCGACACAAGCAGTTCCTCGGACAGCAGTTCCGACAGTACGTCTGAGGAAGATTCCGGCGATTCCGCCGCCTGATTTACAAATAGGAGTTTTACCCAATTATGGAGAGCAGAGAACTTGCCATCCGTCTGGCCCGTGCGCTGGACGCCAAAAAAGCCCTCAACGTCCACATTCTGGCCGTGGAGGATCTGACCACCGTGACCGAGTACTTCGTCATTGCCACCGGTACGTCCACCACCCATGTGGGCGCCCTGGCCGATGAGGCGGAGTTCCAGCTGGGGCGCCAGGGCGTCAACGTCCTGCGCACCGAAGGCCACGACGGCAAACGCTGGGTGCTGCTGGATTACGGCAGCGTCATTGTGCATGTCTTTACGCAGGAAGCGCATGACTACTACGACCTGGAGCACCTCTGGGCCGATGCGACGCCTGTGCCTGCCAGCGAATGGCTGGAAGAAAAAACCGAGACCGCAGAATAAGCGGCGGCTCGAGTGGGGAGAGAAGTTATTGTGAAGTACGATTTCAAGTCTGTTGAGGCCAAGTGGCAGAAAGTCTGGCAGGACGAGCATACCTTCCATGCCGAGATCGACCACGCCAAGCCCAAGTTCTACGCGCTGGTGGAGTTCCCGTATCCTTCCGCTGCGGGCCTGCATGTAGGCCATCCGCGCAGCTACACCGCGCTGGACATCGTGGCGCGCAAAAAGCGTCAGTGCGGCTACAACGTTTTGTATCCCATGGGCTGGGACGCTTTCGGCCTGCCTACCGAAAACTATGCCCTGAAAAACCACATCAATCCTGAGATCGTTACGGCGAAAAACGTCGCCCGGTTCAAGAGCCAGCTCCAGGCCCTGGGGCTGTCCTTTGACTGGGACCGTGAGATCAATACCACCGACCCCGAATACTATAAGTGGACCCAGTGGATCTTCCTGCAGCTGTTCAAGAAGGGTCTTGCCTACAAGAAGGAAACCACCGTCAACTACTGCACCGGCTGCAAGGTCGTGCTGGCCAACGAGGAAGTCGTCAACGGTGTGTGCGAACGCTGCGGCAGCCCCGTGGTGCAGAAAGTCAAGAGCCAGTGGATGCTCAAGATCACGGCCTACGCCGACCGCCTCATCGACGACCTGGACGATGTGGATTACATCGAGCGCGTCAAGACCCAGCAGCGCAACTGGATCGGCCGCAGCCACGGCGCCGAGATCAACTTCGATACCACCGCCGGCGATACGCTGACGGTCTACACCACCCGTGCCGATACTCTTTTCGGGTGCACCTACATGGTCGTCAGCCCTGAGCACGCCTACATCAAGAAGTGGGTGGATGCGGGTCTTATCAAGAACACCGAGGCCATTGCCGCCTACCAGGAGGAAGCCGCCCGCAAGTCCGACTTCGAGCGCACCGAGCTGAATAAAGAAAAGACCGGTGTCAAGATCGAGGGCGTGGAGGCCATCAACCCTGTCAACGGCAAGCAGGTGCCCATCTTCATCTCCGACTACGTCCTGGCTACCTACGGCACCGGCGCCATCATGGCCGTGCCTGCTCACGATACCCGCGACTGGGAGTTCGCCAAAAAGTTTGGCCTGCCCATCATCGAAGTGGTCAAGGGCCAGACGGAAAGCGACCTGGATAAGGAAGCCTTCACCGATGTGGCCACCGGCACCCTGGTGAACTCCGGCTTCCTGGACGGCCTTTCTGTGGAGGACGCCAAGGAAAAGATGTACGCCTGGCTGGAGGAGAACGGCAAGGGTCACAAGCAGGTGAACTTCAAGCTGCGTGACTGGGTGTTCAGCCGTCAGCGGTACTGGGGCGAACCCATCCCCATGATCTACTGCGAGAAGTGCGGCTGGGTCCCGGTGCCGGAGGAGGAACTGCCTCTGCGCCTGCCTGAAATCACCGACTTTGAGCCGGGTGAAAACGGCGAAAGCCCCCTGGCCCGTCATACCGAGTGGGTCAACACCACCTGCCCCTGCTGCGGTGCCCCCGCCAAGCGGGAGACCGATACCATGCCCCAGTGGGCCGGTTCCAGCTGGTACTTCCTGCGCTACTGCGATCCCCACAACAAGGACGCCCTGGCCAGCAAGGAAGCCCTGGAATACTGGAGCCCTGTGGACTGGTACAACGGCGGCATGGAGCACACCACCCTGCACCTGCTGTACAGCCGTTTCTGGCATAAATTCCTGTACGATCTGGGCGTGGTCCCCACCAAGGAACCCTACCAGAAGCGTACCAGCCACGGTATGATCCTGGGCCTCAACCCCCATGCCTTCGAGAACCAGCCCGATGCCGAGCGCAAGCGTCTGCTGGCCGAGTACGGCAGCGAGAAAGCCGCCCGTGCCGCGCTGGTGGAAAAATACGGCGAAATGGCCGAGCATCCCATCGTCAAGATGTCCAAGAGCCTGGGCAACGTGGTGAATCCCGATGACGTGGTAGCGGAGTACGGTGCCGATACCCTGCGTCTGTACGAGATGTTCATCGGCGACTTTGAGAAGGCTGCTCCCTGGAACACCTCTTCCATCAAGGGCTGCAAGCGCTTCCTGGACAAGATCTGGGGCATGAGCGAGAAGCTGCTGGAGGGGGACGCCATCCGTCCCGAACTGTAGGCTGTTACCAACCGCACCATCAAGAAGGTGGGCGAGGACATCGACGCCCTCAAGGCCAACACCGCCATTGCCCAGCTGATGATCTACGTCAACGCCCTCAGCGACCACGGCGGTGCCAACCGCGCCGAGTACGAGGTCCTGCTGCAGCTGCTCAACCCCTTCGCGCCTCACATGACCGAGGAACTGTGGCAGCAGCTGGGCCACACCGAACAGCTGGCCTACCATGCCTGGCCCACCTACGACGAGGCCAAGTGTGTGGAGCAGACCATCGAGATCGCTGTGCAGGTGAACGGCAAGGTGAAGGCCCGCATCCAGGTGCCCGCCGCCATCGAGAATGCTGATGCCATTGCCCGTGCCAAAGAGGAACCGGCTGTGGCCGAAGCTATCGCAGGCAAGACCATCGCCAAGGAGATCTACGTCAAGGGCAAACTGGTCAACATCGCCGTCAAAGGCTAAAAAACACGTTTCGGGTGCCGCTCCGCGAGGGGGCGGCGCCCTTTTTCTGTCTATTTACAATATCCTCTTAAAAAGGTATAATAGTACCATAGTTTTGCCGCTTTTGGCAGGAAAGCAGGTTGCACCATGCTGATCAGTCTGATCGTACCATGTTATAACGAGGAAGAGGCCATGCCTCTTTTTTATCAGGAAGCCAGCCGTGTGGCGGCGGAAATGAAAACCACCCACGGGGCAGATTTTGAGTTTATCTTTGTGGATGACGGCTCCCGGGACGGCACGCTGCGCGTAGCCCGGGAACTGCATAAGCAGGACGCCCGGGTGCGGTATGTTTCCTTCAGCCGCAACTTCGGCAAGGAAGCAGGCATCTACGCAGGCCTTCAGGCCGCCAAAGGTGATTATGTGGCTACCATGGACGCCGACCTGCAGGACCCGCCGGCCCTGCTGCCTGCCATGCTGGACACGCTGCTCTCCGGTGAGTATGACTGTGCCGCCACCCGCCGCACCACCCGTAAAGGGGAACCGCCCCTGCGCAGCTGGTTTGCCAAAAAGTTTTACCAGATCATCAATAAAATGTCGGATACCGAGATCGTGGACGGCGCCCGGGATTTCCGGCTCATGAGCCGCAAAATGGTCAACGCCGTGCTCAGCATGGCGGAGTACAACCGCTTCAGCAAGGGCATTTTCAGCTGGGTGGGCTTCAAGACCAAGTGGTTCGATTACGAAAATATTGAACGGGTGGCCGGCACCACCAAGTGGAATTTCTGGGGCCTGTTCAAGTATTCCATCGAGGGTATCGTGGGCTTTTCCACCACGCCGCTGCTGGTGGCAGCCGGTGTGGGCGTGCTGTTCTGTGTGCTGGCCTTCATCGGCATCCTCTTTGTAGTGGTCCGTGCCCTGGCCTTTGGCGACCCCACTTCCGGCTGGCCCAGCCTGGTTTGCATCATCCTGCTGTGCAGCGGTGTGCAGCTGTTCTGCACCGGCATTGTGGGCGAATACCTGGCCAAAACCTACCTGGAAGTAAAACACCGGCCTATCTATATCGTGGCCGAAACCGAGGAAGGCCGCTGATCCTGTTTTGCCAATAAAAAATCCCGACGGGAAATTTCCCGTCGGGATTTTTGTTGTATAACGAAAACCACTCGCTAGGCGAGTGGTTCAAAAGAAGACTATAGTCGATGCTGCAGAAAGAAAAACTCCCTTTGCTATAATGGAAATGCGGTCTGCCAACTGCACAAGCCAAGCAAAGGGAGGTCATTCGGAGTGAACGACGTAAATAGTTTATCGCACACAAGCTGGAATTGCAAATATCATATAGTATT
>DXBP01000005.1 GCA_019116445.1 Candidatus Gemmiger excrementigallinarum
AAGGTTGATAGGCACAAAGTGTAAGCGGAGTGATCCGTTCAGCTAGTGTGTACTAATAGGTCGAGGGCTTGACCCCATCTTGATCAGATACTCTATTTGCAAAAGCAGTTCGATATTCAGTTTTGAGGGTACATCCTCAACAAAGAGAAGCATGACAAAGGTCATTGCATGGCCGGTGTCGATGACGGTGAGGTTCCACCTGTTCCCATTCCGAACACAGAAGTTAAGCTCACTTGTGCCGAAGATAGTTGGCTGGAGACGGCCTGTGAAAATAGGTAGATGCCGGCTTCTCTTTTATATGGCCCGTTGGTCAAGCGGTTAAGACAGCGGCCTCTCACGCCGTTAACGTGGGTTCGATTCCCGCACGGGTCACCAGAAAATGCCTGCTCATTTGAGCGGGCATTTTTCTTTTGTATCTTTAGCGAAATGAGCCTCCGGCTCTGCTAGGGTGAGTATACAAGCTTTGGCTTCAAGCATCGAGCGAAGCGAGAGGAGATCAACAACTTTACTATTGTCAAGAAAGTTGATCCTGGATAAACAGCGCCCATTTGCGGGCTGTGGGCAAGTGATGCGAGTGCCAGATTTTTCAATGCCTCTTGAGAGGCTTGCCAGTACGATGCCTTTCTTGGAATTACGCAATCCTCCGCTTAGCAGTGGGCATGACTCAATTGCAATCGCTCTGTTTAACAAAACAGGGCGGTATTTTTTTAGAAAAACACTTGACTTAAAGTGCGGTTTAACTTGTATGATGGTGATACAGAAACAGATTGGACCGCATCAGGCTGATGGTACAGGAAGCTATTGTCAGGTCTTTGTTTCTGATCTTTTGCAATTTTGCTCAGGAGGTATCTGATATGAAAGCAATGGAAAAAGCAGCATTTGAAGTGCAGAATGTGTTTGGTACTGGTGCCCCCAATGACGCTTACGCACAATATTTCGTTGGCCATTCTTTTCTGAACCCTTTGACGGACCCGAAGTGCGGCGTTTTTCTGGCCAATGTGACCTTTGAGCCTGGATGCCGTAACAACTGGCACATTCATCATGCATCCAAAGGCGGTGGGCAGATTCTGGTATGCACGGCAGGTGAAGGTTGGTACCAGGAGGAAGGAAAACCGGCAGTAAGCCTTACACCGGGCAGCGTTATCACCATTCCTCCGGAGGTTAAACACTGGCATGGTGCCAAGGCAGACAGCTGGTTCAGCCACATTGCTATCGAAGTACCGGGAGATGATTGCCGCAACGAATGGTGTGAGCCGGTCACCGATGAGGAATACAGTAAGCTGCAGGGATGAGCAGGAGGGAGCGTATGATTTTACAGGAGAGCTATCGTTTGGCAAATGGGTTTCAGATCCCCAAACTGGGGTTGGGCACCTGGTTTATTGAGGATGATAAAGCAGCCCAGGCTGTTCGGGATGCTGTGGCGGCCGGGTATCGTCTGATCGACACAGCCCAGGCGTATGGCAATGAGCGAGGCGTTGGTGAAGGCGTGCGTACCTGCGGCCTACCCCGGGAACAACTTTTTGTGACCAGCAAGGTGGCGGCAGAAGCCAAAAGTTATGAAGCAGCGGCCCAGTCCATCGACGAAACCCTGGCCAAGATGGGACTGGAATATCTGGATATGATGATCATTCACAGCCCGCAGCCCTGGGCGGAGTTCCGGGTAGAAAACCGCTACTTTGCAGAAAACAAGGAAGTCTGGCGGGCGCTGGAAGATGCATACGAAGCGGGAAAACTGCGGGCTATTGGTGTTTCCAACTTTCTGCAGGATGATCTGGAGAATCTGTTGGAGGGCTGCCGTATCAAACCAATGGTGAATCAGATTTTGCTGCATATTACCAATACGGATAAAGCCTTGCTGGAGTATTGTCGGGTGCAGGGCATCCTTGTAGAAGCCTATTCGCCCATTGCCCATGGTGAAGCACTGAAGAATCCTGCAATTACCCGGATGGCGGAAAAGTACGGTGTAACCCCGGCCCAGCTCTGCATCCGCTATGTATTGCAGTTGGGTACCGTAGCACTGCCCAAAACTGCCAACCCTGCGCACATGCGGGACAACAGTGCCGTGGATTTTCAGATTTCTCCGGAAGATATGCAAACCCTTGAAGCCATGGAGAAGATCGAAAGCTATGGCGAATTTGACGTGTTCCCGGTGTTCAGCGGCAAACCTTTGCGCTGAGAGATAAGTTATATTAAAAGTAACAGCGGCAGGATTTTCCTGCCGCTGTTGTTGTGTCTGGAATGCTAGTTGCACAGAAGAATCATCATTTCCGCAAAAAGGGGACACAGGGCAAACCAGATATAGACCAGGTGAAACAGAAGCTCCACCCAAGGGAAAAAGCGCGGGTGGAAGACTCTGCCCCAGAGAAAAAAGGAATGCCGGAAAAAGCCATGTTCAGCTGCTTTGCAGATTTGTGTGACCAGGCCACTAACCCCGATACAGATGAAACAGACTACCGGTTTGGGTAGGATCAGGCTGGGGGTCAGAACGCCAGTGCCTTCCGGATGCCATTGCACGACTACCATCAAAGGGCAAGCAATCTGAATCCAGATGGCCAGACCAACGGTTAGCCAAAAAGCGGCGTTGAAAACAGACAACCACTGTATATGGCTGGGGGCAAGCAACGAGAAAAAATCTTCCAGAGATTGGCCGCTGTTACTGCCGTCCCCGCGGTCAGCGTGCATCAGCTGAGAGAGTGTCAGCCCCAGTGCATCGGCCAGCGGTTCCAATGTATTGATATCGGGAAAACCCAATCCCCGTTCCCAGCGGCTGACGGCTTTGTCCGTTACGTGCAGCTGTTCCGCCAAGGCACTTTGAGTCAGGCCTTTGGCCCGGCGGGTTTCTGCCAAAAAGGCGCCGAATGCTTTTGCATCCATAGAAATGCCTCCTTCGTTACGGTAAAAGCATAGCACGGAGTCACCATAAAGTAAACCGATGATTCGTTTACTGTCGATACAGCGAAGAAAACAAGGGCGAGGTCCGGCGTTGCGACGATGCTTCGCGAAAGATTTCTTGTGTGGGGTGTTGGGAACGTGGTACAATAAAAACACGCCAGGAAGAAAAGGGAGGAAAACAATGGAAAAACTTACCTTTGACAGGCTTATAGGAATCGGCATCGTGCTGATCGTTCTTGCCGATGCACTGGCCTTTCTCCTTCATGCGGGAATCCTGGTAAATGCCGCCTGGGTGTTGTACGGGGGACTCTGTATTTTACATCCGGTATGCCCGGAACGATGGAAGAACAGCAACCTCGAAAAAAGCGCATTGCTGGGTGTGCGGCTGGCAGGTGTACTCTGTGTAGCGATTGGACTTCTTACCCGTTTCGCAGTGTGACAGGCAGAAACAAGCAGGCAAACATATACGGAAAGAAAATGGACCAAGGGCAGGCAGACCTTCGTCGGATTTGCTCCGACTAATAAAAAAGGACGGCGCAGATGTGCCGTCCTTTTTATCTGTTACAGGATTCCCAGACCGCCAAGCAGCGTTTTAAGACCAATCAAAATCAGCACGATGCCGCCGATACGCTCAGCCGGTGCGCGATATTTGTCACCGAAGATTGCGCCAACCTTAACGCCTGCACCGGACAACACGCAGGTGATGCAGCCGATCAGTGCCACCGCCGGCAGAATCTGTACCTGAACGGCGGCAAAGCCGACACCCACCGCAAACGCGTCGATGCTGGTGGCGACAGCCAGCGGCAGCATCGCTTTGGGGGAGAAGTCGTCGTCCAGGGTTTCGTCTTCGCCAAAACTTTCCTTGAACATATTGGCGCCGATGATCGCCAGCAGGATAAAAGCAATCCAGGGACCAAAGCGGGTCAGCAGGGCAGAGAACCGGTCACCGAGGAAATACCCCAGAGCGGGCATCAACCCCTGGAAACCGCCGAACCACAACCCGCAGGTGAGCGCATGGCGAAAACTTACTTTGCGGACGGACAGCCCCTTACAGATGGACACGGCAAAAGCGTCCATGGAAAGGCTGATGGCGATCAAGGTCAAATCGAACAGTGTCATGTACAATTCCTCCGTTTTTTGGCAAGAAAAAAAGACCTACCTGTCCCGTAAAAACGGAACAGGTAAGTCTCGCCATTTCAAGTTAAGCCAGAGCCGAAAGCGGCCCATTCTGTTGACAGAACTGCACCGCAGTTGCTCTGCTGCGGTGCCGACTACTCCCTTACACAGTGTCAGTATCTTACCATGCCGGGGCGGTCTTGTCAAGCAAAAGCCGGGGATTCCGGGTTGCACAATCCCGGGTTTTAGAGTACAATAGGCATAAATCGGAGCGGGGGAAGAATGTATGAAGTATAAAGTATTGGCGCTGGACCTGGACGGAACGCTGACCAACAGCGAGAAGGTTATCACGCCGCGGACTAAGGCGGCGCTGCAGGAAGCTGCCCGGCGGGGTGTCTGCGTTGTGCTGGCCAGTGGGCGCCCCACGGTGGGGATCCAACCGCTGGCGCGGGAACTGGAACTGGAAAAGTTCGGCGGCTGCATTTTGAGTTATAACGGCGGTAAGATCATCGACTGCCAGACCGGCAAAACGTTGGTACAGCATGCGTTTCCGCCGGATCTGATCGAGCCGGTGTGTACCTTCAGCCGCTACTGGAATGTTGTGCCGCTGACCTATGATGCCAACGGTATTGTGACCGAACGGGCCGACAGCCCTTATGTGCAGGAGGAGGCCCGCATCAATAAGATTCCGGTGCGGGAGGTTCCGGATCTGCCTGCGGAGGTGCGGTATCCCATCCATAAATTGCTGCTGACCGGTGACCCGGCGGATATGCCCCATGTGGAGGAACTGATGCAGCAGGAATTTGCCGGGAAGCTGTCCATCTATCGTTCGCAGCCGTTCTTTATCGAAACTATGCCGCTGAACGTGGAAAAATCCGCGTCGCTGGATCTGCTGCTGCGCAGCAAGGGATTGACGGCGGAAAATCTGATGGCTTGCGGCGACGGCTGGAACGACCTGCCGATGATTCGTTTTGCCGGGCTGGGGGTAGCCATGGGCAATGCACAGGCGCCTGTCAAGGCGGCAGCGGACTGCCAGACCGCCGACAACGATCACGACGGTGTGGGACTGGCCGTAGAACAGTATATTTTGAACGAGGAGAGCTGATTTGTGAATCTGATCGTTTTTGACCTGGAGTGGAACATCGGGTATCAGCCCAAAACCTTTTTGTATCACGGTACGGAGTTGACGCTGCGCGGCGAGATCATTCAGATCGGTGCTGCGCGCATCAACGAACGCGGCGATGTGCTCGACACCTTTGAAGTGAATCTGCGGCCGCGGATTTTCCGCAAATTGCAGCATCATATCGCCAAAGTGACCGGGCTTTCCCAGGGGGACCTGGATGCCGGTATGCCGATGAAGGAAGGCCTGCAGAAATTTCTGGACTGGGCCGGACCGGACGCAGAACTGGCAGAATGGGGCCTGGACGATGTGCCGGTGCTCAAGCAGAATCTGTTTTTGACCGGCCTGGATGAGCGTTGGCCTGAACGCTGGTATGATCTGCAGCGCATCTTTTTGCAGACCTATCCCCGTAAAGAAGGGGAGGGACTGACCCTGGAGAGCGTGGTGGACCGGCTGGGCATCCCTAAAGAGGAACCCTTCCACAATGCGCTGGATGATGCGCTGTATACGGCGCGCATCTGCCGCAAACTGCCGCTGGCCGAAGGGCTGGCGACTTATCCCACCGGCGAGGAATTGCTGCGGGAAGCGCTGCTGGGGGATGATACCGCCGCGCGGGATGTTCGGGTCTTTCCGGACCGCCTGGACCACGACGATTACCGCAACGCCGAGGAAATCAACCGGACCAACTGCCCGGAATGCGGTGCCGAGCTTACCCACGATGAAGTGTGGCTCAAGCGCGGCAATACGGGGTACTATACCCGCAGCGTCTGCCCGTACTGTGGGCCGTGGTATGTGCGCTTCAAGCTGAGCTGCCGCGACGGTTTGCATTGGAGTTTTGCCCGCTGCACCGACCCCGCCACCCCCGAGGCAGATGCCCGCTGGAACAAGCAGCGTGCCGCTTTTGTGGAGCGGATGAAGCGCAAAAAAGAGCGCGAACAGGAAAAATAAATACAAAACAAACGGAAAAGTCCCGGTATAGTCCGGGACTTTTTTGTTGAATGGCAAATAAAAAAGACGGCGGAAGCCGTCTTGAAAATTTGGGTGGAGGTGCTCAATAGGTGATGATCAGGCCCTGATCCTGGGCGTAGAAGCTGCACAGGCCGGAACAGGGCAGAATACGGACTTTGGCCTCCGGCCACTTGGAATGGATGCCGTGTTCCAGCAATTTGGCGGCATTGACGTTGTTGCATTCGCTGATCAGAACGGGGTGCACACCGTCGTAGTGGTCGTCGTCCATCTGTTCCAGAATCTTCGCCAGTACCCGGGTCTCGCCGCGGGTCTTGAAGAAAAAGTCGATTTTCCCATCGCTGGTGCGCCGGCCCAGAACGCGCATATTCAGCCGCCCCGCAATAAAGCCAACGACTTTGCTGACCCGGCCGTTTTTGGCAAGGTTGTCAAAACTGGCCAGCGCGAACAGGATGTGGGTGGTTTCGGCAAATTTTTTCAGGGCGAAGCATACATCCTCGAATCCCAGCCCCTGGCCGATCAGCGTGTTTGCCAGTTCGGCGGCATCGCCCAACGCACCGGCACAGCTCAGGGTATCAAGAATAAAGATCTTCTTCTCGGGGTGTTCTTCCAGCACCATCTCCCGCGCCGAGCAGGCCGCGTTGTAACTGCCCGAAAGATTGCTGCTGATGGTCAGCGCAATGACGTTGTCAGCCTGCAGAAACCACTCGGCCCATTCCTCGGGGCTGGGGCAGGCGCTGGTGCTGGCCCCGTTATATTCGGTCATGGCCTGCAGCATCTGGGGTACATTCAGCGTCGGCAAGTCCACGTACTCCCGCTCACCGATGCGGATTTTAAAAGGAGCCAGGGCAAACTGTACGCCCGGGGCCGGATGCTCCAGTCCCCGGATCTCGCAGGAACTGTCGGATACGATCATCCATGCCATAAAGCAGTGCCTCCTTTGTAACAATAGCATTTCTATTTTTATTATAGGGGGCGGGGCGGACCCCGTCAAGTGTAAGATTTGTGCATATATCGTCCGGGTATGTAAAAGATTGGCGTCCCCCTTGCCCCTGCGGTATAAACGCGTTATAATAAGAACATCGTAATGGAAGATATGTCAGGAGCTTTCAATGGCTGATTTTTATACCTATCGTAATGAATTCGCCCGGCGGCGCCGCAAGCGCCGTCTGGTACTGATTTTGCTGGTGCTTCTGGCGCTGCTGTGTGCGGTCGCCGGCTGGTTCTGGTATGAAAAAGAAGGCGGTGACCTGCCGGCACCGCTGCCGGAGGTTTCTGCCCAGCCGGTAGCTGCAACGGCTACACCGGAAACCAGCGCAACCCCGGCCCCCACGCCTGTCACAGGCAAGCAGCCGGAGCGGATCGTGCAGGCTGTAGACACCGCTGTGTGGAACACTTCCACCGCCGTGGCACAGACCATCGATACCGAATACCTGAACACCGACCACCGCATGATCGGTGTGCCCATGCTGGGAACGGTCACCAGCAAGTATTTTGATACCGTCACCTTTGTGGGCGACAGCATTGCGTCGGGCCTGGGCATTTACCAGACCGGCTATCCCAATGCCAAGTATGCTACCTATACCGGTGCGGGCGTCAACAGCTTCGTCAATAATACCGCCATGAAAAACGCCGTTACCGGTACGCAGGAAACCCCCATGGAAACCATCGTAGCCTCCCAGCCGGATTACGTGTATATTCTGGTGGGCACCAACAATCTGGTGACCCAGGGCAATGAGGAGAGCTTCCTGGCCTACTATGAGCGCTTTATTGATACGCTGCGGGAACAGCTGAACCCCGGTGTGATTTTCTATATCCAGGCCATTCCCGGCGTGCAGGAAACGGTCGTTCAGAGCAAACCGGGACTGGACAATGCCCGCATTGCCACGGTCAATGACCTGCTGGCCAATCTGGCGCTGCGCAAGGGCTGCTACTTTGTCAACATCCGCGAGGTGCTGACCAACCCGGCAGACGGCAGCCAGATCGATGATTACCAGACGAGCGACGGTGTGCATTTCACCCCGTCGGGGTATCGTGCGTGGGCAGAGTATCTGGCCACCCATACGGTGTGGAACCGCCGCAGTATATACAGCGGTCAGAACCCCTATTATATTTACGGAGCATAATGTTAAACAACCCTGCGCAAGGTGTAAAAAATACCTTGCGCGGGGCTTTTTTGTATAAGGATACAACATTGCAACGAGCATTGTGTCGAATTTGCACAAATCACAAATGACAAGCCGGAAAATTTTAGCAGATTATTACAGAAAAAACTTGAAATTCATGCCCGAAACGGGTAATATAGTATTAGCTAAATACACGGACTGTGTGCAAACGCAGCCCAAAAGGGGAGATTACGTTGAAGCAAGGCAAACAGACGCCCAAGAGTTCTGACTTGCCCATCTATCTGTTCCGTCAGGGCAACAATCAGGAAGCGTACCGCTATTTTGGCGCGCATCTGTGCGATCAGGACGGCCAGGCCGGCGCGGTGTTCCGCGTCTGGGCGCCGCATGCCAACGCGGTCGCCGTTGTAGGTGATTTCAACAATTGGGCACCGGGCGATCATCCCATGCAGAAGGTCGCCGACGGCATCTGGGAACTGTTCATTCCGGGCATCAAGGAATACGACGTTTATAAATATTGCATCACCACCGCATCCGATGAGCTGGTCTACAAGGCGGACCCGTATGCATTCCATACCGAAACCCGGCCCTCCAACGGCAGCAAAGTCTATGACATTGAAGGTTACCCCTGGGGCGATGAGGCCTGGAACAAGGCGGAAGAAAAGCGGGACGTCATCAACAGCCCGATGTCCATTTACGAGCTGCAGGCCGGCAGCTGGAAGATGAAGGACCCGGAAAACGGCGTCCCGTACAACTATTCCGAACTGGCTGATCAGCTGGTGCCTTACATAAAAGAGATGGGGTATACCCATGTAGAGCTGCTGCCGATTACCGAGTATCCCTTTGACGGCAGCTGGGGCTACCAGGTCACGGGCTACTTTGCGCCCACCAGCCGGTACGGTACGCCCAAGGATTTCATGGCCTTTGTGGATAAACTGCATCAGGCCGGCATCGGTGTCATTCTGGACTGGGTGCCCGCCCACTTCCCCAAGGATGCTTACGGCCTGTATATGTTTGACGGCGCCCCCTGCTATGAGGACCCCAACCCGCGCCGGGGCGAGCATAAAGAATGGGGTACCATGGTCTTTAACTATGGCATGAATGAGGTGGCCAGCTTCCTGGTTTCCAGCGCCATGTTCTGGATCGAAAAGTACCATGTGGACGGCCTGCGCGTGGATGCAGTCGCCAGTATGCTGTATCTGGACTACAACCGCCGCGACGGTGAGTGGGAGCAGAACAGCAAGGGCGGCAAGGAAAACCTGGAAGCCATTGCCTTCCTG
>DXBP01000053.1 GCA_019116445.1 Candidatus Gemmiger excrementigallinarum
AAATGGCCTTTGGAAGAGACCCTACACTTCCCGATGAATTTGAATGACTTCATTGTTTTTGTTGAAAACCTTCTTCTACAAACAGTAAAGGATATATGTAATTGCAAATAAAGGAGGGCAATTATGGAAAAGAAGAAACCCAATGACCTTTCACCGGATCAATGCTTGGCGGTCGATACGGAATCGCTTTGCAAACTGCTCGACTGCGGGCGGCACACGGCTGTCCAGATCGGCGACTTAGCCCACGCCCGCATTACCATGAATTCTCGTGTCCTTTGGAGCGTTCAGCGCGTAAAGGAATACTTGTACGAGATCTCATGCTAACAGAACCTTGCCCATTCCGGGCACAACAACTCACAAAACATCGGGAGGTATCAGCCTATGCCAAAAGTTAGAAAAGACAACAAAGGCCGCAATCTGCGGACAGGGGAAACGCAACGCTCAGATGGCAGCTATATGTTCGTCTATAAGCTGGGAACTAAGAAAAAGTACATTTATGATACCGATTTGGCTTCCCTTCGCGCAAAAGAAAAGCAAATTGCGAAAGATGCTGATGATGGTATCCGTACACAGGAAGCAATGAAACTCACCCTGAATGATATGTTCAAGGTCTACATGGATAACAACATCAGGTTGAAGCCATCTACGCGGGCCAATTATGAGTATCTTTGGGATCGCTATGTAAAGGATGAACCTTTCGCCAATGAGCCACTTCCAAATGTCCGTCGAAGCGATGTTCTTGGATTCTATACCAAACTGCTCAAACACGGTTTCGCCATTAACTCGCTGGAGAGTATCAACACCATCGTACATCCTGCTTTCGAACTGGCTGTAGCGGATGATTATATCAGGAAGAACCCCAGCAAAGGCATTTATACCAAGTTAAAAACAGATGGAAGCGCGCCGAAACCGAAAAAGCGTATTGCTCTTACCAAAGCACAGCAAAAAAAATTCCTCCAGTATATCGCAAAATCTCCTATGTATAGCCACTGGCTGCCTGTCATGGTAACACTCCTTGGAACCGGCCTTCGTGTAGGAGAATGTACTGGTTTAACAAAAGATGATGTAGACTTGAACAAGGGCCGGATTTCCGTCAACCATGCGTTAATCTATCGGGTCATTGATAAAAAGGCTGACTTTCATATCACAACACCCAAAACGGAAAGCGGTACACGCATTATCCCGATCCTCTATCCAGAAGTCATTGAACAGCTTCGCCAGCAAATCGAGGTAATGGATGCGTTATATCCGAACGATAAGTTGGTATTGAACGGTTATCACGGTTTCATCTTCCGAAATCGCTACGGAAGTTTCCTCTCCGCTCATAATATCAATCGGGCCATTGAACGCATCTCCACAGCATACAACATGGAAGAACTGGACCAAGCGGAATTGGAAGATCGTGAACCGGAACTTCTCCCACACTTTACCGTCCATAATCTGCGGCACACTTTCTGTACAAGACTCTGCGAAAGCACGAACGATATCAAGTTTATCCAACAGGTAATGGGCCACGCTGATTTTTCCACGACCATGGACATCTACACCCACATCACACAGGAAAATATGGAGGAAAAAGCAGCAACAATCAAGGGTAATTTGGTGCTGATGTGAAAATTACAAAAAAGGGCAAATCCGCAGTTAAAAGCGCGGATTTGCCCTTCATTTTGGCCCGTCTGATGCCGTCTGATTTCAAGCAAAAGTTGTGAAAAAGTTGTGGTTGTAAGCCTCTTTCACTACATCTTGTTTCGTCCCGCTCCGTCATCCACAATATATTGTGGATTATTTGTCCAGAGGCTTCATAGTGGGGAAGAGCAGCACATCGCGAATGGATGCGGAGTCGGTGAGCAGCATGACCAGACGGTCGACGCCGAAGCCCAAACCACCTGTCGGGGGCAGGCCGTACTCCAATGCGGTGACGTAGTCGTAGTCCACCTGGGCCTTGCTGGCCGGGTCGATCTGCTTGCGCTCGGCCACCTGACGCTCAAAGCGGCCCTTCTGGTCGATGGGATCATTCAGCTCGCTGAAGGCATTGCCGAACTCAGTGGCATTGATGAAGTACTCGAAGCGCTCCGTGATGGCCGGGTTGCTGGGCTTGCGCTTGGCCAGCGGGCTGACCTCCACTGGATAGTCATAGATGAAGGTAGGCTGAATGAGGTTTTCCTCTACGAAGGCATCGAAGAACTCCGCCAGAATGGAGCCCTTGGTGGGGATTTCCGGCAGTTCCACATGATGCTCCTTCGCCAGGGCGATGGCTTCCTCATCGGACTGGATGGTGTCGAAATCGACGCCGGAGTATTTCTTGACAGCCTCCGTCATGGTCATACGCTCCCAGTGGGAGAGGTCGATTTCTTTGCCCTGATAGCTGATCTGCAGCGTGCCGCAGACCTTCTGGGCCACTGTCTTCATCATTTCTTCCACCAGGTCCATCATACCGTGGTAATCGGTGTAAGCCTGGTAGAGTTCGATGGTGGTAAACTCGGGGTTGTGCTTGGGGTCCATGCCCTCGTTGCGGAAGATGCGGCCCACTTCATAAACGCGATCCATACCGCCCACGATCAAGCGCTTGAGGTAGAGTTCCGTTTCGATACGCAGGACCATATCCATATCCAGCGTATTGTGATGGGTCAGGAACGGACGAGCCGAGGCACCAATCTCAAACGGCGTCAGGATCGGGGTTTCCACTTCCAGGAAGCCCTTGCCGTCCAGGAAGCTGCGCAGTTCCCGCAGGATAGCGCTGCGCTTGACGAACGTTTCCTTTACGTCGGGATTGACGATCAGGTCCACATAGCGCTGACGGTAACGGGCTTCCCGGTCCGTCAGGCCATGGAATTTTTCAGGCAGGGGCAGCAGGCTCTTGGAAAGCAGCGTCAGCTCATTGACGCGAACCGAGATCTCGCCCATCTTGGTGCGGAACACTTCGCCTTTGCAGCCGATGATATCGCCGATGTCCAGCTTTTTGAAGGCAGCGTAGGCTTCGTCGCCCAGCAGATCGCGCTTGACGAAGATCTGGATGTCGCCTTTCTGGTCGCGCAGGTGGGCAAAGCTCGCCTTACCCATAATGCGCTTGGACATCATGCGGCCCGCCAGCGTAACAACCTTTCCGGTCTCGGCTTCAGCGGGCAGATCGGCAAACTCGGCTTTGAGGTCGGCCGAGTAAGCATCCTGCGGGTACTTGGTGATGACAAAGGGGTCATGGCCGGCGGCACGCAGGTCGGCCAGCTTCTGGCGGCGGACAGCCGCCTGCTGGGTCAGATCCTGCTCGGTCTGGGGCTTGTTCTGCTCCATGGGAGATCTTCCTTTCTTTTCCAAATGCAAACAGGGGCAGGTATTCCCCGCCCCTGCCTTGTTTTACTTCGAGCGCGAAACGGCCAGCACCTTGTACACAATGATGTTGCCGTTGGGCAGGGTAACGTCCACTTCGTCACCGGCCTTGTGACCGATCAGCGCAGCGCCCACCGGGCTCTCGTCGCTGATGCGGTTGAGGTTCATATCGGCCTCGGTGGAGCCGGTGATATCGTATTCTTCGGCGTCCTCAGGATCGTCGCCCTCGGCGAGGATCTTGACGCGCATGCCGATGGAAACCGTATCGTTGGACAGTTCGCTGTCATCAATGATGCGGGCCACCTTCAGGGTCGCCTCCAGGTCAGCAATGCGGGCCTCCACAATAGCCTGCTCTTCCTTGGCGGCGTCATACTCGGCATTTTCGCTCAGGTCGCCGTAGCCGCGCGCGACCTTGATCTTGTCTGCCACCTCTTTACGTTTGACGGTGCGCAGCTCGTTCAGATCCTGTTCCAGCTTCTTGTAACCCTCACGGGTAACGACGACTTCTTTAGCCATGCTCGATTCTCCTTAACGTATACGCGATAGTAAAAGTTGTGCGGCCCGCAAAAGAGCCGCACCAATTTAGATATTATATCGGCTCAAAGCCGATTTGTCAAGACTTTTGCGCTGGGGCGCCTTATTTGTCCAGCTGCAGCAGGCCCACCTTGCGGTAAACTTTGCTGACCGTACGGTTGGCAATGCGGGCAGCCCGCTCGGCGCCGTTCTTCAGCACGCCGTCCACGTAGGCCTTATCGGCCAGGATGCGGTTATACTCAGCCTGGACCGGAGCCAGCGCATCGGCGGTCACCTCGGCCACCGCCAGCTTGAAGTCCCCATACCCCTTGCCGGCAAACTCCGCTTCGATTTCCTCGTTGCTCTTGCCGGTAAAGGTACCGTAAATCGCCATCAGGTTGGAAACGCCGGGTTTGGTTTCCCGGTCAAAGCGAACCACACCATCGGAGTCGGTAACGGCACGCTTGAACTTGCGCACGATGGTATCCTTATCGTCGGTCATGAGCACAAAGGAGTTGACGTTGGAATCGGACTTGCTCATCTTCTTGGTGGGCTCGGACAGCGACATGATCTTGGCGCCGGCAGCCGGGACGTATCCCTCCGGCAGCGTGAAGGTATCACCGTACACACCGTTAAACCGGTTGGCAATGACACGGGCGATTTCCAGGTGCTGGGTCTGGTCCTGCCCTACCGGCACCAGGTCGGCATTGTAGATCAGGATGTCGGCCGCCATCAGCACCGGGTAGGTGAACAGACCGCCGTTGACGTTGTCGGGATGCTTGGCACTTTTATCTTTGAACTGGGTCATGCGGGACAGTTCGCCGAACTGGGTATTGCAGGCCAACACCCAGGACAGCTCACAGTGTGCGGGCACATGGCTTTGCACAAAGAGGACGTGATTTTCCGGGTCGATACCCACAGCCAGCAGCAGCGCGGCCAGCTCCCGGGTGCGGCGGCGCAGATCCGCCGGGACCTGACGCACGGTCAGGGCGTGCAGGTCGGCAACCATATACAGGCAGTCATACTCGGGCTGCAGCATGGCCCAGTTTCGCACCGCGCCGATGTAGTTGCCCAGCGTGGGGGTACCGGTAGGCTGAATGCCCGAAAGAATCCGTTTGCGTTTTTCTTCTGCCATAATTTCCACCTTCTATAAATACAGGCATATCCGTCTGTTTTTGTAGTTACTATTCAATCACACGCGGGGCGCTTTGTCAACAGAATTTGTTCCCCGCAGGCAAGCGTGCAAAACCTTACCAACCTTTCTGTCCTTTACAAAAAAGAAGGGACGCACGTTGGAGCGTCCCCCTGGTTTCCGGTCACTGTTTCTTGCCCAGCAAGCGGGTGCGGATATAGGCAAAACAGGCGTCCTCTCCCTCATCCCGCAGGACCTGCAGGCAGGTTTCCAGTTCGCGGCGGGTTTCGGGGTGCAGGATATAATGATCCTTGCTGTGCTCGTAGTACTCCCAGGCTGTGGCATCGGTGTAGGCTTCGCCTTTGTAATTTTTGCTGGCGGCTATGCGGTCACAGACCATTTCGGCCACATAACGGGCCGGCATCCGCATCCCGGCCAGGGCATGGTCGCCATCCGGTGCGTAGTCGATCCAGTATTCCAGATGGTGCTTGTTACGGCCCTTGTGGTGCAGCCAGGCGGCGCTGTACCCTTCGGCCTTGCGCTGGGCATTGTTGGGGCTGCAAGTGCCCTGCCAATACCGCGCACCGGCCAGGAATTCCACCGGCGCCAGTTTGCTGAGATCATGGGTCAGCCCCTGCCAGTACAGCCCGCAGCGAAAGCAGTGTTTCATCACCAGCATTTTGTGGTGGTGGATGGTTTTATAGTGTTTGATCGGATGCCACAAAACCGGCCTTCCTCCTTTGTGACGATAACATGGCAGATACCCTCAGCGGTCCCACTTGTCGCACAGGCTGGCGATCTGGCTGGCGAACTTTGCCAGGTCCTTGTTGGCGCCGCCCTGGTTGTGCTGGATGACCGCCATCAGGCGCTTGCCCATATTGACCAACCGGTCGTAAGCCGCACTGCTGCGCACCGAGGCCACGCCCGGGGTCTTGACGATCTTTTTGGTATTGCCCACCTCGGCGCAAGCTACGCGGCCATCCCCTACGATCCAGATGGAACCGTTGTAGGGGGCCTCGGCTTCGTACCCTTCCTCTTTCAGGCGGCAGGCCCAGTGATCGGCCACAGCGTCCTCACCATGATTGACAAAAACAAACTTAGGCTTTTCATCAAAGGCGTGCAGCCAGTTGGCAAGGCCGTCCTGGTCCGCATGGCCCGACAGACCGCTGAGCCGGTGGATCTGCGCCTTGACCTGGATCTCATCGCCGAAGAGTTTGACCTCCTTGGCGCCGCCCAGCAGTGCATTGCCCAGGGTGCCCGGGCTCTGGAAACCGACGAACAGAACCGTACATTCCGGCCGCCAGAGATTGTACTTCAGATGGTGGCGGATACGGCCTGCATCACACATACCGGAGGCCGACAGGATGACCTTGGGGGTCGTATCGCTGTTGATGGCCATGGATTCTTCCTTGGTTTCGCTGATGCAAAGGCCCGGGAACCACAGCGGGTTTTCTCCGCTCTTGACGAGAGCTATGGCTTCCTCGTCGTAACATTCCATGAAGTTCTCACGGAAGATGGTGGTGGATTTGCTGGCCAGAGGACTGTCCACAAAAACCGGGAAATTATCGTGCCCGTGGATGCGTCCCTCTGCTTTGATCTGACGGATAAAATAGAGCAGTTCCTGGGTGCGGCCCACCGCAAAGCTGGGGATGACCACGTTGCCGCCGCGGTCAAAGGTAGTTTGCAGCACCTCGGTCAGTTCCCCGATATAGTCCGGGCGCGGGCCGTGACTGCGGTCACCATAGGTGGATTCCATGACCAGATAATCGGCATGGGCCGGCGTGACGGGGTCCTTGATGAGCGGCTGGTTGGTGTTGCCGATGTCGCCGGAAAAGACAATGATCTCCGGTTCGCGTTCCGGCTCGGTGACGCGCACCGAGATGGACGCACTGCCCAGCAGATGCCCCACATCGGTGAAGAGCACTTCGATTTTACCGCCCTCATCCTCAAACAGCGTCTGCCAGGCGCCGTAGGGACAGGGCACAAACTGCTTCATGACCTTTTCGGCATCCTCGACGGTATAGTCGGGTTCCACCATGGCGGCGCCGCTGCGCTGGGCCTTGCGGTTTTTCCACTCTGCTTCCTGCTCCTGAATATGGGCCGAATCCCGCAGCATGATGCCGCAAAGGTCCATCGTGGCGTCGGTGGAATAGATGGGGCCGCGGTAGCCATTTTTATAAAGATACGGAATCTGCCCCGAATGATCAATGTGCGCATGGGTGAGCAGCAGCGCTTCGTAGGTGCCAGGGGCATAGGGCAGGTCGGCGTTCTCGTAGATATCCCGCCCCTGTTCCATGCCGCAGTCTACCAGCAGGCGGTGACCCGCCGCCTCCAACTGCGTGCAGCTGCCGGTTACTTCCCGGTCCGCGCCCAAAAAGGTAAGTTTCATACAGTACGCCTCCCTGCAAACGTCCGCCTTACGGGTTGCGGCCCACGCCATAGGTGGGCGCTTCCGGCAGGACAAAGTTTTCGGTAAAATTGTTGGTGTTATCGTTGATATTCATACGGACATCCCAGAACAGATCTCCGTAATCCCGCAGGATGGTATAATTGCCCTCTCCCAGGGCCTGCAGCGTCTGGGTATCGCTGACCAGCAGGACGGTATCTCCTTCCGGCTCATAAGCGGTCAGGCTTGCCTGGTAGGTCCGGGTGACATTGCCGCTGTCGATCAGGGTCTGGGCGGCCTCCGCCGTGGTGGAAACCAGCACCAGCCGCTGGGCAACGGGCATGGAATTCAGCAGCGCCTGACGGGTGATATCCCCGTATTCCAGCTCGGTGACGCCGCCGGCCACGCCGGTGATCTCAGATTCCGACCAGCCCTCCGGCCAGTGGTCGCGGTCATTTTCGGCAATTTCCTCGTACAAAGTCGCCAGATAGTTGGCATAACTTATCGTCTTGCTGGCATCGGGATTCTGTGCGTAGGTAAAGAGCGGCGTATTCAGGATGCTGGAATCATCGGCGTCCAGTTCCTGCAGTGCCAGCGAGGCGTTCAGGTAGGCAGAGGCCCCCTTGCGTACCGCATCCTCGGCCCGCTCGGTGGGCGCCGTGGGGTCTGCGCCGTCGGCAGCCACATCCTTGTTGGGGTCGGCACTATCGGCCAGCGCCGGTGTGCCGTCCTCAGTGGTTGTGAGATATTGGCTCCACTCGTTGGTGAGAGTGGTTTCCAGTTGTTCTGTGGTCACCTTGGCCTGCAGTTCCACGCGGCAGCCGCCGCCCTGGGTAAAGACAAGATTGAGCTGCCCCACCTCTCCGGTACCTTTGCCGGCAGCCAGCACCGGAAGCGCAGTTCCCTGCAGCTCCTCGCCGTTGCCGTTGATGACCGCTGTGACCCCGAGGTCCGCCAGCGTGCCTTCCAGGGCCTGAACGTCCACGCCGGGTGTGGCAATGCAAAGGATCACATCCACGCCTTCGGCCTGCAGCGCCGCCACCTGTTCGCTTGCGGTCTGAGCCAGATCGTTGGCCATGGGGGTTTCTTCGTTGACAAGGCCGATCTTCTCGGTCACTGTGGCGGTATCCGCCAGAGAGAAGAAGCCGATCTTATAGCCCGCACGTTCCAGCACATAGTTCATGCCGTTGGTGATGCGGTTGCGGTTCCAGCTGGTGGAGCGGTAGAAGATTGCCGAACCTTCGGAGTCCCGCAGGTTGGCCGCCAGCGACGGGCCGGAAGCCATGTTGGCATCGCTGCGCAGGCGTTCAATGCCGAAGGCAAGGTCCTCCGCGCCGATGGCCTGCAGGTCATAGCCGGCAGCCGAGAAGGTGCTGAACATATCCATACCGCCGGTCATGCTGGCGCTCATGGTACCGTGGAGGCTTCCGCCGGCGTCCAGCAGGATGGCATCAGGCGTGGCTGCCTTGAGCCCCGCCACATAAGCGGCGTTGTCCCGCGCGCCGGCCAGTTGTCCGGTGGCAAACACCGGTACGGTAATATCCCCGATGCGCACCAGGCAGGACACACTCTCGGTACCATCGGCCAGCGTAGCCGTGATCGTACATTCGCCGTTGTCGGTCTGGGCACGGACGGTACCGTTTTTATCCACCGTAGCCACATCCTCGTTGCTGCTCTGCCAGAAAATCTTCTGGCCGCCCTCTTCCTCGGAGGGCTGGTTGGTGGTCAGGGTGGCGCGGGCATCCTTGGCATCCAGATGCAGTTCCATCTGGTAGGTATCGTTGACAAAGGTCGGCTCAGCCGCCTTGCCCATGCCGTCGGCAATACCGGTCAGCGTGAAGGGGCGCATGATGAAGTCCACATCCACCGTTTCACTCTGCACGCCGTAGTCGGCACCGGGGGCCGAGTAGGTGCACTGCCACATATCATAGGTGCCGGTGTAACCCAGGGAATCCGAGAAACGGGCGATCCACAGATTATCACGCCAGGGATCGAAAGCCGGATCACTGAAACGGGCACGCACCCAGTTCAGGGAAGCATAGATCCCCTGCTCCCCGGTATAGCCCAGTTCCACCAGGCGGTCGAAAAACGCCTGGGTGATGGCAGCCATCTCGTCGGAGAAAATGCCGCTGATGCTCTTATCTTCCAGGTCGTAGTAAACCGGGTAGGACAGCTGATAGGGTGTGGCGGTGTAATCCTCCAGCCCCTCCTGGGGCGGCGCCACCAGCCCCAGCAGGCGGGCCACATGGTCGGCCTCGGAACGGGCTTCCTCCTCGTTGGTGGCATAGGAATACAGATACACACCAAAGGGAATGCCCAAACGGGTACACTCATCGGCGTTGCGCCGCCACTGGTCGTCATCCTGGGCCCAGTCCGCTTCCTGACCGTCCCACTCACCGCCGTAACCGCAGCGGATGATGGCAAAATCGATGCCCGCAGCCTTGGCCTTTTCCCAGTCCACTTCCCCCTGGAATTTGGACACATCGATGCCCTTGAGCACCGCCGCCGGGATGGCTTCGCCACTGGAATTGAAGTAGTAGCCCAGTTCGTTTTTCTGCCAGGCGGCCGCCGGTGTGCCAAAGTCCGCCGTTTCCGGACCGGAGGGGCCGGAGGTACAACGGGTAAGCACAAGGCAGACGGCTGTAACCACAAACAGGCACAGCAAACACAACCCCAGCACCAGCCGGCTGCGCCGGCGGCGGGAACGTTTGCGGCGCGGTTTGCCTCCCCGCGGCGGCGGGGTTTTGCCCTGGCCTTGCACCGGGGGCGTGGCGGCCGCCCCCGCGTTATTTTGTGCAGCCCGTGCAGGGCCGCGATAGATTTTGCGATCTTCAGACACGGTAGTAAACCTCTCCTTGCCAAGGTATGCAGCAAAATTCAAACAATATCAATAAGAACAGTGTAACATTTTGCCGAATAAATTACAATGCAAAACCCCTGGGTTCTTTTGTAAATTCCACAAAAAAATGCGCTCCCAACCGGGAGCGCATGGTTCATCTGTCACTTTCGGCGCGGTAGGTTCCCGCCTTGCGCAGCAGGTCCTTGACGGCTTCACTGCCGCAGACCAGCCCGCAGGCAGCCGGCACAAACGCATTGCTGGCCGGCACGGTGCGGCGGCCATTGGCCGGGCTTTCGTCCAGTTCTTCCGTCAGCGGCGGCAGCGGCATCTCGGTGGAAAACACCACCTTCACCTTGCCCAGGCGCCGTTTGCGGCACTGGATCCGGATGACCTTTGCCAACGGGTCCACGCTGGTTTTTTCGATGTCCGCCACCCGGAAAGCGGTGGGGTCCAGCTTGTTGGCCGCCCCCATGCTGCACAGAATGGGCGTACCGGCAGCTTTGCACCGCTCGATCAGCAGCAGCTTGGCTGAAACCGTGTCGATACAGTCCAGCACATAATCAAACTGTGCCATATCAATCCCATCGGCGGTTCCGGCATTATAGAACAGCCGGTTGGCGTGCACTACGGTATCAGGGTCGATGTCAGCAATGCGGGCTGCCATGGCATCCACCTTATACTGCCCTACCGTGGAACGCAGCGCAATGAGCTGCCGGTTCAGATTGGATTCTGCCACCGTGTCACTGTCAAACAGGCTCAGCGTTCCTACCCCGCTGCGGGCCAGCACCTCCACGGCCTGACCGCCCACACCGCCGATGCCGAACACTGCCACGTGAGCGGCGCGCAGTGTTTCCAGAGCGGGAGTGCCCAGCAGGGCGCGGGTACGGGTATAGATATCAGGCATAAAAGGTTCCTCCGGGAAATCGTCAGTCGGGCCGTTTGCACCCGCCGGTTTTATTATACCCCGTTTTCTTCCGCCGTCAAGGAAACGGCCGTGCAGCGCCAGGCATCATCGAAGGTCAGGTGAAGTTCACTCTGCCCCAGGTCGGCTGTCAGTTTATGAGCCCCGGTTTTTCCGGATATGTCGTACAATTCCGTGATTTCCGCGGCGCTGCGGTCCCGGAACCAGCCGGAGTCAATCAGCCAGCCGGTGTAACGCACCACCCGGCCATCCCGGTTCCAGCCGGAAGTATCGTAGCGGTACCAGGAATTCAGGCCGCAGTCCTGCAGCACATCCAGGTCCAGTTCGGCATCCACGCCCGCTTTATAACGCCCGATGTTCCACTGCACCACACGGCTTTCCAAGTCCACGCAGGAAAGAAGCACAAAACTGACCGCCAGCACAGCCAGCCCCACACGCGCCGCCGGGATGACCCGGAACACCCGCACCAGCAGCAATACCGCCCACACCGCCAGCACACAAAGGAACCACCCGGCCACCACGCGGCGGGGCGTAAAGGCATACAGACGGACATACACTGCCAGTTTGGCCCCGGCCAGCGCCGCAAAGGCAATGCCGAACAGGCAGAACAAAGCCGCCAGAATCCGGGGCAGAGGGCGCCGCCCCAGGAAGCGAACCGCCGCCAGCACACAGAAGTCCAGCAAGAGAATTCGCAGCAATTCCCAGAAGCCATCCACCGCAAAGGTGGATGCCTGGGGTGCCGTCAGGCCCAGAGGGGCGGCGGCCAGCCATTCCAGCGCCTGCAAGATGAAAAACAGCCCATAGATTGCGCACAAGGCTCCCACAACCGTGTTGGCCGTAACGGCGGGCAGCACCCGCAAGGGTTCCAGCGCCGCATAGAAGCGCTCCCCCGTGCAGGGGGGTGTCTGCCGCCGCAGTGCCCCTGCTACCAGGCCATAAAGCCAGGCCCCCACCGGCAGCGAGAGCAGGAACACGAAAAGATTTTCCACTACCGTAGGACCATCCAGCAGCGTGGCAAACCAACGCTGCACCTGCTGCCCCACAGCGGCAAAGTTAGGGTCCGCGGCAGAGAGCAGCCCCCAGGCCGTGCCGCACAGCAACAGCGTGAGCGCTGCCGTAACGGCCGCCACACCTGTCTGCCGCAGCCGGACCCGATGGCGGCCCAGGGATGCAATTCCGGCGGCGATGGTTCCGACGCGCCGGAAGAAGTTTCCAAACGGCAATACCAGCAATCCGGCCAAAGCATCCAGAAAGCAAAGACTGCCGGTATACCCCTGGGCCAGCATACCGCAGCGAGCCAGCACGAACCAGACCGCAAACAGGTGCCACACCAGCATCTGCCAGTCACTCAGCGTATTCTGGTACCCCCACAGCGGCATTACCACGGACAATACCAGCCAGCCCCCGGCCCACAGGGACGTTTCCTTGCCGGCGGGGCGGTGAAGTGCCCGGGCCAGAACTTCCACCCCGGCCAGAAACAGCACTGCAAAAATCAGCAGCCAGAAGCCTTCAAACAGATTGAGGAACAGCAGTTTTTTCACATACAGCCATGCCAGCGGGTAGCTGGCCAACGCAGCCCACACATAGGGCGCAGCAGGCACCGCCGGAGCAATTTTGGGCGCACTTTCGTAAAGGGGACGCCCGGCGCCCTCTTTGGGTAGTTCGGTCATGGGGAACCTCCTGTTCAGTTGTAGTCCCGGCTCCGTATTACGGCTCGTCGGGAATGTATTCCAAAAGATCGGCAGGCTGGCAGTCCAGCGCTTTGCACAAGGCTTCCAGGGTGGAGAACCGCACCGCTTTGGCCTTGTTGTTTTTCAGGATGGAAAGGTTGGCCGGGGTAATGCCGATTTCCTCGGCCAGTTCCCCTGCGCCCTTGTGGCGGCGCGCCATCATCACATCCAGATTTACCACAATCGGCATGGGCGCACCTCCTTTAAATTGTATAATCCAGTTCGTTTTTCATGCGGACAGCCTGAGCAAAGGCGTTTTTCAGCACCCGCACAAGAAGTGCCATGAATCCTGCCGCCACTGCCAGGAACACAAACGGCAGATAGATCACGATGCCCGCCGGCAAGCACAGCACAGCCGCCCAGGTGCAGCACCAGCTAATACGCCGCAGCGCCTGCACCGTCTGGGGCACAAATACCTGCCCCTGTTCCAGCCGCTGCAAAAAGCGGTACAGATTGTACAGCATCCAGAAAGCCAGCGCTGCACAAAGATAGCCCAATACCAACAGGGCGGCCTCTACCCACGACGCGGTGCAGTTCAGGGGATGGGTGTCCATCAGCCAGCGCACCAGCCAGGGGCCGCATACCGTCATTATCGCGCTGCCCAAAATAGCCAGTGCCACCACATAGCGCGTCAGGGTAATGCTCTTGTGGTCATCCCACTGCCAACATTTCATCTCATACACTCTCCCGTCTTGTTCAGGTTAGCAGCAGTATAGCACAGGTATTATTGTTTTGCAAGTATTTTTTATCGTTTTTCGATAATTTTATCTTGTTATACAAAAAATCCCCTCTGGCATAGCCAGAAGGGACAACGGTTCGGTTATTCGTGCTGCAGAGCGGACGGTACCCCGCCGCGCTCCATCACGGTTTCCCAGGCGGAAGACATCTTATCCGCCAGGCAGACCAGCACCGCCTCGCGGCAGCGCGGCACCCAGGTAATGGTCAGCGGCCACATGTGGCTCTGGATGATGTTCTTTTCGGTTTCATTCAGGCAGAATACTGTTTCGGCATTATACCGGGCGATCAGCGGGTGCTTGAAGCCATGCCAGTGGGTGATGTTATGGCAGGCATGCCAGTCATAAAGATAAAAGTCGTGCAGAAATGCCCCCCGCAGCAGGCTGGCCTCCCGGGCACGGCAGCAAAAACGCAGATTCAGCCAATAGGCAATCCGCGCCACCCGCAGGCAATGTTCATACGTCGTGACCTTTCCGTGCTGGATAAACCGCCGCATCTCGATGGCATGGGGATCATCCGCCACACCACGCAAAAGCTCATACATCCGTGTTTCTTCCGCCGGGGTCAGTTTGCAGAACATAGGCACACTCCTTTTTCTGTCGCATTGCTCCAACGGCTTTATTATAGCGTATTCTCCCGCTCGCAGCAAGTCCTTTGGG
Organism: Candidatus Gemmiger excrementigallinarum; assembly: GCA_019116445.1. Classification (GTDB taxonomy): domain Bacteria; phylum Bacillota; class Clostridia; order Oscillospirales; family Ruminococcaceae; genus Gemmiger; species Gemmiger excrementigallinarum. The sequence goes on from DXBP01000053.1 coordinate 14,241, forward strand.
AAATTTTACACCTTGTGCCGCATTTTTTTACACATCCGGCGGATTTCGCAAAATTTTGTCCGGCGGCAACTTTCCGGAAGTTCCCGGGTAGCGTTCCACTTCCGTGGCCGACAAGGCTTCCAAATCCCGCAGCACCTGCTCGTTGTCATCGTACACCATAGGCAAAAGCACCTGGTGATTGGTACGCAGAATCTTACCGAAGCCGGTCCAGTAGTTGGTGTGCTTCACCGCCGCGCCCGAAAAGTCATAGACCGTATCAACACCACCGCACCACAGGACCAGAAATTGGCGGTCCGGAAAATAAAGAATCCTGTCCAGCAGCGAATAGGGCACCGACGATTCATACCGCGGGCCGCGTTTGCCATCCCGGCGATCACGGTAGCTGTAGATCAACCGCTTGGGCTGCAGCTCCAGTTTATCATCATACCGGCAGATGGCCAGACCCCGGCAGGTCGCAAGGTCGTTATTCCAGCTAAGAATCGCAACGGGCCACAGCACAAGGCTGGGCAGAAAAAACGCGATCATCGCCCACTCGAAACGCAGGTATGAGTCTTCCCCCGCCGTCCAAAAATAGGCCAGCACGCTCAGCGCCAGAGGTACCACTACCGCCAGCAATGTGCGCCGTATGCGAACCGGCCGCCGCTCGATCCAAAAGGGTTCCAACTGATAGTCGGTACGGTCATACCGGCGCTGTTTTCGAGGATTTGTAGAGTAGATCATGGGGGATGCCTCCTGCCCTGTCCGCCGCTTTCTCTTAAGTATCCGCATCTCAGGAATTGTCCCGGATCGCAAGAACAGTCCGGATTCCTTTTCCCGGTTTATCTTGTCTGCACCTTATCCGTGCTGTTTTACACAATAATAGCCAACTATAGTTTGGTTTGAATTTTCATCCAATTGCAGAACCACCGAAGTGTGGATGGTCTGAACGGTTCCGTTAACATTCAGACAGACAAAGTATTTGCAGTAAATAAAAATCCCAACGCGGAACATATTCATGGGGTCATATCCGCATATAAGGGCATTGCAAGCGGTATATTCCCAGTTTTCGATACATTCGGTGACCACCCGCTCCCGTTCCACGATCATTTCCGCATAGCAAGAAGAAACAAAATCGTAGTGTTTTATTGTAATGGGGGCGTCATCAAAAGCAATGGGATTTTGTTCATATACAGTCAGTTTGCTGGCAAAATCATTGCGGATCTCCATTCCATGATTATCCAGGCAGAGATTGCAAAGCGCACCGCTATAATAGGAGATCCGGCGCACATCAAACAACAATCTGTCTTGCGCACGCAGTTTTTGAATGTAATCACTTGTCACGTTCGCAAACTTTTTCCTGTTGATTGACTGTAATGCCTTCAAACCAACGTATTCCGCCATGCCTTCTATCGTTTCGGCTTCTAGCTCCTGTTGAACCACATCGGTGCATAGCCGCATCCGCATATTTCGTATCCACGCAAATTTTCTCAGGGATTTTTCGTCGTTCTTTTCAAATGAGTCCGCAAGACAAAGATTTTCATTATATTTCTTTTGAAAGTTTTCTATATCGCCGGGGTAATTCAAAAGTGCCAGATCGGAGGGGTATCGCTTTTCACCATGGGCTCTTTGATGGCAGTGGAACATTTCATGCACAAGTAAGTAGGCAAGCACTTCAGCATCTTCAACGGGGTCTGCTTCCATGTTCCAAATCGCCAGGTATTCACCATTGTATTCGATCGCGGTATTTCCCCGAAAAAGGTCCTGACCGGGGATCATTTTTCCATCCAAGCAGATCTCGGAACCAGTGCATAGCGCATATTTATATTTATGAAATCCAGCGAACAAGGCATTAAAATCGAGTGTATCCAACACCTTGTCCACTGCACGATATGCCGCCGGCAAATTCATATTGCACCCCTTATTCCACGATTCAGAACCCTTACTCCAATCGTCATTCCAGAACACAGAGCCTGCGTACGCTCACTTTATTTGCGGGGAGAAGTTCTCTTTTCTTCCTTGATCAACAGGGCAACCGTTTCAACTTGCTGTTCATTGTCCAAACTGATATTCATATCTTCCTCTATGATAGGCAGTCGGAACTTGATAGATTTCAACCACTGGCCATTGGGCTGACGCTCCGGATAAATCTGAATTTCAGAGATCAGTTCCTCAATCAGCTGCCGTTTCTCTCTGTCGTTCATCTTTCCATAGAGTTGATCGAAGTAGATTAGAACCTTGTAGATATTATCGCTGGTCAGCTTTTCTGCCTCAATAGCCTGTTTCTTGGCTTTGGCTGCAATCAGCAGAGATTC
>DXBP01000054.1 GCA_019116445.1 Candidatus Gemmiger excrementigallinarum
AGACGGCCGGCAGCGCCGCCATGACCCCGGCCACTCCCACCAAGCCGGTGGAGATCGAGGCCGCCGACGGCCAGCATTTCGCCGTCAGCTTTGAGGACGTGCGGCACTTCATCAGCCCCAAGGCCACCGACGCCGAGTGCAAGATCTTTTTGGAGACCTGCCGGGCTTACCACCTCAACCCCTTCACCAAAGAGGCCTACCTCATCCACTACGACAACAAGAGCGACGACACTCCCGCCACCATCGTGCTGGGCAAGAGCTGCTATATGCAGATGGCCGAGCGGCACCCCAACTACGACGGCTTCGAGGCCGGGGTGATCGTCCTGACCGATGGCAAGATCGAGGGCCGGGAAGGTTCCATCGTCTACGATGGGGAGGAGCTGCTGGGCGGCTGGGCACGAGTTTATCGCAAGGACCGTACCCGCCCCAGCTACGAGGAGGTCAAGCTGAGCGAGTACGACACCGGCAAGAGCCAGTGGGCCGTCCGGCCCGCCACCATGATCCGCAAGGTGGCCCTGGTCCATGCCCTGCGGGAGGCGTTCCCCTCCACCTACGGCGGCCTCTACGACGAGAGCGAGGTGTCGGTGGACGCCGAATCCACCGCTCGGGAGCTGGACGACTACGAGGCCCCTCGCAGCCTGCCGCGCAGCCGGAAAGCACCGGCGCAGCCGGCGGTGGAGATCGTCACCGCCGACAGCCCCGCCGAGGGGCCCCAGGACAGCGAGGACGACCCGTTCGGGGGTGAGGACGCATGATCATCAAAACGCGGCTGGGGGCCCTGGTAGCGGGCACCCTGGCCCGTGAACCCGAGATCAAGACCCTGGGCACCAAGGATGTGCTGATCCTCAACGTCAAGGCCCAAAGTGAAAAGGACGACGCCGGCCGCTGGAAAAGCCTCTTTGTAGACGTCCAGTGCTGGGACGGCCTGACCGAGCGGGAGGGGATGTACCAGAAGGGCGACTTTGTGGTCGCCTTCGGCCGGGAGATCAAGACCCGGGAGTATCCCGAGGGCAGCGGCAAGTTTTACCACAACCTGTCGGCAGACGGCCTGCTGCCCGGAGACCTTGTTAACCTGCGCTGGTCACAGCAGGTGGTAGACATGATCCCCGACGGGTCGACGCAAGCCCCGCCCCTGATGACCGAGACCGATGAGGATACCCCCTTCGATCCGCCCGCGCCCCGGCCGCAGCAGACCAGCATGGCCAGCTTTGCAGCCGCTGAAAAGCACCCGCCCGATGTGCCGCCCTCGGACATCCCATCGGCACAGCAGATGTACCCCGGCGAGGCTTTGGACGACTATGCGCCGCGCAGCCGTCAGCCAGTGCCCGAGGATGATCTGACGCGCTAGCTCGACGCCACCGACGCCGAAGATTTACCGTTTTAACCGGAAGGGAGGGCTGCGCTGATGGGCATTGATACCAGCATGGGCTTCGTGGCTTTTCCGCGCGGGCTGACCACTTGGGAGTGGTACGACGACCCAAACACCTGCCGTCTGTTCTTCCATCTGATGCTTACGGCCAACTGGGAACCCAAAAACTGGCATGGCATCGTGATTGCCCCGGGAAGCCGGGTGGCCAGTGTGAAAAAATTGGCCGAAGAAACAGGGTTGACAGTACGGAACGTGAGAACGTCACTTGAGCGGCTCAAAACGACAAACTGTCTGACAATCAAAACGACCAATAAATATAGCGTTATTTCGATAAATAGATGGGCCGCTCTGACAGGTCATGACAAGCTGGCTGACAAACAAGCGACAATCAAACGACAAACAAGCGACAATCAAACGACAACAACTAAACCATTAAAACAAATAAACAATATAACAAGCAGCTTCCCCCTACCCCCTTCACAACAGGGGGAAGCGCTACAGGCACCGGCCGCCTTGCCGCCGCAGCCGCCCTCTCTGGAGGGTCTGGAAGATGCCTGGCGGGAGCTTGGCCTGGGCAGGCGGATGGGCCCGGTGGTCCAGCAGGCCCTGCGGGCCTACCTGGCGGCCGGGCTGGAGGACGCCCTGATCGTCCAGGCCATGCGGGAGGCCGCCGAGCACGACGTCAAGGCCACCCTGCCCTATATCCGCAGCATACTGGACCGCTGCCAGGCCCAGGGCATCCGCACCCTGGACGCCTGGCAGGCGGCCCACCGCGGCGGCGGTGGCAAGCGGGTGGATCGGGCGCAGCCCAGCGGGAACGATTTTTTGGCCGATGCGGCAACGCGGCCCAGACGGCACAAGAGGAAGGGGTGATACAGCATGAAATCGGACACCCGGCTTGTTCGTGGGGCGGCCCAGAAAGAGCTGGTCAAAGCCTTCGAATCCCTCTGTGGTAGGCATGGCAGGTGGGAGGTGTGGGCTGACTGGATCGTCATGTGCGCCTGCTCCATTTCCAACGCGGTTGACCGTGCGCACCGGAATGAACGCGAAAAGACGTACAAAACCCTGAGCGAAAAATACACGGAAGCCGAGCGGCAGACCATGGCCGAGATGCTGGGCATGGTTGTAGCCGCACTGGATGAAAACCAGGATCAAGACCTGCTTGGCGAAATTTTCATGACGCTCGGCCTCGGCAACGAGCACAACGGACAGTTTTTTACACCCTACAACGTGTGCAGCGCCATGTCTGCGCTGAACAGTGAGAATATAGCCGCGCAGGTTGAGAGGCGGGGCTGGGTATCTGTTGCTGACCCGGCCTGCGGGGCCGGGGCGCTGCTGGTGGCATTTGCCAATGAGTGCCTGCGGCAGAAGGTCAACTACCAGACCAGCGTGCTTTTCGTGGCGCAGGACATCGACTTTACCGTCGGCCTGATGTGCTACATACAGCTCAGCTTGCTGGGCTGCGCCGGGTACGTCGTGATCGGCGACACCCTGGTCCACCCGGCGACCGCCTATGACCGGAGGGGGCTGATCCCGCGGGATGAGGGGAACGTCTGGTATACGCCCATGTATTTTAGGGACGTCTGGCACTGGCGCCGGGTGTGGGCCCAGGTGGATATGATGTGCAGCGCGGAAAAGCCGCAAGGCGCAGAGGTTGTTTCAAAACCTGAAACAACCACACAAAAATCGCGGACGCGGCCTAAAAAGGCACAACCGGACGCCAGCGAAAACGAATATGGGCAGCTGACCCTGTTTTGAAAAGAAGGAGTGACCCTATGCGCATACTTGTTGCCTGTGAAGAATCGCAGGCGGTATGTATTGCAATGCGCCGTTTAGGCCACGAAGCATATAGCTGTGATCTGCAGCCATGCAGCGGAGGACATCCGGAATGGCATTTGCAAGTGGACGCACTGGAAATGCTGAAGATACAGTGGGACATAATCATTGCACATCCGCCATGCACGCACCTGGCATCGAGCGGGGCTGCCTGGTTCGAAGAAAAGCGGGCGAACGGGATGCAGCAGGCAGCAATTGAATTTTTTTTGAAATTCATCGACGCGGATTGTGCGCACATTGCGGTCGAAAATCCAATTGGCATAATGTCCACATGCTATCGAAAACCGGACCAGATAATTCAGCCCTGGATGTTCGGCCACCCGGAAAAGAAGGCGACGTGCTTATGGCTCAAGGGGCTGCCGCCTTTAAGACCAACAAATGACGTAAGCGAGTACATGAAAACACTTCCGAAGAACCAACAGGAACGATTGCACTACCTTTCGCCCAGCCCGGAAAGAGCCAAACTCAGAAGCAAAACATTTCCCGGCATTGCCCAAGCCATGGCAGAGCAATGGGCAGGGCCCTGCGGGAAGGAGTGACCCCATGCAATACAAACTGACCATCCCCGGCCGCCTGCCCGGCCTGAACGAGCTGATCGAGGCTGAGCGGGCCAACCGGTACAAGGGCGCCCAGCTTAAAAAAGACGCCGAGCGCCGCATCTGCGCCGAGATACGCCGTCAGCTGCACGGCGTACATATCCGCCGGCCGGTGGTGATGCGGTATATGTGGGTCGAACCTGACCGCCGCCGGGACCGGGACAACATCACCGCCGGGCGCAAGTTTGTTCAGGACGCGCTGGTCCGCTGCAAGGTCCTGCAAAACGACGGCTGGAAAGAGATCGTCGGCTTTGCCGATGATTGGGCGGTGGACAAAGCAAGGCCACGGGTGGAAATCGAGATAACAGAAATGGAGGACTGACCATGGGTAAAAAGTGTTTGGAATGCGCAAAGTGTCAGCAGATAAAGGGCTGGCGCGTCGCACGGGAGGCTTACAGCGTCCTGTGGCCGATTTTGATTAACAACAAGGCTGTGACATTGGAGCTCAGCGAAAATCAAATACAGAGCCTCCTAGACGTCACAGAGGAGATGACAAGTATTATTTGCGGAGCCGAGGAAAGCGGCATGAACATAGCCGAGTATGCGGAGTACATCATCGGCAAGGCGGACGAATGCCGGGCCAGATTGGAGGGCAACCCATGAGCAAGATAACAAAAATCCCGCAAGACTTTTCCTGCCCGTTTGTGGAGTGCGCGCAATTTAGATATTGCAGCACCACGATATGCAGCAGGTGGGAAACATGGTTTAAAAACACGTGGTCAAAAATCCACAAGCAAGGGCTGGAAGCGATCGAAAGGAGGGGTAAAAGTGACGTACAGCGAAAAGGTTGAATGGCTCAAGCGGTATCGGTACGCGGTCAACAAGGTAAAATACCTGTGGGACGTGTACTGGGATTTGGAAAAGTCGCCGCAGAACGTCACACAAGCGTTCCGTGATACGCCTCACAGCGGCGGCGTTAATAATTCTGTCGCCGAAATCGTGGAGCGGTTGGAGGACGAGCGCCAACGCTGCCAGTGCGCAGAGGCCGACAAGAACGCCATACGGGCGGAAATCGAGCAGGCATTGGAAACGATGAAATCCCCGTTTGAGCGCGAAGTGCTTTACCGCCATTACATCGGGTTCCAGACCTTTGAGCGCATCGCAGAGCAGAAAAATAAGAGCGTTGCATGGGTCAAACGGCTGCATACACAAGGGATCGATGACCTTGAAAAATAAAAGTAGCCGAAAGTAGCCGAAAGTAGCCAAAAGTAGCCAAAAGTTACTTTTCCTCTTTCTCTTTTTCTGTTATCATTACATCATGGATGTTTGAAACAGCATCAAACCTATGTTGCGCAAGCATACGACAGGCATCGTTCGTTTTGATTCTCCTTACTTTTCACCCCATGAATCCCGTACAGAAATGTGCGGGATTTTCTTTTACCGTCTTAGCTCAGCTGGCAGAGCAGCCGTCTTGTAATCGGCAGGTCGTGCGTTCGATCCGCACCGGCGGCTCCATATCCCGTACCCCGTAACCGGGATCACGCGGGCGCATGGCGGGCCGGAGATTCTTGGCATTTCTTGCTTTGGCCTGCCGCCGGGAGCTGCGGGCGTTTACATCTCCGCGCCCGTTTGGCCGGAGGCCCCGGAAGGCCGTAAAAAGCCTGTGCGCCTGTATTTTTGTTTTGAGAGGTGGTGACTATGGCAAACCGGCTTACAGACCGGCAGAAAAAGAAAATTGTTGCCGATTATCTTGAGCTGGGGAGCTATAACGCCGTCGCAAAAATCCATGGCGTATCAAGACAGACTGTAAAAAATATAGTCACGTCTGATACAGAAATTGGACATAAGCTGCAACAAAAAAAGGCCGAGAATACCGCCGACATCCTCGCATACATGGAAAGCAAGCGTGGACTTGTATGCGAAATTCTTGAAAAGGGACTGAACGTCCTAAACGACGAGGAAAAGCTGCGGGAGGCCACCCCCGCGCAGATCACCACCGCGCTGGGAACGCTGATCGACAAATGGGCGGCTGTGAGTGGCAGCGCTGCAAGCGAAAGCCGGGAGGATGACCCCATCACCAAGAGCCTGAAAGAGGAGGCGGCCCATGGCGCTGAGTGAGAAGCAGCGGGAGATTTTGAGATTCCCGTACAGCGGGTACGATTCGCTGATCTGTGACGGCGCCGTCCGAAGCGGCAAAACGTCCATCATGGCGCTGTCGTTTTTTCTGTGGGCGATGGGGAATTTCGACGGGCGCGCGTTTGCCTACTGTGGGAAATCCGTTGGTTCGGCAGAGCGCAACATCGTGACCCCTCTGCTCGGCGTGACTTACCTGCAGAAGAACTTTGACGTACGGTACAGCCGGGGCGAACACGTCATAACGGCCAGGCGTGGGACGCGCGTCAACCGGTTTTACCTGTTCGGCGGCCGGGATGCTTCCAGCTATATGCTGATCCAGGGCATCACTCTGGCGGGCGTGCTGCTGGATGAGGTCGCCCTGATGCCCCGCAGTTTCGTGGAGCAGGCCCTGCTGCGGTGCAGCGTTAAGGGCGCAAAAACGTGGTTCAACTGCAACCCCGACAGCTCTAACCATTGGTTTTACAAAGAGTGGGTGCTCAAAGCGGCAGAACGCAACGCCTTGCACCTGCATTTTCTGTTGGATGACAACCCCAGCCTGGACGAAGCCACCAAGAACTGGTACAAAACATCGTTCCGGGGCATCTATTACCAGCGCTACGTTGAGGGCTTGTGGGTGGCTGCGGACGGCGTTATTTACGACATGTTCGACGCCACCGAAAACGTTTACCGCAAAGAGGATGAGCCGAAAGGCCTTAAATATTCCGCCCAGCGTTACATTGGCGTGGACTACGGCACCATTAACGACATGGTCTATCTCGACGCATACGATGACGGGGAAACCCTGTGGATCACCAGAGAATACCGCTGGGCCAGCCGTGAGAAGATGCAGCAGAAAACCGATACCGAGTATGCGGATGATTTCATGGACTTTATGGGCCCGGACCCGCAGCAGTATTGCCCGGCAGTGGTGGACCCGTCGGCGGCCAGCTTCAAGGAAGAGCTGCAGCGCCGGGGCGTCTATGTCATTGACGCCAACAACGACGTTCTCGACGGCATCCGCCGGGTAGCTACCCTCAT
>DXBP01000055.1 GCA_019116445.1 Candidatus Gemmiger excrementigallinarum
AGGAAAACCTGGAAGCCATTGCCTTCCTGCAGAAGCTGAACACCGCAGTCCTGAGCCGGTACCCGCACAAGATGATGATTGCCGAGGAGTCCACGGCCTGGCCGCTGGTGACCAAACCCGCTGCAGACGGCGGTCTGGGCTTCAACTTCAAGTGGAACATGGGCTGGATGAACGATATGCTCAGCTACATGAAGACCGATCCGCTGTTCCGCGCCGGCAACCATGGCAAGGTCACCTTCAGCTTCTTCTACGCTTTCAGCGAGAACTTTGTACTGCCCATCAGCCACGATGAGGTCGTCCACGGCAAGTGCAGCCTCATCAACAAGATGCCCGGCGATTATGAAGAAAAGTTCGCCAACCTGCGCACCTTCTACGGCTACATGATGGCCCATCCCGGCAAGAAGCTGCTCTTCATGGGGCAGGAGTTCGGCCAGTTCATCGAGTGGGACGAGAAGAAGCAGCTTGACTGGATGCTGCTTGGCTACGACAAGCACCGCCAGCTGCAAGACTATGTCAAGGACCTCAACCATCTGTACCGCGATACGCCCGCCCTGTGGCAGGTGGATTACAGCTGGGAAGGCTTCCAGTGGATCGTGCCTGACGATAACCAGCAGAGTGTCATCGCATTCCTGCGGCGTGATGCGGAAGGCAAGATGCTGATGATCGTCTGTAACTTCAACCCGGTGCTGCGTCAGAACTACGAGATGGGCGTGCCCAATCCCGGCAGCTACAAGGAGATCCTCAACTCGGATGATCCCAAGTACGGCGGTTCCGGTGTGACCAACGGTACGGTGCGCAGCAAGAAGGGCGAGATGCACGGCTTCGAGCAGCACGTTTCGCTGACGCTGCCGCCGCTGTCCACCCTGTATTTCCAGGTCCCGGCGGCCCGCAAGCCCCGCGCCAAAAAGGACGAGGCACCGGCCAAAGCCAAGGCATCCGGAAAGACCAAAAAGGCAGCCACTGCCAAGACCGCTGCGGCCGGCAAAAGCAGCCGCACCACCAAAGCCAAACCGCAGGCGTAAGCCCGCCTTGTTCCTGCGTGCTGGATAGATCGTATACCCATATTTTGTAAAAATGGCGTAAGCCAGAATTTTAAGGGGAGAAATCTTATGGCAAAAGAAATGATCGCAATGATCCTGGCCGGCGGCCAGGGCTCGCGCCTGTATGCGCTGACCCAAAAGCTCGCCAAGCCTGCAGTTCCGTTCGGCGGAAAGTATCGTATCATCGATTTTCCGCTGTCCAACTGCGTGAATTCCGATATTGAAACGGTCGGCATCCTGACCCAGTATCAGCCGCTGGTCCTCAACGAGTACATCGGCAACGGTCAGCCCTGGGACCTGGACCGTCTGCATGGCGGTGTCCATGTGCTGCCGCCGTACCAGCAGGCTTCCGGCTCTGACTGGTACAAAGGCACGGCCAATGCGATCTATCAGAATATTTCTTTCATTGACCGCTACGACCCCAAATATGTCATCATCCTGTCCGGTGACCAGATCTGCAAGCAGGACTACTCCGACTTCCTGCGCTTCCACAAAGAGAAGGATGCAGAATTCTCCGTTGCCGTTATGGAAGTGCCCTGGAGCGAGGCTTCCCGCTTCGGCCTGATGGTCACCGACGAAAACGACAAGATCAGCGAATTCCAGGAAAAGCCGAAGAACCCGAAGTCCAACCTGGCTTCCATGGGCATTTACATCTTCAACTGGGATATCCTGAAGAAGTACCTCACCGAGGACGAGGCCGACCCCAACTCCGAGAACGACTTCGGCAAAAACGTCATTCCCAACCTGCTCAAGGATGGCCGTCGTATGTATGCCTATCACTTCAGCGGTTACTGGAAGGACGTCGGCACCATCTCCAGCCTGTGGCAGGCGAACATGGAAGTCCTCGATCCCAGCCATTCCGGCATCAACCTGTTTGATGAAAACTGGAAGATCTATTCCCGCAACTCCGGCCAGCCCTGCCAGCGCATCGGCAATGACGCGACCATCGTGAACTCGATGATCTCCGAAGGCTGCCGCGTTGACGGTACGGTCAACAACTCCATTCTGTTCCCCGGCGTTGTCGTTGAAAAGGGCGCAACCGTGGAAGCGGCGGTGGTCATGGGCGGCACCATCATCAAAGCAGGCGCCAGTGTCAAGCACTGCATCGTGGCCGAAAATGTCACGGTGGAAGAAGGCGCTACTGTGGGTGCTGTGCCCGAAGGCGGCCTGAACATCGCCGAACCCGGTGATGTCGCCACCGTAGGCTCCGGTGTCGTGATCGGCAAGGGTGCAACGGTTGGCCCCAAAGCAATGGTTTCCAGCGATGTAAAGGATGGTGAGGAACAATGGTAAACAGCAACGTCAACGCTCTCGGCGTGATTTTCGCCAACACCTATGATAATCTTGTTCCCGAACTGGTGGCGGAGCGCTCCATGGCCTCCATCCCGTTCGGCGGCCGTTACCGCCTGATCGACTTCACGCTGTCCAGCATGGTCAATGCCGGCATCGATAACGTTTCGGTCATCGTGCGTAAAAACTATCACTCCCTGATGGACCACCTGGGCGCCGGCCGTGAATGGGACCTGACCCGCAAGCGCGGCGGCCTGAACATCGTGCCTCCCTTTGCAGAGCGCAGCGTCAAAATGTATTCCGGCCGCGTGGATGCCATCGAGAGCATCCTTTCCTGGCTGGAAGATCAGAAGGAACGCTATGTGATCCTGTCTGACGCCTATATGGCCGTCAACTTCGACTTTGGCAAGCTCATCGACGCGCACGTTGCCAGCGGCGCCGATGTGACGATGGTCTACAACCGTGCACCGATTCCCGAAGGTGCCCGCAGCGATAACTATACCGTCCGCATTGATGAGGATGGCCGCGTCACCGAGATTCTGTCCAATGACTATCGCCTCGGCGAGCAGAACCTCTCCATGAATATGTATGTCATCGAGCGCGAAAGCCTGATCCATCTGATTCATGACGCGGCGGTGCGCGGCCTGGTCTACTTTGAGCGTGACATTCTGGCCCGCAACCTCAAGCTGCTCAACGTCCATGCCTACGAGTTCAAGGGCTATGCGGCGCGTATCTCGGATATGAAGAGCTACTTCGACGAGAATATGCGCCTGCTGGAGCCCGGCAGCATGGAAGCGCTGTTCGGCGGTGCGCCCATCTACACCAAGATTCGTGACGATAACCCCACGCGCTATCTGGAAGGCAGCACGGTCAAGAACAGCCTGCTGGCTGACGGCTGCGTGATCGAAGGCACGGTGGAGAACTGTGTTCTGTTCCGCGGCTGCCAGGTCAAGAAGGGCGCCGTGGTGAAGAACTGTGTGCTGATGCAGGATACCGTTGTGGAGCCTGATTGCGTGGTGGAGCACGTTGTGACCGATAAAAACGTTCATATCACCGAGGGCAAGAAGCTGACCGGTACCGATACCTTCCCGGTCTTCATTGCCAAGAACCACAGCGTATAATAGCTCATAGAGGCTGTTCTCCCTCTCCCCGGAGACAGCTTAGATGAGGGGGACGGGGAGACCGCCGGTCTGCCCGTCCTCCTGTTTTTTTGAAAGAATCCACCATCGGAGGTGCTTATGAAAATTTTATATGCGTCCAGCGAAGTTGCACCGTTTGCCAAGTCCGGCGGTCTGGCCGATGTGGCGGGCGCCCTGCCGAAAGCGCTGGTCAAGGATGGAATTGATTGCCGCGTGGTAATGCCGCTGTACGGTGATCTCAAATTCAAGGATACCCTGACCTATGTGACCAACTTCAGCGTACCGGTCGGCTGGCGCAGCCAGTACTGCGGCCTGTTCAAGGCCGAACGGGACGGCGTGGTATTCTATTTCATTGATAACGAGTACTACTTCAAGCGCAGCGGCCTGTATGGCTTCTATGACGACGGCGAGCGCTTTGCGTTCTTCTCCCGTGCTATTCTGGAGATGCTGTTCTATACCGACTTCGAGCCGGACATCATCAACTGCAACGACTGGCAGACGGCGTTGACCCCGGTGTACCTGAACCTGTACTATCGGCATCTGGATAAGTTCAACCGCATCAAGACGGTGTTCACCATCCATAACATTGCCTACCAGGGCAAGTACGGCCTGGATATTCTGGAAGATACCTGCGGTATCGGTGCCCGGGACGCCCATGTGGTGGAGTATGACGGCTGCGCCAACTTCATGAAAGGTGCCATTGAAACTGCCGACAAGGTTACCACCGTCAGCCCGACGTATGCTCAGGAGATTCTGGACCCCTGGTTCAGCCATGGTCTGGACGGTCTGCTGCGTCAGAAGCAGTACAAGACCTGCGGCATCCTGAACGGCATCGATGTGGATGTGTTCAATCCCGCCACCGATCCTGACATTGCCAAGAACTATGACGTCGATACCTTCCAGGAAGGCAAGGCGGTCTGCAAGGCGGCACTGCAGGATGAGATGGGTCTGCATAAGGACGGCAGCCCGGTCATGGCGATGGTCACCCGCCTGGTGGGCCATAAAGGCGTGGACCTGGTGCGTGCCATCGCGGAAGGTCTGCTGCAGCAGGGCATTGAACTGGTCATCTTGGGTTCCGGCGAAGCGCAGTATGAGAACTTCTTCAATGAACTGTGCGCGCGCAACCCCGGCCGCGTGGGAGTGTACATCGGCTTCAATGCCAAACTGGCCCAGCATATCTATGCCGGTGCCGATATGTTCCTCATGCCTTCCCGTTCGGAACCCTGCGGTCTGGCGCAGATGGTTTCCTGCCGTTACGGCACGATTCCCATTGTGCGTGAAACCGGCGGCCTGCGCGACTCCATCCGTGACTCCGGCGATGGCTTTGGCAACGGCTTTACCTTTGCCAACTACAACGCCCATGAGCTGTATGAGGCCTGCTGGCGTGCCAAGGAAGGCTACTGGCAGAAGGACGGCTGGCCGATTCTGGTGCGCCGTGCAATGGAGTGCGACTTCAGCTGGTCCAACTCCGCCAAGAGCTACGAGGGACTGTACAATGAGGTCGTAAACCTCTGGTAAGACGGATTTTTCCTTCGTTTTCACAAATGTTTCAAACCCGGCGGGGATTCCCGCCGGGTTTTTTCTTGCCTTTTTCACAAAATTGTTTTATCTTAAAAGAAAAATAACTTGTGTGAGTAAGAAAAAGACTGAGCGTGAAACAGGTGAGTATAAAGGTTGGAACGGCTCTGTGCCTGGGGCTGGCGATGCTGATGTCCTTGCCCGGGTGCGGCGCCACGGTGGTGATCCCGGCGCAGGACCAGGCAACAGGGGAAACCGGGACCGAAGTGTCCGGCAGCCAGCTGTCGGACCTGGTGCCGGAAGATGCCGTGCCGGAAGACGTCTGGCCGGTTTTGGCGCTGCTGCAGGGAACAGCGGAAACGGCAGTCTGGCTGCCCTTTACGGCACAGCTGGATGTGGAAAATATTGCGCAGAACCCGGAATTGCCCAATGGCTGCGAAATTACATCGGCGGCCATTGTGCTGAATTATCTGGGGTACGATGTGGACAAAGTTACGCTGGCAGAAGAATACCTGCCAACGTATGTTCCCTATTGGGAAGCGGACCCGAATGTGGAATTTATGGGCGACCCGGCGGATGAACTGGCTTTTTACTGCCTGCCGGGGGCCGTTGTCACGGCGGTGAACGCGTACCTGGAGGATGTGGGCAGTGAGTATGAAGCGCTGGACATCAGCGGTGCACCGGTGGAAGAACTCTACCAGTGGGTTGCCAACGGTACGCCGGTTCTGGTTTGGGCGACCCGGGCGTTCAGCGATCCTTTATACAATTATACCTTTCAGCTTTTCAACGGAAGCTGGCCCTACAGCAACTCCCACTGCCTGGTGCTGACGGGCTACGATGATACCACCTGCTACCTGGCAGACCCCATGCTGGAAGTGGAAACGGTAGACAGGGAACTTTTTGCCAGCCGCTATGTGGAGCGCGGGCAGTATGCCGTTGTCATTACCAAGGCACAGACTGACGGGGAATGAGCCGAACCGGGAAAATAAAAACAGGGCGGGACCTTTTTGAGTTCCGCCCTGTCGGCTTTTGGTATATACGGTGCTGCCGGTCTGATCTTTACGCTTCGTTCACCCGCAGATGGTCTGCCACCCACTTGATCAACAGTTCCAGGGCCACGGCATTGTGGCCGCCTTCCGGCACGATGAGGTCCGCTTTGCGCTTGCTGGGTTCCACGAACTGCTCATGCATCGGCTTGACGGTGGTCAGATACTGGTTCACGACGCTGTCCAACGTGCGGCCGCGCTTTTTGACGTCGCGCACAATGCGGCGCAGGATGCGCACATCCGCATCGGTATCCACAAATACCTTCATATCCATCAGGTCGCAGAGTTCCGGCGAATCAAAGATCAGGATGCCTTCCACGATGATGACCGGCGCGGGTTTGACCAGCAGCGTCTTATTGCTGCGGTTGTGGATCGCGTAATCGTATACCGGCACCTGAACCGGATGTCCTGCCCGCAGTTCCCGCAGATGGGCCACCATCAGCGAGGTGTCAAAGCTGTCGGGATGGTCATAATTCAGCTTGCAGCGTTCTTCGTAAGGCAGTTCATCGTGCCGTTTGTAATAGCTGTCGTGGTTGATGACGCTGACTTCGTTGGCACCGAAATGGTCGCGCAGACGTTCGGTCAAGGTGGTTTTGCCGCTGCCGCTGCCGCCGGCAATGCCGATGATGATGGTATTCATTGCGTATCCCTCTTTTACACTTCCAGTTTGATCTCCCGCCCGGTGGGTTCATAGGCGCGGTATTTCACGCCGGTCATATTGAACATACGGCGGCTGGCGATGCTGGCATGGGTGTCGTGGTATTTGTCCGAAAGATAGATCAGTTCCTTGATGCCGCTCTGGATGATGGCTTTGGCGCACTCGTTGCAGGGGAAAAGCGTCACATACATGCGCGCTCCGGTCAGATCGTTGTGCGGACTGTTCAGGATGGCATTCAGTTCCGAATGACATACGTACATATATTTGGTGTTCAGATCATCGCCTTCCCGCTCCCAGGGCATATCGTCATCGTTGCATCCGATGGGCATACCGTTGTAGCCCAGCGACAGGATCTTGTTCTCCGGGCTGACGATGCAGGCGCCCACCTGGCTGTTGTTGTCCTTGGAGCGCATGGCGGAAAGCAGGGCAATGCCCATAAAATATTCATCCCAGCTGATGTAATCCGTTCGTTTCATGGCGTCCCTTTCCTTTATTTTTATCCTTTTTGTATTATTTATCCTTATTATACTGTGCGCCGTGCGGTGGCGCAAGATTCTTTGTGCAAATATTTCCTGCGTGTTGCTTCGCCGCCCCGCAGGTGGCGTTCGGCTTTGTTGCGCTGTACCACCGTCTGAACCTCGGCCCACAGGCCGGGGTGGGTATGACGCAGGCGGCTTTGGTCTTTCCAGATGGTGCTCTTGCTTACGCCGAACACCGCCGCCGCTGCGCGCACGGTGGCACCGCTGCGTACAATGTACCGTCCCACCGCCACGGCCCGCTCCTCCGGGTCACCTTTCATACCGTTACCCCCTCACATGGAATTTCTGTCAAATCCTATGTGAAAAAGTGCGCGGATATGCCCGGAAAACACAAACGCCCTCGTTTTCAGCAACGAGAGCGTTTTCGTCAACTTATAAACTTATAGAATCGGTGCAGGTCCAGCCAAACAGGCCTTGGCAACAGACCAGGGGCCGGTTCCGGCGGCACATCCTTCGGTGTGCAGGTGCAGCCGCACAGCAAAAGGGGGCGCCAACGGCTTTTCGTCGGGAAGCCCTCCTTCCCGGAGGTTACTCGTACATTTTCCGGCCGGCAAATATGCACAAAGGCCGCTTGGCTTTGCCGGTGCCGATCAGCTGCACGGCGGCGGCCAGGGTAGCCCCGGCGCTGGTGCAGGCGGGCACGCCGTCAAAGAACAAAACTTCCCGGGCGGCCCGTTCGGCGTCGGCGGTGGTGACGGTCAGAACGGTGTCCACCACATAGGGGTTGTAATTCTCCGGTACGAATCCGGGCCCGATCCCCGCAATGCCGTGCTGCCCGATAAACCCGCCCGTGATCGCCGCACACTCGGCCGGTTCCACCGCCACAATGCGGATCATACTGTTCCAGGCTTTGATGTATTCTCCCACGCCGGTGAGGGTGCCGCCGCTGCCCACGCCGATGACAATGGCGTCTATGGCATCCCCGGCGGCTTTCAGAATCTGCGGTCCGGTGACCCGGCGGTGATATTCAGGGTTGTCGTCGTTGGCAAAATAGTGGGTGAAGTAGCCGCCGTACCGCTGGGCGGTTTCTTCGGCGATGCGGTCCATGGCCCGGCGGCCGCCGCTGCTGCAAACCACGATCTTGGCCCCCAGGTCCTGCAGCCGCTTGCGGCGGGCAATGGGCAGGCTGCTGGGTACAACCAGAATACACGGGTGCCCCGTGGTGGCACAGCTGACCGCCAACGCGGCACCAAAACTGCCGGAACTGGCTTCTACTACCGGCATGCCGGGCTGCAAAGTGCCGCGCTCGGTGGCAAAGGCCAGCATGGTTTCGGCCAGGCCGTCCTTGGAGGTACCCGTTGCACCGCCGAAATCCAGATAGGCCAGGATACTGGAACTCAGATTGTGGCGGCCGGAATAGCCGTCCAACCGCACCACGGGGGAGCGGTACACTTCCTGGTAGTAGCTTTTCAGAATTCCCACGGCAGACACCTCCTTTTGTATAGGGCAAATTCCTTTTTATTATACCATAACCTGACTGGTTTTGCACGCGGCGAATCTGCATTTAAGAAACTTTTTACGGGTCCCTTCGGGACAAAGGAGCAATCCGACGCCGCAATGTGTAAAAAAGTGGCGAATCCCCCTTGACTTTCTCCCCTGGCCCTGTTATAATTCATAAGCTGATGTAAAGAAAAAAACTTTACACAGCATGTCAGATACAGGAAGGGGCGCAGATCATGGCGGGTAAACCGCAGAAAAATCTGGCCTATTCGGTTCTGCTGGACTTTTATGGTTCGGTCCTGACCGAAAAGCAGCGCCTGATCCTGACGGAATATTATGACGAAGATCTCTCCCTGGCCGAGATTGCCGAAAATATGGGCATTACGCGGCAGGGCGTGCGGGACGCCATCAAGCATGGCGAAGCCGCGCTGGACGAACTGGAAGCCAAGCTGGGCAATGCCCGCCGCCACACGGCGATGCAGCAGGACCTGATGCGGCTGCACCAGCTGGTTATGGAGATCCGGTGCTGCAATTCGGGGCTGTTCAACCCTGTCCCGCAGATTCGCACCGATACCGACGAGATGCTGCAGATTCTGGAGCGGCTGGACACGCAGGAGGAACCCGATGGCCTTTGAATCTTTGACAGAGCGCCTGAACGGCGTATTTAAAAAGCTCCGCGGCAAAGGCAAGCTGAACGAGGCCGATATCAAGGCGGCCATGCGGGAAGTCCGTATGGCACTGCTGGAAGCCGACGTCAACTACAAAGTCGCCAAGGATTTCTGCGCGCAGGTTTCCGAGCGCGCCATGGGGCAGGAGGTCATGGAAAGCCTGACCCCCGCCCAGCAGGTCGTCAAGATCGTCAACGAGGAACTGACCAAGCTCATGGGCGGCGACGAGCCGCAGTACCTGCACATCAAGAATAAGGGCCAGACGGTTCTGATGATGTGCGGCCTGCAGGGCAACGGTAAAACCACCCACGCCGCCAAACTGGGCAAATACTACCGCAGCCAGGGTCGCCGTCCGCTGCTGGTAGCCTGCGACGTATATCGTCCGGCTGCCATCCAGCAGTTGGAGATCGTGGGCGAACAGGCCGGCGTACCGGTGTTCACCATGGGCACCGAAAAACCGGAGCTCATCGCCCAGAAGGCGATGGCCCACGCCCGGGATCACGGCAACGACATCGTGATCCTCGATACCGCCGGCCGTCTGCAGATCGATGACGCGCTGATGGATGAGCTGGTGCGCATCAAAGAAGCCGTCGAAGTGGACGAAACACTGCTGGTCGTGGATGCCATGGCCGGTCAGGAAGCCGTCAACGTGGCCAAGACCTTCAACGAGAAGATCGGCATTACCGGCGTAGTGCTCACCAAGACCGACGGTGATACCCGCGGCGGTGCGGCGCTCTCGGTGCTGGCAGTCACCGGCAAACCCATCTACTTCCAGGGCACCGGCGAAAAGCTGGAGGACCTGGAACCCTTCTATCCCTCCCGGATGTCCAGCCGCATCCTCGGCATGGGCGATGTGCTCTCTCTGATCGAGAAAGCCCAGAGCGTCCAGAACGACAAGGAAGCCGAAGAAGCAGCCCGCCGGATGATGGAGAACAAGTTCGATATGAACGACCTTCTGGCGCAGTTCCAGCAGGTAAAAAAGATGGGCGGTGCCTCGGCACTGCTGGCCATGATGCCCGGCGGCAATCAGATCGACCCGGATGCCTTGGACGACAAGATGCTGGCCCACATTGAAGCCATCATCTATTCCATGACCCCGGCGGAACGGGCCAAGCCCGAGATCATCAACCCCAAGCGCAAACGCCGCATCGCGGCCGGCTCCGGCCAGACCGTGGAGGCTGTCAATAAACTGCTGCGTCAGTATGAAATGATGCAGAAAGTCATGAAAAAAGTCCGCCGCAATCCCAAGGGATTCATGCGCAGCCTGGGCAATCTGGGTGGTATGGGCGGCTTTAAAGGCTTCGGCCGCTGAACTATTTTTGGTATGACCCGCACGGCTATACGGCCCACGGGATGTACAATATAAAATTCGCCCCGCAAGGGCCGTAAACAAGTATTTGGAGGAATTTACAATGGTTAAGATTCGTCTGCGTCGTATGGGCGCCAAGAAAGCTCCTTTCTACCGCGTGGTTGTTGCTGACAGCCGTTTTGCCCGTGATGGCCGCTTCATCGAGGAGATCGGCTACTACGATCCCACCAAGGAGCCCAGCGTTGTCAGCATCGACGCCGACAAGGCCAAGCAGTGGCTGGCCAATGGCGCTCAGCCCACCGACACCGTCCGTGAGCTGCTGAAGAAGGCTGCCGTTCTGTAATCTGCTCTTCACTTTTTCTGAGGGAGGGAACGCCACATGCAGGAACTCTTAGTAGCCGTTGCCCGCGGCCTTGTCGAGGACAAGGAGGCCGTGCAGGTGACCGTTGACCCCGCGCGTGAGGACGGCACCGTCGTCTATCACCTCAAAGTGGCCGAGGCCGACATGGGCCGTGTCATCGGCAAGCAGGGACGCATCGCCAAAGCGATTCGCGTTGTCATGCGTGCCGCTGCGGTCCGTCAGGGCGAAAAAGTCATCGTCGAGATCGACTAAAAAGCCAAAAGCACTTTGCCGTTTTGGCAGAGTGCTTTTTTGTATGCCGGGCGTTTTCGCCCGCTTGATTTCATTCAAACGGAAGGCTGATACCTATGCAAAACTATCTTCCCGCCTGCAAGATCGTCTCCACCCACGGGGTGCGGGGCGAGATGAAAGCCCTGCCGCTGTGCGATGGCGCGGCGTTTCTGGCCAAATTCAAACGGCTGTTCGCCAAGGCTGACGGCACCGGCGAAGTCCGGGTGCTGGGGGTGCGCGCCCAGGGCAATGTGATTCTGCTGCGGCTGGACGGTGTGGCCGATATGGATGCCGCCCGTGCCCAGGTGGGCCGGACCTACTATTTTGCCAAGGCCGATGCCCGCCTGCCCAAAGGACGCTATTTTATTGATGACCTGCTGGGCTGCCGGGTGGTGGACGCCGATACCGGCCGGGAATACGGCGCCCTGACGGCGGTGGACCATCCCGCAGCGCAGGATATTTATACCGTCACCGATGCCGAGGGCGGCACCCACATGCTGCCTGCCGTGCCGGAATTTGTGCGGGAAATCGACCTGGATAATCGCACCATCACGGTCACGCCCATCGACGGTATGTTTACCGAAGCCGTCAACGGCGACAAGGAGTAAGCCATGCGCATTGATATTGTGACGCTGTTCCCCGAACTGTGCGACAGTTTCCTGTCGGCCAGTATTCTGGGCCGGGCCCGTGCCAAGAATCTGTTTGAGGCGCATTGCCACCAGATCCGGGACTACACCACCAATAAGCAGAAGCAGACCGATGACTATCCCTACGGCGGCGGTTGCGGCATGGTGTTGTACGCCCAGCCCATTGCCGACTGCCTGCGGGAAGTGCAGCGCCAGTGCGCGGAACAGGGGAGGGCCAAGCCTCACGTGGTATTCCTGACGGCGGCGGGGCACCCCTACAACGAGGAAGCCGCCAAACGGCTGGCACAGTACGACGCAGTGACGCTGGTGTGCGGCCATTACGAAGGCATCGACGAGCGGGTGATCGAAGCCTTCGGGGACGAGGAAATCTCCATCGGGGACTATGTGCTCACCGGCGGTGAGTTGGCCAGCCTGGTGGTGGCCGACAGTGTGCTGCGGCTGCAGCCCGGCGTGCTGGCCGAGGAACGGGGCTACCAGGACGAAAGCTACTGGGACGGCCTGCTGGAGTACCCCCAGTACACCCGCCCCGAAGTGTGGGAAGGCCGTGCGGTGCCGCCGGTGCTGCTCACCGGCGACCATCAGAAAATCGACGCCTGGCGCGGGCAGCAGAGCCGCACCCGCACCCGTCTGCGCCGTCCCGACCTGTATGAGCAATGGTGCGATACTCATCCGCTGACCGAGCTGCCCAAGTGGAAACGGGGCGAAAATATGCGCCTTGTGAAAAACGATGAACAGTGGGATTTGGCTGCCCGCCTTTTTGCCGAAGGACGCTATGCCGTCTGTGAGGAAGTCTGTACGCCGCTCTACCTCGACACGCTGACGCCGGAACACTGCCGGGAGGAACTGCAGCAGGAACGGCAGAATGGCTGGGCGTTTTATCTGCACTATACCAAAAACGAAGCGGACGGGATGGTCGGCGTCTGCCATAAAACCGGGCAGATCAGCCATTTGTTTGTGACCTCAGCGGTCCGTGGCAAGGGCATCGGCAGCAAAATGCTGGATTTTGCCCGCAAAAAGCTGCCGGAACATCCCCATCCCACCCTCACGGTGCTGGACACCAATACCCGGGCTTTGGCTTTGTACCGCCGTATGGGTTGGCGCCCGGCAGGGGTGGAAGCTGTGTACGATCCGGCAACCGATCCGACGTCTGCCGCTTATTGCCAGGAATTAAAACTGCGGTATGAGGCACAATAAGCAAAAGTTTTGTTGCCAATCTACAACAATGTTGAAAATAAACTGGCAAATGTGCACAAAGCCAAAAGCCGAGATTTGGCGGAATTACAGAATCCTGCCAAATTTGCAAAATCCCACTGTACAAAATCGACGAAATAGGATAAAATAGAAACAATCAAGGCGGCGTATCCATACGCAATAGACCGCCTGACGACAAGCGCCCACGGTAGAAACGCAGGGGCATATTATTTTCAAAAGTAGGAGAGAATAACTATGTACGTGAAAGAAGTTACCGTTGAGAATCAGGTTGGTCTGCACGCCCGTCCGGCTACCTTCTTCATCCAGAAGGCGAACGAGTACAAATCTTCCATCTGGGTCGAGAAAGAGGAGCGCCGCGTCAACGCCAAGAGCCTGCTCGGTGTTCTGAGCCTGGGCATCGTGGGCGGCACGACCATTCGCATCATTGCCGATGGCGCCGACGAGCAGGCTGCGGTCGACGGTCTGGTCAAGCTGGTCAGCTCCGGCTTTGCCGAGTAATTCTTGTCACAAATGCAACGGCGGGGCGACCCGCCGCTTTTTTATTTTCCGCTGTTTTGTAAAGGTGTCTTATGACGAAAGCTGAACTGTACCGCAAAGCCTGTATGCTGCCGCTGTTGCCCGGCGTCTATATCATCCGGGACAAAAGCGATACCATCATCTATATTGGCAAGGCCAAACGCCTGAAAACCCGGGTGTCCCAGTACTTCCGGGAAGGTGTGCCCCACGATGCCAAGGTCACCCAGATGATCGCCCATGCCTTTACCTTTGACGTCATCGTCTGCCAGAGCGAATTTGAGGCCCTGGTGCTGGAAGCCAGCCAGATCAAGGCGCACACGCCCAAGTACAACATCCTGCTCAAGGATGATAAGGGCTACAGCTATGTCAAAGTGACCAAAGGCCCCTGGCCGCGCATTTCGGCGGCCCTGCAAAAGGATGAGGACGATGCCGATTATATTGGCCCCTTCACCTCCTCCTTTGCGGTGCGGGAAATGGTGGAGATGGCCCAGGACTGTTTTCTGCTGCCGCGCTGCAACCGGGAATTTCCCCGGGACTTCGGCAAAGGGCGTCCCTGCCTGAACGCTCATATCGGCAAGTGTATGGCGGTGTGCAGCGGCAAGATCAGCTGCGAAGCCTACAACGAGGCGGTCCAGGGCGCCCTGCGGATGATCCGCTATGGCAAAAAGGACATCGTCAAGCAGCTGAAAGAGAAGATGGAAGCCGCTTCGGAACGGCTGGATTTTGAAACGGCGGCTCTGCTGCGGGATCAGATCCAGGCCATCGAGCGGGTGGCGGCGGGCCAGAAAGTTGTCATGGATGCCGACACCGAGATGGACGTCATCGCCCTGGCCGGTACCACGCGGGCGGTGTGTGCGGCGGTGCTGCGCTACCGGGATGGCCGCCTGACCGATAAGCGGGAATTTATGTTCCGGGATACAACGGATATTGCGGCCGTGCGGGAAGAATTCCTGCCCCAGTATTACCTGGATGGGGAAACGATTCCCAAGACCATTGCGGTGGATGCCTTGCCCTCTGACGCCGAAGCCCTGAACGAAGCGCTGAACCAGGCCCGGGGCAGCAAGGTGGAACTGTATGTACCCCAGCGGGGGGATGTGGCCAAACTGGTCACCATGGCCTATACCAACGCCGTGGAGCGCCTGGGCCGGGAGAGCGGCCGCTACACCCGGGAGGAAAAACTGCTGGAGGAAGCCGCCCAGATGCTGGGGTTGAAAGCCCCGCCCAAGGTGATTGAAAGCTACGATATTTCCAACTGGGGCGATGGTTCCAGTGTCTGCGGCATGGTGGTGTTCAAAGACGGCAAACCCTATCGTTCCGGGTATCGTCGCTTCAAGATGAAAACGGTAGCCGGTACCGATGACTATGCTTCGCTGGCCGAAACCCTGTCCCGCCGCGCGGCGGAATATGAGGCGGCCCGGCGGGGCGAAAAACCGGACGGCCCCCAGAATCAGTTCGCCACGATGCCCGATCTTTTGCTCATCGACGGCGGCCGTGGCCAGGTGGGCGCCGTTAAACAGGCGCTGAAAGGCACCGCACTGGAGCACGTGCCCACCTTCGGTATGGTCAAGGACGACCACCACCGCACCCGCGCCATTGTGGATGATGCGGGGGGCGAAATCGCAATCAACCGCAATCGCAATATCTTTACCTTTGTCACCAACATCCAGGACGAAACCCACCGTTACGCCAACGACTACCGCAAACGCGCCATGAAGAAGCGCTCTTACGCGGCGACGCTGACGGCCCTGCCCGGCGTGGGCGAAAAAACCAGCGCTGCGCTGCTGGCCCATTTCAAGACGGTGGCGGCGGTGAAGGCTGCCAGCATTTCCGACCTGGAGGAAGTCAAGGGCATCAGCCATGCCAAGGCGGAAAAGCTGTACAACGCCCTGCGCAATGGGGTATAATCAGGATGGCGGCCGGGGTGAGCCCCGGCGCAAAACCAACACATAGAGGAGCGGTCTATGCTCATTCTCACAATTTTTCTCACGCTGCTGATGGCAGCGCTGTTTGCCTGGCTGCCGGGCCGGCTGGACCACCGGAAGCTGACTCGTACCGATCTTTGGGCCGGCCCCGGTCTGGTGGCGGCCGTCTGGGTCTGGTCGGCGTGCATCTATTCCAAACCCGGCCTCACGGTGGATTTTGACGCTTTCCGTCTGCTTGGCATCACCGGTATGGCGTTGTGGGCCTGCGCGGTCGTGTGCGGATTCCGCCTGCGGCATCGTCTGCCCAGGGCACGCACCGCGGCAGCTCTGGGGCTGCTGCTGGCCTCGGCCCTGGGGGTGGAGGTATTTGTCTGTAACCTCAATTTCTGGGCCAGCCACAACTACACGCCGGTGGACCTGCGGCCCTATCTCACCGAGGACGCCGATCCGGAGGCACCGCTGACGCTGAACGAAGAACACAATACCCTGACTTTTGCAGGGCTGGACCAGGAACTGTATAACCTGCAGGTTTCCGGTCTGGTCTATCAGTATGACGGCCCCCATCCGGAAGTGCAGAGCCCGGTGTTTACACTTACGGTGGCCGCTACCGATGAAGCCAGTTCAGTTTCCCGCCAGAGTTGGCCCTGGCAGGTGGCGGAGCGGGCGGTCCGCAGCCAGACCCGCAGCCTCGATCTTTCGGGCAAAGCCTCTACGCTGACCCTGACGGCCTACGCCTATGAGGGGGAGTACCGTTACTATCCGCTCAGTTATACGCTGCAGACGGTGTACGCCAACGTGCCCCGGCCGCTGGATTTTTCTCTGGCGCGGTTCGCGGCGCTCTTTGCCCTGCTGGGGGCGGCCTTTGCCCTGCGCCCGGCCAGTGTGCTCTGGCGGGACGCCTATCTGGAACACACCCGCCGCTACCGCCCGGCGGTGCTGCTCGTCATGGCGGTTCTGGCAGCGCTGGCATTCCTGGCACCCTTTGCCGATCGCTTCAATGCCGGGGTGGCTACTTCCTTCTATAACACGGCGGACTGGGACGGCGAAAGCCGGATCACCTTCACCAAGCATATCAACGACTGGGCCAACGATACGGCGGCCCAGTACGGGGCGCTGGCGCACAGTATGCTCAATGGCCGCCTGGACCTGGAAAAGGACCCGCCCGAAGCCATGTCCTCGCTGGAAAATCCCTACGACACAGCAGCGCGGCAATCCGCCGCTCCCGATGCCCTGTGGGATGTGGCCTATTACCAGGGTCGCTACTACGTCTACTTCGGCCTGGTGCCCTGCCTTTTGTTCCAGCTGCCCTTTGAGGCCCTCACCGGCGTGGGGGACCTGCCGCCCAGCCTGCCCATGATTTTGCTCTCCTGGCTGTTGATCTGGGCCTCCTTCGGCTGTGTCAAACAGGCCCTGCGCCGCTGGTTCCCCCGGGCCAGTGCGGCGGTGTATCTGCTCACGGCCACCGGCGTGGCGGCGGGCAGTCAGATCTGGTATCTGCTGCTGCGTCCCTCGGTGTACGAATATGCCATCCTCTGCGGGGCGGCTTTTGTGATGCTGGGGCTTTGGCAGTGGCTGACCGCTGCCAATACGCCGGTACAAAAGCGCGGCCGCCTGCTTGCACATCTGGCCCTGGGCAGCTTGTGCATGGCGCTGGTGGCCGGGTGCCGTCCCCAGATGGAAGTGTTCGCGGTGTTGGCACTGCCTATTTTCTGGCGGCGCTACGTTTCGGAAAAGCGCCTGCGCAGCCGGGCCGGGGCGGGGGAGGTCCTTGCCTTCCTGTTGCCGGTGCTGATGGTGGCCGCGCTGCTCATGTGGTATAACGCCGCACGGTTCGGCTCTCCCTTTGACTTTGGCGCCAACTACAACCTGACCAGCAATGATATGACCCGCCGCGGATTCAGCATCGGACGCATTGCCCCGGCGGTGATCACCTTCCTGTTCGGTGTGCCGGGCTTCAGCACTGTGTTCCCGTACCTCAGCGCCACCAAAATGAGCACCAACTATATGGGCCTGACCATCACCGAACTGTTCTATGGCGGTGCGTTTGTCTGCCTGCCGCTTTTGTGGGGGCTGGCGGTGCTGCCGCTGGCCCGGAACCGTTTGAAGCGGCGCCGGGATCTGCAGGTGGTGCTGTACAGCATCCTGGCTGCTATGCTGGTTCTGGTGGTGGTGGACTGCGAGATGGCCGGTGTGCTCTACCGTTACCAGAGTGACTGGCTCAGCCCGCTGCTGCTGGCGGGGGCACTTGCCTGGCTGCTGGCGGAACAGGTCCTGCAAGACCATGCAGGGCAGCCCGGAATGGCGGCGCTGCAAACCTTGTACCGCAGGGCACTGCCGCTGGCGGTGCTGGCGGGGGCTGTGTACAATTTCTGTGTGTACTTTGCGGCGGAACCCGGTCTTATCGGGCAGAATCCCGCACTGTATCAAAATGTAAGCCGTCTGGTCCAGTTCTGGCTGTGACCGGCATCCAAGGCCCGCCCGGGCAAAGCCGGGCGGGCCTTTTTCCTTGCATAATCGGATCGAAACCTCTATAATAAAGTCAGCAAACGAAGGAGAAAATCGTATGGCTGATAAAAATATTTACACCGTTGTGGTAGCGGACGACGAGGACGAACTCCGGGACGCCGTATGCACCATGACTCCCTGGGAAGCCCTGGGTTTCCATCTGGTGGGCAGTGCCAGCAATGGCCTGGATGCGCTGGAACTGGTGGAACGTCTGGAACCGGATCTGCTGCTGACCGATATCCGGATGCCCTTTATCTCCGGCATTGAGCTGGCCCGGCAGGTGCGTGAGATCCGTCCTGCCATGCACATTGCATTTTTGAGCGGTTACGATGACTTTGAATACGCCAAACAGGCCATTCAGTACAACATCATCAGCTATATGCTCAAACCGCTGACGATGGACGGCCTGGCGGCGGAGCTGAAGAATATTCACGAGAAGATCGACCAGCGCTATGCCAGCCTGCGCCACAGTGACCATAACCAGGGGGACCGGGCTGCGTTTCTGATCCCGCTGGTGCTGGAACATTACGACAGCGCCCCCGAAGGGATGGAAACGACCCTGCGGGAGAACGCCGCCAGTTGCGGCCTGCTGCGTGGCAGCGACGACCGCGGCCTGTTAGTCGTGCTGACGGCGGCCATGTCGGACGGCGCCCCCTGTGAAGCGGGATTCATCCGGCTGGTGGAACAGCTGGCCAACAAATATCTGCGGCATTTTGTGTTTTTCTCCAGCGGCCGGACTGTGGCGGTGCTCATCGGCAACCCGTCGGATTTTGACGAATACCTGCATATTCTGGCCGATGAGATCTGCCAGCTGACCGAGCGTGCCCTGGGCAGGCATGTGCTGGTGGGGGTGGGGCGTCCCGTGGCACAGTTTACCGAGCTCAACGGGGCCTACCGTCAGGCGCTGGAAGCGCTGCATGCCGCCGAGGAGAGCGAAGGAGGTGTCAGCTTTACGGCGGACACCCGCAAGGGCGGCGGTCTGTGTGAGCGGGCACTGGAGATCATTGAGCAGCACTACATGGACGAGGATCTTTCCCTTTCGTCGCTGAGTGCCATGCTGGACGTAAGCCCCAACCATCTGAGCGCCTGCATCAAGAAGACGGCGGGGGAAACCTTCATCAACATTCTGGTGCGTCGCCGCATGGAGGCCGCCCGTAAGCTGCTTTTGACCACCAATCTGCAGGTGCAGGAGATCGCCCGCCGTGTGGGATACTCCGACCAGCATTATTTCAGCTATTGCTTCAAAAAATACACCGGTACCTCGCCGGGGGCTTTGCGTCGCCAGCGTGCGGCCCAGGCCGCGGAGGGAGAGGCTGTCGTATGAAGCGGAAATACCATGCGCCGCGCACAGCACCGCTTATCGTGGTGTTGGTCATGGCGGTGGCAGCGGTCACGCTGCTTGTGTGCGTGGGAACTTTTCTGCAAAGTTATCGCGCAGCGGTCGTGCAAAGCGCGCGCACCAGCAGCGCTCAGGCAGTCAGTCAGGTCGTGGGCACGGTCAGCAACTATGTGCAAAATCTGGAAGGAACCATCAATGACGTCATGGCCGAGATGGACACCCCGGAGGAAAGCCGGGATGCCTACCTGAACGCCTGGCTGAACGCCCGCAGCGAAGTGGTGGCGGTGACGACTTACGATTCGGAAGGAAATCTGCAGGATTGCTGGGCGCTGGAGCACACGCCCCGCAGCGAAATCCTGAAAAACCTTTCCTTCAACCTGAGTATGGCCCAGTGGTATACCGAGGGGTATATCAGCTCCCCCCATGTGGAATCCATCTTTGAAGGGTATTATCCCTGGGTCGTCACGGTAGTCCGCCCGATGCCTCAGGGCAGTTCCGCCAGCTGGGTGGCGGTGGATGTGCGCTTCTCGGGGCTGGGGGCCAGTATCAACGGCGTCGGCATCGGCCAGCACGGGTATTGCTACCTGATGGACGAGCACGGCAACATGGTGTATCATCCCCAGCAGCAGCTTTTGTATGCGGGCATCAAAAGCGAGGAAGTGGCCCGACTGGCAAATCTGGCGGACGGCACCTATGTGGAGGACACCGTCATCTACAGCCTGCAGGACGTGCCGGACAGCAACTGGCGGGTGGTCGGTGTCAGCTATATCGACGAAACCGTCAACGAAAGTTTCTGGCAGATGGTCCGGATTGCGCTGGCTACTTCCGCCATGATCCTGGCGGCGGCCTTGCTGGCGGGGTGGATCATTTCCCGTCTGCTCAGCCGCCCGCTGCAGCAGCTGGAAACAGCCATGGAACAGTTTGAGCAGGACGCCGACGGTTTTACCTATGAGCCGGTGGCCGGCACGCGGGAAGTACAAGAATTGTCGGATTCCTTTGGACACATGGTCGGTCGCATCCAGAAATTGATGACGACGGTGCGGGAAGAGGAAATCGACCTGCGCAAGACCGAGCTCAAAGCGCTGCAGGCACAGATCAACCCGCACTTTTTGTACAACACGCTGGATTCCATTGCCTGGATGTGCGAGCGCGGCAAAAACGCCGATGCGGTCAAAATGGTTCATGCACTGGCCCGGCTGTTCCGCATCAGCATCAGCCGCGGGCATGAACTCATCCCCATCGAAAAGGAACTGCAGCATGCGGAGTCCTACCTTCTGATCCAGAAGTTCCGCTACAAAAACCAGTTTACCTACCATTTTACGGTGGACGAAAGCTGTCTGCACTGTCTTTGCAACAAGATCACCCTGCAGCCGATCATTGAAAACTCCATCACCCACGGGTTGGATCTGCTGGTGGACCCCGGACACATTGAAATCGAGGTCTGTGCCGACGGGGAGGATATTCTCTTCAAGGTGACCGATGACGGCATCGGTATGTCCCAGGAACAGGTGGCGGAACTCTTGAAAAATGAGCCGAGTGACCGTACCGGCATCGGCATCAAGAATGTGAACGACCGGCTGCGGATCTATTTCGGGCCGCAGTATGGTATGTCCATTGATAGCGTACCCGATGAGGGTACCACCGTTACGATCCGGATGCCGCGTGTGCCGGAAGACCGGGAGGGCGATTATGATAAGACACATTAAGCGCCTGCCGGTGCTGTTGCTGGCCCTTTGCCTGCTGGCAGGCTGCACTTCGGCCGGCACACAGGATGCCGCTGCAACGCGGTATAAAGTGGCATTGGTGGCCAAATCCACCAAAACGGATTTCTGGAAAGCGGTGTTTGTGGGGGCCGAGGCTGCGGCAACGGAGTACAATATGGACCTGACCATCGACGGTCCGGAAACCGAGGAAGATTACGAAACCCAGAACGAGATGATCGCCCAGGCGGTGGAAAACGGCGCCCAGGCACTGGTGTTCTCGGCCATTGACTTTGATGCCAACGCACCGGCCATTGAGGAAGCCGCACAAGCGGGCGTCAAGATCGTAGTCATCGACTCTGCCGTAAATTCCGAGAAAGTGGCAACCTACATCGGCACAGACAACTACAGTGCCGGGCAGATGGCGGCTCAGGCCGCGCTGAAGGGGGCGACCGGTGCGCTGAAAGTAGGCATTGTCAACTACGATGTGAACAGCGCCAACGGTCAGGACCGTGAGCGCGGTGCGGTGGATACCTTCGCGGACAGCGGCCGTGCCGAGATCGTGGCTACCATCCATACCCTGGCGGAAGCTGCCAGCGCCAAACGGGATACGCTGGAGATGCTGCGTGCCCATCCGGAGATCAACGTCCTGCTGGCGTTCAATGAACCCACCAGTGTGGGTGCTGCCCAGGCGGTGGAGGAAATGAATCTGCAGGATGACCTGTGTATGGTGGCGTTTGACTCCAATCTGGCTACGGTGGATGCGCTGCAGACCGGTGTGGTGGATGCGCTGGTGATCCAGAATATGTACGAAATGGGCTATTTTGGCGTGGAGAGCGCCTATAAACTGTTGAGCGGGCAGCGAAACAGCGTGGAAAAGCACGTGGACACAGCGACCCGCGTCATCAACCGTGACAATCTGTTTGACCTGGACAGTCAGAAAGTGTTGTTCCCGGTATCGTAACCTATATAACAGATATAACAGAAAATCCCTCGCCGCAGAACTTCTGCAGCGAGGGATTTTGTTGTATCCATCCGATTACCGGCGGCGGGGTTTGCGTTTGCGCACACTGTAGCCAAAGGTGCCCAGGCGGCGGCCCAGTGCCAGATAGTCCCCGTGGGAATACACGATCAGCTTGGCTTTGTTCAGGCAGAGTTTGCCGTCCTCATTCAGCAGGGATTCATCTACATCCACGGCCACGCACTCCGCCAGGAACAGGTCATGGCTGCCCAGCGGGATCACCTGGGTGACTTTGCACTCCAGGTTCAGGGGGCTTTCTTCCACCAGAACGGTATCGACCTTGGAGGCCGGGGCAGGGGTCAGCTTCATGGCGGCGAACTTGTCCACGTCCCGGCCGCTCTTCACGCCGCACCAGTCCACCGCACGCACCAGCGATTCGGTGGGCAGATTCACGACGAACTCGCCGCTCTCTTTGATGAGGTGATGGCTGTACCGCTCGGGCCGCACGCTGATGGAGAGCATGGGCGGCTGGGTGCAGATGGTACCGCACCAGCCCACGGTGATCAAATTCGGCTTGTCGGGGCTGCCGCAGCTGACCAGTACCGGCGGTTCGGGATTGAGCAGGGTAGAACCCTTCCACACCTGACGGCTCATGCGTCCTCCTCCTTGCTGCGCTCAAAATTGGGGGTCGTTTCGCTGATGATATAGCGCGGACGCTGCTTGGTTTCCATGTAGATCTTGCCGATGTATTCACCGATCACGCCCAGGCAGATCAGCTGCACGCCGGACACAAAACAGATGATGCTCGTGGTGCTGGCCCAGCCGGAAACCGTCATGCCCAGCGCCGCTTCGATCACGGCCCACAGCACGCCGATAAAACTCACCAGCGCCACCACCACGCCAAAGCCGGTGATAAAACGGATGGGCTTGATGGACAGGCTGGTGATGCCGTCAAAAGCCAGGGAGAGCATTTTGGAAAGAGGATAGTGGCTTTCCCCGGCCAGGCGTTCGTGGCGCTCATAGGTCACGCAGGTGGATTTGAAGCCCACCAGCGGCACCATGCCCCGCAGGAACAGATTCACTTCCTTGAAACGGGCAAACTCCTGCAGCACCCGGGCGCTCATCAGGCGGTAATCCGCATGGTTAAAGACCACTTCGGCCCCCATGGCGTTGAGCAGTTTGTAAAAACTTTCAGCGGTAAAACGCTTGAAAAAGGTATCGGTGTCGCGCTTGCTGCGTACGCCGTACACCACATCGCAGCCGTCGCGGTAGGCATCCACCATGCCGTCCATGGCGTTTATATCATCCTGGCCGTCGCAGTCGATGGAGATCGTGATGTCGCAGCGGTCTTTCGCTTCCATCAGCCCGGCCAGCACGGCGTTCTGGTGTCCCCGGTTGCGGCTCTGGCAGATGCCGACGTAATGGGGATCGGAAGCGGCCAGTTCGTTGATGATGCTCCAGGTGCGGTCCTTGGAGCCGTCGTTCACGAACAGGACCCGGCTGTCGGGGCTGATCTTCCCGGCAGCGGACAGATCGGTGATTTTTTTCAGGAACTGCGGTGCCGTAATGGGCAGCACTTCCTGTTCGTTGTAACAGGGGATGATGATGTAGAGAACGGGTGTTTGACGGTTTTCCATGATAATACCTCAGTCAGAAAAATCGGAACGCATGGCTTCATACGAGGGATATCCAAAGGCGATGCAGTTGTCGTCCTCGTACTCCACGGTGCCTTGATCGAGCACCTGGGAAGGTGTTGTATACTCGGCTTCTTTTTTGTTGAAAAGCAGGAATACGGGACCTTCGGGAACCATGTCGAAATGATCGGCTACCTGCAGCCATTCATACAGATTGTCGGGATCAGTAACATCCTCTCCGGGTTTCCAGACGCGAATATCGAATGCGCCGTTGGAAAGTTCCACCATCACGTTGGCGTTCCAGAAGGTGGCGTAGCCTTCGGTGTAACCGGCCACGCGCAGCGCGGCCACGGCGGCTTCCTGGCTGGAGGTCATGTTTTTGGGCCAGAGCTCGGTGTAATAATCATTTCCGCACCAAAGCAGCAGTGCGGCCATACCGCCCAGCAAGGCGCCGCGCCAGAGGCGGCAGCGAGGCAGGCGATACAGGTAATCCACAGCCACCGGCATCATCAGCACGACCACGGGGATGTTGTACCGGGTATAGTATACCATATCGGTAAAAAGGTACAACCCTTCATAGGCCAAAAAGGCGAAGAATGCCAGCAGATAAAACAAGCGCTCAGCCAGTGTGTAACGCTGGGGGCAGCGGGCCAGAGAAAGAAAGGCACAAATCAGGATGAACAGTGCCAGAAAGCAAAAAGCATTATAAAAAAAGCTGGGTGGAAGTCACATATTCCCCGGTCTGGAAACCGAAACTCTCCAGCCATCCGAAGAACAGCCGTTCCAGGTGCTCGCCATCAAAGGCAGCAAAGTGGACACCTTCCTGGCTGGTATAGTGGTAGTGGTACCGCAGCACACGGGTGTTCAGCAGCCAGCCGCCCAAAGTGGCAGCGGTTGCGGCCAGGCTGCCGATAAGAAGTCGGCGCTCCGGGATTGCAAGGCCGGGCAACGTGGCATCTGCTTTCGGCCGGGAATACACAAAACACAGGAACAGGGCCGCCAGGACGAGAGGTAAATAGAAAGTCAGCACCTGGCGCAGCCCGTTCATACCGATGAGAAAGGAGAACGCTGCCTGGAACACCAGCAGAAGAATCCGGGTACGACGACGGTCACTGCGGATGTACTGCAGCAGCATACCCAGGCTCAGAAAGCTGGCAAACAGGTGGGGCGGATAGCTGACCGTAAGCAATGTGATCCGGAAATACACCTCGGACATCGGCATCATCAGCAGCGTGCCGATAGCGGGGAACAACGAACCGATCCCTGCCTGACGGCAGAAGTACCAGCAGGAAGCCAACATCCCCAACAGGATAATGGCGGTGCCGATGGTGCGAACCTGCAGCCAGTTGTCAAACAGGAAAAACAGCGGTGCAAAGACCAGATGATTGTGGAATACGCGCAGTTCTGTGGAGTAGAACCAGTTGGTGGAAAGCAGGGTGTGCTCTTTGCGCAGCACATAACCAAGGAGCAGGTCACTGCTCATGTCGGAATCCAGCAGGTAGTACATCCGTCCCTGAATGACCTGCCAGGTGCGCAGGCAGGCGTAGAGCAGGCAGGCCCAGGAAAAAACGAGCCAGAGATAG
Source organism: Candidatus Gemmiger excrementigallinarum (assembly GCA_019116445.1). Taxonomy (GTDB): domain Bacteria; phylum Bacillota; class Clostridia; order Oscillospirales; family Ruminococcaceae; genus Gemmiger; species Gemmiger excrementigallinarum. The sequence continues at coordinate 25,298 of DXBP01000055.1, forward strand.
TGCCAGCGCTTTTCGCGCTGCAGCACGGGACGCGGCAGCGAAAGAAGCTGCTGTTTGCATTGCAAGAGAAAACCCATACAATCCTCCATGATTTACATTCTCCGGCCGGGAACCGACCGGCCGCAACAATCCAAACCGATCAGAAATGAATTCATTATATCACACAAGAAGCGGCAACTTCAATCACTGCGCCATGGAACGCAGCCGGTCGGGGTCCAGCAGTTTGAAGCTGCGGCGGAAGAGCGCCAGCAGACCTTCCTCCTGCATACGGCCCAACTCCCGGCACAGGGCGCTGCGGTCACAGTTCAGGTAGGAGGCCAGCTCCCCCCGGGTCAGCGGTGTGTCGAAGGTGTCGGCCCCGGCTTCCTCCCGCTGCTCCAGCAGCCACAGACAGATGCGGCCGCGCAGGCTTTTGCAGCACAGCAGTTCCAGGCGGCGGTCCAGGGCAAAGTATTTGCTGCTGATGGTCTGCAGCCAGTTGTGCAGCAATTGCAGGTGGGCAGGGTGCAGGGCGCCGCAGGGACGCAGCAGCGCTTCACAGGGCAGATACAGCACCAGGCAGGGCAGCGCGGCTGTCACGTTCACGGGGCTTTTGTTGTGGCTGCCGGCCAGTACATCGGCAAATACGCCGCCCGGTCCCATGTGCGCCATGACCACGGCGGTGCCGTCGGGCATGGGTTTGGCGGCTACGATCTCACCTTCCAGTACGATGCCGACCTCGGTGGTTTCATACCCGGCCAGCAGCAAAAGCTCTCCCCGTTCATAGCGGCGCACGTGGGGGGCAAAACAGTCGGTCAGGGTCTGCAGGTCGCTGTCCCGCATACCCTGAAACAGGCTGGTGCTGCGCAGAACGTTATAGTAAGGGGTATAGTCCATAGGGCACCTCATGCAAAACTGTTGCCTTGGCAACAGACAATTTTTTAACATTATAGTATAGTGGTGCCGCAAATGCAATAAGGAGGAAAAGGACTTATGAAATTCAAGCGTATTCTGACGGCTGTTACAGCAGCCGCCTTGTGCATCTCGTTGGCGGGTTGCGGCGGAGCCGCGTCCTCCTCTTCTTCTGAGGCCGCTACGGCGGAGTCGGCACCGGAGTCCACGGTGGCGGAAGCCACTGCCAGTCCCGAAACCGCAGCGGAGGGGCTGCGTGTGGCGGGTCTGAAAGGCCCCACCACCATGGGTCTGGTAAACCTGATGAACAGTGAGGAAGGCGCCGATTACAACTTCACCATGTACGGCGCGGCTGACGAGATCGTGCCGCTGCTGGTCAAGGGGGAACTGGACGCGGCGGCGATCCCCGCCAACCTGGCTGCGACCCTCTACCAGAAGACCAATGGCCAGGTTGAGGTGGCCTGCGTCAATACGCTGGGGGTTCTGTACATTGTCGAAAACGGCGATACCGTGCAGTCGGTGGCCGACCTGAAGGGGCAGACCATCGTGACCACCGGCAAGGGTACCACGCCCGAGTACGTGCTGCGCTATGTGCTGAGCCAGAACGGCGTTGATCCCGATAACGATGTCACCATCGAGTACTGCAGCGAAGCCACCGAGGCGCTCAGCCAGGTACAGGCGGGCCAGGCGACCATCGCCATGCTGCCCCAGCCCTTTGTGACCAGTGCGCTGTCCCAGGTGGAAGGTCTGCGTGTGGCCCTGGATATGAACGAGGAATGGGAGAAGGTAGCCGGCTCCCAGCTGGTCACCGGCGTGCTGGTGGTACGCAAGGATGCGGTGGAAGCCGATCCCGAAGCCTTCACGGCGTTCTTGGATGGCTATGCTGCCAGCGTGGAAGCAGCCAACACCGACCTGGAAGGTACGGCAGCTCTGTGTGAAACCTACGGTATCGTGGCAAAAGCGGCTCTGGCCCAGAAAGCGCTGCCGGAATGCAACATTGTGTTTGAAACCGGCGAGCAGATGAAAACCGACCTGGTGAACTACTTCCAGGTCCTCTATGACGCCGATCCCAGCAGTGTGGGCGGCGCCCTGCCGGCTGACGACTTCTACTATGGCGTCTAAGTACCGGGAACGCATTGTCGCCATCGCTGCCTGGGTCGTTATCTGGCAGATTGCCGCGCTGACGCTGGGGCATGGCGGATTGTTTCTGGCAACCCCGGTGCAAACGCTGAAGGCCCTGGCCCAGCTGGTGCCCACGACGGCCTTCTGGCAGCGTATCGGCTTCAGCGCGCTGCGTATCGTGGCCGGGTTTGTGCTGGCGGTGGCTGGCGGACTGGTGCTGGGGGCTGCCGGGTCCCGCTGGCATGAGGTAAGGGTCTTTGTGGACCCCGTCATGCAGCTGATCCGTGCCATGCCGGTGGCCAGCTTCGTTATTCTGGCCCTGCTCTGGGTCAGCGGCGAAAACCTTTCTGTAGTGGTCAGTTTTACCCATGTGCTGCCGGTGGTGTATGCCGGGGTGCTGGCGGGCATTGCCGATACCGACCCCCAGCTGCTGGAAATGGCCCGGGTCTACCGTCTGCCCTGGATCGCCAGGCTGCGGTATATCTGGCTGCCGGGCATTTTTCCCTCTTTCAGCGAAAGCTGTATTGCCGCTATGGGCATGTGCTGGAAAAGCGGCGTTTCCGCCGAAGTCATCGGTCTGCCGGACCATTCGGTGGGGGATGCCCTCTACCGGGCTAAAATCACCCTGTCTACCCCCGACGTCTTCGCCTGGACCCTGGTGATCGTGCTGTTGTCGGCCTTGCTGTCTGCGGTGGCGGCCCGGCTGCTGCGGGCGGCCAAAACACGCCTTTGCGGGGAGGTGCACGCATGAGCATCGTAATGGAAAATCTCTGCAAGCGTTTTGACGGCAAGACGGTCCTTCATCAATTTACCTGGACGGTGGACCGGCCCATGGTGCTGATGGGACCCTCCGGCTGTGGCAAAACTACGCTGCTGCGCATCTTGCTGGGGCTGGAAACCCCGGACAGTGGCACCGTTGACGGTGTGGGCCGTACGGCAGCGGTCTTTCAGGAGGACCGCCTTTGTCCGCAGCTGACAGCGGGGGCCAACTTGGTGCTGGCCGGGCACGGTCTGACTTTGCGGGAAGCGGAAACCGAACTGCGGGCATTGGGCTTTGCTGAAAGTGACCTGGTCCTTCCCGCAGCCAAACTCTCCGGCGGGCAAAAGCGGCGTGCCGCCCTGCTGCGGGCGCTGCTGTGCAAAGACGCCGAAACCCTGCTGATGGACGAACCCTTTACCGGCATGGACGCGGAGCTGGTGGCCCAGGCAGCAGCCGCCACCGTGCGGCTGGCGGGGGGACGTCCGGCGATTCTGGTCACTCACGATGAGGCCGCTGCCGCCCTGCTGGGGTGGCCGGTACGGCATTTTTCCGGATAAAATAAGCAAAGGGGAAACAGCCTTTTGGCTGTTTCCCCTTTGTTTTTATATCAGTGCTTCCAGGATGGCGTTCTGTACCACCATTCCACTGGGGGTCAGCTGCAGGCGTCTGCCGTCGAATTCGGCGTAGCCGCTGGCCACACAGTGCCGCAGAAAATCCAGTTGCGGTTTGGTAAAGTGGCCGCCCCACCGGGCGTACTCGTCCAGGTCCAATCCGCGATTCAGACGCAGCTGCATGAGCAGAAAATCTTCGGCGTCGCAGACCCCTTCCTCCTGTTCGGTGGCGGTACCGTCGATAAAACTGTGCGCATCATCGGGCCAGAAACGCCGCACGTTGCCCAGGCAGCTGTGGGCGGCGGGGCCCACACCCCAGTAGTCCCGGCAGTTCCAGTACAGCAGGTTGTGCCGCCCTTCGTGGCCGGGGCGGGCAAAGTTGCTGATCTCGTACTGGCGGTAGCCGGCCTGCGCCAGCTTTTGCACGGCATAAAGATAGAAGTCGGCCGCTTCATCAGGCCCGGGCAGTCCCTCGGGCGGGAATTTGGCAAAGGCCGTGCCCGGTTCGATTTTGAGCAGATATGCCGAAATATGGGTGCAGCCCCCCTGCTGCAGCAGGTCCAAAGTGGCATCAAATTCGGCGTTGGTATAGTGGGGCAGCGCCAGCATAATGTCCCCGCAGATTTCCGGGAAGCCAACCTCCCGGGCCATCCGCAGCGCTTCCGCTGCCCCGGCGGCGGTGTGGGTGCGGCCCAGGCGGCACAGCTGGGTGTCGTCGGCGCTCTGTACCCCGAAACTGATGCGGGTTACGCCGGCCGCCCGGAAGCCTTCCAGACTCTCCCGGGTGACGGTGTCGGGGTTGGCTTCCAGGGTGATTTCCGCCCCCGGCAGCGGGTCTGCCGCCCGGACCAGAGCCTGCACCTGCGCAGGGGAGAGCAGCGCAGGAGTGCCGCCGCCAAAATAGAGGGTGTCGGGGCGGCGGGTGTTTTTCGCCAGTTCCCGCAGCAGGGCATCCACATAAGGCTGGGGGACCCCGCGGGCTCCCGGTGCCGAGTAAAAATCACAGTACCGGCACTTGGATTTGCAGTAGGGAACGTGCAGATAGATACCAAAAAAATCCATGGTTGACATTTTTCCTTCTCTATAGGATACTGTTAACAGGTACTTCATAAATTTGTGATGGTTTTCACATCTTTTATGGCTATAATACCGTATTAAGAAAGGGGAATCAACCATGTACCAAAATTACAATGATATTTCCTATGCAGAGAGCCCGTTCGGCACCCTGAATCAGTATATGAGCAAAACCTTTGGCTGGATGTTCGCCGGCCTGCTGGTGACTTTCGCCACCGGCATCGCCACGGTGGTCAGCGGCCTCATCGTTCCGCTGGTCAACAGCGGTCTGATCTACGCTACCCTCATCGGCGAACTGGTGCTGGTGTTCGTGCTGTCCGGCCGCATCACCAAGATCCAGCCTTCCACCGCCACGGGGCTTTTCTTCCTGTACGCGGTGCTCAACGGCATGAACCTGTCCACCATCTTCCTGGTATACAGCCTGGGCAGCCTGGTGCTGGCCTTCCTGGTGGGTGCTGTCTACTTCGGCGTTATGGCCGTCTACGGTGCTACCACCCATAAGGATCTGACCGGCTGGGGCCCCAAACTGCTGGGCGGCCTCATTGCCATGCTGGTCTGCTCCCTGGTGGGCAGCATCTTCAGCCTGTTCGGTATGAGCTTTGGCGTGCTGGATCTGGTTCTGTGCGCGGTGGGCCTGCTGATCTTCATGGGTCTGACCGCTTACGACACCCAGATGCTCAAACACCACTACGCCTACTTCGGCGGGGATGCGGCCATGCTGCACAAGGCGTCCATCATCGGTGCGTTGAACCTGTATCTGGACTTCATCAACATTTTCCTGTATATCCTGCGCATGGTCGGTCGCCGCAACGACTGACCCTGCCATGAGGGAGGGCCTTCGGGCCCTCTTTTTTTGCAGGGGGCCTGCCTTGACAAATCCCGGCGGGCTGGCTATACTAATATGCGTATTGAAAAAACACGCTGACGGAGAAAGTACGCGCGGGGCCTTTGGGCCAGAGAGGGCGGTCATCGGCTGAAAGCCGCCTGCAGAGAATCCGCGCCGAAGTTCGCTCCCGAGTGGTGCGCGGGAACCGCCGTAAACACGGCCCAGTAGTGCGCAACGGTCCTGCACCGTTACCGGCAGACAAAGAGTGCCGCATTGCAGAATGCGGAACACGGGTGGTACCGCGGAGTTTTGTTTTTTGCAAGGCTTCGTCCCTGACAACACGCAGGGACGAGGCCTTTTTTATTTGCCCCGCCCCGTACAGAGCAGAGGTGTACTATGGAAGAAAAAATCAAGGAATTGCGCGCCGCCATCGAACAGGCCGGTGCGGCGGTTGCCAGCCAGGCGGAACTGTCGGATTTCTGGCAGAAGTTTCTGAGCAAGAACGGCGCGGTGGCAGGACTCACCAAGTCCCTGCGCGACGTGCCCAAAGAGGATCGTCCTGCCATGGGCAAGACCATCAACGAGTTCAAGAACTGGGCCGAAGCACAGTATCAGGAACTGTCCGCCCAGGTGGAGAAGGCGGCTCTGGCAGCCCGCAACGCCGCCGAAACGGTGGACATCACACTGCCGGCCAAGACCCGGACCACCGGCAATCTGCATCCCATTACCCTGGTCAAAAACGAGATCGTGGATGCCTTTGCGGGCATGGGCTTTGAAATTTACGAAGGCCCCGAAATCGAGGATGACGACCACAACTTCACCCGTCTGAACGTGCCCAAGAACCATCCCGCCCGGGATATGCAGGACACCTTCTATGTGGCCGAGGACATCGTGCTGCGCACCCAGACCAGCGGCGGCCAGATCCGCGTTATGGATATGGAAAAGCCGCCCATCAAGGTGCTGGTGCCGGGCCGCGTGTTCCGCTCCGACTCCGACGCCACCCACAGCCCCATGTTCCATCAGATGGAAGGCCTTGTGGTGGATAAGGGCATTACCCTGTGCGACCTGCAGGGTATGCTGGACAAGTTCGTTCAGGCCCTGTTCGGACCCGAAGTCAAGACCCGGCTGCGCCCGTCCTACTTCCCCTTCACCGAACCCAGCGTGGAGGTGGACGTTTCCTGCTTTGCCTGTGGCGGCAAGGGCTGCCCGCTGTGCAAACACACCGGCTGGATCGAAGTGCTGGGCGCCGGCGTGGTGCACCACAGCGTGCTGGAAAACTGCGGTATCGACCCCAAAGTTTATTCCGGCTTTGCCTTCGGCATCGGCATCGAGCGTATTGCCATGCTTAAGTACGGCATCAACAACATCGGCCTGATGTTTGAAAACGATCTGCGTTTCCTGAAGCAGTTCGAGGATTGAGAGGGGGAAGTCTGGAATGAAAGTACCATTCAGCTGGCTGAAACAATATGTAGAGATCGACGTTACCGCCGAAGAACTGGAGAAAAAGCTCTTTGACTGCGGTTTCGAGGTAGAAGAACTCATCGACCTGTCCGCCGGCATCGACAAAGTGGTTGTCGGTGTCGTCACCGAGTGCGTGCCCCAGGAGGGGACTCACCTGCACATCTGCAAGGTGGATTGCGGCGACTACGGCCATGACATCCAGATTTCCACCGGTGCGGCCAACGTCTACGCGGGTATGCACACGCCGGCGGCTCTGGACGGCTCCACGCTGCCCGGCGGCATCAAGATCAAGGCCAAGCCCCTGATGGGCGTGGAGTCCAACGGTATGCTCTGCAGCGGCGAGGAACTGGGCCTGAACGAGGACCTGTACCCCGGCTCCGAGGTGTACGGTCTGCTGGACCTGCCCAAGGATACCGTTCCCGGCACCCCCATCCAGCAGGTGGTGGGCCTGGACGATTATATCTTTGATATTGCCGTTACCTCCAACCGCCCCGATTGCCAGAGTGTGCTGGGCATCGCCCGGGAAGTGGCTGCCGTGCTAGGCAAGCCCCTGAAGATGCCTGCCACCGACTATACCGAATCCACCACCACCGATCCGCGTCTGTCCATCACGGTGGAGGCACCGGACCTCTGCCCGCGGTATATCGGCCATTATGTGCACAACATCACTCCCGGCCCCTCTCCCCGCTGGATGCGCCGTCAGCTGGCCCTGTGCGGTCTGCGCAGCATCTCCAACGTGGTGGACATCACCAACTACGTGATGCTGGAGATCGGCCAGCCCATGCACGCCTTTGATATGGACACCCTGGAAAGCTGCCAGATCATTGTGCGGCGCGCCAAGGACGGCGAGGAGATCACCACACTGGACGGCAAGGAGTTCAAGCTGACCCCCAACAACCTGGTCATCTGCGACGGTAGTAAGCCGGTGGCACTGGCCGGCGTCATGGGCGGCCTGAACAGCGAGATCAAGGACAGCACCACCCAGCTGCTGTTCGAGTCCGCTAAATTCGCCCGGGATAACATCCGCAGGACCGCCCGTGGTCTGGGCCAGAACACCGATGCCTCCAGCCATTACGAGAAAGGCATCTCGGAGTATACCACCGAGCTGGGCATGGCCCGCGCTTTGCACCTGATCCAGGAACTGGGCTGCGGCGAAGTCACCGCCAGCCATTTTGACTGCTCCGCCGGTGCTCCCCGTGAGGGCAAGAAGTTCACCGCCACCATCAGCGGTATCAATGCCATCCTGGGCATCACGGTGCCCACCGATGCGGTGCTGGATATTCTGCACCGCCTGCAGTTCGAGGTGACGCTGGAAGCAGACGGCGATACCATGCAGGTCACCGCACCCCGCTGGCGTGAGGACATCGAAATCGGCGAACCGGATCTGGCGGAGGAAGTCATCCGCGAGTACGGCTATGACCACATCAAGCCCACCTTCCTCAAGGCGGCTCAGGTCACCACCGGCGGCCTGACTGCCGACCAGAAGGCCCGTGCCAAGGCCAAGCGCGCCATGTGCGCCCAGGGCTTCTACGAGGCCGAAACCCTGGCTTTCTATGCGGATGCCGATCTGGATATGCTGCACATTGCACCCGATGCACCGGAACGCAATGTCATCCGTATCGTCAACCCCATCTCCTCCAACCTGACCATCATGCGTTCGCTGCTGGCGCCGTCCCTGCTCAACGTGGTGGTGGATAACCTCAAGAAGGGCAACAACGAAGGGCGCCTGTTTGAGCTGTCCAACATCTATATTCCCAAGCAGCTGCCCGTCACCGAACTGCCCGAGGAACGGCTGCATCTGGGCTTCGCCGCCTGGGGCAGTGAAGAAGATTTCTTTGCGGTCAAGGGCGCCGTGGAAGCCTTGGGCACGGCCTTCAGCACCGAGCTGACGGTGGAACGTGCCACCGATGTGCCCTGGCTGCACCCTGGCATTGCGGCTTATATCCTCTGCAAAGGGGAGCACGTCGGTGTGTTCGGCAAGCTGGCCAATGATGTGACCGCAGAACTCAAGCTGCCCAAGGACAGCCGCAGCAACCAGAACATCTACCTGGGCGAGATCGACTGGCCCAAGTTCCACGGCCTGGTACCCAAGGCCCTGTGCTATACTCCCATTCCGGAGCTGGCGCCCGTGCAGCGCGACCTGGCCCTGGTAGCCCCTGAAGAAACCGAGTGCGGCACCCTGGTGGCCGAGATGCAGCGCGCCTGCAAGCAGCTGACCAAGGTGGAGCTGTTCGATATCTACCGTGGCGAAAAGCTGGGCGAAGGCAAAAAGAGCATGGCCTTCAGCCTTTACTTCCAGCCGGGGGACAAAGCCTTCACGGCGGAGGAAGTGGACCGCTTCATCAAGAAGATTCTGGGCAATCTGAAATTCAAACTGGGCATCGAGATCCGCGAGTGATCCTGCCGTAACAGGCCGCTGTGTCCCGCTGGGGCACAGCGGTTTTGCTTGCAATTTTGGCTGAGGAAGCGTATAGTGGAATTAAATTTGACGAGGTGAATACAGTTTATGGCCAAGATCCATCGCAATGACGATCCGTACGCAATCCAGAACCAGCGCAAAGGCGCCACCCAACAGTTTGTGGCGCCTCAGCCTGCCCCGGAACCGTCCCGTCCGGAGCCGGAGGAAGAACCGGAAGAAAAGCCTGCGTCCCGGCCTGCCCGGAAAAAGCACCGCCGCAAGAGTGATATGGTGTACAATATCGCCATGATTCTCTGCCTGGTGATTTTCCTGGTCAGCGGCGGAGTGCTGGTCAAGCGCTACATCGATGACCGCCAGACGGAAAATGAATTTGACAATCTGCAGGCTATGATCGATAATGACGCGCCGGCAACCGGGGAAGAGAGCAACAGTGCGAAATTTGCAGCCCTGCGGGACCAGAACAGCGATTTTATCGGCTGGATCTCTATTGAGGGCACAAGCCTGGATTTCCCGGTAATGTACGCTCCCGACAACAAGGACTTCTATTTGCGGCACGATTTCAATAAAGAATACAGTGTCTACGGCGTACCCTACCTGGACGAAAAGACCACACTGGGCGCCAACGGTCAGAGCGAAAACCTGATCGTGTATGGTCATAACATGAAGACCGGCACGATCTTCGGCTGCCTGACCGGCTATAAGGAAGCGGACTACTACGCCGAACATCCCCAGATCCAATTTGATACCGTCTATGGTGACGGAACCTATGAAGTGTTTGCTGCTTTTTCCATTGACGTGGTGAATGACACCAGCTTTGTCTACAATCAGTATGTGGATATGGATGAAGCGACCTACAACGAATATGTGGAGGAAGTGATTTCCCGCAGCGATGTGGACACCGGTATCCGCCCCAGCTACGGCGAACAGCTTCTGACGCTGTCCACCTGTGAGTATTCCAGTGACAACGGCCGGTATGTTGTGGTGGCACGCAAAGTGGAGTGAAAAGAAAATAAGGTTTTTGCCAGCAATACCTAACAAAATTTTGTAAAAGGCGGGGATAAAGCCGCCAAGGTGGTTTTCTACTTGCTGATTTTTCCGGAATGTGGTATGCTGGATCGTGCGCAAGAACTCAAAAAGGTTCTTATGGTGTAAGAAACCGGAAAGGGAGAATGCGCGCGGCGGGCGGCCGTTGCCCTTGACGGCCGCCCGCTTTTTTTGTGTGGACGGGTAGACATTTGCCGCTGAATCGAATATACTGGTAACCAGTATAAAAGAAACCGCAAGAATTCTAAATACAGAAAATCCATACCCAAAACAGGGAGGGACACGCCAATGTGTGGAATCGTAGGTTTTACGGGAACTGCGCAGGCCGCGCCCATTTTGCTGGACGGACTTGCCAAACTGGAATACCGCGGCTATGACTCAGCCGGATTGGCCGTACAGAATGCGGCTGGCAAAATCGAGGTGGTCAAGGCAAAAGGCCGCCTGAAAGTCCTGCACGAGATGACCGATGGCGGCAAGGCCGTACCGGGCAGCTGCGGCATCGGGCATACGCGCTGGGCCACCCACGGGGAGCCGTCGGTCGTCAACGCTCATCCGCACTATTCCCGCGACCAGAAGATCGCGGTGGTGCACAACGGCATCATCGAAAACTATCTGGAAATCAAGGAGCGGCTTATCAATCGCGGTTACAGCTTTGCTTCTCAGACCGACACCGAGGTGGTGGCCCAGCTGCTGGACTACTACTATACCGGGGAATCGGCCGGGGATGCACTGGATGCCATCTCCCGCATGATGCTGCACGTGCGCGGGTCCTATGCCCTGGGCATTTTGTTTGCCGACCAGCCCGGCACGTTGTACGCCGTGCGCAAGGACAGCCCGCTCATCGTCGGTCAGTGCGAGAACGGTTCCATCATTGCCTCCGATGTCCCGGCATTGCTCAAGTATACCCGCACGGTCTACTACATTGACAATCTGGAGATCGCCCGCCTGACACCGGACTCCATCGAGTTCTTCAACGTGGATAAGGAACCCGTCAACCACGAAACCACCACCATCGAATGGGACGCCGAAGCGGCCGAAAAGGGCGGCTACGAGCATTTCATGATGAAGGAGATCCATGAGCAGCCTGCCGCCGTGCGGGATACCATCTCGCCGCGGCTCAAGGATGGCAAGATCGATCTGTCCGAACTGGCGCTGGATGAAGAAACGATCCGCGGGGTGCGCCGCATCTACATCATCGGCTGCGGTTCCGCTTACCATGTGGGCATGGCCGCCCGCTATGTCTTTGAAAGTCTGGCCCGTCTGCCTGTGGAAGTGGATGTGGCCAGCGAATTCCGGTACCGTAACCCGGTTCTGGAAACGGATTCCCTGGCACTGGTGATCAGCCAGAGCGGCGAAACCGCCGATACCCTGGCGGCGCTGCGCCTGTGTAAGGAACGCGGTGTGCGGACCATCGGCATCGTCAACGTGGTGGGGTCCAGCATCGCCCGGGAAGCCGATGCCACGATGTATACCTGGGCCGGTCCCGAAATTTCCGTGGCGACCACCAAGGCCTACAGCACCCAGCTGGCGGTGTGCTACCTGCTGGCAACCGAGTTTGCCCGGGTGCGCGGCACGCTGGCCGAAGGCCAGTACGAAAATCTGGTGGCCGAGATGGAAGCCCTGCCCGACAAAATCGAGAAGATTCTGGCGGATAAAGAGCGCATCCAGTGGTTTGCCAGCAAATATGCCAACGCCAAGGACGCCTTCTTCATCGGCCGCGGGCTGGACTACGCCACGGCCCTGGAAGGCAGCCTGAAATTCAAGGAGATCAGCTACATCCATTCGGAAGCCTTCGCGGCGGGGGAGATGAAACATGGGCCCATCTCTCTGGTAGAAAACGGTACCCTCGTGGTGGGCATCCTGACCCAGCCGGACCTGTTTGAAAAAAGTGTTTCCAACATGGTAGAAGTCAAGAGCCGCGGCGCTTTCCTGATGGGGCTGACGACCTACGGCAATTACAGCATCGAGGATACGGCCGGCTTTACCGTCTATGTCCCCAAGACCGATCCCCATTTTGCCACCAGTCTGGCGGTGATTCCGCTGCAGCTGCTGGCTTACTATGTCAGCTGTGCCAAGGGCCTGGATGTGGATAAACCCCGCAATCTGGCCAAGAGTGTCACCGTGGAGTAAGAAAACTGACTTATTTACCAAAAATTTTCTTTGATTTTTGGACAATATGCGCCCCGTTTGCCTCGTTTCCCACAAGACAAGCGGGGCGCTTTTGTGTTATAATACCCCCATATACAGCAATTTCCGATCCGCACTGCCGGATCGACGGACTATAAAGGACCATACTACACATGCAACAGGATTCCAAACAAATCATTAAGGGGCTGCCGCGGCGTATTCTTTTGATGCTGCTGGATTGCGGCTTGATCGTTTTCTGCTATTGGCTGGCTGTCATGCTGCGTTTTGACAGCGGCGAGGCGTACCAGCGCGCCGAAGTACTGCGCGCCATGGCGCCCATGCTCTATTATGTGCTGCCGATTTATATGATCGTGTTCTGGTTCGGCGGCTTGTATGAGATCATGTGGGAATATGCCGGTATGCGGGACCTGGCGCGCCTGACGTGTCTTTCCGGTCTGGCTACCGGCCTCATCATGCTGTTCGACCTGTTCTACCGCAGCCGCCCCATCAGCGGTGCGGTGCTGATCTTCGGCGCGGTGTTCAACACGGCGGCCATTGCCGGTGTGCGCTTTTTGTGGCGCCTGATCAAGACGGTGCGCGGAGCCCGGGCCCATAAGCCGGAGAACCAGACCCCGCTGCTCATTGTGGGCGCGGGCAATGCCGGTGCCTGGGCTGTGAACCTTTGCAAAAATAAAAATCAGAGTTTCGGCGACCCCATCTGCATTGTGGACGATGACCTGACCAAAAAGGGCCTGCGCGTCCAGGGCGTGCCGGTACGCGGCACGATCTCCGACATTCCGGAACTGGTACGCAAATACCATATTATGGAGATCGTCATTGCCATCACCACGCTGAAGGGCGACCGCCTCAGCGAGATCATCAACCTCTGCAACTCCACCCACTGTCGGGTGCGGATGCTCTCTGACCCCCAGGCGGTGGACGAAAACGGCAACCCGGTAGCGGCCGGTTTCCGTGAACTGAACACGGCGGACTTCCTCTCCCGGGACGAGATCCAGCTCAATAACGCCCAGATCTCGGAGTACCTGCACGACAAAGTGGTGCTGGTCACGGGCGGCGGCGGTTCCATCGGCAGTGAACTCTGCCGCCAGATCATGCGCTACCAGCCCCGGCGGCTGCTGATTTTTGATATTTACGAAAACTGTGCCTATGAGCTGGAAACCGAGCTGCGCAACAAGTACGGCGCCGATGCACCGGTTATCACGCTCATCGGTTCCATCCGCGATAAGGAACGCCTGGATGAGGTGTTCGATACCTACCATCCGTCGGTGGTGTTCCATGCGGCTGCCCACAAGCACGTGCCCCTTATGGAAATCAGCCCGGCGGAAGCGGTCAAGAACAATGTGTTCGGCACCAAAAATCTGCTCACAGCCGCTGCGGAGCATGGTGTGGAGCGGTTTGTGCAGCTTTCCACCGATAAAGCGGTCAATCCCACCAATGTCATGGGCTGCACCAAGCGCCTGTGTGAAATGCTGATCCAGTCCTTTGACGGCGGCACGGATATGAAATGTATGGCGGTTCGTTTCGGCAATGTGCTGGGCAGCCATGGCAGCGTCATCCCGCTGTTCGAGGAACAGATCAAGCGGGGCGGTCCGGTCACCATCACCCATCCCGAGATCGTTCGCTACTTCATGACCATCACCGAAGCAGCCCAGCTGGTGCTGCAGGCCGGCGGCCTTGCCAAAGGCGGCAGCATCTATGTACTGGATATGGGTGAGCCGGTCAAGATCATGGACCTGGCCAACCGCCTGATCCGATTCTACGGGTATGAGCCGGGAGTCAATATGCAGATCAAGATCACGGGTCTGCGCCCCGGTGAAAAATTGTACGAAGAACTGCTCATGGACACCGAGCAGGACAAAATGCGCAAGACCGCGCACAACAAGATCTTCATCGCGCCGCCCATGAAGATCGATCTGGCCGATTTCTACAACGGCCTGCAGGCGCTGCTTGTGGCGGCACATCATAACGATGATGCGGTGGTGGAGTGTCTGCAGCACATGGTGCCCAGCTACCATCCCAACCGCCGTGTCCGCGCCGACCATACGGTCGTGGCGGTCAGCGGCAACACCGGGCTGTTCTCCAAAGAAGAAATCGAAAAGCAGATGGCGGAACGGCAGAACCATACCGAAGCGAAGGGAGATTGACGCCGTGTATCAACGCTATATCAAGCGATTGCTGGATTTTGTGCTTTCGCTGGCAGCCGTTATTGTGCTTGCCATCCCCATGGGAATCATCGCCATCTGGATCAAATGCGATTCCCCGGGCCCGGTCTTTTTCAAACAGCGCCGTGTGGGGCAGGGCAAGACCCATTTCAATATCCTGAAGTTCCGCACCATGCGCGGTGATACCCCCCATGATGTGCCTACCCATCTGCTGAAAAATCCCGACAGCTATATCACCAGGAGCGGGGCGTTCCTGCGCAAGACCAGCCTGGATGAGCTGCCGCAGATCTACAACATTCTTGTGGGGCAGATGAGCATTATCGGGCCGCGGCCGGCACTGTACAACCAGTACGATCTCATCGAAGCCCGGGATAAGGTCCACGCCAACGACATCCGGCCCGGTCTGACCGGCCTGGCGCAGGTCAATGGCCGCGACGAACTGCCCATCGACGTAAAAGCCCGGTACGACGGCGAGTATGCCGCGCACCTGACGTTCGGGATGGACTGCAAGATCTTTTTCCACAGCTTCACCTACGTGTTCCAGCGCCGCGGCGTTGTGGAGGGCGGAACCGGCGCAATGGATGCTTCGCAGAAGGATTCGTCGTCAAAATGACGGAGGTTTTTTCCCGCTGAATTTCAGTTCAGCGGGACTTTTTTGCATACGGACAAAAATTGTACAAGAAAATATTACTTTTTTTGTTAAAATATGTTGCAAAAGTCAACACGATTGTGTAAAATATACATCAAGAGCTTTCTGTTTTCGGGCAGTTTACCAAAAGGCATTTTGCCAAAGTGCCCAAATGAACCAAAGGGGAGTTACAGACTATGGCGAACAGGGTATTCCAGAATGTGGTGTACCAGATGAAAGAGGCCGTTGACCGTGTGGTCGGCGTCGTGGACGAAACCGGTACGGTTATTTCCTGCTCCGAACTGGGGCAGATCGGCGAAGTGCGCGACGGTGTGGCCGCCGTGCGCCAGACGGCAGGGGACGCCTTTGTGCGGGACGGTTATTCTTATCACCAGTTCTCCAATGCCAAGCACAACGATTATGCGGCGTTTGTGGAGGGCACCGACCCGACGGCAGCCCAGTTTGCGGCCATGCTGTCCATCAGCCTGCAGTGCATCAAACAGTATCATGATGAGAAGTTTGATAAAACCAACTTCATCAAGAATGTGGTGCTGGACAACATCCTGCCCGGCGACATCTATGCCAAAGCCCGGGAACTGCATTTCATTTCCGATGTTCAGCGTGTGGTGCTGTTGATCCGCGTTACTTCCGGCAATGATATTTCGGCTTACGATGTGGTCAGCGGCCTGTTCCCGGACAAGCAGAAGGATTTTGTTTTCAATATCAGTGAGAGCGATACCGTTCTTGTCAAGGAGATCAAGCCCGACAACAACACCCGGGATATGGAAAAGCTGGCAACTTCCATCGTGGATACGCTGCAGGGCGACCACTACATCAAGGCAGTGGTTGGCATCGGCACGCCGATCAACAACATCAAGGATCTGGCGTCCAGCTTCAAGGAAGCCCAGATCGCCATGGAAGTCGGCAAGGTGTTTGATACCGAACGCCAGGTCATCAGCTACGATCACCTGGGCATTGCCCGCCTGATCTACCAGCTGCCCACCACCCTGTGCGAGGCCTTCCTGCGGGAAGTCTTCAAGCAGGAGAGCATCGACTCCCTGGACGCCGAAACGCTGTTTACCATCCAGCGCTTCTTTGAAAATAACCTGAACGTGTCGGAAACCAGCCGCGGTCTGTTTGTACACCGCAACACCCTGGTTTACCGCCTGGAAAAAATCCGCAAGCTGACGGGTCTGGATCTGCGCAACTTCGACGACGCCATTGTTTTCAAGGTGGCGCTGATGGTCAAAAAATATCTCTCCGCCAATCCCGCCAAATATTGAGTTATGCAAAAGTCCCGCCGGGTGGCGGGGCTTTTTGTATGGGCCGGCCCGCCTTTGCCAACATTGAAAAGGGAACCCCGAAGGCGGTACTTGAAAAGGACGTTCGGTTGTGCTATAATACTTAACTGGTAATTATCGGCTCCAAGTCAAAAAGCCTGAATGAATACAAACGAGGGGGACCCATACTTATGTCCGGACATAGCAAATGGAACAACATCAAACGCAAGAAGGAAAAGACCGACGGCGCCCGCGCCAAGGTATTTACCAAAATCGGCCGTGAGATCGCTGTTGCGGTCAAGGAAGGCGGTGCCAACCCGGCTTCCAACTCCAAGCTGGCTGCCCTGATCACCAAGGCGAAGGCCAACAGTGTGCCCAACGATAACATCCAGCGCATCATCAAGCGTGCCGAGGGCGGCGACAAGGCGGAGTATGAAGCCATGACCTATGAGGGCTACGGTCCCGGCGGCGTGGCCGTTATGGTCGAAACCCTCACCGATAACCGCAACCGTACGGCGGCCAATATGCGCCACTATTTTGATAAGTTCGGCGGCAACCTGGGCCAGATGGGCTGCGTCAGCTTCATGTTCACCCAGAAGGGTGTCATCGTGGTGGACCTGGAGGACAAGGACCCCGATGAACTGATGATGGACGCTCTGGATGCCGGTGCCGAGGACTTCGATGCCGGTGAAGAGGCTGCTCAGGTCACCACCACGCCGGAAAACTTTACCGCTGTCTGCGATGCGCTGCAGAGCAAGGGCTACAGCTTTATTTCTGCCGATGTGGCGCAGGTGCCTGCCACCACTACCACGCTGACCGACCCCGACCAGCTGGTGCAGATGGGCAAGCTGCTGGATGCCCTGGACGATGATGACGACGTGCAGAACGCCTGGCATTCGCTGGAAAACGAGGAAGATCTCGACCGATAAGACGTGACAAAGAGAGCGTAGGGCAGCACCTTGCTCTCTTTTCTTGTATCGAACGAAAGGAACTTCTATGGCTGAACTTCTTTGCCCGCATTGCCTGCAGCCGCTGCCCGGCGGATACAGCGGGGACTGCCCGCACTGCGGGCGGTCACTGGAAAACCAGAATCCCGAAGGGGCATTGCCGCTGGGCACCCAGCTGGCGGGGCGTTATACGGTGGGCAGCTATCTCAGCGCCGATGGCGACGGCCTTGCCTACCGTGGCGTGATCAATGAAGAAAAAAAGTTTGTCCTGATCAAAGAGTATTTTCCGGTGACGCTGTGCAACGGGCGCAGTGCCGACGGTGCCCTGATGCCCAAAGAGGGCAAGGAAGTGCTGTTCAAGACCAGCCGGATGGATTTCAAAGACCTGTACGACGATCTGCGAAACCTGACGCCTGCCACCGGCCTGAATACGATCCTGGATGTGATGGAGGAAAACAATACCGTCTATGCCATCGAGGAAAGCGAAAAGGGCATGACGCTGACGCACTATCTCAGCCTGCGCAGCCGCACCCTGACCCCGGCGGAAGCCCGCACCCTGCTGCAGCCGATCATGGAAGGCGTGACCCAGCTGCACAAGGCGGGCCTGATTCATCGCGGCATCTGCCCCGATAATATCCTGCTGCCCATTGACGGCACGGCCCGGCTCACCGGCTACGGCACGCTGGCACTGCGTACCGGCGGCAGCGAGCTGAAAAGCCAGCTCTATCCGGGGTATGCAGCGCCGGAACAGTATTCCGCGGCGGAATTCAGCGGGCGCTATACCGATGTCTACGCCCTGGCGGCAGTCTGCTATAAGCTGGTGACCGGTCAGACGCCGGTATCGGCCCCGCAGCGCAAGGTGCGGGACAGTCTGGAATCTGCCCACAGCCTGGAAGCCGGTGTGCCCACCTGGTTTTCTCAGGTGCTGGCCTGCGCCCTGCGGCTGGACCCGGCCCGCCGTATGCAGACGGTGCCGGAACTGATGAGCGCCCTGACGGACCCCAACGTTGCCAATGCCATGTTTGAGCGGGGGGACAATCAGATCAGCACCCGCAAGATCATGGGGGTTTCTCTGGCGGTCATTGCGGTGCTGGCGATTTTGCTGGTGTGGAGCCTGCTGGATGCAGGCAGCAGCGACAGCGGACAGACTGCCACCCCACCGCCTGCGGCCAGCGATTCGGTTGCCAGTGGTGATTCCACAGACCAGACGGTGGAAACCATTCCCGACCTGGTAGGCAAGCGCTATGCCAGCGAGATCAAAGATAACGATTTGTATACCCAGTACCGCATCGTCATGACGGAGCAAAACAGTTCCGAGGTGGCCGCGGGGATCGTCATCAGCCAGGACCCGGTGGCGGGAACGCTCAAGACCGAGGAAGGGCAGATCATTCAGATCGTTGTCAGCACAGGCCCCAACCTGGTGGAAATGCCGGATATTATCGGCTTTACCCAGTCCAATGCCAGCAAGCAGCTGGACGAGCGGGGCATCCAGTATAAGATGCAGATCATCGAAAATGACGGCACCATGGCTGAAGGCTGTGTTGCCAAGACGGATGTGCTGGCGGGAACGAAGTTTGATGCCGGTAAAACCATTGTCAGTGTCTTCATCGCGGGGGAGCGGGACGACACGCTGGTGGCCACCACTGGCAGTGAGGAAAGCCAGAGCGACTCCGGCGACGCGGCATCTTCCGATTCCACTCAGAACTCCTGAAAAACAAAACCACCTGCCTTATGGCAGGTGGTTTTTCTTATGGTTTTGGAACGGGGGAGTTTCTCAGGTCTTCCTCCATCAACAGCTTTTTCAGCGGCAGCAGAGCGGCCGGTTCCACACTGAAATTCCGCACGCCCAGGTGCAGGTATATCGGAATACGGGGGATACTCTCGATGGTGATGCCGCACAGATACACTTCCACACCGCGGGCCCCGGCCTGTTGCAGTACCTCTTTCACAAGGCGCTGCACGGCAGGGTTGTCCACACGGTTTGCGGCGGCGGTGGCGTCCTGAACCAGCCCCAGGGTGTAACGGGTCAGGTCCTCAATGTCGATGGCCAGCATCTGGGCGCCGTGCTCGATCAGTTCCCCGGCCAGCAGGGCTGCCGAAGGCATATCCACGATGCAGCCCAGCGGAGGGATCGTCACATCGGGGCTGTTCCGGTGCAGCTCGTCCCGGCAGTTGTCCACTTCTTTCAGGCAGGTTTCCCAATCTTCCACACCGGCGATCGTCGGGAAGAGAACCCGCAGGTCGCCGTAAGGGGCTGCGCGCAGCAGGGCCTTGATCTGCGGCCAGAACAAACGGTGGCCGTGCAGGCGCTTGGTGATTTCTGCCGTCCAGGGAGAGTCGTCATCGGCGCTG
Source organism: Candidatus Gemmiger excrementigallinarum (assembly GCA_019116445.1). GTDB lineage: Bacteria > Bacillota > Clostridia > Oscillospirales > Ruminococcaceae > Gemmiger > Gemmiger excrementigallinarum. The sequence goes on from DXBP01000055.1 coordinate 45,023, forward strand.
GTATCACAGGTGCGCACGGCGATCATGGCACCGTCGGAGCACTGCAGTTTTTCCTTGATGCGCTCAAACTGCGCATCCTCCGACAGATCGTCCAAAATCACCGATTCGGTGCGCAGCAGTCCTATGCCGGCAGCACCCTGGGGCAGCGGCTCGTCCGGTTCCGAACTGGCGTTGGTGGCGGCCAGCAGCCGGAAGGCGGTGCCATCTTTGGTCAGGCAGGGCAGGGCGGCCACCGGGTCCGGGGTGCGGCCGTGCAGTCGGCTTTGGGCAATTTTGCAATCGGCCTGGGCTACGTGGGTGCCGTCCGGTTCAATGATCAGGGTGGCTGCACCGTCCGAAGCATCCAGGATGGCACGGTGACCGGTTGCCAGGGCGGCAACGCCGTCGCCCAGCTGGACCACGGCCGGAATCCCCATGCTGCGCGCCATAATGGCGGCATGACTGATGGTACTGTCCTGGTTGCTGGCCAGGCCCAGGATCATGCGCCGGTCCAGACTGAACAGGTCACTGGGGAAAAAGCGGTCCGCCACCAGAATGCTGGGGCGCTTCAGGTGCAGGCGGCGGCGCGGCCGCCCGTCCAGAATATCCACCACGCGGCGGCATACGTCACAGACATCCACGCTGCGCTCCCGGATGTACTCGTCATCCACGTTGTTCAGCCGTCCCGCAAAAATCTGTTCGGCCCGCTCCACCGCGGCGGCTCCGCCGGCCCCGGCGGCTATGTAATCTCCGATCTCGTTGGTGAAGGACTCATCCTCCAACAAGGCAATCTGGAACAAAAGAATATCGGCATCCGGACCTTTGGTGCGCTGGCTCAGGCGGCGCAGTTCGTCCTTGGCCAGAACGACGGCCACATCGTAAAGTGCACGTTCCCGGAAGGGATCGCATACGATGCGATGCAGCCCGGCGGTACCGTGATCGATCTGCTCCACCGGACCAATCGCGATCCCGGCGGATGCGGATACACCGGTAAACGTATACATACAGGCCTCCTTTGGCGGTTACAGCGGCGAAATTTCGGCCAATGCGCGGCTGACCAGCGCGGTCACAAATTCTTCCGGCACGGCGGCAGCCATGGCGCGTTCTGCCACCAGACTGCCTTCCTTCCCGTACAGCAGGGCAGGGAAGCGGCTGGCCGGGTCTTTGTCAAAACTGCCCATAAAGGCGGCCGCCAGAAGTTTGGGGGTATAGGGCAGATCCTCGGGCACGTGCAGACGTTCACAGGCCAGCTCCAGGGGCACCAGTGCACCGCGGGTGGGGGCGCTGGGATTGGGGGCATAGGGGGCAGGATAACCGGCGCGCTGCCGGGCTGCTTTCTCTACCCGGTCTATGCCGGGGGCACGGGTGTTTGTTTCTGAGAGCAGCCGCTGGTAGATGTCTGCAAACCGTTCCAGAAATTCATCGTCGTCCGGCAAAATCCCGTAGGCGGTACCGCCCAGGCGGCCGAACAGGCGCATGGTATCCAGATACCCCAGGGCAATGTTGCGCGCTGCCCGGGCCGGGTCAAAGTCCAGGGTGGGCCCCAGGTTCCAATGGCTGCGCACAATGCGGGTGGGCAGTCCGGTGTTGTTCTGCCGCACAATGCCAATGCCGTCAATGTCCACACCCAGCAGCTCGGTGGCGCCCATGTTGGCCGCCAGCTGCAGCGGCATATTGTCCCGCCAGCCGCCGTCGATGTATTTCACCCCGTCGATCTCCCGGGGGCGCAGCGCCGGGAAGCAGGCGCTGGAAGCCAGCAGATATTCTTTCAGTTTCCCTTGGGGGATGTCCTCAATAGGGCACTGGATGCTGCGCATGGTGGACATTTCTGTCATCACCAGACCGAAATGAATGGGGGAACGGCGCACGGCCTCCTCATCGACCAGAGAATCGATGCGTTCCGCCAGCGGTTCCACGTTCAGTCCGCCGCTGCGGATGACATCCAGGAAAAAGTTGTTGAGTTCCTCGGGGTTGCGGGTGGCCGGCACGTCCAGCACGTCGTGGATCTCCAGCGAACGCCACAGGGCTTCGGCTTCCTTGATTTTGCCGATGGCGAACATACAGCCGTTCAGGGTACCGACGCTGGCACCGGTGATAATGGACGGGTGCCAGTCCAGCTCCTGCAGGGCGTGCCAGACCCCCACCTGGTAACTGCCCTTGGCACCGCCGCCGGCCAGTACCAGCGCGCGTACAGCCCCTGCTGTTTGCATGGAATCACCCCTCCTTGCAGAGAAAATGGATATTTATGAACATTATACCATTCTCTGTACACGAATGCTACCAAGAATTGCGTAACATTTTCGTGATTTTGTCCGCTTTGGGGCGCGGGACTTGCAAGAAAGCGGGGGAGCGTGTATCATAAAGACAGTGGATAACACCCGGTACGAATGGGAGGTGCCGTCCAACAAGACCGCGGCACCCGTCAACGTACTGGATCGAGGAAGGAGCTTATTTCTTATGGCGAAAAAACCGATCCTGGTGGTTATGGCAGCCGGTATGGGCAGCCGTTACGGTGGACTGAAGCAGATCGATCCGGTTGGACCGTCCGGGGAAGCCATCATTGATTACAGCCTGTACGATGCCCGTCGTGCCGGATTTGAAACCGTTGTGTTCATCATCAAGCATGAAATCGAGGAGGCCTTCAAGGAGGCAGTGGGTGCCCGGGCAGAGCGTGCCGGATTTGAGGTGCGTTACGCCTACCAGCAGCTGGAAAAACTGCCCGAAGGTTTCACGGTGCCCGAAGGCCGTGTCAAGCCCTGGGGCACTGCCCACGCCATCCTCGTGGCCGAGGAAGCCATCGGGGATGTGCCGTTTGCCGTCATCAACGCCGATGACTACTACGGCCCCCAGGGCTTCCAGCTGATTTACGATTATCTCAGCACCCATGAGGACGGCGACCGCTATGCCTGGTCGATGGTCGGCTTCCTGCTGGGCAACACCGTCAGCGCCAATGGCAGCGTCAGCCGCGGCGTCTGCGTCATCGACGAAAAAGGCGACCTGGTCAGCGTAACCGAACGTACCTGCATCGAGCCGTACGAAGGCGGCATCCATTATACCGAGGATGGCGGCGCTACCTGGACCGACCTGGCGGCGGATACGGTGGTTTCCATGAACCTGTGGGGCTTCACCCCCGGTTATATTGCCGAAGCCAAGGCCGGGTTTGCAGCATTCCTCAAAGAAAATCTGCCGGTCAATCCGCTCAAGTGCGAATACTACCTGCCTTCCGTTGTGACGGCTTCGCTGCAGCGCGGTGAGGCGGGAGTCCATGTGCTGACCAGTGCCGACAAGTGGTACGGCATCACCTACCGGGAAGACAAACCGGACCTGGTTGCCGCCCTGCAGAAGATGAGCGCCGACGGCCTGTACCCGGCGGATAAATTGTTCTGAGCCCATGCAGTATACAGTGGGGCAGATGGCCAAGCGGCTGGGGGTGGCACCCTCAACGCTGCGCTATTACGATAAAGAAGGGCTGCTGCCGTATGTGGAACGCTCGGACGGCGGCATCCGTATGTTCAAGGAAAGCGACTACGAATGGCTGAGCATCATCGAATGCCTGAAGCAATCGGGACTTTCCATCAAGGAGATCCGGCGCTATATTGATTTGTGCCGGGAGGGGGATGCCACCATCTCTGAGCGGCTGCAGCTGTTTGTGAACCGGCGCCGCGCGGTACAGCAGCAGATGGCCCAGCTGCAAAAAACGCTGGATATGTTGGATTACAAACTCTGGTTCTACCAGACGTCAGAAGCCGCCGGCACCACGTCCATCCATGACGGACAGACGGTGGAGGACGTTCCTGAAGAATACCGGGAAGCCTTCCGCCATGCCAGAGGTCACGGCGAAAACTGAATACGCCAAAAGCCCCCTGCCATGCGGCAGGGGGCTTGTCTTTGAAATTGGCAATCTGGCAGGCACCGGCAGGATCGGGCCGCCATAGTATGGGTTATTCCAGGTTGCCGGTCAGCAGCATGGCCGCAGTCAAGGCGGCCAGGGGGGCGGTTTCACAGCGCAGGATGCGCGGACCCAGTCCCACCGTCACGGCACCGGCCTGGGCGGCGGCGTCGGCTTCCTCGGCGGAAAAACCGCCTTCGCTGCCGGTGATCAGCGCCAGTCGCTGCACACTGCCGGGAGCGAGGACTTCCCGCAGCGATGTGCCGCCGCCTTCATAGAAAAAGAGCGCCTTGTCATAGTCCCCCAGCGCCCGGCAAACCGCAGAAAAATTCTCCAGCGGCATGGTCACATGGGGGATCACGGCCCGTCCGGCCTGCTTGGCGGCTTCGGCAGCAATGCGGTTGTACCGCTCGTTTTTGGCCTCCTCTTTTTTGGGGGTGGCTACGCAGTAGCGGCTGAAAAAGGGGATGATCTCCTGTACGCCCAACTCTACGCTGTGACGGATGATCTCATCCAGCTTGCCCTGCTTGGGGTAGCCTACAAACAGGGTGGCGGCTACGGCGGGTTCCGCTTTGCTGGGAGCCCCCTCGTTTACGGAAAATTCCACCCGGCCCGGCAAAATTGCCGTCACGGTACCGGTGTATTCCAAACCGTCCGGCCCGCACAGGACCACTTCTTCCCCAAGGCGGGCGCGCATGACGTTGGCCAGGTGGTGGGCATCGCTGCCGGTCAGGGCGGCTTGCCCGCCGGACAATTCTCTGGTAAAATAGCGGTGCGGCATCTTATGCCTCTTTCTTTTCGCAGATAATGCAGACCCAGCCGCGCTTTTCTTTCACTTCCACCGGCTGCAGCCCGGCGGCTTCCAGGCCATCCAGCACTTCCTGCTTGCGCTCGTCGATGATACCGCTGGCGATGAAGCGGGCACCCGGCGCCATCAGGGCGGGCGCGTGGGGGGCCAGCGACAGAATGGCAGAAGCCACGATGTTGGCAGTGATGATGTTGTACTGGCCGCTGGCCTTGTCCGAAAGGTCGCCCACCAGCACGGTGAAGCGGTCGGCCACGCCGTTGCGCTCAGCATTTTCCCCGGCGGTGCGTACGCACATGGGGTCGATGTCCACACCTTCCGCCACCTTGGCACCCAGTTTCAGGGCTGCAATGGCCAGAATACCGGAACCGGTGCCGATGTCCAGAACCCGCTCGCCGCCTTTTACAATGGTATCCAGCGTTTCCAGGCACAGGCTGGTGGTTTCGTGGGTGCCGGTGCCGAAAGCCATGCCGGGGTCCATGGTGATCACGATGCGGTCGGTGTCATATTCCTCCCAGCCGGGCACGATGGCCAGCCGGTTGCCGATGTCCATGGCGTGGTAGTACTTCTTCCAGGCGTTCTGCCAGTCCTCCTGCTCCACACCGGTGGTGTTCAGCTGGTAGTCGATGCCGCTGTTCTTCAGCCGTTCCTCAAACAGGGGCAGGATCTCGGCAGGGTTCTCGTCGGGAGCCAGGTACATGTGTACAATGACCACATCCCGGGGCTTGTCCAGCAGTTCCTGCTCGATCAGGTCCACGTGGGCAATCTCCCAGGCCTGCTGTTCCAGGTCGCTGTAATCTTCAATATAAATGCCGCCGTTGGCCACCATCGTGGCAATGGCTTCGGCGGTATCTGCGTCGCGCTTGGCGACGGTGATGCTGATATCGGTCCATTCCATACACGAAACCTCCGTTTCAAAGTACCTGTATTATACAAGAAATGAAACGGTAATTCAATGTAGAAAGGAGAAATCCCCATGCAAATCCGTTTGCTGGACTGCGCTGCAGCGCAGCAGATCTATGAAACCCGAATGGTACAGGATTTTCCTGCTGCCGAACTCAAACCCTTCAGCGCTGTGCGCGAGATGATGCAGGCGGGCATCTATGAACCGCTGGTCCTGGAGGACGAAGCAGGCCATCTGCAGGCCTATGCCTGGCAGGTGATGCTGCCGGGGCACCGCAGCGCACTGCTGGACTATTTCGCCGTGCGCAAGGACCTGCGGGGCGGCGGGATCGGCACCCAGGCGCTGCACACCCTGGCGGAATATTATAAGGAACGCCTGGACGATCTGATCCTCGAGTGCGAGCACCCGGAGGAAGCCCCCGACCAGGCGATCGCCCGGCGCCGCATCGCCTTTTATCTGCGGGCGGGCGCTTGTGCCACCCGCCTGGAAAGCCGCGTGTTCGGGGTGCGTTACCAGATCCTGACCCTGCCCTGCGGCGGCCATGCCGAGGATTCTGTGGTCGGTCAGGAACTCAAGGAACTCTACCGCATGATGGTGCCGGAACCCTATTATCGCGGCAATGTGATATTTTACGGCCCCTGAGGGTATACTACCCCTCAAGGGGGCGTAGTAACAATGAAATTAAACCCGAAAGACTATGCTCACATGGTATCTCGCGCGTCGCCGCCTTCGCCCGTCGCGAAAGATTGCCTGTGGGCATTTTTTGTTGGCGGCGGCATCTGCCTGCTGGGGGAAATACTGCGGCAGTTTTTCCTGATCTGGTACGATACTTCCCTGGCCGGCACACTGACGAGCATCGCTCTGATTTTTATGTCGGCGGTGTGCACGGTGGCGGGCTGGTACCAGAAACTGGCCGCCAAAGCCGGGGCCGGTACGCTGGTACCCATCACGGGATTCGCCAACTCTGTGGTCAGCCCGGCCATTGAGTTCAAGGCCGAGGGTTGGGTCAGCGGCGTAGGCGCCCGCATCTTTGGCATTGCGGGGCCGGTCATTGCTTACGGCACGGCGGCGTCGGCTGTGTGGGGATTGCTCTACTGGCTGCTGGGAAAGGTCGGGTGAAGTATGGCAATCCGTAGAAAAGATACCGTACTGTTTGAAAAGCCGCCGGTCATTGCAGCATGGGCTGCGGCGGGCGGCAAAAAGGAGGGGGAAGGCCCGCTGGCATCGGGGTTTGACTTCCTCACCCGGGATGCGGCTTTCCCGGAGGAAGCGTGCGCCAACTGGGAACAGGCCGAAAGTCTGTTGCAGCAAAAGGCGGCGGAAGCCTGTCTGCGCAAGGCAGGTATCAGCCGCAAAGAGGTGGACCTGGCCCTGGCAGGGGATTTGCAGGCCCAGTGCACGGCCAGCAACTACACCATGCGTGCGCTGGAAATTCCCTTTGCCGGTATCTACGGGGCCTGCTCCACCATGGCCGAAACACTGGCCCTGGCGGCATCCCTGGCAGCGGGCGGCGCCGTACAGCAGGTGCTTGCAATGACCAGCAGCCATTTCTGTGCGGCGGAACGACAGTTCCGCACGCCGCTGGACTACGGCGCCAAACGGACTCCCACGGCCCAGTGGACGGCCACGGCGGCGGGAGCCTGTCTGCTGCGCGCTCCGGGACAGGCCGGGGTACCGGTGCTGTCGGTCACATTCGGCCGGGTGCAGGATTATGAAGTGCATGACATCAACAATATGGGGGCGGCCATGATGCCCGCTGCGGCCTCCACTCTGCTGCGCTACTTTGCCGCCACCGGTACCGCACCTGCGGATTTTGATGTGATTTTTACCGGGGACCTGGGGGAGGTGGGCAGTGCGCTGCTGCGCCAGCAGATGGAACAGGAGGGCGTGCCGCTGCCCAACCATCAGGACTGCGGCTGCCTGCTGTACGATGTGTCCACGCAGAATGTACAAGCTGGCGGCAGCGGCCCGGGGTGCAGCGCGGCGGTGCTCTGTGCCCATATTTTGCCCCGGCTGCAGGCGGGGGAATATCGCCGGGTGCTGTTTATGGCCACAGGTGCCCTGATGAGCCAGACGACCTTCCTGCAAGGGGAGAGTATTCCCGGTATTGCGCACTGTGTGGAACTGGCAGGGGAGGGAACGGTATGAATTATCTGTGGGCCTTTGTGATCGGCGGTGCCATCTGTGTGGTAGGCCAGCTGCTGATTGACTATACCAGCCTGACCCCGGCGCGCATCCTGACAGGATACGTAGTCAGCGGTGTGATCCTCAGCGCAGTGGGGCTGTACAAGCCGCTGGTGGACCTGGCGGGGGCCGGGGCCAGTGTGCCGCTGCTGGGGTTCGGGCACCTGCTGGCCCAGGGCGTCAAACAGGCGGTGGACCAGTGCGGGCTGCCCGGCATTTTTACCGGCGGGCTTACAGCAGCGGCCGGGGGCATTGCGGCCAGCATTTTGTTTGGGCTGCTGGCAGCGTTGATCGGCAAAAGCCGGGATCAGAATTAAGGCAAATGAAAATGCCCGTCGGGGAAAATCCCCGGCGGGCATTGTTCATGCGATCAATTACTGAGCAGCAGCCTTGTTGGCGCGCTTAGCCATGCGGCTGACCTTGCGGGCAGCGGTGTTCTTATGGATGACACCCTTGCTCTTAGCAGAGTCGATGGCAGAGACGGCGGCTTTCATGACGGCGTCTTTGTCAGCAGCATTGCTGTCGATGGCAGCGTCTGCCTTTTTGATCACTGTTTTCAGGTTGGACTTGATGACCTTGTTGTGCATAGCCTCTTTCTTGGCCTGGACAACACGGTCCTTCTGAGATTTGATGTTAGGCATTCGTTCCACCTCCTTGGTTCCCCATAACAGTACAAGTTATCCTACCACATTTTTTCAGCCCTTGCAAGTCTTTTTTCAAAAAAATATTCATGAAAGGCACAAAAACCACATAAATTGTGAGGGAATGGAGGTGGAGTCTATGGCCTTGGTGCGCCGCTGCCTGGCTGTACTGCTGTGCACGGTGATGCTGGCGGGCGGCACGGCACTGACGCTGGCGGCGGTGGCCTGCCTGCCGGGGCGGGCCTGGCTGGTGCGGGGCGCGATGCTCTGCCAGGACCCGGCGGCAGCTGTTTCGCTGGACTGGCCGGTGCCGGTGGAAAAACCGCGCCCCGCCACACCGCAGCCTTCCGCTGCCGCCTCCACCACAGTACCGGAAACTTCGGCGGCATCGGAATCGCAGTCTGATACCGCCCAGCCATCGGCCACACCGGTGCCCAGTGCCACACCTTTGCCCAGTGCTGCGCCCGACATCGAAAATCCCGGGCGCATCCGCGCTGAACAATACGGTCAGGGCAGCGGCACGGGCTATATTACGCTGGGGGCGGGCAGCATCCACAACCTGACCCAAAACAGTGACGCCGATCTGCGCGCCGCGGTCACAACGCCGTCGCTGCCCTTTGATGTGGAGATCAACAGCAGCGAACCCCAGGTGCTCATCCTGCACACCCACGCCACCGAAACCTACCAGACCTGGCCGGACCTTGTCTATGACCCGGCCTTTACGGCCCGCACACTGAACACCGAACTGAATATGTGCGCGGTGGGGGAGAAGATGACGCAAGTGCTCAACGCGGCGGGCATCAACACCCTGCACGATACCACCCTCCACGATTCCCCCAGCTATACCGAGAGCTACGATCGCAGCTATGCCACCACGCAGGCGTATCTGGAAAAATACCCCTCCATCAAAGTGGTGCTGGATGTTCACCGGGACGCCATTGAGGATGCCGACGGTACCCGGGTAAAACCGCTGTGCACGGTGAACGGGGAAGATACCGCCCAGGTCATGATCATTGCCGGGTGTGATAACGGTTCCAGCATTTCACTGCCCAACTGGCGGCTCAACCTGCGGTTTGCGGCGGCCTGGGAACAGGCCATGGAAAGCCGCACACCGGGCCTTACCCGCCCGGTGATGTGCGCCTACCGGTACTACAACCAGGACCTGACCACCGGCAGCCTGCTCATCGAGATCGGCGGCCATGCCAATACCGTGACCGAAGCGGTGCGCGGGGGGCAGTACGCGGCCGAAGCATTGGCCGTACTGCTGGGCGGTCACGTGGATTGAACCTGCAGCGGCAAAAAAATGCTGTACAATTTGGTCCGAACCCGCTATAATAAGAACAATCATTGTTTTTAATAAGAGGAGTGGACCACCCATGCAGAGAACCGAACTTGTATCGCTGTACACGGCCACCCCCGCCGACGGCACCAAAGTTACCGTCTGCGGCTGGGCGAAAACGGTGCGCGATTCTAAAAATATCGGCTTTATCTCGCTGTCGGACGGCAGCTGCTATAAGCCTGTGCAGATCGTTTTCCAGGCGGATAAACTGTCCAATTATGCCGAGATCGCCAAGTGCGGCCTGTACACCAGCTTTGAGGTCACCGGCACCCTGGTGCTGACCCCCAACGCCAAACAGCCCTTCGAGATCAACGCCGACACCATCACGGTGCTGGGCACCTGCGGACCTGAGTATCCGCTGCAGAAGAAGAAGATGGGCATGGACTATCTGCGTACCATGACCCACCTGCGCCCGCGTACCAACACCTTCAATGCGGCATTCCGCGTTCGCGGCCAGGCGGCTTTTGCCATTCATCAGTTCTTCCATGAGCGGGGCTTCACCTATGTGCACACGCCCATCTTCACCGGTTCCGACTGTGAGGGCGCGGGCGAGATGTTCCAGGTCACGACGATGGATCTGAACGATATTCCCCGCACCGAGGACGGCGCCATCGACTACACCAAGGACTTCTTCAAGCGCCCGGTGAACCTGACGGTTTCCGGTCAGCTGGAAGCGGAAGCCATGGCAATGGCCCTGGGCAATGTCTACACCTTCGGCCCCACCTTCCG
>DXBP01000056.1 GCA_019116445.1 Candidatus Gemmiger excrementigallinarum
CCTGTTTGAATTACTTGTAAATTTGGAATTGATTTTCGTGGGTTTCCAAACCCACGTTCAAGGTTCCACAAGTTTCAGTTTTGTTCAATTTTCAAGGTCCTGCTTCGCTGTTCGCATCTCGCGTGACAGCCCATTTATTATATCTCAGAAGTTTTTGTTTGTCAAGAACTTTTTTGAGATTTTTTTGAAGTTTTTTCTCGGAGCGAAGCTCCTCGAAAAGCCCTCAAAGGCTGTTGTTATGCGGTTTTCAGCGGCTTTCCGTGTCGCTCTCGCGCCGGACAGCTTGACTATAATACCACCGGGAATCCACTTTGTCAACACCTTTTTTCAGATTTTTTGACAAATTTCGGGCTCGTTTTTTGGTTATTCGGTATAGCGTACTTTTTTCTTTCCGAAGGTATTGCAAAAGGGGCGCAAGGCGCCCCCTTGCAATTTCCTTCTTATTATAATAGTATAAAAGCATCTTACAGAAAAGAGGTAGGGCCATGATCCTGGCTTTGAATATCGGCAACTCCAACATCACCTTCGGTTCCTATACAAAGGACGGCAAGCTGGTGTTTTCCTCGCGCCTGTTTGCAGACACTGCCCTGAGCAGCGATGAACTCCTGTATAAAATGGTCAATATGCTGGCTTTGTACGGGGCGGAGCCCCAGGAAGTCACCGACGTGATCTTTTCCAGCGTGGTGCCGGCGCTGACCCCCCGCATGCGGGAAGCCCTGCGCAAAATGTGCGAAGCGCCCATCATGGAAGTAGGCCCCGGCCTCAAAAGCGGGGTGCGCATCCGGATGGACAACCCCGCCCAGCTGGGGGGTGAGCTGCTCTGCGCCGTGGTAGGGGCGTTGCAGCGGCACACGCCGCCGCTGGTGGTGGCCAACTTCGACACCGCCATCTCGATGCTGGCCGTGGACGCCGAGGGCGCCCTGGTGGGCGGCGCCATTCTGCCGGGACCGCAGCTTTCGCTGGCGGCGCTGGTAAAGAACACCGCCCAGCTGCCCCAGGTGGAGCTGGACGCACGCCCCAAACGGATGCTGGGTGCCAACACCGCGGACTGCCTGCACAGCGGCATGGTGCATGGCACGGCGGCCATGGTGGACGGCATGGTGGAGAACTTCCGCGCCGTGCTGAAAGCCCCCGAAGCGCCGCTGGCTGCTACCGGCACCCTGCCCCGCAGCGTACAGGCCGCCTGCCGCACCCCCATCGACTACCGGGAAACGCTGATCCTGGACGGGCTGTACACCATCTGGCAGCGCAACGCCCGCCGGTGATGCCCGCCCCTATACATTATATAGTAGAGCGTTTCTTTTGTTCCTTCTTTGCAAAGAAGGAACAAAAAGGAAAGGACTTTCCCATGGTACATCAAGCGACCAACGCCTACCCTCGCGTATTGCTGCACGACTGTGTCATCCACCGCATCACCCCCACCGAAGACGGGTTGACGGTAGATTTTGACAAAAACGGTTTCTTTGTGCAGGTGCCGGAGGCGGGCAACCATTTCCGCGCCACGCCTGCCCGGCTGACCTTTACCGGCTGCACCCCCGATGACCTGTCCCTGCAGGAAACGCGGCTGCACCGGATCCCCCGGTTGTTTGCCTGGCGCACAATGCACCGCGCCGACCCAGCCCGGATCGCGCGACAGGTGAACGAGGGCTCCCTGCGGCTGGAAGTGATTGAAGAATACTATGCCGCCGGGGCAGCCTGGTTCGTGCTGGCTGCCGACGGCGGGCTGCGGCGCACCTTGTACGCCCGGCTGTATTTTGACACCCTGCGCTATGCATGGGGCCGGGTAGACCGCAACGCCCCGTTCTGAGCGTTCCCTTCCTCACAAACAGCGGGGGCAAGTTCCCGCCCGGGTTTTGTCACCATTCGTCAGGAGTATACCATGATTTATCTTATCGCCGGGCCCTCCCATACCGGCAAGACCCTGTTGGCCCAGCGGCTGCTGGAACGCCGCCGCATCCCCTATCTGAGCCTGGATCACCTGAAAATGGGCCTGATCCGCAGCGGCACCATCAGCCTGTCCCCCACCCAGGACGAGGCCCTCACCGCCGTTGTGTGGCCCATCGCCCGGGAGATGATCCGCACCGCCATGGAAAACCGCCAGTCCCTGATCGTGGAAGGGTGCTATATCCCCTACACCTGGCAGCAGGATTTTTCCCCCACGGAACGGGCCGAGATCCGTTATCTCTGCCTGGTGATGAGCCGGGACTATCTGCTGGGGCATTTTGCCCGGGTGCGGCAGTACGCCAACGTGGTGGAACACCGCCTGGACGACAGCGATTTTACCCTGGACACCGCCCTGGCGGACAACGCCGAAGCCCTGCGCCAGTGCCGGCTGCACGGGCTGCCTTATCGCCTGATTGACGGGGAATACCCCCGGGAGATAGATTTGTAAAAGATCAGAGTTTCTTCGGTTCCTTCTTTGCAAAGAAGGAACCCGAATCCGCAAAGGAGGCATTGTTATGGACATCCGGCAGAATTCCATCCGCTACGACAAAGAGAAGCAGGAACTGCACATTGTGACCTGCTACAACAAACTGCAGTACAAAACGCTGTGGGTCCAGGACCAGTACATTCGTTACGCGCGCTACCTGATGTACGCCAAAGACCCCGAGGTGAAGCAGCTGCCGGCGCTGCAGGGGTACCGGATCTATCTGCGCGTACTTCGCGGGGTATCTGCACTGCTTGCCCTGCTTTGTCTGCTGCAAGGGATTCGTTTCTGGCGTTCCGACGCATCCCATAGCCTTCTGCCCCTTGTATTGGCTGTTGGTATGCTGTTGCTGGCCTGTGTGCTGGGATATTATGCCATCTGCACGCGGGCGATGGTCGTGCGCAGTTCCATCCAGATGATGCACCGCACCAAGGTCCCCAAACCGCTGCGCCCCACCTGGGAGGGCATCGACCAGGGCTTTGCGGCGCAGCCGGTGTTCCGGCAGGAAGTGACCATCACGCCGGAGAGCTACGCCCTGAACACTCCTTACCCCGGTCTTCCCTCCTTCCAGTGCCGCCGGGGAGAATACTTTATCCGGGTGGTACAGGACGAGGAGAACGTCTACTTTTTGCAGTTCAAGGACCGTAAAGGCGCCAAGACCGGGTATATGTCCCCCGCCGGGCTGCACTTTGCCCGAACCAGTTACACCGACGCCGACTGGGCGACGCTGCTCTCCGCCCTGGGGGAAATGAACTACTTATAAAATCGTATACCAAAAAAAGGCATGGTCCGCAGACCATGCCTTTTTTCTTTGGCTTTTTTCGGTTCCACCCGGGAAGGGCGAAGCGCGGGTCTTTCCGTCACCGCCCCTTCCCGGACGAAAGGTTGAAATTTCTTTGGTTCCTTTCTTTATAAAGAAAGGAACTCACTCTCCGCTGCGCTCGGTGAAGTGGTACTCGTGCTCTTTCAGGGGCAGGTTCTCCACCGTCATGCCCTCGATACGCCCCCAGCGGCAGGTGCGCTCGATCATGGGCACCAGCTTGTCCAGCTGTTCCGGGTCGCCCTGGGCTTCCAGCGTGACGCTGCCATCCCAGTCGTTGGCCACCCAGCCCGTCAGGCCCAGCTTCTGGGCCGCACAGGTGGCAAAGTACCGGAACCCTACCCCCTGTACCCGGCCCTCGAACCGCCAGCGGCGGCGCACCGCGCTCATCCGTCGATGCCCGTCACGGTGTAGTCTTTCGCCTCCACCGCGGCTTTCAGGGCAGCGTCGTCCACTGCATGGCTCAGGGTCACCACCGCCGTACCGGCCTCGTGGCTGACGACAGCACTCCCCACGCCGTCCAGCGCTTCCAGGGCTTTCTTCACGGTGGCTTCGCAGTGGGCACACATCATGCCCTCAATGTGGATGGTTTTTTTCATAGTCTTTCCCTCCTGTTTGGATGGTACCGGGCACTCCGCCGGGCAGGCCGGGGCTTTCGCCGGGGCCGCCGGGGGCGGTGCCTTGTGTTTGGGCGGTGCGTCGTGGTCGGCCTTGCGGGGGTCCAGGGTATTCAGCCGCAGGGCGTTGCCCACCACGCAGACGCTGGACAGACTCATGGCCGCCGAGGCGATCATGGGGTTGAGGGTGATGCCCAGCCCCGTAAAGACGCCCGCGGCCAGGGGAATACAGATGGCGTTGTAGAAGAAGGCCCAGAACAGATTTTCGTGGATGTTGCGCACCACCGCCCGGGAGAGCCGCACGGCAGCGGGCACATCGGCCAGGTCGCTGCGCACCAGCACCACGTCGGCGGCATCCAGGGCCACGTCGGCCCCGGCCCCGATGGCAATGCCGGTTTCCGCCCGGGTGAGGGCGGGGGCATCGTTGATGCCGTCGCCCACCATGGCCACCCGGCCTTTCTTCTGCCAGCGGCGGACTTCCTTCTCCTTGCCCGCGGGGAGCACGCCCGCCACCACGTGGTCGGCGTCCAGCCCCACCATGGACCCGATATGCCGGGCGGTGGCTTCGTTGTCGCCGGTAAGCAGCACCACGTTGAGGCCCAGGGCCTTCATCTGGGCGATGGCCCCCGCCGAGGTCTTTTTGACCACATCGGAAACACCGATGACGCCCGCCGGGCTGCCCGCCAGGGAGAAATACAGCGGCGTGATGCCGTTGCGGCTCATCTCCTGGCCGGCTTCCTCCAGGTCAGGGGGCAGCACGCAGGTAGTGCGGATGAACTCGGCGTTGCCGCCGGCAATGACCTTGCCGGCCACCTTGCCCCGCAGCCCCTGGCCGGGCACGGCCTGGAAATCCGCCACCGCCGTATACTTGATCTTGTCCTGCTCGGCCCGCTGCAGGATGGCCCGGGCCAGGGGATGTTCGCTGCGCAGTTCCAGCCCCGCCGCCATGCTGAGCAGGAATTTTTCCGGCACGCGGCGGGTGCCCACGATCTGCACCACGCTGGGCTCTCCGGTGGTGATGGTGCCGGTCTTGTCCAGCAGCACGGTGTCGGTGTAGCCGGTGGTTTCCAGGCTGGCGGCAGTCTTGAACAAAATGCCGTGCTTGGCACCCACGCCGCTGCCCACCATGATGGCCACGGGGGTGGCCAGACCCAGGGCGCAGGGGCAGCTGATGACCAGCACCGAGATGCCCCGGGCCAGGGCGTAGGCAAAGGTCTGGCCCAGCAGCAGCCAGACCAGGAAGGTCACCGCCGCAATGCAGATGACGGCGGGCACAAAGATACCGGAAACTTTATCGGCGGTTTTTGCCAACGGCGCCTTGGTGGCGGCAGCGTCCCGCACCAGGCGGATGACCTGAGAGAGGGTGGTATCCTGCCCTACCCGCTCAGCCCGGCAGATGAGCGCGCCGTTCTGGTTGATGGTGGCGGCGCTGACCGGGGAGCCGGGGAACTTGTCCACCGGCATACTCTCGCCGGTGAGGGCTGCCTCGTTGACGCTGGAAACACCCTCGGCCACCGTACCGTCCACCGGGATGGACTCGCCGGGCTTGACGAGGAACTGGTCCCCCACTTCCACCTCGCTCACCGGCACCGTCACCGGCTTGCCGTCCCGCAGCACCGTGGCGGTCTGGGGGGCCAGCTGCATCAGGCTCTTGAGGGCATCGGTGGTGCGGCCCTTGCTGTAGGCTTCCAGGGTCTTGCCCACCGTAATAAGGGTCAGGATCATGGCCGCCGACTCAAAATAGAGGTCGTGGCGGTATTGCAGGACCATGGCTTCGTCGCCCGCAGCCAGCCCCGCGCCGATCATAACGAGGGCAAACACGCCGTAGACCAGCGCCGCCCCGGCGCCCAGGCTGACGAGGGTATCCATACCGGGGGCTTTGGTGCGCACGCCGTTCCACCCGCTGACGAAGAAGGCGCGGTTGATCCAGCAGACGGGCAGCGTCAGCGCCAGCTGCAACAGGCCGTAGACCAGCGCCCCCGGCCCGCCGCCTTCCAGAAAGGGCGGCAGCGGCAGGCCGATCATGTGCCCCATGGAAAGGTACATCAGCGGCACCAGAAAGCACAGGCTGTGGATCAGACGTTTTTTCAGGCGGGGTGTTTCGGTATCGTCCAGGGCCCCGTCCATGGTATCGTCGGCGGGGGCGGCGCCGTAGCCGGCAGCCTCCACCGCCCGGCAGACCCGCTTTTGCAAAGCGGCTGCGTCGGCATCGGGGGCGGCTTCGACCTGCATGGAATTGGTCAGCAAACTGACCGACACCGACTGCACGCCGGGCACCGCCGCCACGGCTTTTTCCACGTGACTGGCACAAGCCGCACAGCTCATGCCGGTGATTTCATAGCGTTGCATTGTGGAGAACTCCTTTGGTTGCTCCCGGCTCCCTCTCAGGCCGGGAAATAGGTTGTTTTATTTGATAAAACATCGTTTTTTGTCCTTATTTGTTTGTGATTTCCGGACGGAAAAAGTCCATTTCCAGTATAGCATAACCGGCGGTGATCCGCAATCTGTTTTATGGGCCCGGCAGCTTCCGGATGGCCCGGGTTCCCCTGGCCGGTCTGGGTCTGGGCTGTCAGACTGTAGTTCCGGAACGTTTCCGGGATTTCGGCAAGGGTTTTGCCGTTCAGCGTCACGGTCTTGCGCATACCGCCGGTGACCACCACATACTCGCCGTACTGGTCCGGATCGGCAAACACCACCCGGCCGTTCTCCTCCCGCATTCTTTACGGGGGTAAACGCACCGCCATCTTTGTAGTATACCTCAAACTGGACGCCGTTCAGGGTGGTTTCCGCGTAGCCGCCGTTTTCCACATCCGGTTCCCGCAGCGTAATGTTGATCTGCAGCTGGGACAGCGTATTGTTTTTCAGCGTTACGATCACGGGGGCATCCGTGTCCAACCCATCGGTACCTCCGGTGCCCCCCTGGTCGGAGAGGACGGTCACCTCCCCGGGCCCGATGTCGGTTTCAGGGTTCTGTTCCTCCGAAACAACGGCGGTGTTATCAGACTGGACGGCATCCTCCACCGCATAAGCGGGTGTGGAAGCCATGCTGCACAGCATGGCCAGGCTCAGGATTCCGGCCAACAGGCGTTTGTATTGCGTCCGTATTTCCTCCGGGTTCTGGGGTGTAAAGCGTACTGCAAACCATGTACTGCAGCCAAGGCGGGGCACGCCCTCCCTCTTTTGCTGCAAAAAAATTTGCCTCAATTTATTAAGTATACCGTAAATATTTTGTAAAAGCAAGAAAATACGTATTATCGTTATAAGACACCTTCGCCGCAGAACGTCGAAGCAATCAAGTTTTTTGCGGCAGTTTCTCTTCCAATCTTTTTCGCAGTTTCGTCCTTTTCTTCCAAAAAGCAGCCCCCTGCAGACCACCAAAAAACGTGCGCAGAAATTTCTGCGCACGTTTTTTGCAATTTGCCAAAGGATTTTTCTCAAAACAGGCCCGGTGGCAAAAGGATGTCATCTTTTGGCACTCTGGCCCAATCGAAAGCGGGCACCAGTTCCGCCGGGGTGACGGGGCGGGGCGTATCCTGCAAGCCGCAGGCAAAGGCCAGTTTGCCCACCACTTCCTCGGGGGCGTATTGGGCCCGCAGGTGTTCCAGGCTCTGGTCGCCGTCCCGCTTGGAGAGCCGCCGTCCGTCGGCGGCCAGCAGCAGGGGCAGGTGGTAAAAGGCCGGTGCCTTCAGCCCCAGTTCCCGGTAGAGCCACAGCTGCCGGGGGGTGCTGGAAAGCAGGTCACTCCCCCGCACCACCTCGGTGACGCCCATGAGGGCATCATCCACCACCACCGCCAGCTGGTAGGCAAAGACGCCGTCCGCCCGGCGCAGGTAGAAGTCCCCGCAATCCCGGGCCAGATTTTCCGAATACAGGCCCATGTGGCCGTCGGTGAAGGCGATCTCCTCATCGGGCACCCGCACCCGCCAGGCGGGGGCGCGGGTCTTTGCCTTTTCCGCCACTTCTTCGGGGGTCAGGCCCCGGCAGGTCCCGGCGTAGATCACCTGACCGTCGCTGCGGTGGGGGGCGCTGGCGGCGTGGAGCTGGCTGCGGCTGCAAAAGCAGGGATAGACCAGTCCCCGGTCCGCCAGCTTCTTATAATAGTACCGGTAAATCTCCGACCGCTCGCTCTGGTAAAGGGGCGGTTCGGGGCCGTCGGCGGCCAGGCCCAGCCACTGCAGATCGTCCATGATGGCATCGGCATAGACCCGGGGGCACCGCTGGGTGTCCAGGTCCTCAATGCGCAGCAGCACCTGCCCGCCTTTGCTCTTGGCGCTCAGCCAGGCCAGCAGACAGCACATCAGGTTGCCCAGGTGCATCCGTCCGCTGGGGCTGGGGGCATAACGTCCGGTGATCATGCCAGGGTATAGACGCCGTCGCCCAGGGCGCGCAGATGCACCCGGTAGAAGGCGGCCACGGCCTTGACCATGGATTCGGCGTCGGCCACGGCGGCGGTCTCCACGGCGGAGTGCATGGCCAGCTGGGCCAGGCCGATGTCCGCCATGGGGATGGGCAGGCTGTGGCTCTGCAGGTTGCCCAGGGTGCTGCCGCCGGGTTCATCGGCCCGGTTGGTGAAGGTCTGCACCGGCACGCCGGCTTTCTCGCAAATGGCGCGGAAGATGCCGCCGCTGAGGGCGTTGGTGGTGTATTTCTGGCTGGCGTTGTACTTCAGCACCACGCCGCCGCCCAGGCGCACGGGGGCCGCCGGGTCACTCTTGGCGGCAAAGTTGGGATGGGTGGCGTGGCCGTTGTCGGCACTGAGCATAAAGCTGTTGGCCAGGGCCCGGTGTTCCATCTGGGCGCTGTGGGGGATGGCCTCCAGAATCCGGTCCAGCACATCCCGCAAAAAGCTGCTCTCGGCGCCCTGGCGGCTGGAGGAACCCACTTCCTCGTTGTCCAGCATGGCCCAGACGGGAGCGCAGGCGCTGTCGGTCTCGGCGGCTGCGTCGATAAAGCCCAGCAGGGTGGTGGCGGCACATTCCAGGTCGTCGATGCGGGGCGCCATAAAGTACTGCCCATCGGGGCCGATGAGGGCGGGGGCCTGGCGGGTCACCAGCTGCAGGTCCCGGTCCAGAATATCCTCGGCGGCCACGCCCAGTTCCTCGCACAGCAGGTCGGTGAGGGTGCGGCTGTCCGCCGGGCCCCACAGGGGCTGCATATCGATCTGGGGGTTGTACTCGTGGCCCTTGTTCACGTCCCGCTGCATGTGGATGGCCAGGGAGGGGATCACCAGCAGGTCCCGGTCAAAGTGGACCAGGCGGGTTTCCACGCCGTCCTCGGTACGCACCAGCACCCGGCCCGCCACCGTCAGGGGGCGGTCCAGCCAGCTGGACATGATCATGCCGCCGTAACCTTCCACACTCAGGCGGCGGCAGCCGTCGTTGGTCACAGCGTCGGACTTGATCTTCCAGCCCGGGGCGTCGCTGTGGCTGGCGGTGATGCGCCAGCCGCCGATGGCATGGTCGGGGATGCGCCAGGCCACCACGGCGGAACCGTTGCGCAGGATGTAGTACCCCTTGCCGGGTTCCAGATTCCAGTAATCGGCCTCTTCCAGCCGGGTAAAACCGGCGGCATCCAGCCAGGCAGCCGCCGTGGCCGCCGCATGATAGGGCGTGACGCCCTCCTGCAAAAATTCAAACAAATCGTCGAGCATACGTTAAATTCTCCCTTTGTGATACACGGTGCGTCCCAAAGCGCACGTTTCTGTACCCATTCTACCGCAAATGCGGGCGGGGGGCAAGTTGCAAAGTGAGAAATTTCGGGGTATATTGGTGGAGGGGCTTCGCCCCCGGACATAGTATGGGAAAACGGAAGGGGGATTTTACCATGCGCAGATTGGCTGGATTGTTGGCAGGATGCCTGTTGCTGGCGGGGTGCACGGCGGCACCGGGTGCCCCGTCGGCACCGGTCACGGCGGAAACCGCCGCCACCAGGGAAACCGCCGCCCCGGCGCCCACGGCCACACCGGAGGAAGCACTGTCGGAAGCGCTGGGCGCGGTGAAAACGCGGCGGCTGACGGTGGTGCTGAACGGCTGCATCGCCTACGAGATAGACTCTGCGGGGGGCAGCCTGAAAACAGCCATTGCGGCGGCGGACCTGGTGGTGTTCCTGGCGGGGGATTTTGTGCCGGAGGACCTGGCGGGGGAAACCCAGACCTGGCAGAACGCCCTGGACGCCGACGACCAGGCGACGATGGACGCCAACTGGCCCAGGGTGTACAGCTGTGCCCGGGACATCTGCGAGGACCCGGCAGCCCAGCAGGGGCTGCTGGACGACGCCGGGGTGACGGCGGATTTCGGGTCCATGGACCTGACGGAAGTGCCCGCCCAGCTGGACGCCATGAACGAGGTGCTCACCGGTTGAGCGCTATTATATAAGGTAAAAACCGTCTGCGTCGGCGGACATGCGCCGACCGACGCAGACACAACCAGGGAAATGGGAGGGCAAATTGTGTGCGAGGCGCCGCAGCGCCGAGTGCGCGGTTTGCCCTCCCATTTTGTCGAAGGGGAATCCAAAGGGGGAAACAGGCCCGTCAGGCACCGCCGTGCGGGCCTGTTGCCCTCTTTGCACCAAAGCAAAGGGACGGCCCGCAGGCCGTCCCTTGTGTTGTATTCCATCCGAAATATTATTCCACATCCTGCAGGGCCGCATAATCCTGCTCGCCGGTGCGGACCTTGACGACCTTCGCCACGTTGTAGACGAAGATCTTGCCGTCGCCGATGTGGCCGGTGTACAGCGCCTTGGTCGCCGCGTCGATGATGGTATCCACGGGGATCTTGCTGATGACCACTTCCACCTTGACCTTGGGGAGCAAGGTGGCGTCCACTTCGGCACCGCGGTATTTCTCGCCGCTGCCCTTCTGCAGACCGCAGCCCATGACCTGGGTGACAGTCATGCCGGTAACGCCGACGCGGTTGAGTGCTTGCTTCAGGGCGTCGAACTTGGCCAGCTGAACGATGATGGAAACCTTGTGCATACCGGAATCCAGTTCCGCAGGCAGCGGCGCTTCCTTCCGGACTTTGACCGCCGCCGCCACTTTGGCGGGGCTGGCCTTGGTGATGTCGTCCTCGCCCAGGTCGGTGTTTTCGTTCACTTCCAGGTCGGCGTAGGTGGCATCGGTGATGGCAAAGCCTGCGTAGGCGCTGGTCAGACCATGTTCATGGATGTCCAGGCCGTCGATCTCTTCCTGTTCGGTGACCCGCAGGCCGATGGTCTTTTTGATAAGGGTGAAGATGATGAACATGGATACCAGCACCCAGACCGCCACGCTGACAAGGCCCAGCACCTGCACACCGAAGAAAGAGAAGCCGTGGCCGTAGAAAACGCCCTGGCTGGTGGAGAAAAGGCCGGTGGCCAGGGTGCCCCAGGCACCGTTGGCGCAGTGGACGGAAACCGCACCCACGGGGTCGTCGATTTTTGCCACGTTATCGAAGAATTCTACCGAGAAGACCACCAGCACACCGGCCACGATGCCGATGATGGCGGCGCCGAAGGGGTCCACCATGTCACAGCCGGCGGTGATGGCCACCAGGCCCGCCAGCGCGCCATTGAAGGTCAGGGAAACATCGGGTTTGCCGTAGCGCACCCAGGTGGTGATGAGAGCCGCCACGGTAGCCAGGGCCGCGGCCAGGTTGGTGTTGAAGCAGATGAGGCCGGCGGAGATCATGGTATCGTCGCCGGTCATGCTGACGGTGGAGCCGCCGTTGAAGCCGAACCAGCAGAACCACAGGATGAACACGCCCAAAGCCATGGCGGTGAGATTGTGGCCGGGGATGGCCCGGGCCTTGCCGTCCTTGCCGTATTTGCCGATGCGGGGGCCCAGCATCCAGGCGCCCAGGCAGGCGGTGACGCCGCCCACGAAATGTACGGCGGTGGAACCGGCGAAGTCATGGAAACCCAGCTGAGAAAGCCAGCCGCCGCCCCAGATCCAGTGGCCGGAGATGGGATAGACGATAAGGCTGATGGCCGCCGAGTAGACGCAGTAGGCGCTGAACTTGGTGCGCTCGGCCATGGAGCCGGAAACGATGGTGGCCGCCGTGGCGCAGAAGACGGTCTGGAAGACCACATACACCCACAACGGCAGGCTGCCGAAATCGTAGCTGCCCTGGATGAAGGGGTCAAACCCGCCGATGAAAGCACCGGTGCCCGCAAACATCACACCGAAGCCCACCAGCCAGAAGCAGGGGGTGCCGATACAAAAATCCATCATATTCTTCATCAGAATATTGCCGGTGTTTTTGGCGCGGGTCAGGCCTGCTTCACATAAGGCGAAGCCCGCCTGCATGAAAAACACCATGAACGCCGCAACCAACGTCCAGGTTACATCCGCTGAACTGTACATACACATAACTCCTTTCTGTCCCCGCAAACCGAAAAAGCGCCGGGCAGATTTCTCTGCCCGGCGCCTTTGCCGTTTGTTTCGATGGGCCTATGCTACCACAGCCGCCGGGCCGGGTCAAGGGGATTTTGCCCTTTTGCCTTTTTTTGGAGCCTTGCCTGTCCGCCGCCAAAGATTTTCCACCGTTTTTGGGCAGGATGCCGAAGCAAAACTTTATTTTCTTTTGCGCAGCACCCATCCAGCCCGTTCGTATATGGCGCGCAGTTTATTTTTTTAAGTCCCGGGGCGTACCTTGCCAACGGCCCGCAGGTTCGCTATAATAGACTATCATAGAGGAAAAGGGGGCCTTGTTTTGGCCGGGACATTGTATCTGGTGGCGACGCCCATCGGCAATCTCGACGATATGCCGCCGCGGGTGGCGGCGACCTTCGGGGCGGTGGATTTTGTAGCCGCCGAGGATACCCGTGTAACGCTGCGGCTGCTGAACCATCTGGGACTGAAAAAGCCGCTGGTAAGTTACTACGAGCACGCCCTGCACCATGGCGAGGCCATTTTGCAGCGCATTGAAGCGGGGGAGGACTGTGCCCTGTGCAGCGACGCGGGGATGCCCTGCATCAGCGACCCCGGGGAACAGATCGTGGCCGAAGCCCATGCCCGGGGCATCCGGGTGGTGCCGGTGCCGGGGGCGTCGGCGTGCATCACGGCGCTGGCGGCCAGCGGGCAGCCCACGGCGCGGTTTGTGTTTGAAGGATTTCTGCCGGTGCCCAAGCGGGAGCGGCGGGAACGGCTTTCTGCTTTGCAGGGGGAAACCCGGACCATACTGTTCTATGAAGCGCCCCACAAGCTGCGGGGCACGCTGGACGACCTGACGGCGGCCTTTGGGGCCGACCGGCCGGTGAGTCTGTGCCGGGAACTGACGAAACTCCACGAGGAGATCGTAAAAACCACCCTGGGCGAAGCGGTGGCTTACTATAAAGACCACGACCCGCGCGGCGAGTACGTTCTGGTGGTGGCGGGGGCGGACCCGGCCGCGGCGGCCACGGACGCCGAACCCACCAAAGAGGACGTGGTAGCGGCGGCGAAAGCGCTGCTGGCGGGCGGTATGCCGCCGTCGGCGGCAGCGAAACAGGCAGCCGCGGGCACGCCCTTCTCCAAGGGGGAAATTTATAAGGAACTCATCGCCAAAGAATGAGAGTTTCTTTGCTTCTTTCTTTTCAGAGCCATGAATTTGTTGCCCCCTACCGGATGGCTGCGGCCTTTCGGTTGGCAGGGCGTTCCGGGAACTCCGGTGAAAGTTTCTTCGGTTCCTTCTTTTCAAAGAAGGAATAAAAAGCAGAAAGGTTCATTATCCATGTCCGATACAACGAAAATTCTTGTCATCAGTGATGTGCATGGCCGGCTGCGGGACCTGCGCTGGGTGCTGCAGAATGAAACCGCCGACGCACTGTTTTTTCTGGGGGACGGGTTGTATGACCTGAACGCG
This sequence comes from Candidatus Gemmiger excrementigallinarum, assembly GCA_019116445.1. Lineage (GTDB taxonomy): Bacteria > Bacillota > Clostridia > Oscillospirales > Ruminococcaceae > Gemmiger > Gemmiger excrementigallinarum. Next base: position 13,684 of record DXBP01000056.1, read on the forward strand.
GCCCTGCAGCTGCGCAAGACGCCGGTGCCCTACCCCATTTACCGGGTGGCGGGCAACTGCGACACCGGGTACGAGGACCCCACCGAGGGGATGGCGCCCTTTGCGGGGGTGTTGTTTTTCTACACCCACGGCCACCACTACGGCGTAAAGATGGGCAGCGAGCGGCTGGCCGAATGTGCCGGGGAACGGGGCGCCGACGTGGCGCTGTTCGGCCACACCCATGTACGGGAGCTGGAACGGGGCGTAGGCACGGCGGCGACGGTGTTCAACCCGGGCAGTCTGCGGGACGGCGGCAGCTACGGCGTCATTGAGATTACCGATGGACAATGTTCCTTCGGATGGAAGAGGGTACCTCAGTTTTGAACGAAAGTGTACGGTATCTGCCCGAAACGGACAGCACCAATACCTGGGCCAAGGCCCATTTGCAGGAATTCGGCCCCGTAGGGGCGGTATACACCACCAGCCAGACGGCGGGCCGGGGACGGCTGGGCCGGCAGTGGATCGACGCCCCGGGCAAGGCGCTGTACTACACGGTGGTGCTCAAAACGCCGCTGGCGCAGCCCAGTACCCTGCCGCTGTTTTCCAGCCTGGCGGTGGCGGATGCCCTGGAGCGGCGTTACGGCGTACAGTGCCAGATCAAGTGGCCCAACGACCTTTTGCTCAACGGCAAAAAGGTGGTGGGCATCCTGTGCGAAGGCGCCCCCGACGGGCACAGCGTACTATCGGGCATCGGCATCAATCTGGCCCAGGACCAGGCCTATTTTGACGCGGCGGGCCTGCCCCACGGCACGAGTCTTGCGCTGCAGGGCGTACAGGTAGACCTGGACGTGGACCCCGAATGGCTGGCCCAGTACATGACGGATTTCGGGTTTGACCGGGAACTCTACACCTATGAGGTGGAGGGTTTTGCCCCTTACCGGGAGCGGTACAAGGCCCGGTGCGTCAACCTGGGACGCCGGGTGACCTACGACGGCGGCGCCGGGGTCGCGGTGGATGTGGACGAGGAAGGCCGGCTCATCGTGGAGGGCGAAAACGGCGAAGTGCACGTTTTCACCGGCGAAGTGTCGGTCCAGGGCATCTACGGCGCGGTGTGAGCTTTTTGTTCCTTCTTTGCAAAGAAGGAACCGAAGAAATTCCAATCAAAAATTCCCCGCAGGGTGATACCCTGCGGGGAATTTTTAGTTAGAGTTCTTTTGGTTCTTTTCTTGCAAGAAAAGAACAAGCAGCTCACATCAGGCCTTGGCGGCTTTCTCCTCGTCCAGGCGGTCGAGCAGGTCCCAGACGCCCAGCATATACTGGATGCCCAGGGCACGGTCATACTTGCCGTAGCCGGGGCGGCAGTTGCCGGGGCCTTCCTCCCACAGCTGACGGCCGTGGTCGGGGCGGATGACCAGGTCATGGCCGCCCTCATGGTAGGCGCGCAGGATCTCGATGATGCCGGTTTCGCCGCAGCAATCGCGGTGAGCGGCCTCGCTGAAATCGCCGTTGGGGAAGTGATGGATGTTGCGGATATGGGCAAACGGGATACGGTCGCTGTGCTTGCGCACGATGGCCGCCACGTTGTTGTTGGGGTTGGCGTTCAGGCTGCCGGAGCACAGCGTCAGGCAGTTGTACGGATCATCCACCATGGTCAGGAAGCGGTCGATGGCCTCGGCGTCGGTGAGCAGACGGGGCAGGCCGAAGATGTCCCACGGGGGATCGTCCATGTGGATGGCCATTTTGACATCGCACTCACGGCAGGTGGGCATGATGGCTTCCAGGAAATACTTCAGGTTATCCCACAGTTTTTCCTTGGTAACGGGGGCGTAGGCCTTGAACAGCTCGTCCAGCTTGGCCATGCGCTCGGGCTCCCAGCCCGGGAAGGTCATGTGATACTTCTCGGTAAAGTTCAGGATATACTCGGCCATGGCCTTGTAGTCGTCCTGGATCATGTCCTTCTGGTAGAACAGGGCGGTGGAACCGTCGCCGACGGGATGGAACAGGTCGGTGCGGGTCCAGTCAAAGATGGGCATGAAGTTGTAGCAGATCACCTTGACGCCGTACTTGGACAGGTTGCGGATGCACTGCTTGTAGTTTTCGATCAGCTGGTCGCGGCTGGGCAGACCGATCTTGATGTCGTCGTGGACGTTGACGGATTCCACCACTTCGGCGCTGAACCCGTAGGACTGGATGTGCTCCACGGCTTCCTTGATCTCGTCCTCTTCCCAGATCTCGCCGGGCATTTTGCTGTGCAGCGCCCAGACGATGCTCTCGACACCGGGGATCTGCTTGATGTCGCCCAGCGTGATGGGGTCGTTGCCCTCACCATACCAGCGCCAACCCATTTTCATGGACATAAAAGACCTCCTTGTATATGAATTTAAATATGCGGTTTCCGGGCCAGTGGGCCGAAAAATAAAGAATAAATAAGAAAGAATAAATAATAAATATGGTGGATCGCCGCCCTGCGGACGGCTCAAAATCGGCAAATTTGCCGCCACGGGGGTTCGGGCACACCCGAATCAGAGGTGGAGAATCGGAAAAACCGATGGAAAAATAGTCTTTCCAGGCGTTTTTGCCTGCGGGGCCATGCCCCGCAGGCAAAAACCAACGCAACGCGTTGGTTCCGCCATACACGGCCCCGGAACCGGGGCCATTAGGAGGGTTGCCCAACTTGCCGCTACCTTTGGTCGCTCAAAAAGGAACATTCCGCAGCCTGCCGGGAGCGCGAACTTTCTGTTCCAATCAGCCGTTCAGGGCTTCGTGCAGGGTTTTACGGACGGCACCCACACCCGCCAGTTCAGCCACAAAGTAGGCTTCGATCTTGTCGGCCAGCACGGTCTGGGTCAGGTCGGTGCCGAAGATGGAGGCATTGGCCAGGATGGCCTTCAGCTGGCCCTGGTAGGTTTCGGGCTTGCCCACTTCGATGCCTGCCAGCTTGGCCTGCAGGTCGTCCTTCAGGGGATCGGCGGAAACCTCAAAGGCGTTGCCGTTGTCATCCACGGCCAGCAGGTAGCGCAGCCAGCCGGCAATGGCCAGAGGAATGGACACCAGGGTGTTCAGGTCGCGGCCTTCGGCGATGTAGCTCTTGATGGTTTCGCCGAAGCGGATGCCCACCTTCTGGGAGGTATCGGTGGCGATGCGCTGGGGGGCGTCGGGCATGAAGGGGTTGGGCAGGCGCTGCTCCACGACCTCGTCGATGAAGGCCTTGGGCTCCAGGATGCCGGGGTTGACGACAACGGGCAGGCCCTCCACGTAGCCCAGGCGCTTGATGAGGGCGACGATGTCGGCGTCCTTCATCTCATCGCAGATGAGGGTGTAGCCCAGCATGCAGCCGTACACGCTCATGGCGGTGTGCAGGGGGTTCAGGCAGGTGGTGACCTTCATGCGCTCGGTCTTGTTGACGGTCTCGCGGTCGGTCATGTAGACGCCGGCCTTTTCCAGCGCCGGACGGCCGTTGGGGAACTTGTCCTCCACCACCAGGTACTGCGGGCGCTCGGCGTTGACGAAGGCCGCAATGAAGGTGTTCTTGCTGGTGACGATGGGAGCCATATCCTCGATGCCGTCCTTGGCCAGGGACTCCTCCACGATCTTGTGGGGGCGCGGGGTGATCTTGTCGATCATGGACCAGGGGAAGGTGATCTTGCTCTCGTCGGTCAGGTAGTCGATGAAGTCCTGGCCCACAAAGCCCTTCTCGGCCCAGGCTTTGGCCACGGTCATGACGCTGGACTGCAGCTTCTCACCGTTGTGGGAGCAGTTGTCCATGGAAACCACGGCCAGGGGCGCGGCACCGGCGTTGAAACGCTCGAACAGCAGGGCGGCCACCATGCTCATGGCATGGCGGGCATGGGCGGGGCCTTCGTCCATGTCAGCCTGGACAACGGGCATCAGGCTGCCGTCGGGACGGTAGAGGGCGTAGCCCTTCTCGGTGATGGTGAAGGAGATCATCTGCAGGCCGGGATCGGTGAAGATCTCCTTGAAGCGGGCCATCATGGCAGCGTCGGAGGAATCGGCGCGCAGGCCCTCGGCCACAGAACCGATGATCTCGCGGCTGGTGGAGCCGTCCGGGTTCAGGGTGACCATCATGGTCAGGTTATCGTAGGGGGTGTAGATCTTGTCGATGATGTCGTAGTCGAAGGTATCGGCTGCGATGATACCGCGGTCGGCCAGGCCCTCGTTGAGCAGCTTCTGCTGCAGGGCGGCAATGAAGCCGCGGAAGATGTTGCCGGCGCCGAAGTGCACCCACACGGGATGCTCCTTGGTGGCGGCGGTCATGGCGGCGTGGTCGAACTGGGGCAGCTTGACGCCCAGCTTTTCCCACTCGGCTTTCTGGTTGACGATGGAAGAGGCATTCATCTGCATAGCGGTTTGCTCCTTTTTTTGGCTGCGTGGAGGATGGATTCAACTCCATCCGCGTTGATTTCAGTATACCGCGCAATTTTTATCAGGAAAATGGCCGTGATTGCTTGAAAGATTGTAAAAGTTGCGGTAAAGTATACTATATACTAAAAAACACCGCAAAAAGGGGGAAAACCCGCATGGCAGGCTCCCATTACAACCCCTATACCCGCCGCCAGACGATGATCGCCTCGGATTATGAGATCTACCGCTACCGCTCCACCTACATGAACGAAGTGGAGCTGCACCACCACGATTTCTACGAGGTCTATCTTTTGCTGCGCGGCCGGGTGGAATACATCGTGGAAAACCACATCTACCGGATGCGCCCCGGGGACTGGATGCTCACCAGTCCCCTGGAACTGCACCAGGCCCGCATCGTCACCGATGCCGACGCCTACGAGCGGTTCGTTCTGTGGATCGCCCGGCCCTATCTGGACCGGCTTTCCACCCCCCGCACCAGCCTGACCCGCTGCTTTGATACCAGCGTGGTCAACCACACCAACCTTTTGCGGCTGCCGGGGGCGGCGGGGGCGCAGATGCGCGCCTCCATCGAGCGGCTGTGTTCCCTGCGGACTTCCAAGGAGTACGGCAGCGACCTTTTGGCCCAGGGGGCGCTGGTGGAACTGATGATCGGGCTGAACCGTGCCGCCGAGGAGCGGGGGGATGCCCGGCCGGCGGGCACCAGCGACCAGGTGGTAGACGCGGTGCTGCACTACATCAACGAGCATTACAGCGAAACCCTGACCCTGGACCAGCTGGCGGAGAAATTCTTCATCAGCAAATATCACCTGCTGCGCAAGTTCGACGCCCAGGTGGGCACCACGGTGCACCGTTATATTCTGCAAAAACGGCTGCTGAACGCCAAGCAGCTGCTGGCGGGGGGCGTGCCGCCCAACGAGGTATGCCAGTACTGCGGCTTTGGCGACTACGCCAACTTTTACCGGGCCTTCAAGGCGGAATACAACCAGACGCCCCGGCAGTACATCCAGGCGGTGCGGGGCGCCTGAGGGCACGGTTGCACTTTGCCGCCGATGCGTGTACAATAAAGGGCATATCTTGCAGGAAGGCGGGGGAAGCTGACGATGACGGGCCCCAAAACCGAACAGCGCCGGGCCGGCGGCATCGATTATACGCTGACCCGCCGCCGGGTACGCAACATCAACCTGCGGGTGCGGGCGGACGGGTCGGTGGCGGCCAGTGCGTCCCCCCGGGTCCCCGCCGGGGTGGTGGATGCCTTTGTGGCCTCCCGGGCAGCCTGGGTGGCCGCGGCGCAGGCCAAGGCCGATGCCCGGGCGAAGCGGGATGCGGCGGCGGACGCCGCCCTGCCCCCCAAGGCGGAAGCCCTGGCGCAGATGACGGCCCTTTGCCGGGCATACTATCCCCGGTTCGCCGCCACCTGCCCGGGCGGGCGGTTCCCCCGCATTGCGGTGCGGGATATGCGCGCCCGGTGGGGTTCCTGCAGCCTGAAAACCGGCACGCTGGCTTTCAGCCGGCGGCTGTGTGTGGCGCCGCTGCCTGCCCGGGAATATGTTGTGGTACATGAATTCTGCCACTTTGCCCATCCCGACCACAGCCCGGCCTTCTGGGCGGCGGTGGAAGCGGTGCTGCCGGACTACCGGCAGCGCCAACAACTGCTGCGGTGATGCACCGCGTGATATGGAGGTCCTGCCCTTGGCTTCTTCCCAGAAAAAATACACGACGCTGGTGAATAACACGCTGTTGTTTGCCCTTTCCAACTTCAGCTCCAAGCTGCTGAGCTTCTTCATCCGGCCCTACCTGAGCTACGCCCTGGACTCCCCCGACGTGATGGGTGTTTCCAGCCTTTTGCAGCAGGCCACCAACCTGCTGATCCCGGTGGTGAGCCTGGGGGTTTCCTACGCGGTGATCCGCTTCGGGCTGGACAGATCCGTGCGCAAGGAAAGCGTCTTTGTGAACGGCGGGCTGACGATTTTTGCGGGCTTTGCCCTGCTGCTGGTGGCCATGCCGCTGGTGCGGCTGATCCCCAACGCCGCCGAGTATCTGCCCTGGCTCTACCTCTGCGTGCTGGCCAGCTGCCTGCGCACCCTGTGCACCCAGTTCATCCGGGCGCGGATGCTCAACCGGCTGGTGGCCATCGACGGTGTGCTCACCACCGGCGCGCTGCTGGCCTATTACCTGATCTTCCTGAGCTGCTTCAACATGGGGGCCACGGGTTTCCTGCTGGCCAACGCCTGCGCCGACCTGACCTCCATGGTGTTTGTGTTCTTTGCGGGGGGCTGCTGGAAATACTGCAAGCCCAAGGCCTTTGACAAATCCCTTTGGGCCGATATGCTGCGGTACTGCCTGCCCATGATCCCGGCAGCCATCAGCTTCTGGATCATCAACGCCAGCGATATGTTCTTTGTGCAGGCCATGTGTGAGGACTACCAGGGCCGCAGCGGCAACTACTGGGTGGGCCTGCTCTCGGCGGGGTATTTCCTGCCCCAGGTCATCACCATCATGGGCAGCATCTTCTATGAGGCGTGGCAGCTCTCCGCCGTTACCGAGGAACAGGACCGGGAAGCCTTCTTCTCCAAGATTTTCCGGGTCTATGCCTGTGCCATGTTCTGCTGTGTGGCGGGGGTCATTATGCTCTGCCGCCCCATGATACACCTGTTCAAGGCGGAGTACTATGACGGCTGGACCTTCGTGCCCTTCCTGACGCTGTGTTCCATGTGCACCTGCCTGAACCAGTTCCTGAACAGCGTCTATGTGGTGTATAAGCGCTCCACGGGTTCGCTGGTGACCATGCTGGCGGGGGCGGTGCTCAACGTGATTCTCAACGGCGTTTTCATCCTGCTGTGGGGTCCCTGGGGCGTCACCCCGGCCAGCTTCCTGAGCCTGCTGCTGGTATTTTTGCTGCGGGCCTACTCCACCCGGGGGCTTTTGCGCATCGACTTCCACCCGGCGTGGCTACTCATCAACCTGGTGCTGGTGCTGGCCGAGATCTGGTGCCTGATGAACCTTTCGGCCTGGGTGGTGCCGGTGGTGCTGCTCACCGCCGTGGTCTGCGCCATCAACGTGCGGGAAGTCTACAGCCTGGTGCAGAAACTGCTGGGCAAATTCCTTCACCGCAAAGGAGCACAGTCATAAGATGGAAAACGAGATTTTGCAGGCCCTTTCCGCCCGCAAGAGCGTGCGGGTCTTTACCGACGAGCCGGTGACGGCGGCGGAACGTGCCGCCATTCTGGAAGCTGCCTTCCAGGCGCCCACGGCGGGCAACCAGCAGCTGTACACGATCCTGGACATCACCGACCCGGCGCTGAAAGAACGGCTGGCGGACCTGTGCGACCACCAGCCCTTCATCGCCAAGTCGAAACTGTGCCTGGTGTTCCTGGCGGACTGCCGCCGCTGGCCCCGGGCCTACCGGGCGGCGGGGGTAGCTTCCCCCCGCAAAGCCGGGCCTGGAGATCTCTTGCTGGCCATGGCGGATGCCTGCATCGCGGCCCAGAACGCCGTGACGGCGGCGGAAAGCCTGGGCATCGGCAGCTGCTACATCGGGGACGTGCTGGAAAACGCCGAATCCATGCGGGAAGCGCTGGCTCTGCCGCCCCAGGTGGTACCGGCCTGTATGCTGGTGTTCGGCCGCCCCACGGAGCAGCAGAAAACGCGGCAAAAGCCGGTGCGGTTCCGGGAGGAAGCCGTGGTGTGCCAGAACACCTACCGCGACCGCACCGAAGCGGAACTGCGGGAGGATTTTTGCCAGCGGGGCGCCGGGGTGCCGGCGTTCAATTTTGACCGGTATCTGCAGGCCTTTTGCAACCGCAAGTACGACAGCGACTTCTCCCGAGAAATGAGCCGCAGCGCGGCGGTGTATCTGCAAGATTTCTGCGAATAAGACTTCCCGCTTTCTTGCAAGAAAGCGGGGCAAAGAACTCTATCAAAAAAGGCACGGTCATCGGACCGTGCCTTTTTGGCATTTCAGGAATTGTTTGGGGATATTTTTCCGCTGTAACCCTTTCCCGGGTCATAAGGTTGGAGTTTCTTTGCTTACTTTCTTTCCAAAGAAAGTAAGGCGTTAAACAGCGTCTGGTCGCGTTTGGCGTGGGCGCCCACGTTGTTGTATTCGAGATTCAGGTAGCCGTGCACCCAGGCATCCAGGTCGGCGTTGGTGCCGAACTCGGCGGTGTGGCCGTCGGGGGTCATGTAATCGTTGGCGCCGGTGATGACCGGGGTCACGTCCTTCATCTCCAGCAGATACTGGTAGAAGGTGCTCAGGGGCAGGCCCGCCTGCTGGGCGATGGTGGGGGCCAGCATCACCATGTCCATCCGGTTCAGCGGGTCGGTGGTGCTCACCGCCGCGGCGGTGTTCTCCAGCGGATAGTTGGCCCAGATGAAGAAGGGCGTGCTGCGCTCCAGAATCTGCAATTCGTTCTGGGGTGCGATGGACTTGTCCGCCACATGGTCCACGAAGCTGGGAGCATGGTCGCCGGCCAGGGCCACCACCACCTTGCGGCCGGTGGTTTCGTACAGGTTGGTGAAGTAGTCCAGCAGCTCCGCCACGGCGGCGTCGCTCATCTTCATGCAGCTGAGGAACTCGTCCATCAGTTCGTCGTACTCGCCGTAGTCGGTGGCGGCATGGACGATGTCCAGGGAGGCATCGTTCATATCGTAGTCGCCGTGGCTCTGGATGGACACCAGGAAGGCAAACCGGGGCTGGTCGGCGGGCATGGCTTCGTACAGGGTTTCAAAATCCTTGTAGGAGGCGGAGTCGGTCTGGTAGGGGCGGTTGCCGTAGTATTCCTTGGTGGGGAAAGCGTCCTCAAAATAGGTTTCGTCGAAGCCCAGGGCGCGCCAGGCGGAATCCCGGCGATAGTTGGAGTTGGTGTAGGGGTGGGCGGCCATGGTGGCATAGCCCAGGCTCTTGGTGTAGCTTACCAGGGTGTTGGCGCCGTAGAGGTTCAGCCAGTTGAAGGGCGTGATGGAGGGCATCAGCGTCATGGAGTTGCTGGAGAGCATCTCGTACTCGCTGTTGTTGGTGCCGCCGCCCACGTGGGGGCTGACGGTGTGGCCGTAGACGGCATTTTCCAGGTTCTTGGTCACCGTCATGATGTCGGTGTCCGCCTGCAGGTCGGTGACCAGGTCAAAGTCGTAGAAACTCTCGGACAAAATCAGCACGATGTCGGGGTATTCCTGGGCGCTCTCGGCGGTGGCATACTTGCCGGTGACAAGCCCCGCGGCATCCTGGGCCGCCTGGTCGGAGTAGCCTTCCGGCTCCACGATGGGGTCGGACATCAGGGTGGTGGCTTCCACCGTGCCCGCTAAGTACCCGTATTTATAATAGGTTTCCTGCCAGGCCCAGCCGTAGGTGGCTTTGGGCTTGATGGGGTTGGGGCCGAAGTACCCGAAGAACATCACGCAGAAGATGCACAGGGCACTCACCGCCACCCGCACGCCGCGGGCTTTCCAGCTGGCGCGTTTGGGGCCGTTTTTGGCAAGGAACCACTGCACCGCGCTGATGCCCAGCACCGGCAGCACCAGCAGGCCGATGGTAACAACGGTCTGGGAGATTTTCAGCGTATAGCTGCCCATGACCTCGGCGGCGGTGCCCAGGTTGAGGATATCCTGGGGCATGAGGGCGGAACCGTGGAGGTCACGGGTGTAGTAGTTGACCAGGGCCACGATGGTGAACAGCACCCCCGAGATACCGGTAGCCAGCCACCAGCGGCCCACCAGCGCAAAGAGGATGAGCGTAAGGCAGAAGGCGGTCATGGCGTTGAGGGGTGCGTACACCGGCCACTGGCCTGCCAGGTAGTTGGGCGTTACGCCGTCGGACAGTTCCAGCTGATACCGGGAGATAAACGCCACTGCCACCGCCAGCAGGCAGGGCAGCACGCTCCGGAGGAAAACCTTCTTCCAGTTTATGGTTTTTAACGTCTGCATGGGAAAAACCCTTACCCTTTCTTATACCAATGGGAATGAACATACAAACGCCAGTATACCACAAACCGCCGCAAAAGGAAAGAGTTTATCCCCCTGCCTTTTGCTGGAAACGCAGGAACCGTCACCCCGCCCAACAGCAAAACACATTTGTTAATTTTTTTGTAAAAAAATCTACCAAAAAAATCCACATTGTGCTATAATACAATCAAATGTCGCTTGTGCAAAATTTGCGAATGGTTTAACGCCAAGAAGGAGGAAACCTGCTATGCCCAACCTTGCACTGCTGGCGCTGGAAGCCAGTGACGGCACCGTCGTTCTGACCAGTATCGTGCTGGTCTTTGCGATGCTGATCGCCCTTTGCCTCATCATCATGGTGGAAGGCAAAATCTTCGACAACATGAACAAAAAGTCCGAAAAACCGCAGCCTCCCAAGGCGGCGAAAACCGCGCCCAAGGCTGTGGCCAAACCGGCCCCCAAGCCCCAGGCGCCCGCCGCCAAAGCGGACAACGGCGCGATCCCCGGCGAGATCATCGCCGCGATTTCGGCCGCTGTTGCCAGCGTGATGGGCGAAGGCGCCGTGATCCACGGCATCCGCCGCGTGGCGAAATCCGGCAAGGGTTCCCGCCGCGGTGCGTGGGGCGATGCGGGTGTGCGTGAACACACCACGCCGTTTATGTAAGGAGGGCTGAGAATGGGTGCCATTTTTACGAACATTGCCGAAATTTTCGGCAATTCCGGCTGGGCGCAGATCTTTTTCACCGAAGGCGGCTGGAAATACGCCGTCATGCTGGCGGTGGCCTGTGTGCTGTTGTACCTGGCCATTGTAAAGCAGTTTGAACCGCTGCTGCTGCTGCCCATCGGTTTTGGTATGCTGATGACCAACCTGCCCCTGGACGGCATTTTCCACATTGAGATTTTCCTGAACGAAACCAACCACATCAACTGGGAGATGCTGGGCAATTCCGGCGGCATGGTGGACTACATCTACCTGGGTGTCAAGCTGGGCATTTATCCCCCGCTGATCTTCCTGGGCATCGGTACCATGACCGACTTCACCCCGCTGATCGCCCGTCCCTCCAGCCTGCTGCTGGGTGCTGCGGCCCAGCTGGGCATCTTCTTCACCTTCATTGGTGCCAAGATCCTGGGCTTCACCAACCAGGAAGCCTCTTCCATCGGCATCATCGGCGGTGCCGACGGCCCCACGGCCATCTTCGTCACCACCCGTCTGGCGCCCCATCTGCTGGGTTCCATTGCGGTGGCGGCCTACTGTTACATGGCTCTGGTCCCGGTCATTCAGCCGCCCATCATGCGCGCCCTGACCACCGAGAAAGAGCGCCAGGTCGTTATGACGGCGCCGCGCCAGGTTTCCAAGACCGAAAAAATCCTCTTCCCCATCATTGTTACCATCATTGTATCCCTGACGCTGCCTGACGCCGCCATCCTGGTGGGCTGCCTGATGATGGGCAACCTGATGAAGGAATCCGGCGTGGTGGAACGCATCACCAAGACCGCCGGCAACGAGCTCATGAACATCATCACCATCTTCCTGGGCTTCTCGGTCGGCTGCACCACCAACGCTTCCACCTTCCTGAACCTGCAGACCGTGGAGATCATCGTTCTGGGCGTCGTGGCCTTCGGTGTGGGCACCGCGGGCGGCGTGCTGCTGGGCAAGGTCATGTGCGCTGTCACCCACGGCAAGATCAACCCCCTCATTGGTTCCGCCGGTGTTTCCGCCGTGCCTATGGCTGCCCGTGTCAGCCAGAAGGTGGGCCAGGAATACAATCCCCGCAACTACCTGCTCATGCACGCCATGGGCCCCAACGTGGCCGGTGTTATCGGTTCTGCGGTTGCGGCCGGTATCCTGATCAATATGTTCGGCTGATCCCCTTTTTGTTGCAAAATGAATCCCGGCTGCTGCGGCAGCCGGGATTTTTTTGGTATATTCGTTCAATGTTACAAAATGTTCATATCAAAATCATAGTTTCTTCTCAGTTATCTAGTATCTTATAGGCACAGGGTTACGGAGCCGCAACCGAAGCCCTGGAACATGATTCCTCCTCACACCAAACCGATACCCCAAATGCCCCCGCCCGGAGCCGCAACCGGACGGGGGCGATGCTTTGTGGTGGATGGCTTCGTTCTTTTCTTGCTTCGGGTACAGCGGTGCCGGTCCCCGGCACTGCCCTGCTCTGCTGCCGGGCTGCATCCACTGCGTCACTCGGCCTTGCCATACATACAGTATGCCTGCGCCCTCTTTCCTTGCGGCTGCGCCCGGCAGCGAGCATTTCCGCACCGTTGCCCGGCCCGCTGCACCCGGAAAAGGACCAAAAGAACTCTAACTAAAAATCCCATGCAGGGAAATTCCCTGCATGGGATTTTTGTTTGGAGTTTCTTCGGTTCCTTCTTTGCAAAGAAGGAACAAAGACACTCACTTCAAAACGTCGGTCAAAAAGCTGATGGTGGCGGCCCGGAGATCCGCGTCCATCACCGGGGTGGCGGGGTCCTCCTTGCCGGCAGGCCCGAAATAGTTATGGTCCCCCTCGGTAAAGGGGTCCAGCACCACGGTGCTGTCCGGCAGGCTCTGCACGGTGGCAATGGTTTCCGATACCGTTGTTTCCGTAAAGAGGGTTTCGTGGCCCGCATAGGTCAGCAGCACCGGCAGACCCGCTTCCCGCAGGGCGGCGTTGGGCTCGCTGTCCTGCATTTCCTGCACAAACACATCGCTGATCTCCACGCCCCATTTGGTGCCTGCCTGGCCGTTGGCCAGGGCCTCGGCGGCCACGGCCTCCACCTGGCTGAAATCATCGATGTTCAGGAATTCCAGGCCCTGCAGCCCGGTACCGTTGGCGGGGCTCCACAGCACCAGCGCCGATACCTGATCGTACCCTTCCCGGGCGCTGATCTGGGGGAACAGGCTGGCCAGGCGTCCGCCCATGCTGTGCCCTACCAGGGCGATTTTGCCGTCCACGCCGTATTCCTCTTGCATGTAGTTGATGGCGGCATCCACGTCGGCGGCCATGTTGGCCAGGGTGTAGGCGGTATAGGGTTCGCTGCTCTGGCCGCAGCCGGGGAAATCCATCCGCACGGTGGCGATGCCCTGTTCCGCCAGGTCGGCGGCCAGGCCCTCAAAATGGGTATCGCCGCCCCGGTTGCCGGTAAAGCCGTGGCACAGCACCGCCAACGGTACATCCCCGGCCCGGGCAAGTTTGGACGGCATTTGTACCGTGGCGGGTACGGTGCCCCGGGCACCCGGGATCTGCACGTCCTGGGACTTGGGTACCGGCAGCAGTACCCCCAGCGCTACCGCCGCGCACAGCGCCAGTACCGCGATGCAAAGCCACAGCACCCGCATGGCGCTGCGCCGTTTGTATTGTTTCATGGTTCCCTCCTTTGTTTGTACGGGTTTCCTTCGTACCACCATTAAAACCAATTCCCCCGCCTTTGTCAAGCGGGGTGTGTCTGTTCTTTTCTTGCAAGAAAAGAACCAAAAGAACTCTAACTAAAAATTCCCCGCAGGGTGGATACCCTGCGGGGAATTTTTGATTGGAATTTCTTCGGTTCCTTCTTTGCAAAGAAGGAACAAACACATACCTCAGTCGTGACGAATGGCTTCCAGGGCGCTGATTTTGACGGCGTTGTTGGCGGGCAGCACGCCGGAAACCAGTCCCACCAGGGTCGCGAAGATCAGGGCCGCCACCATGAGCCAGGGCGGAATGACCGAGATGGTACCGGACATACCACCGTAATACATACCGCCGCCCATCAGGCCCGAGAGGTCCACGGACTGACCGAACACGGCCAGGATCATAGTCAAATGGTTGAGCACAAAGCTGACCAGCACACTGATGACCACGCCGATGACGCCCCCCAGGAACCCGATGCAGGAACTTTCCATCAGGAACATGGTGCGGATATGGCCGATCTCGCAGCCCAGCACCTTCATGACGCCGATCTCCCGGGTCCGCTCGTAGATGGCCATGGTCATGGTATTGATGATGTTGATGGCCGCCACCAGCAGCGATACCGCCGCCACGCCGCCAAAGATCATCTGGCTGCGCAGCACCTGCTTCTGCATTTCTTCCCGCTGCTGGTTCATGGAATAGGTATTCTCAAAGCCCAGGTCATGGATGGCCTTTTCCACGTCCGCCACGTTTTCCAGGTCATCCACCTTGACGTAGACCTGGTCGTAGGAAGTATTGTTGTTGGTGATCTTGGCCATCTTGTAATAGGCGGCCTCGATCATCTTCAGGTCCTGGGTGCGCAGGATGATGTTGCTCTGGGTCCACCAGCCCTTGCTGGCGTCCTGCTGGATGTGGCCCACCACTTCCAGTTCCCAGGTCCGGGTCTTTTCGGTGGACTCTTCCCCCGTCTTGATGGTCAGGGTCATTTTGTCCTTGTCCACGTTCACAAACGGCTCAATGGGATTGCCCTGGGCATCGGTCATGCCCTGCCAGCGGTAACGGTTGGGGCTGTTTTCGCTCTTGCGGGAATCGTAGAAATTGTAGCCGGTGTAATCCCCCACCAGCACCTGCAGCTTGGTGGCTTTGCTGTTGGCGGGTCCGTTGTCGGGCCAGCGGCCCGAGGAAAGCTGGAATCCCATGGGTTCCATGGCGGCGGGGTCCACGCCGGTGAGGCTGCTCAGATCCATCACATAGCGGTCGTTGGTGCCCGCCGTAACGCTGCCCTGCAGCGAATAGGCCGATACATAGGCCGTGGAGGCCACCACGTGGTCCAGCTTTTTAAAACTTTCAATGGCCGTGTCGTCCAGTTTGAGCGCCTTGCCGTCGGCACCGACGGCTCTGCCGCCGCCGTAGACCTGGATCTGGGTCAGGTCACCCCAGCTTTGCAGCATCTCGTCGTTGGCCTGACTCTGGGCAATGCCCAGGGAGATCATCAGCACCACCATACAGGTGCCGATGACCACGCCGATGAGGGTCAGGGCCGTGCGGCCCTTGCGGCGGGTCAGGTTGCGGGCGCTCAGGACGATCTCATCAGAGATCTTCATCGCTGTCCTCGGCTTCCAGTGCGGCCAAAGCCATGGCCTTCTTCTTGCGGCGCTTCACGACCACCACCACGACCACGATGACCACCACACCGCAGCCGAAGATCAGCACCCAGCCCCACACCGGCATGCCGGTGGATTCGGGCTGCATATCCTCCATACCGGGGTCCACCATGCCGGGGTCAAAGGTCATTTCCTCGGCGGTGGAAGAGAAATCCTTGGTGACGGTGCGGATCTCGCCGCTGGCATCCTCGTAGGTCAGGGTGATGGTACCGGACAGGGCCCCTGCGGCGTCGGGGGTGAGGTCAAAGTCCACGCTGCCCTCGGTGCCGGCGTTGAGGTTGCCCAGGTACTGGTAGCCGCCGGCGCCCAGGTTGGTACCGGAGAGCCGGGCTTCCAGGTTGGAAACGGGGTTTTTGCCCTTGTTCACATAGCTCAGGGAAACACTGGCGGTTTCGCCCAGAACGATGGAGGAAGGCACCTGCAGCTGGCCCACCTCGAAGCGGTCGGGCTGGCTGATGGGCACCGAGATGGCGGTGGTGCCGGTGACGGCCTTGCCGGAGATGGAACCGGTGCCGGTAAGGTTGACGGTGATGTTGGCCACGGTGCCGGTAAACCCGGAAGCGGGCAGCACCGGGAAGGTGACGGTCTGGGTGGTACCGGCGCGGAGGGTACCCATGTAGTTGGAGAGGCTGCCGCTGGAGAGGGACACGTTCTCGGGCAGGGTCAGGGACACGATGACGTCGTTGAGGTCCTCACCGGCGTCGGTGGCGTAGATGCCCAGGGAGAGAACGAACTCCTGGCCGGCGGTGACGGTGCCCTCGCCGTAGCTGGAGGAGCGCACCAGCAGGTTGGGGGAAGTGGTCTGGTCCTTGTCCACGCACTGACCGATGGAAACGCTGAACTGCTGCATGGGCTTGCTGGTATCCAGGTAGGTCAGGTTGATGGGCAGGGTGTTGCCGCCGCCATTGTAGACCACATCCCGGAACAGCAGCACGTAGCTGTAGTAGTTATAGTAGGCGTTATCGGCCTTTTCCTGGTCGCTGGCCTGGCCGCTGCGCACCTTGTTCAGGCGGGCGGTATCGGGGTCATCGTTGCTCTGGAACAGCTGGCCGATCTCCCCGATGCCGGTGTACTGGAACACCGAGGAGTTGATGCGGGCGGAAATTTCCTCCGGCTTGACGTTGTACCGGGCCGAGGAATGGTCCACCACCTGCAGCACGATGTTGACGTGGTCGCCCACATCCACGGTGGTGATCTCGCCGCCGGCGATGTCGGTGACGGTGTAGCCCACCACATAGACACCGTCGGAGGTGGTGGGGGCGGGGGTGTTGTTGTCGTTCGTCTGGCCGCTGGAACTGCTGCCGGAATCGCCGGAAGCTGCCTCCTCGGCCAGCACCGGCATGCCCAGGGCGGCCACCAGGGCCAGCAGGGCGATCAGGGAAAAGATGCGTTTCAAAGTAAGACCTCCAATGATGCGTGATGGGTGACGGACGGGAACGGTTTTTTAAATAATAAAGAATAAAGAATAAAGAATAAATGGGGATGCGCGCCGCGCGCGCAAATTCAAAAGCCCACGGGCAGCTATACCCTGCCATGGCGGCAGCGGATGGCGGTGCACCCCGGGTTCGGCAATTTCTGGTGGGCAGGGCCATTTCCCCGCCGGTTTTTGTCTGCCGCCATTTCCCGGGATACCCTGCCATGCCCCGCCAGCTTTTTGGAGCGGGCCGCAGGCCCGCGATCCACCCTATTTCTTATTTCTTATTTATTCTTTGCCAGCAGCGTCTTTCCCGGGCGGGTCTGCCTTTTTCTCTTTGCTGGCATCGCCGCCGATGTCCAGGTTGCCGTCCATATCGGCAAACAGTTCATCGCGGTATTTTTGCTTGGTTTCGTCGTCCTGCACCACGCTGGACTGCACCTTGCCGTCCAGGATGGTGACGATGCGGTCGGCACAGCGGGCCAGTTCCGGTTCGTGGGTGACCATGACGAAGGTGACCTGCTGGTTCTTGGACATTTCCAGCATACGGTAGAGCACCTGTTTGCTGGTCATGGAGTCCAGGTTGCCGGTGGGTTCATCGGCAAAAATGACCTTGGGATCGCTCACAAAGGCCCGGGCGATGCCCACGCGCTGCTGCTGGCCGCCGCTCATCTCGGTGGGCAGGTGGTTGGCACGGCCCAGAAGCCCCATGTTCTTCAGTTCCTTGCGGGCCAGCTTCAGCCGGGTCTTTTTGTCCACCCCCTTGAACATCAGGGGCAGGGCCACGTTTTCCGCCGCCGTCATGGTGGGCAGCAGGTTGTAACTCTGGAAGATGAACCCCAGATGGGCCTGGCGGAACCGGGCCAGTTCGGTTTCGGTCATGGCACTGATCTCGTGCTTGCCGATGTAGACCTTGCCGCGGGTGGGTTTTTCCAGCCCCGCCAGCATATTCAACAGGGTGCTCTTGCCGCTGCCGGACTGGCCCACAATGCAGCAGAACTCCCCTTTTTCGATGGCCAGGTCCACGTCATTGAGCGCGATGACCCGCTCCTTGCCTACGGCATAGACCTTGCGCAGTTTTTCGGTACGGATGATGGGCGCCAAGTACCTGCCCCCTTTCCAAGCGGATATTGGCCCTATTCTACCATACTTCGACAATTTTGAGAAGGGCAATCCGTGTAAATTTTTGGGCCTTGCGGCCCCGGCGTGCCACGGCTTTGCGCCGTGCTATATAATAGGTACGAGCCACCGCCGGCAGAAATTGCAAAGTTCCCCAAAAAAAGTTATTTTACAACAATACAATGTCCCCCTGCCCCCTCCCCGGCGTTTATTCTCCCTTCCATTTGTGGTATACTGTCCCCAAACCACAACGAAAGGACTCCCCCACCATGGCCGACAGCTACACCATCTCCCCCATTGCCCGCATCCGCACCGACTTCCACGATAAATTCGGCATCCCCCGGCAAAGCGGGCTGGTACCGGAACTGACAGCCCGCATCGTGTTCGAGCCGGAATACCGGGACCCCAACGCCCTGGCGGGGCTGGAAGGCTACAGCCACCTGTGGCTCATCTGGCAGTTTTCCACCGTGGCGGCGGAGTACGCCGCGGGCAAAAAATGGCGGCCCACCGTGCGCCCGCCGCGCTTAGGCGGCAACGTGCGCCGGGGGGTGTTTGCCACCCGCAGCCCCTACCGGCCCAACGCCCTGGGGCTTAGCTGCGTGGAACTGGCGGGCATTGACGGCTGCGACCTGCTGGTAAAAGGGGCCGACCTGCTGGACGGCACCCCGATTTTTGACATCAAACCCTACCTGCCCTACGTGGACGCCCACCCGGAAGCCCGGGGCGGCTTTACCGAGCAGACCGCCGGCTACGCCCTGGACGTTTGCTGCGACGAAGCCCTTTTGGACAAAGTGCCGAAGGAAAAACGCCCGGCCCTGCTGGGGGTGCTGCAAAACGACCCCCGCCCGGGGTACCAGCACGACCCGGAACGGGTGTACACCCTGGATTTTGGGGAAAACAAGGTTCGGTTCACCGTGAGCGGAAAAACCCTTACGGTACGGGAAATTCTTTGATTTTTGCCGTGTGTGAATCATTTCACAAAGTGACGTTTATCGGACTGCAAAATGGTGCCGTCTGAAACCTTTGTGGAAAAATAGTCAAATTGCACACATCCGCCGCGAAAATCTGTGCAACATTCTAAACAAAAACCCTTTACGAATCAGGTTGTTTTTTGGTACAATAAAGCTATGCAAAAGCGTCTTTCTAGCAGTGTGCCCGGGGCAAAACACAGGCACATTGCCGGGCAGGCGTGGGCCTGTGCGGGCAAACCCCCGTGCAGAATGCAAAACTACTCTTGAAAATGGAGGAAGAAAAATGCCCAGAGCAAAACAGTCTATGGACGGCAATACCGCTGCGGCGCACGTAGCCTATGCGTTCACCGATGTGGCTGCCATCTACCCCATCACTCCGTCCAGCCCCATGGCTGATACGGTGGACCAGTGGAGCGCTGCCGGCCTGAAGAACATCTTCGGCAACCAGGTCAAGGTTGTTGAGATGGAGTCCGAAGCCGGTGCTGCCGGTGCTGTGCACGGTGCCCTTGGTACCGGTGCCATCACCACCACCTTCACCGCATCCCAGGGCCTGCTGCTGATGATCCCCAACATGTACAAGATCGCAGCCGAGCAGCTCCCCTGTGTTTTCGACGTGTCGGCCCGTACCGTTGCCACCCAGTCCCTGAACATCTTCGGTGACCACAGCGACGTTTACGCCACCCGTCAGACCGGCTTCGCCATGCTGGCCGAGTCCAACCCGCAGGAAGTCATGGACCTGTCCCCCGTTGCGCACCTGTCTGCCATCGAGGGCCGCGTTCCCTTCGTGAACTTCTTCGACGGTTTCCGTACCTCTCACGAGATCCAGAAGATCGAGAAGTGGGACTACGAAGATCTGAAGGAAATGTGCAACATGGAGGCCGTTGCCAAGTTCCGCGCCGAGGCGCTGAACCCCGAGCATCCCAAGACCCGCGGCTCCCATGAGAACGGCGACGTCTTCTTCCAGCACCGTGAGGCCTGCAACCCCGCTTACGAGGCTCTGCCCGCGGTCGTCAAGAAGTACATGGACAAGATCAACGAGAAGATCGGCACCAACTACGACCTGTTCAACTACTACGGCGCCGAGGATGCTGACCGCGTCATCATCGCCATGGGCTCCATCTGCGACGTGGCGGAGGAAGTCATCGACTACCTGACCGCCAAGGGCGAGAAGGTCGGCCTGGTCCTGGTCCGTCTGTACCGTCCCTGGGTTTCTGAGGCCCTGCTGAAGGTCCTGCCCAAGACTGTCAAGAAGATCGCGGTCCTCGACCGCACCAAGGAGCCCGGCTCTCTGGGCGAGCCCCTGTACCTGGATGTCGCCGCCACCCTGCGTGAGGCCGGCATGAACGACATCGTCCTCACCGGCGGCCGCTACGGCCTCGGCTCCAAGGACACCCCGCCGTCCAGCGTGTTTGCCGTGTACAAGGAACTGGAGAAGGACGCTCCCAAGGCCCGCTTCACCCTGGGCATCGTGGACGACGTCACCAACCTGAGCCTGCCCGAGATCAAGCCCGCGCCCATCACCTCCGCCCCCGGCACCAAGGAGTGCAAGTTCTGGGGTCTGGGCGGTGACGGTACCGTCGGCGCCAACAAGAACTCCACCAAGATCATCGGCGACCACACCGACAAGTATATCCAGGCCTACTTCCAGTATGACTCCAAGAAGACCGGCGGTGTGACCATCAGCCACCTGCGTTTTGGCGACAAGCCCATCCGCAGCCCCTACTACATCAACCAGGCTGACTTCGTGGCCTGCCACAACCCCGC
>DXBP01000057.1 GCA_019116445.1 Candidatus Gemmiger excrementigallinarum
AACGCCGACAGGTACAGATCTTCCTGCAAGCTCACATATTGCAGCCGGATGTCCGTGAGCAGCAGCACCGCCGCCAGCAGGATGACCACTGACAGGGCCATGCGGCCCTTGCTCCGGCCCAGGGTGCGCAGGGCCAGGCGCGGCAATGTGACCATTCCGTTTTTGGCTCCGCTGCCGTGGGAGGGCTGGGGCGCATTCAGGCGAAGGGTCTGGGCGGGCGTCAGGCGGGCCAGCCGCAGGGTGGGCAGCAGATAGGATAGCAGCGTGGTACCCAGGGCACACACGGCCGCCAGAGCGAAGGGCTGCCAGCTCAAAAAGTAGAGGGCTGGGTTCTGCTCCATGCCCACCACCACCTTGGGCGTGATGGCAAGGTTCAGCAGGAATCCAATCAGAAAGCCGGGAAGCAGGCCCAGCGCCGTCACAGTGACGCCTTTTTCCAGCAGATACCGCCGCAGCTGCCGGGGTGACAGGCCAAGGGCCTTCAGCCCGGCAAAATAGGCCCGATCCTGCTCGGCGGTGACCTGCACGATGGCAAAAATCATGAGAAAACCGCACACCAGCACCAGCAGCGCCGGGGCATAGTAGGGACGGGCCTGCTGGTCGGCCAGATCCATCCGGGCGTCGTTGTAAGAGAGATTCGTGGTAAATGACAGTTCTGGCAGGCCCTGGTCGGTCAAAATCTGAGCAGCCTGGATCTCCAGGTCACGGGGCTGGTGCAGGGTGACGCCCAAGGTGAGGTTGGCGGCGTTCTCGCTGTCATAATCCGGCACAAGCGTCCGGGCGGTATCCGCTGTGATCCAGGCACAGGCTTCGGTGAAGTTGGTGGGACTGGCCCACCAGCCGCACAGGGTAAATTCGTCCGTATGGGTTTGTCCCCCGGTATCCGTCCATTGCAGCGTCACCGGCGCACCGATCTCCTTCAGAATACCCAGCGACCCCATTGTAAACTCATCCAGGGCGATCTCGCCGGGTTGCTGGGGCAGACGGCCGGTGGTAGGGATGGATAGGACGGTTTCGGCATAGTCCTGATCGGTCACAGCCAGCTTTACCAGTCGCTGGCCCATCATCGGGTCAGAGAGGGTGCCGATGGTACTCAATCGGACGGAGCTTTTGATATTGGGATGCTGGGCGAGCAAATCGGCCTGATGTTCGGTCAAGCCGCTGTAAAGAATATGGCTGGTGGAGCCGTAGGTGTACTGGTAGTTGAGCAGGAACGCATCTTCCACCGCCCCGCCCAGCAGGAATACAAAGGCGTACAGGCCGGTGACCAGCGCCACCGCCAGAGCCAACACTGCATTTTTGACCCGGTGAAAGCGGAAATCCCGCCGCACCAGCGTCCAGCAGACTTTCAGGTTGTTGTTTGCAAGCATGGCCGAGTCCTCCTTATACGCGGATGCGCCCGTCCTCGATACGGACGACCCGGTCGGCCATCTGCGCCAGTTCCAGGTTGTGGGTGATCATCACCAGGGTCTGGCGGTAGGTCTCCACCGACAGCTTCAGCAGGCCCAGCACATTCTGGCCGGTTTTGCTGTCCAGGTTGCCGGTAGGCTCGTCGGCCAGGAGGATGGACGGTTTGGCAATCAGCGCACGGGCGATGGCCACCCGCTGCTGACCGCCGCCGGAAAGTTCGCCCGGATAGGCGTTCAGCCGGTCTTTCAGGTGCAGCAGCTCTACGATCTCGTCAAAGAATGCCGGGTCCGGGGTGCTGCCCGCCAAGCTCAGGGGGAATAAGATATTCTCCTTGACCGTCAAAGTGGGCACCAGATTGAAATTCTGATATACAAAACCCACCTTGCTGCGGCGGAACACCGCCAGTTCCTTTTCCTTCAGCCCCCGCAGGTTCACACCGTCCACAATGACCTCCCCCTCGTCCGGGATGTCCATGCCGCCGATCATGTTCAGCAGGGTGGTCTTGCCGGAACCGGAGGCACCGATGATGGCGGTGAATTTGCCCTTTTCAATTTCCAAATCAATGCCGTCCAGGGCTTTGACTTGGTTTTCGCCTTTGCCAAAATATTTTTTCAAATTATGTACCGTTACGATGTTCATGGGTAAGTTCCTCGCTTTGCTTAACTCAATAGATAGACGGAGAAAGTTGTGCCTTCTCCTACTTTAGATTTCACACTGATATACCCCTTTTGCCGGGTGATGATGCCGTTTGCCAGGTACAGCCCCAGGCCGACGCCTTCCTGCCCGGCCGCCTCCTGGGCGCGGTAAAACCGCTGGAACACATCGTTGTAGTGTTCCTCCGCAATGCCGATGCCGGTGTCGGTGATGTCCACCCGCGTGTAGAACTGCCAGGGCCGCACGGTCACCGCCACTTTGCCGCCGGACGGCGTATATTTCACGGCGTTGTCCAGGATGTTGCCGATGGCCTCCGCCGTCCATTTAGGGTCGTGCTGCACCGTGATGGCCGGGTCGCATTCCGCCGAGAGGTCGATCTCCTTGGCCTCCGCCTTGGCCCAGACGGTGCTCATGGCCTGGGCGATGGTGTCGGAGAGACGGGCCTCCTCCACATGGAGGGTGAATGTGCCCGTCTCCAGCCGGGACATTTTGATGAGAGACTGCATCAGGAAATCCAGCTTGTCGATCTGCCCGTCCATCGTGGCCAGAAACTCCGCCCGCTTTTCCGGCGGCAGGTCGTGGCCCCGCAGGATGCCGGTGAACATCTTGATGTTGGCGATGGGCGTCTTGACCTGATGAGAAATATCGCTGACCAGGCTCTGGATGGTCTCCTTGTCTCGCTGGCTCTGGCGCTTGCCCTCGTTCATGATGTCAAAATACTGCATCAGCTTGCCCTGCACCTTGGCAGTCAGGCTGTCCTCGTAGGGCTGGTAGCCCTCCACCGTCCGTCCGGACATCAGGGCGTCCAGTGTCTCGCACAAATCGTCGGCAAACAGACTGACCTGCCGCCGCTGATACCAGGCCCACAGGCCCACCACGGCAAAGATGGCGGCGCACAGGCCCAGGATGCCCCAGCGCACCGCCGCCCAGGGGATCGTCTGCCACAACAGCCAGACCAGCACTCCAAACAGTGCCGCCGAGAGCAGGAACATCCCGGCGCGCAGAACCGTCATGCTGCGATGTCTCATGCCTTTCCTCCTGTCCAGATGTAGCCCATGCCCCGCACGGTTTTGATATAGGGATGGGTGTCATCCTCGATCTTTGCCCGCAGCCGGTTCATGGTGACGGTCAGGGTGTGGTCATCAATGAAGTTCCCGCCGCTGTCCCACAGGCGGTCCAGCAGCTGCTGGCGGGTCAAGATCTGCCCGGCATGGGCAGTGAGGGTTTTCAGCAGCTTGTACTCATTGGGGGTGATTGCCAGCTTTTCTGTCCCCCGCACGGCGGTCAGGGCCGAAAAATCCAGTGTCAGCCAGCCGTCGCTCCATTTGTCCGCGGCAGGCGCAGCCGTGGTGCTGCCCGCCCGGCGAAGGGCCACTTCCACTCGCCGCAGCAGAATCTGCATATTGAAAGGCTTCGTTACATAGTCCTCAGCCCCCATATCGAAGCCGTTGAGGACATCGTTTTCCAGGTCGTTGGCCGTCAAAAAAATCACTGGCAAATCCGGCTTGGCCTCCTTGAACTTTCGGCAAAGATCAAAGCCGTTGCCATCAGGCAGGTTTACATCCAGAAGTACCAAATCCAGCACTTCATGTTCCAGCAGGTAACTGGCCTTTGCACAGTTGTAGGCTGCCAGAGAAGCATAACCAGCCGCGTCTAGCTCAAAGCAGAGCCCGGTGCTCAGCGCCAGGTCATCCTCTACTACAAGAATTCGTTTCATATCGCTCACTCCAAAAAGCACTTACTGTTTCAGTATAGCAGATACGCCTGTCCTTGAAAAGAAAAACTGTCATTTTCATCCTCAAAAAAGGCATTATAGTGCCTATTATTTACTTTCAAAACAGCTGACCCGGTGGGGAATCTTGGACTCCTCCACCGGGTCATTTTTTTGCTGCTATACGGCAGCTACCTCATTACCTGGCTGTGTCCAGCAACTCAGCCAGTTTTTTCAGCCCCAGGCGAATGCTCTCACGAACCCGGCTGGGATGGACTCCTTCAGCGTGCGCAATTTCCGTCGCAGTCAAGCCCAGGTAAAACCTCGCGTAGATCCGCTTGGCCTGCTTCTCCGGCAGGGCCATCACCGCTGCATACAGCTGTTCCCGTTGCTGCTTTTCCTCCAGCAGTTCCTCCGGGGTGGGGACAGGTTGCCGCGCCGCCTTCTCGATGCCGTTGCCGTA
>DXBP01000058.1 GCA_019116445.1 Candidatus Gemmiger excrementigallinarum
ATCCAGCTGAGCTACGACCGCACATTTATGAAAATCGTCGCTGGGACGAGATTCATCGTATAAAATTGTGAAAATCGGGTTGGTGGTCAATTCGTGGTCAGTCTACCGCAAACCACCGGGTGATGTGCCTGCTTTTTCACGTTATGCCGAGCAATTTCTTGCCGGTTGCCTAACGTGCCACAGTTGTCGGAGTCCAACGCTCTATCCAGCTGAGCTACGACCGCACATCTTATTTTGCCCCCGTGATACCGGGAACTTATATAGTATAGCAAATTCCAAAGAAAAATGCAAATGCTTTCTTGTCGAGCGGGCAAATTTTTTCCGGCGGGGGTGTGGGGCAACATTGCACAACTTTCCAAATTTTGCTATACTATGCTGTGGAGCGTATATTTTTTGCTCCAGCGAGGTGCTTACAATGAAAAAAAGTCATCTGATTGCGGCCGGGGCGGCAGCCTCGGCTGCGGCGGCCGCTTCTGTTTTGGGGGCGGCCTATGGCATTTACCGGCTGTGGTTTTATCATGCGGCGCAGCCCGAGGATATTTCCTCGGAGGAACTTTCCAAAACGCTGCCCTATGGCGAGCAGCTGAAAAAGGATGCCGAGGCGCTGGCTGCCGCGCCCTATGAAAGCATCCACATCACGGCGGACGACGGCACACTGCTGGCGGCGCGGTACTACCACCATGCCGACGGCGCACCGGTGGCGATCATCTTCCACGGATACAAGGGCTTTGCCCGGCGCGACGGCATGGGCGGCTACACGCTGTGCAAAAAGCTGGGTTACAACGTGCTGTTGCCGGACCAGCGCAGCCACGGTGCCAGCGGGGGACACACCATCACCATGGGCGTGAAGGAGCGCTACGACTGCCGGGCCTGGGCCTACTGGGCGTACAAGCATTTTGGCCCTGACGTGCCGCTGTTCCTGATGGGGGTTTCCATGGGTGCTTCCACAGTGCTGCTGGCCAGCGGCCTGGACCTGCCCCCCACGGTGCGGGGCATCATTGCGGACTGCGGCTACACCAGCCCCCACGACATCTGCCGCAAGGTGCTGGCGGAATTCAAGCCCCACATGCCGGTAGGGCCTGTGTACACCATCGGGCGGCTGGGCACCCTGGTGTTTGGCCGGTTCGATCCCGAGGACGCCGACTGCCGCCAGGCGGTAGCCAAAACCGACATTCCGATTTTGTTCATCCACGGGGAATCCGACGATTTTGTGCCCTGCGACATGAGCCGGGCCAACTATGAAGCCTGTGCCGGCCAAAAGAAGCTGGTGACCATTCCCGGTGCCGGGCACGCGGTGGCCTACTATGTGGACATTCCTGCCTACGAAACCGCCGTGACCCAGTTCCTTTCCGACTGTCTGGAAGAAAAACCGCAGCCTGCCCAGACCAACCAGCAGTAATACATCCTAACAAATGCCGGACACCGGGATTTTCCCGGTGTCCGGCATGGTTTATGCCTGCAAATAGGCCTGCAAGGCGGCGAGTTGAGCGCGCATTTCCCGGCGTCCGCGGTTGTAGAGGTCCAGCAGTTTTTCGGTATTCTTTTCAAAGCGGCCGATCTCGATGGGTTCGGCCGGGCGCAGCACAAAGAGCTTGCCCGCTTCTTCCAGGGTGTCGATCTCGTCCATCAGGGCGTTGTAGCGCACCTCCTGGGTGAGCAGGGTAGCCAGGAACAGCGTCCGGTCGCCGTAGAAATCGTCGTACAGGTTCACCATCCGCTGGCCGGGCAGCGTTTTGCGGAAACCCTTGTGCCGGGTGGTGATGATGACGGTTTTTTCAAAGCCTTCCGTCTGGGCCCAGTGCAGCGGAATGGGGCAGGAGCAGCCGCCGTCCAGGTAGGTGAACTTGCCCAGGTGTACCGGCACCGATACCAGCGGCAGACTGGCCGAAGCCCGCACCGCTTCCAGAAAATCGAAATCGGTTTTGCCTTTTTCAAAGTAAGCCGCCTTGCCGGTTTCCAGGCAGGTGGCCACGGCTACCATCCGCTGCCCGCCATTATAAAAGGTATCGCTGTCAAAGGGGACCACATTGGGGATATCCCGCAGCATGAAGTTCAGCCCGAACAGGCTGCCGCCGTTGAAGGCAGCCATCGGCCCGAAGTACCGCGGGTCCCGACGGTAGCGCAGGTTGATGCTGGCCGAACGGCCCGGTTCGTGGGCCACGTAGTTGACGGCATTCAGCGCCCCGGCGCTGACACCCGCCACCGCGGGGAAATAAAGGTTTTCTTCCATGAGGGTATCCAGTGCCCCCGCCGTATACAAACCGCGCAGGGAACCGCCCTCCAGCAGCAGGGCGGCGCTTTGCGGCATCGTGAAGTTTTCCATAGAAAATGCCTCCTGTATTTCTTCATTGTAGCGCGCCGGGCCGGCCGCCGCAAGCGGAAAACGCCGAATTTACAGTTTTTTTAAATTGTGGTACAATACAACAAAAAGCCGTCTGTACGACAAAGGAGCCCTTTTATGCTGAATCTGAACCCCGACACCCCGCGCATCATCGTGCCGTTGTTTGCCCATGCTCTGGACGAACTGGAAGTCCAGGCCAAAGCGGCCCAGGCGGCCCCGGAAGCGGACCTGGTGGAACTGCGGCTGGACCCGCTGCGGGAGGGGGATTGGCTTTCGGCGCTGGCGCTGGTGCGCAGCGTGGTGCAAAAGCCGCTGATCGTGACCATCCGCACGGCGCGGGAAGGGGGCGAAGCGGCCCTGGGTCCCACCGATTACCGGGACGCGGGGCTGGCCCTGCTGCAGCAGGGGGGCGTGGATGCCCTGGACATTGAGTGGCGC
The DNA here is from genome assembly GCA_019116445.1 of Candidatus Gemmiger excrementigallinarum. Lineage (GTDB taxonomy): Bacteria > Bacillota > Clostridia > Oscillospirales > Ruminococcaceae > Gemmiger > Gemmiger excrementigallinarum. Next base: position 2,780 of record DXBP01000058.1, read on the forward strand.
ATCGACGCTTCGGTGGTGCGCGCCCTGCGGGACGCGGCGAAGCGGACGGGGGCGGCAGCGCTGTTCAGTGAGCATCACTTTGACGGCACGCCGGACCGCCACGCCATGGTGGAGGCCCTCCACGGGATGCTGGATGCGGGAGCGGACATAGCCAAACTGGCAGTGATGCCTCATAACCGTACGGATGCGGCGGCGCTGCTGCTGGCCACGGCGGAAGTCCACGACCAACGCCCGGAGGCAGTGCTCATCACCATGAGTATGGGTCGGGACGGGGCAGCCACCCGGTATTGCGGCGGTGCCTTCGGCAGCGCGGCGACCTTTGGCACGCTTTCGGCGGCCAGCGCCCCGGGCCAGCCCCCCGCCGCCAACCTGCGGGCCAAATTGCTCACCGCAGGGGACCTACTTTCTTTGCAAAGAAAGTAGGCAAAGAAACTCCAACAAAATAATCCAGAAATATTGTGCCACCCGCCAATTTTCCGTTGCGGGGGTTCGGGCACGCCCGAATCAACAGTGGAGCACCGCCAAAACGGCAGGAAAAACAGTCTATCCAGGCGTTTTTCCCCGTTTTGGCGTGGGCGACTTCTTCTTTGGGGGTCTTGGGGGTGAGTAACCCCCAAGACGTGCCCCGCGCCTCGGAAGTAGCGGCGACTTTTTCGGTTCCTTTTTGGTCGCTCAAAAAGGAACACTTAGGGGCAGCGCGAACCTCCCGGTTCACCCGCTTTCTTACCTTTATATCTAATAGACACAAGGAGCTATCTATGGACCGTTTGGAACAGACCATCTGTGCGCTGGCAACGCCACCGGGGGAGGGCGGCATTGCGGTGATCCGGGTATCGGGTCCCGACGCCTATCCCATCGTGGAAAAAATCTTTGTGCCGGTGCGCCAGGGACGCCGGGTAGCGGACGCCAAGGGCTACACCGCCATGCTGGGCCATTACACCCTGCGGGGTGAAGAGATGGACGAAACGGTGGCGCTGTTTTACCGGGCGCCCCATTCCTACACCGGGGAGGATGTGATCGAGCTTTCGGTCCACGGCGGCGCGGCCATGGCCGACGGCCTGCTGGAAGCCCTGCTGCTGGCGGGCGCCGCCCCGGCCGGCCCCGGCGAATTCACCCGCCGCGCCCTGGAACACGGCAAACTTTCGCTGACCCAGGCCGAGGCCGTGATGGAAGTCATCGCGGCCAACGGACGGCAGGGGGCAGCGCTGGCAAAATCCGCCCTGGACGGACGGCTGGCCAGGCGCATTGCCGCCATCCAGACGGCGCTGCAAAGTCTGAACGCCCACCTGACCGCCTGGGTGGATTACCCCGAGGAGGACGTGCCGGAACTGTCCGACGCGGCCCTCACCGGCACTCTGGCCCTGCAAAAACAGGAACTGGACGACCTCATCGCCGGGTACGGCGCAGGGGCGGTTTTGCGCCACGGGGTGGACTGCGTGCTGCTGGGCCGCCCCAACGTGGGCAAAAGTACGCTGCTCAATCTGCTGGCCGGGTTTGACCGGGCCATCGTAACGCCGGTGGCGGGCACCACCCGGGACATCGTGGAGCAGGCGGTGCAGCTGGGGGAGATCCGACTGAACCTGTTTGACACCGCGGGAGTGCGGGAGGTGGGCGCCGACGGCGACGCCATCGAGGCCGAGGGCATCCGCCGCAGCTGGAAGAAGCTGGACGAGGCGGGACTGGTACTGGCGGTGTTCGACGCCGCCCAGCCGTTGGAAGAATCCGACCTGGACATTGCCCGCCGCTGCCAGGGCCGCCCGGCGCTGGCCATCCTGAACAAACAGGACCTGGCAGAATCCACCGAAGCTGCCCGGGAACAGCTGGCCCCTTACTTCAGACAGGTGCTGACCCTGTGCGCCAGGGATGCTGCCAGCCTGCAGCCGCTGTCGGCGGCGGTGGCGTCCCTTTTGGGCACGGCGAAGCTGGACCCCCGGGCGGGGCAGCTGTGCAGTGCCCGGCAGCTGGCGGCGGCCACCCGGGCCCGGGACGCTCTGGCCGAAGCGCTGCAGGCGGAGCGGGACGGCTTTGGGCTGGACGCGGTGGCGGTCTGCCTGACCGACGCCTTGCAGGCCCTGTGTGACCTGACCGGCGAGGACGCCGCTGACGCCACCATCGACGAAGTGTTTGAAACCTTCTGTGTGGGCAAGTAAAGAAAGGAGCCGACCATGTACCGGGTTTTGCGCATTCTGGGCATTGTGTTTACCGTTATGGGGCTGTTGTTCACCGCCTTGGGCGGCACACTGGCCCTGCTGGTGGAGCCGATGCTGTTTCTGTTTGCCCTGCCGGGTCTGATTTTTTTGGTATTGGGGCTTTCCTTTTTCGGGGCCAACGCCCATACCCGCAAAATCCGCCAGTGGCTGGCGGAAAATGGCCGTCGCATTGAAGCGGACATCATCGGCGTACAGTACGACACCCGGGTACGGGTGAATGGCCGCTGCCCGCTGGTCATCCAGTGCCAGGCGGTAAACCCCGCCGACGGCAAAGTGTATGTCTTTGAGAGCGAGGGCCTCTGGTTTGACCCGGAGCCGTTTTTGGGGGAGCGCACCACCCTGCCGGTGCTGGTGGACCCCGACGACTACCACCGGTATCAGATAGTGACCGAGGGGATTTTACCGGAAAGAGGGTAACCCTTGGGGAAAACCCGCGGTTTGAAAGAATAAATAATAAAGAATAAAGAATAAATATGGTGGACCGCGGGCCGCGGGCCCGCTCAAAAAATGGAAAGGTCGCGGCATGAAACAGGATAACATTCTGCTGGAGAAGACCCTGGATTTTTCGGTGCGCATCGTAAACAGCTGCCGTTACCTGCAGCAGGAAAAAAGCGAGGATGTGCTCAGCCGTCAACTGCTGCGCAGCGGCACCTCCATCGGTGCCAACTGTCACGAGGCGGTATACGGTGCCAGCCGGGCCGACTTTATTGCCAAATTGCAGATTGCTTTAAAGGAAACTTCCGAAACAGAATACTGGATTCTTCTCTTGGGCCGTACCGGCTACCTGACACAAACCCAAAAAGAATCCCTGCTTTCCGACTGCCTTTCCATCAAAAAAATTCTGGTTGCCACCCTCAACAAAAGCAAACAGACCACACCCTGACAAACAGGAGATACCGCTCCGTTTTTTCTGCCTTTACAGACCGGGGTGCATCCCTGTATTGTAGAATTGCGCGCGCGGCGCGCATCCCTATTTATTATTTCTTATTTCTTCTTTATTATTTACCAATCGCTAACTTATCAGAACAGCAAGGAAGTAACCATAACTATGGATATTTTGGGAAACTATGACGTCATTGTGGTTGGCGCGGGCCACGCGGGCATCGAGGCCGCCCATGCGGCGGCGGTGCTGGGGGCCAAAACCGCCGTCTTCACCCTGACGCTGGATTTTATCGGCAATATGCCCTGCAACCCGTCCATCGGCGGCACGGCCAAAGGGCATCTGGTGCGGGAGGTGGACGCCCTGGGCGGCCTGATGGGCCTGGGGGCGGACGCCACCTTTTTGCAGAGCCGGATGCTGAACCGGGGCAAAGGCCCCGCCGTGCACAGCCTGCGGGTGCAGACCGACCGCAAGCGCTACCATATATGGATGAAGCACGCCCTGGAAAAGACCCCGAACCTGGACATCCACCAGGCCGAGGTGGTGGGCGTGGATGTGCAGGACGGCAAGATCGTAGGTGTGGTCACGTCCCTGGGGGGCTACTACGGCTGCAAGGCCTGCGTTATCGCCACCGGCACCACCCTGGGCGGGCGCATCTTTGTGGGCGAGGCCCACTACGACGGCGGCCCCGACGGCACCCACGCCGCCACCGAACTGACGAAATCCCTGGTAGCCCACGGGTTCACCCTGCGCCGGTTCAAAACCGGTACTCCCGCCCGGGTCCACCGCCGCAGCATTGATTTTTCCAAGCTGGAATGTCAGCCCGGCGACCCCGACGAACTGCTGCAGCCTTTCAGCTTTCTGAGCCGGGAGCCCATGCACAACAAGGTGGACTGCTACATCGCCTACACCAACCCCGAGACCCACCGGGTCATCCTGGAAAATCTCCACCGCTCTCCCCTGTACGGCGGCGACATCCAGGGCGTGGGGCCCCGGTACTGCCCCTCCATCGAGGACAAGGTGGTGCGCTTCAAAGAGAAAGAACGCCACCCCATCTTTGTGGAACCCTGCGGCGAGGACACCGAGGAAATGTACCTGCAAGGTCTGTCCTCCAGCCTGCCGGAAGCGGTGCAGAATGCCATGTACCGCACGATTGTGGGCTTTGAGCACCTGGAGATCATGCGCCCGGCCTATGCCATCGAGTACGACTGCGTGGACCCCACCACCCTGAAACCCACCCTGGAAAGCAAGGTGGTGGCGGGCATCTACGGTGCCGGGCAGTTCAACGGTACCTCCGGCTACGAGGAAGCCGCCGCCCAGGGGCTGCTGGCGGGCCTGAACGCCGCCCGCCACGCTTTGGGCAAATCCGAACTGGTGCTGGCCCGGCACACCAGTTATCTGGGCACCCTGGTGGACGACCTGGTCACCAAGGGCGTCATGGACCCCTACCGCATGATGACCAGCCGCAGCGAATACCGGCTCTCTCTGCGGCAGGACAACGCCGACGAGCGCCTGACCCCCATCGGCCGGGAGTACGGTCTGGTGGATGACGCGCGCTGGGCGGTGTTCTGCCACGACCGGGACATCAAGCAGGCGGAACTGAAACGGCTGGAAAACGCCCACATCAAGCTGGCCGACCTGCGGGCGGTGGTGCCCCAGGGCACCCAGCTGGGCGAGAGCGGCGGCACGGCGGCAGAGCTCATGCGCCGGCCCGCCGTGACCTACGAGCGCATCGCCGCGGTCATTGGCCGGGGCGATGGCGTGACCCCCGCCATGGCCCAGCGCATCGAAACCGAGATCCGCTACGCCGGGTACATTGCCCGGGAGGAGCGCATCATCCGGGACATCCAGCGCCACGAGCAGGTGGCCATCCCCGAGGATTTCGACTATGCGCCCATCGAAACCATGACCCTGGAAGCCCGGGAAAAACTCACCAAGATCCGCCCCCGCACCCTGGCCCAGGCCGGGCGCATCCCGGGGGTTTCCCCCAGCGACCTGGCCCAGCTGAGCATCGCCCTGCTGAAAGCCCGCAGCCAACAGAAAGAGGAATCCAAATGATCGACAAAGAACGCCTGGCGCAAAAATGTTCCACGTGGAACATCGCGCTCTCCCCCGCCCAGCTGGACCTGCTGGACCGCTACGCGGAAATCCTGGTGGACTACAACCGGAAAGTCAACCTCACGGCCATCACCTCCCCCGAGGGCATCGAGGACCGCCACTTTGCCGACAGTCTGCTCTTTGCCGCCCAGCCCGAAGTCACCGGCAAGGTGGTGGACGTGGGCACCGGCGCGGGCTTCCCCGGCGTGGTGGCCAAAATCTACAAACCCGACCTGGAACTCACCCTCATGGAACCCACCGGCAAACGGGTGGATTTTCTCAAATACCTCTGCGGCGAGCTGGGCTTGACCGGCATTGAGTTTGCCAAGGAGCGGGCCGAGGAAGCCGCCCGCAAAGTCTGGCGGGAACAGTTCGACGTAGCCTGTGCCCGGGCGGTGGCGGCGCTGCCGGCGCTGTGTGAATACTGCCTGCCCCTGGTAAAACCGGGCGGACGGTTCATCGCCCTGAAAGGCCCCGAAGCCGACGCCGAAGCCAAGGCCGCCGCCCATGCCCTGCAAAAGCTGGGCGGGCAGTACGCCGAGACCCGCACCTTTACCCTGCCCGACGGCAGCGCCCGGGGGCTGGTGGTATGCAAAAAAATATCGCAGACTCCGACGATTTATCCCCGGATCGGCGGAAAAATCGCAAAAAAACCGCTGTAACAGCGCGAAATCGCCCGGTTTGGGGCGAACGATTTTTGTTCCTGTTTGCGCCGCGATGTGCTATGCTTTTTTGTAGAAGCATAGCACATTTCTTTTTTTACATAGACCGCAGGGAGGAAACCATCGTGTCCAGAAAAGAACCCCAAAAGCCCGGCCGCGTACTGCTGCTGCCCATCGACAGCATCGAGCCGTCCCCCTACCAGGCGCGCACCGCCTTCGACGAACCGGAGATCGCCGCCCTGGCCGTGAGCATTTTGCAGAACGGCTTGCTGCAGCCCATCAGCGTGCGGCGGGTGGGGCTGCGCAAATACCAGCTGGTGGCGGGCGAACGCCGGCTGCGGGCCTGCCGTCTGGCGAAGCTGGAAAAGATCCCGGCCATCCTGGCTGACTTCGACGACAGCGAATCGGCGGCCCTGGGGCTGCTGGAAAATCTGCAGCGCAGCCAGCTGGACCCCTTCGACACCGCCCGGGGCATCAAGGAGGTCATCCGGTTATGGGGCTGCACCCAGGCCGAAGCTGCCCGCCGCCTGGGGCTGAGCCAGCCCGCCCTGGCCAACAAGCTGCGGCTGCTGACCCTGACCCCCGAGCAGCAGGACCTGTGCACGGCCAATCACCTGAGTGAGCGCCACGCCCGGGCGGTGCTGCGTCTGCCGGAGAACCGGCGCACGGCGGCGCTGGAAAAAATCGCCCGGGACAATCTCAGCGTGCGCCAGGCCGACAAGCTGGTGGAGAGTATGCTGGCCGCCCCCAAGGGACCCAGTCCCTGCCGCAAGACCATCCCCATGGTGCGGGATGTGCGGTTTTTTGTGAACACCCTGCAGCACGCCGTGGACCTGATGACCCAGAAAGGCATCGCCGCCACCACCAGCTGCGACAAGCGGGACGGCTGCCTGGAATACATCGTGCGCATCCCGGTGGGCAGCGATGGCCGGGTGGTGCCCGGAACCCCGGCGCCGCCTTCCCCCGCTGCCGCCCAGGCGGCTGTGCCCGCTGCCCCGGCTGTGCCGACCGAAGCTGCCCTGCCGGCAGCGGCTCCCGCCGACGGCACCGAAGATTTCGCCGTGCAGCTTTTATAACCTGCTTTCTTTACAAAGAAAGTAGGCAAAGAAATTCCAACCATATATCCCGTGGAGTAGGAACTTCCACAAAGCATACCACGCGCCTTTTCCGGTTTTGCCGCCAATCTTACCTCTTTTTCTGTTTTCCTCTGTTCAGAGTTTCTTCGCTTCCTTCTTTGCAAAGAAGGAAGAAAAAACCTTCCCCCACCTCGCAAATGTTCCACGTGGAACATTTGCGGGGCACTTTTTATGGCAAAACCCCTTTTTAAACCCTGTAAGCTGTGCTATAATAGTTCGTAGACGCAGTTTTTGCGCCCAATTTTGCAAAAAACAGGAGGAAACGCCGTGGCAAAAGTCATCGCGATCGCAAACCAGAAAGGCGGCGTGGGCAAAACCACCACCGCCGTCAATCTGAGCGCCTGCGTGGCGGCGCTGGGCAAAAAGGTCCTTGTGGTGGACCTGGACCCCCAGGGCAACACGACGTCGGGGTACGGCGTGCCCAAAAACAAGCAGGAATGTAACACCTACACCTGCCTGATGGATGACGACGATGTGCGGGATGCCATCATCAAGACCGAGTACAACGCCGACATCATCCCCTCCAACACCCAGCTGGCGGGGGCGGCGGTGGAGCTGGTCAGCATCCCCCGGCGCGAAATGCGCCTGCGCTCGGTGCTGGCCCCGGTGGTACCGCTCTACGATTACATCTTCATCGACTGCCCGCCTTCCCTGGACCTGCTCACCATCAACGGCCTGTGCGCCTGCGATACCGTGCTCATCCCCTTGCAGTGCGAGTTCTACTCCCTGGAAGGTCTTACCGAGCTGATGAACACCCTCAAGACGGTGCGCAAAAAGTACAACCGCTATCTGGACATCGAAGGCGTGCTGTTCACCATGTACTCCGGCCGGCTCAACCTCACCATGCAGGTGGTGGCCCAGGTCAAGAAATACTACGGCGACAAGGTGTTCAAGGCGGTGATTCCCCGGTCGGTGCGCCTCAGCGAAGCGCCCAGCTTCGGTATGCCCATCAACTTCTATGAGCCCAACGGCAAGGGCTGCGAATCCTACATGGAGCTGGCCCGGGAATTCTTGAACAATAACGAGAGATAAAGGAGGTACGCCGATGGCCAAACGCAAACTGGGGGGCCTGGGCAAAGGGCTGGACAGCCTGTTTGCCGACCTGCCCGATACAGGCGCCGACGATGCGGGCGTTTCCACCCTGCCCCTGCGGGAGATCGAACCCGATCCCGACCAGCCCCGCAAACATTTTGACGACGATGCCCTGGCAGGTCTGGCCGCCAGCATCACCGAAAACGGTCTGCTCCAGCCCATCGCCGTGCGGCCCAAACGCATCGGCACCGGGTACCTCATCATTGCGGGCGAACGCCGCTGGCGGGCTGCCCGGCTGGCAGGCCTGGACGAGGTGCCGGTGCTCATCAAGGACGTCACCGACGAACAGGCCGCGGCCCTGGCCCTGATCGAGAACCTGCAGCGGGAGGACCTGGACCCCATCGAAGTGGCCGAGGGCTGCCGCCAGCTCATCGAAAAATACGGCCTCACCCAGGAAACCGCTGCCAAGCGGCTGGGCAAAAGCCGCAGCGCCGTGACCAACTCTTTGCGGCTGCTGGCCCTGCCCGAGGATGTGCGCGCCAAGGTCAGCGCCGGGCAGCTGAGTTTCGGCCATGCCAAGGTGCTGCTGGGCCTGCCCAGCGAGGACCTTATCCGCACCGCCGCCGAGGAAGTCATCGACAAAGGGCTCAACGTCCGCCAGACCGAAGCCCTGTGCAAGAAACTTTCCAAGCCCCCCAAGCCGCCCAAACCCCAGCCTGATGCCTTCACCCGCCCCAAGCGCGCCGTGGAGGTGGAAGCCGCGCTGAAAGAGGTCACCGGCAGCGAGGTCCATGTGGACTACAAGGACGGCAAGGGCAGCCTGAAGATCGACTTCTACAGCGACGAGATGCTGCAAAAGTTCGTCAGCCTGCTGGGCCAGTACGATCCGGAGGCCTGATCAAAAGGGGCAACAGTCGCCTACGGCGGTGCCTAAGGCTCCTGTTTCCCCTCTTTGGAATCCCCTTCGACAAAATTTTGCCCAAAACCGCGCACTCGTCGCGGGGCTCCTCGCACACAATTTTGGGCAAAATTTCCCTGGATGTATCGGCGCCGTCGGCGCATGTCCGCCGACGCCGATGGTTCTTAAATCTTTTCTGTGAATCTGTAAATAGGAGTGGAATTTATGTTAGACATCCGCTTTGTCCGTGAAAACCCCGAAGCCGTCAAGGAGAACATCCGCAAAAAGTTCCAGGACGCCAAGCTGCCCCTGGTGGACGAGGTCATCGCCCTGGACGCCGAGTACCGCGCCGCCATCGGTGAGGCCAGTGACCTGCGGGCCAACCGCAACAAGCTGTCCAAGCAGATCGGTATGCTGATGGGCCAGGCCAAGAAGGACCCCAGCAAGGCCGCCGAAGCCGAGGAAGTGAAGAAGCAGGTTACCGCCCAGGCTGACCGTCTGAAGGAACTGGAAGCCAAGGAAACCGAACTCCAGGCCAAGATCCAGGAGATCATGTACACCATTCCCCAGATGATCGACCCCAGCGTGCCCATCGGTCCCGACGACAGCCACAACGTGGAAGTGCAGCGCTTCGGCGAGCCCGTGGTGCCGGACTACCCCATCCCCTACCATGTGGACATCATGGAGAGCTTTGACGGCATCGACCTGGATGCCGCCGGCCGCGTGGCAGGCAACGGGTTCTACTACCTCATGGGCGACATCGCCCGCCTGCACGAAGCCGTGCTGGCCTACGCCCGGGACTTCATGATCGACAAGGGCTTTACCTATGTGATTCCCCCCTTCATGATGCACGGCGACGTGGTGAAGGGTGTTATGTCCTTCCCCGAGATGGACGCCATGATGTACAAGATCGAGGGCGAGGACCTCTACCTCATCGGTACTTCGGAGCATACCATGATCGGCCGCTTCATCGACCAGATGCTGGACGGCGAAAAGCTGCCCATCACCCTGACCAGCTATTCCCCCTGCTTCCGCAAGGAGAAGGGTGCCCACGGCATCGAGGAGCGCGGCATCTACCGCATCCACCAGTTCGAGAAGCAGGAGATGATCGTGGTCTGCAAGCCCGAGGACAGCATGAACTGGTACGACAAGCTGTGGCATAACTCGGTGGAGCTGTTCCGCAATCTGGAGATTCCTGTCCGTCAGCTGGAATGCTGCTCCGGCGACCTGGCCGACCTCAAGGTGAAGAGCTGCGACATCGAGGCCTGGAGCCCCCGTCAGCAGAAGTACTTCGAGGTGTGCAGCTGCTCCAACCTGGGCGATGCCCAGGCCCGCCGCCTGCATATCCGCTACAAGGACGAAAACGGCAAGCCCCAGCTGGCCCATACCCTCAACAACACCTGCGTGGCCCCGCCGCGTATGCTGATCGCCTTCCTGGAGAACCATCTCCAGGCCGACGGCACCGTCACCATCCCCGAGGTACTGCGCCCCTACATGGGCGGCAAGGAAGTCCTGGTGCCCAAGAAATAACAGGGTTTGTCCCTACTTTCTTTGCAAAGAAAGTAGGCAAAGAAATTCCAGACAAAAAGGCATGGTCGCAAGACCATGCCTTTTTTGGTTGTTTACAAAGGGTCGTTTGCCCGGCTGCTCATTCTTCGGGCAGGAAATCTTCCCAGAAGAAGTCATAGATTTTCCAGCTGTCGGCGTCCCCCGCCTTGCCCAGCAGGAAATACCGCTCATACCGTCCCTCGTCCAGCTGGGGGCCTTTGGCCTGTTCCGCCTCGGTGTAAGTCCAGGAAATATCCACCTCCTGCACCGTCCACTGGGTCAGGCCGCAATCCGCCACCTCCTGGGCGATGACATCCAGATACCGCTGTTCGGCGCTCTGCACGTCCTCAAGGCTCAAGATGTCCATATCGTGCAGGGTGTAGGACTGGTTGCCCGCGCCCTCCTGCACATTGCGCACGGTATTTTCAACGGTGATACGATAGTTTTCAACATCACCCACCAGAGCCAGCGCGCCGTCCAGGTCCCCCGTCAGTTCGTTGCGGTAACTGTCGTAGATCAGCTGGTCGATCTCGTTGTCCAGCTCGCATTCCAGGATCAGTTCGCGGCCGTCCTCGGTTTCCACCAGGCGGACCATGGTGCCCACCTCGGGAAATTCCTGCACATAGGCCGCGTAGATGTCACCCCCTGCTTCCTCCTGGGTGGCCTGCTCTGCCGGGGCGGGTTCCGCCTCCGATACTGCGGCAGGTTCCTGGGTGGGGGCCGGCGTGGCGGTGGCCTGGGCGGTTTCCCCGCCTGACGAGCAGGCCGTCAGTACCAGCGCCGCGGCGGTCAATGTGGAAATTAAAAGTTTTTTCATGGGGTAACACCTCCTTTGATTTTTTACAGTATACCATAGCCGGCCCCGCTGCGGCAATGCCCGCCATAAAATTTGAATTCCTGCGGTATTTTTGAAAAAAAATTGCAAAAACTACTTGACAGAAAGCCCCACTATCCGTATAATAATAGAGCGCTTTTTGAAAGGCGAAACATGTGGCGGTATAGCTCAGTTGGCTAGAGCATTCGGTTCATACCCGAAGTGTCACCGGTTCAAATCCAGTTACCGCTACCACAGATTACAAGGTTTCGCTAAAATACTTGGGGACCGGTTGCAATAGTGGCCGGTGGGTTGCTTGCTGTCTTAGCGAAATCTTGTATTCTATGAGGCCCGTTGGTCAAGCGGTTAAGACACGGCCCTTTCACGGCTGTAACATGGGTTCGATTCCCGTACGGGTCACCAAAACATCCTGCTCTCAAGGGAGCAGGATGTTTTTCTTTATATCCATGTGGTTTGGGCCGACGTACGGGAATCGAACAGCTCGTGCCCGCCGTCCTGCGTACCGGCGGGCAAAAACGCTCCTGCGGAGCGTTTTTAGAGCGCGGGAGATTCTCCGTACGGGTCATAAAAATAATCCCCCCAGCTCAGGCTGGGGGGTTATTTTTATGCTTCCGTACGGGGAACTGCTGCGCAGGCGACCGCCGCCTGCGGCGGATGCAGGGAGCCGGAGCAGGGCCGCGGGTCGCAGAGGGCAAGCCCCGCCCAAGGGGCGCTGACCGATGCGGGGTACCCGCGCCCGGTACAGGGCGGCGCACCGCAGTGCGCAACGAACAGTCCAGTGGACTGTTCGTTAGCCCGCGGGAGATTCCCGTACCATCAAGGGAAGTATCTGCCGGCGCTTTTTTACCCTTTACAGTTCGTTCTTTTGGGTAACCAGCCGTTTGAATTCTTTTTCCAGTTCCTCTTTATTCTGGCAGTTGGGGGTGGACAGCCGTGAAATCACCTCTGCCAGGCGCAGTTCCAGAAGGACCCGGTCCATCTTCTTGGCGGATTGAACCTCCCGCTGCTTATTCTCCCAATCGGTCAGAGTTCCGTCAAAGGAAATCAGTTTTCTGTCCTCGATGCGTAAAATCCGGGTGGCGCATCCATCGGCAAAAGCCCGATCATGGGAAACAAACAGCACGGTTCCTTCATAGTCTTTCACCATGGTTTCCAGGGCCTCGATGGCAGGCATATCCAGAAAATTGGTGGGCTCATCCAGCAAAAGCAGATTAGCCGGGGAACCGAACAGCTTTGCAAAAACCAGTTTGACCCGTTCCCCGCCGCTCAGGACCCCCGCTTTTTTATACACATCCTCCCGGCGAATCAACAGCCTGGCCAGGATACCACGCATGGTATTTTCGCTCTGGACCGAGGTTTCCATCACATTCTCCAAAACCGTTTTGCTCAGATCCAGCGTATCCAGACTTTGTTTGAAATACCCGATTTTTGCTTTGGGAACCATCCGTATGCCCGGAGCACCAGACCAGATCATCTCCATGAGGGTGGTCTTTCCTGCACCATTTGGTCCCACCAGGGCCGTTTTGCTCCCTTTTGGCAGGGAGAAGGAAGTATTTTCAAAAATCAGGTTTTTTCCATAGCGGAAGGTTATTCCTTCGCCCGTGACGATCTCCCGGTTGGCGGGCGGGTCTGTCAGGGAAAAATCGATCCGCACCGGGGCGGTTTCCTGCGGTTTTTCTTTTACTTCCAGCTGTTCCAGGCGGGATAGGATCGTTTTTCGGGCATTGTCCAGCTTTTCCATTTTTTCTCCCGCTGCCCGTTTGTGAAGGCGTGCTTCGGAATTTCCCATGCGTCCGGGTGCTTTTCGGATACTTTTGCTGGCCTGGCTCCGCTGGCGGGCCGCCTTCTCCAACCGGGATTTTTCCGAACGGTACTGCTGGTACTCAAATTGCTGCCGTTGGTAGGCCTGCTCTCTTTGTTCGCGGTACGCCGTAAAATTTCCCGTGTAAAAATGAAGCTGCCCGTCCTTTACCTCGATGATGCGGGTACACAGACGGTCCAGCACCGCCCGGTCATGGCTGATAAGCAACAGCGTAGAACACTGTTCCAGCATCCGGCAGCAAATCGCCACCCCCTCGGCATCCAGATTGGCCGTGGGTTCATCCGCAAAAATCAAAGCAGGATCTTTGCCCAGGGCGGCCAGTCCCAAACGGGTCCTCTCTCCGCCGCTGAGATGTTCATGGGAAAGATTTCCCGCCAGCCCCAGTTTACGGCAGCTTTGCGGGTCCGGGTTTTCCGTCTTATCCCGAAACTGTCTGAAATAGCGTACCGGCACCGTGCGGATCACACTTCCTTCCTCCGGGATCAGGTCCCCGGACAAAATATTCAAAAGCGTGGTTTTTCCTGCACCGTTGGTCCCTACAATGCCGATGTGGTCCCCTTCGTATACGGTCAGTTTTTCAAAATCCAGGATTTTACGCTCCCCGAAATAGTGGACGATATGGTTTGCAGATAACAAAATTTTGGACATAAAAAATACCTCCCTTGCCTTGCAGAAGGCGCCGGAGGGCGGTTGGGACACAAAAAAGCCCGGAAACGCACAGCGCCGCACATTTCCAGGCCCTTACCCTGCAAAGGAAAGGCCCAGCAATATCCGCCCGGTTCCAGCACAAACAAAGGGTCCAAGACCCCTTCTGCATTTCAGCATCCTGTTTGTGTGAAATCCTTAGCGAATGCGCATTCTGGCTGTACCTTTTCCTTTCTTATGTATTTGATTTGAGCATAGCACAGTTGCCGGTTTTTGGCAAGAGTTTTGTATTGCACCCGGCTGCCGCTTACCTTTTCTGTAACCTTTTTCTCATTCTTGAAGTTTTCCACACCGCTGTGGAAAAAGAGCCGGGAGTTTTCACTCCCGGTTCTTTGCGGTTTTCTGTATCAGCCCAGCGTGACACACCAGTAGGTGGCGCCGCCCTCTTCAAATTCACAGGCAATGCCGCAAACCGTGTAATTCGGATCGGTCATGGCTGCGTAGTGTCCCGGGCTGGCCGCCCAGGCATCCACCACCGACTGGGCAGAATTGTAGTTCTGCGCAATGATCTCTGCCGTCTGGTAGCCGTCGTGGCTCATAACGCCGGAACGAACCATGTCCAACGTCCGTTGATAGGCGATGTTGGACATACCCGAATCCACAGTCAACGGGGCAACTCCTACCGCAGCTCGATAGGCATTGATGTTTTCCAACGTAGCCCAATACGCATCATCGGTGGAATCAATATGCCACCATTCCTGCGTCCCCGCTGCCAGACTGAACGGCACCGCCCCATAGGCCGTACTGGCGGCCGGGGCTTCCGAACTGTTGTCGGCACCGGCGGCGGACGGTTCCTGCTGATCCTGCGCGGTCTGGGTTTCCGCGGGGGCTTCCTCCGGTTCTTCGGGTTCCTTCTCTTCCACCGTCACCGCACAGGCGGCTTCCAGGTCGCCCAGCTTTGCCGTGATGGTGGCTTCACCCGGGGCTACCGGCGTTACATTGCCCGCTGCATCCACGGTGGCGATCGATTCATCCGAGGAAGTGTAAGTAACCGCCTTGTCAGTAGCGTCCTCCGGTTCCACGGTGGCTGCTGCGGACTGAGCTTCGCCGCCTTCGGTCAGCGTCAGGTTTTCGGGCATCGTCAGACCCGTGGGACTGACCACCACCGTGATGACCCCGCTGGCCGAAAGTGTGCCGTCCTCGCTGGCAAGGGCTACTTCCGCCGTGCCGGCGCTCACCGCCACCAGATTGCCGTCGGCATCCACCATTACCACACCGGGGTCGCTGGATGTCCAGGTCAGGCCCAGTTTTTCCACCAGGTCCTCCGCCTTCGCCTGTTCCGGTGTGGCGCCGCTGTAGGCATACTCCGGGGTGGCTGTCGCCGTGGCGCCCCGCTCCATGGTACCGGGCAGGGTCAGCGTCACCCCCGTGATGCTCGTCCCGCAGCCTGTCAGCAGCAATGCCGCCGTCAGGCTCAGTGCAGCCAGTTTTGCAGAAAGTTTCATGTTTTTTCTCCTTTCCTCCGCCCCGGCCGGGCAGAGTTTTCCACATCTTTGTTGAAAACTTCTTTTATTATAGCACAACCGGACGCCGTTTTCCAAATAAAAAACCTCCGCAGGGTTTTCCACCCTGCGGAGGTTTTTGGTTGAAAGTTCTTTTGTTTCTTTTCTTTCAAGAAAAGAATACGACCTTACAGTTCGATCTTGCCGAAGGCAAAATCGTCACCGTCGTGGATGCGTTCCGTGGTCTTGGGCGCCATGGGCTGGGCGTTGGGATCACGGGGCGTATCGGCAAATTCACGGCCCGGTACGCTGGAACGGGGACCGCCGAAACGTCCGCCTTCACGGCGGGGTCCGCGTCCACCGCGGCCGCCGCGGTTATCCCGACGGCCGCCACGTCCGCCAACCCGACGATTGCCGCGGCCGCCGTCCCGGCGTCCGCCACGGGCGTTGCGGGCGTTGTCACGGTCGGGCAGGTTGCTGGCATTGGGGTCGGTGGAATAGATCACCACGCGGCGGCTGGGGCCTTCGCCCTTGCTCTCGCTGCGCACACCCTCGATGTCCGCCACGGCGGTATGGATGATGTGCCGCTCGTAGGGGTTCATGGGTTCCATCTCGTAGTAGCAGCCGGTGCGGATCACACGGTCCGCAATGCGGCGGGCCAGGGCTGCCAGGTCCTCTTCCCGCTTATCGCGGTAGCCGCCCACGTCCAGGCCCAGCTTCACGTAGGGGCCTTCCATCCGGTTCACCACCAGGCTGGCCAGGTAGGAAAGGCTCTCCATCGTTTCGCCGCGGCGGCCGATCAGGGCGCCCATGTGGGTGCCGGTGACCCGCAGAATGGTGGCTTCCCCCTTCTTCAGGGCCGAGAAGGCAAAGTCCTCCACGCCCATCAGCTTGAAGATGGGCGTCAGGTAGTCCACCGCCGCCTGCAGCCGCGGGTCGGCGTCGATGTCCAGGGCCACTTCGGCGGCTTCCGCCGGTTCGGCAGCGGGGGTTTCTTCCGCGTTTTCCACAGGCTGGGGGGCGGGTTCCGCCACCGGAGCCGCTTCTTCCACGGGAGCCGGGGTGGGTACCGCCTCGGCAGCCGGAGCGGACTGCGGGGCTTCCGCGGCCGGAGCTGCGGTTTCCTCGGGTTCCTCCACCGTCACGCGGACCTTGGCAGGGATGGTTTTGAACAGTTTACGGGCAGGGAATTCCAGAACTTCATAGCTGACGTTCAGATCGTCACGATCCACGCCCAGCGCTTCACAGGCGGCCTCCACGGCCTCTTCCACAGTGCGGGCACTCATATCAATGGTGCGCATGCTTCTCCCTCCTTTTTAATGCTGCAACGGGGTTGTCCGTTCATCCTTATACAGTTCGACTTCGCGTTTGCGGGCCATCTCCAGGCGGAGTTTGTTTTCCTCCCCTTTGGTGACTTCCTTGGTGACCGTCTTGCCGTTTTCTTCCACGGTCACGGTCTTTTTCTTCTTTTTCTCGGCACGTTTGGCGGCCAGTTCCGCCTCGTACTGGGCTTTGAATTTTTCGGGGCTGTAGATCTTATAGGTCACAAAGCTCTGGCCGATCTGGAACAGGTTGGAAACGCCGTAGTACAGCGAGAAGCCGACGGGGGCATTGAAGCAGAAGGTGACGAACATCAGGTTCGTAACCCATATCATGATCTTCATGCTGCCCTGCATCTGGGCGCCCATGCCGGAGAGTTTCTGGTTGATGAAGTAGCTCAGGATCATCGTCACGGCAGCGACGATGGGGAAGATGGCGATGGGCGAGAGGTTGAAGCCGGGGATATCGCACATATCCATGCCGAAGAACACGGTGTTGAAGTTCTTGATCTCGTTGACCACGTCGGCGGAGATGATGGCAGGATCGATCACCGCGCCGTTGTGGATGGCCTGGATCAGCGAAGTCTGCATGGTGGTGGCGTTGGCGGTAGCCAGGCCCAGCGCCTGGCAGGCTTCCCGCACGGCGGCGTCCGACACGCCGAAAATGTAATGCACGGGGTAGTACACAACGCCCAGGAAACCGAACAGCACCAGCATGGTGAGCAGCATCGGCAGGCAGCCCGCCATGGGGTTGAAGCCGTGTTCCTGCTGCAGCTTCATCATTTCTTCCTGCTGTTTCTGGGGATCGTTTTTGTACTTTTGCTGGATCTCGTTCATCAGCGGCTGGAACACCGACATCTTGGCGGTGGATTTCTGCTGGTGGATGGCCAGCGGGAACAGCAGCAGCTTCAGAATCAGGGTGGCAACGACCATCGTTACCGCGTAGTTGCCGATGAGGTTGTACAGAACCTTCACCAGCGGGCCAATCAGGATGGCCAGGAAGTAGAGAATTTGCATAGCTTGTCCATTCTGCCCCGGCTGCGCCCGGAAGCGTGTATTTTAACGTAGGTCTTTGCCGCGCAGCGCAAAGACATGAGAAGCGAAGAAGAAAGGAGAGGTCGCGGTGGACCCGGGAAAAGGGATTGAAGAAATAATAAATAATAAAGAATAAATAATAAATTTGGTGGATCGCGGGCCGTTGGCCCGCTCAAAAAAGTAGTGGGAAATGCCGGTCAAACCGTAAAACCGGTTGAAAAAATTTACCTGCCAGGCTTTTGCGGGGCGATGCCCTGCGGTAACCCGGCCATCCACTCCCAAGCGGGCGGCGGGTGTTATCGCCGCGGAAAAACCGGCGGAGTGCTCACCCATCGTTTTAAAATTGCGCGCACGGCGCGCATCCTGATTTATTATTTATTATTTATTCTTTCTTATTTAGCTTCATCTCTCCTTCACCCTCGGGTCAACCGGCGTTGGTCGTTGACCCAGCGGCCTTTTTCCGGCACGGGGTCAAACCCGAATTTGCAAAGGGGATTGCACCGTAAAAGACGCCACACCGTCAGAATCAGACCTTTTATCAGGCCGTGGACGGCCAGCGCCTGCATGGCGTATTCGCTGCAGGTGGGCACAAACCGGCAATGATGCCCCAGATGCGGGCTGATGTATTTTTTATAGCCCCGCAGCAATGCGATAAGCAGCCGGGTCATTGGGGATTTTCCACCGGGGCGGGCGCCGCGGGCAAAACCGGTTGTTCAGGTTTTGCCAGGTCGGGCAGCCCCGCCTTCGCAAAGAGTTTGCCCAGAGTTTTGCTCAGCTGGGTGCTCTTGAGATGGGGCGTCTGACCCCGGGCTACCAGTATTATATCATACCCGCCGATATTTTGCGAGAGATGTTCACTGAGGGCTGCACGCATCACACGCCGGGCGCGGTTGCGCTGGATGGCATGCCCCACTTTTTTGGTGGCCGTCAGCCCGATGCGGGTGTACCCCAGCCGGTTTTTGGCTACATACAGCACCACATGGGGATGCACGTAGCTTTTGCCGCGGCCGTACACGCGGTTATACTGCCAGTTTTTGTTCAAAGTGCGGTATCGCATGGGAAAAACTCCAAAAAACGCAAAAACGCAAAGTATAAAAGTAAAAATCTCGTCGCCGTCGGCGGACATCTCCGGCCTAAGAGCCGCTGCTGCGCAGCGGTTGGCCGACGCCGCGCCGATAGTAATACTTTTGAAAAAAGGGCTGCTGACCGACTTGTCAGCAACCCTTTACTTCATTCATTTCCAAAGATCAGACCGTCAGGTTCTTGCGGCCCTTGGCACGACGACGAGCCAGGACTTTGCGGCCGTTCTTGGTGGCCATGCGCTGCAGGAAACCATGAACACGGCTGCGCTGACGCTTCTTGGGCTGGAAAGTACGCTTCATTTTTCATTCCTCCTGTTGAATTCCCGGTATGGGCGGTTTGTTTCAGGGCTTTGCCCATACAGGGGCAGCCTTGCAGTCTTAGATTATACGCGATACAGGCCCCTTTTGTCAATAGGGTTTGGACAGTTTTTTTCGCCCGAGCGTACAGTTGTGGGGCGTAAAATCCATACCCACCATATTTAGTGGGCGAAGGCTGCCCCGGGGGACGGCAAAAATATTCCTACTTTATTATAATAGGGTGTTGTTTTGAACCCCCTTTTGTGGTATACTGTATGTAGTGTTTTTGCGCCCTTCATGAAGCGTAGATGCAATACAAAACCTTGTTTTGTACCGTGCTGCGCTGGGGGCGCGATTTTTAACAGGAAGTGGGGAGTATCGTAAGCCATGGATTCCATCAACGACGTATTGGACGCGGCGAAAGCCTATTGCCGTGAACATACTGCCGAGGCAACCTATCAATACTACATCAGCGACATCAAGGCCGTCAGCTTTGAGAATTCCAACACCATCACGCTGGAGATCCGCAATGCCTTCATCCTGGGCATCGTATCGGACCGCTACACCGCGATGCTGAAGGATGCCTTCAAATCGGTGCTGGGGTTTGATGTCGATCTTGTGTTCGTCACCCCGAAAAAAGAGGAAGAACCGGAAAAACCCAAGCTGGACGAAAAAACGCTGCCCAGCGGCCGGTACGATTTCACCTTTGAGAACTTCATCAAAGGTCCTTCCAACCAGTTTGCCTACGCGGCGGCCCAGGCTGTCGCGGCGAACCCCTCGGGAGCGTAC
Source organism: Candidatus Gemmiger excrementigallinarum (assembly GCA_019116445.1). Lineage (GTDB taxonomy): Bacteria > Bacillota > Clostridia > Oscillospirales > Ruminococcaceae > Gemmiger > Gemmiger excrementigallinarum. The sequence goes on from DXBP01000058.1 coordinate 22,569, forward strand.
AACCCGCTGTTCATCTACGGACCGTCGGGACTGGGCAAGACCCATCTTTTGAACGCCATCCAGATCGAGATCAAAAAGAACCATCCGGATTTCAACATCGTCTACGTGGACTGTGAAATGTTCACCAACGAGATCATCACGGCGGTGAAGACGGCGACCACCGAGCAGTTCCGGCAAAAATATCGTCAGGCGGACGTTCTACTCATCGACGATATTCAGTTCCTGGCAGGCAAAGAAAGTACCCAGGAAGAATTCTTCCACACTTTCAACACGCTGCACAACGACGGCCGGCAGATCGTGATTGCCTCGGACCGTCCGGCCAAGGAGATCAAGAGTCTGGAAGAGCGTCTGCGCACCCGGTTCGAGTGGGGCCTGACCGCCGACATCCAGCCGCCGGATTTTGAAACCCGCGTGGCCATCGTGAAGCGGAAGGCGGAACTGCTGAACCTGGACCTGCCCGACGACGTGGCGGAATACATCGCCAATCATCTGAAACAGAACATCCGGCAGCTGGAAGGCGCGGTGAAAAAGCTCAACGCCTACTATATGCTGGAGGGCATCGCCCCCTGCATCGGCGTGACCACCACCGCCATCAAGGATACCCTGAACGACAGCCAGCCCATCCCGGTGACCATTGAGAAGATCCTCAACGAGGTGGCGCGCACCTACAACGTGATGCCCGCGGACATCCGGGGCAAGAAACGCAACGCCAACGTGAGCGCGGCCCGGCAGATGACCATGTATATCATCCGGGAAGTCACCGGCATGAGCATGGAAGCCATCGGTCAGGAGTTCCAGCGGGATCATTCCACGGTGGTGTATTCCATCAAAACGATGGCGGAAAACATCACCAAGGACCAGCACCTGAAAGAAATGTGCAGCGACATCATGAAGAACGTCCGCACTTAGTTCTTTCTTTGCAAAGAAAGAACCAAAGAAACTCCAACCAAAATCGAACGATGTTCGATTTTTATAAAAAAGAAAAGGGTCATCCCACCTGCGGGATATGGGTTTGAAAGTTCTTTGCCTACTTTCTTTCAAGAAAGTAGGTGCAAAGAAAGAACAATAAACTTTTAAACAAAGTTTTCCCTTTTCAACAGGCGGTTTTCAAGAACCGCGGTGAAAAACTCGGGTTTTCCAGATTTTCCACCACTTTCTTCACAGTCGGTGGAGAAAAACTCAACGGCCGTTTTCCGCGCCGTTATCGAAATCCCCGGACTTTTCCACCATTTTCACACCCCCTACTACTACTACGAGAATAGTTAATAGTTTCTGCTTCCAAAACACGATTCAGTTCGCGGTTTTCTCCCCAAAAAACTGTCCAATCTGTGGAAAACAAAATCAGAAACAAAAAACCTCTTTTTAATAAACGTCGGGTCTTTCAGCAAACAAAGACCGAGAAAGGACCTGCCATGAAATTTGAATGCGAAAAATCCCTTTTGGCATCTGCGATCGAAGGCGTTTCCCGCGCCATTACCAACCGTTCGGCGATCCCCGTGCTGGAAGGCATCTACCTCAAAGCCGAGGGCTTCAACCTGACCCTCACCGGCTACGATATGGAAATGGGCATCACCACCACCATCGAGTGCAATGTCCTGGTACCCGGTGAAACGGTTCTGGAGGCGAAACTCCTGCTCTCCATGGTCAGCCGCATGCCCGCCGGTGACGTGCGCATCGAACTCACCGACGAAGGCCAGGCCATCATCAGCGGCGGCGTGGCAGAATTCGAGATCCCCGCCATGAACGCTTCCGATTATCCCAGCCTGCCGGTCACCGGTGCCGACAACACCATGACCATCCCCACCAGCATGATGCGGGAACTCATCGAAAAAACCATCTACGCCGTCAGCCAGGACGACAAGAAACCCGCCCACACCGGCGAACTCTTCGTCATCGAGCCCGGCAGCCTGACCATTGTGGCGCTGGACGGCTACCGCCTGGCCATCATCCAGCGGGACGTGGAATGTACCCGCGACATCCGCATCATCATTCCCGCCAAAACGCTGCAGGAACTGCTCAAGATCATGGGCGGGCCGGATGACCCCGTGAAGATCGACGCCAACCGCCGGTATGTGGTGTTCACCACCAACGGCTACACCATCATGAGCCGCCTGATCGAAGGCGACTTCCTCAATTACGAGAGCGTCATTCCCAAAGACAAGAAAACCCGCGTCACCGTGGACTGCAAGACCTTCATCAACACCATCGAGCGCGCGTCCCTCATCATCACCGAGCGGCTGAAGAACCCGCTGCGCATCACTTTTGCCGAGGACAAGATCACCGTGCGGTGCCAGACGCCGCTGGGCAAAGTGGTGGACGAGTTCCCGCCCGTGGCCATGACCGGCGACCCCGTGGAGATCGGCTTCAACAACCGGTATCTGCTGGATGCCATGCGGTACTCCAAGTGCGAGCGGATGGTGCTGGAGATCAACGGCCCCCTGAGCCCCGTGAAGATTTTGCCCGAGGACGGCAAGGACTTCATCTATCTGGTGCTGCCGGTGCGCTTCAAGAACGAGGGGTAAGGCATGGAGAAGATTCGCATTTTTACCGACTATATCAAGCTGGACGCCCTTTTGAAATTCGCGGGCCTGTGTGAAACGGGCGGCGAAGCCAAGGAACTGATCCAGGGCGGCCAGGTAAAGGTCAACGGCGAGGTGTGCACCATGCGGGGCAAAAAATGCCGCGCCGGTGACACCGTGGAGCTGGACGGCCAGACCGTGCAGATCGCGGAGGGCACCTGATGCGCCTTGAGCATCTGGAACTGACCGATCACCGCAACATCGCCCACGCGGTGCTGGACCCGGACCCCAACTTAACGGTTTTGTGCGGCCCCAACGGCCAGGGCAAGACCAATCTGCTGGAAGCGGTTTGGCTGCTCACCGGGGGCAAAAGTTTCCGGGGCGCCAAGGACGCCGAACTCATCCGCCGCGGGTGCGAATTCTCGGTGCTGGAAGGTTCCTTTACCTCCGACGGCACCGAAAAGACCATCCGCCTGACGGTGGGGGCCAAGGGCAGCCAGCGCCCGGGGCGCACCGCCAAACTCAATGGCGTGGACCAGGGCCGGGCCGCCGCTTTGGCGGGCAATTTCCAGGCCGTGGTCTTTGAGCCGGACCTTTTGGCACTGGTCAAGGGCGGGCCGGAAGGCCGGCGCCGGTTTCTGGATTCGGCGCTGTGCCAGGTGTTCCGGCCCTATCTGGTGGCCCTGCGGCGGTATATGCGGCTGGTGGCCCAGAAAAACGCCCTTTTGAAAAGTTACGAGATTACGCCAAACGGCGCGCTGCTGCTGGACGCTTACAACGACCAGCTGGCCCAGTACGGCGGGCAGATCATGGCCCACCGGCAGAAATTCGTGGAGGCCCTGGCCCCTGCGGCGGCGCAGAACTACGCCGAAATTTCGCATGGAGCCGAGGAATTTGTGCTGCGGTACCAGTGCTGCGCCGAAGCCCCCACCGCCGAAGCCCTGGCCGAAAAGCTGGCGGCGGTGCGGAGTTCTGAATTGCGGGCGGGGTTCTGCCTGACGGGACCCCACCGGGAAGACCTGGACCTGCAGCTGGACGGTCAGCCCGCCCGCATCTATGGCAGCCAGGGCCAGCAGCGCAGCTGTGTGCTGGCCATGAAACTGGCGGAAGCCACGGTGGTGGGCGACTTTTTCGGCGAGCACCCGGTGCTTTTGCTGGACGATGTGCTCAGCGAGCTGGACGACGAGAGGCAGACCTATCTGCTCACCCGCATGGGGGAGCACCAGACCATCGTCACCACCTGCGACACGGCGGCTTTTGCGCGAACCAACGGCAAGATCGTCTATGTGAAAGGCGGACAGGCGGCGGAAACGCCGATTTTTTAAATAATAAATAATAAATAAGAAAGAATAAATCAGGAATGCGCGCCGCGCGCGCATATTCAAAAAACACAGGGCGGCACCCCGCAAAAAGGCGGGCAGATAAAACGTATCACCCGCCTTTTACGGTTTGGCCGATATTTTCCCGCTGTTTTTTGAGCGGGCCAACGGCCCGCGATCCACCATATTTATTATTTATTATTTCTTCTTTATTCTTTGTTCCATGGGGAGGCCACCATGTACTTTCATGCAGGACAGGACTTTGTGCTGAACACCCGGGACGTGCTGGGGGTGTTCGATCTGGACACGGCGGGGGCGTCCCGCCGCACCGAAGAATACTTCCGCAAAGCCGAGGCCGAGGGCGCCGTGGTGGACCTGTGTGCCCCCGGCACCCTGCCCAAAAGTTTCATCCTTACCGATTTCCCCGACGAAACGCTGTATCTGAGCCAATTGTCCCCCGCCGCGCTGAAAAAGCGCACCGGCAAAGTGGACTTTCTAAATAACAAATAAAGAATAGATCAGGAATGGGCGCCGCGCGCAAGTCTATAATGCGTGGGCGCACCCCGCAAAAAAAGTCGGGCAGATACTATTTTTCACCCGCCTTTTACAGGTTGACCGGCATCTTCCCGCTGTTTTTTGAGCGGGCCAGAGGTCCGCGATCCACCACATTTATTATTTTTTCTTTATTATTTATTCTTTGCAGTATTGCTTATTTCCGGGCCAAGCGCCCATGTACCCAAATGTACCATAGGAGGCACTCACTTCATGGCAGACGAAATCATCACCGAATCCAACCGCGAGACGGCGACCGACCACGCCTACGGCGGCGCACAGATCCAGGTCCTGGAAGGCCTGGAAGCCGTGCGCAAGCGCCCCGGTATGTACATCGGTTCCACCGGCCCCTCCGGCCTGCACCACCTGGTCTATGAGATCGTAGATAACTCCATCGACGAAGCTCTGGCCGGGTACTGCACCCACATCGAAGTCACCATCAAGCCCGGCAACATCATCGAAGTTTCGGACAACGGCCGCGGCATCCCCGTGGATATCCAGCCCAAGCTGGGCATCCCGGCTGTCACCGTCGTCTACACCGTGCTCCATGCCGGCGGCAAGTTCGGCGGCGAGGATTCCGGCTATAAGGTGGCCGGCGGCCTGCACGGCGTCGGCGCGTCCGTCGTCAACGCCCTGTCGGAATGGCTGGTGGTCCGGGTGCGCCGGGACGGCGCCGAGTACGAGCAGAGCTTCAAGCGCGGCAAACCCGACGGCGACCTGAAAAAAATCGGCCCCGCTGCTTCCACCGGCACCACCGTCACCTTCAAGCCCGACCCGGAGATGTTCCAGGAAACCACCCTCTACCGCTACGAAACGCTGCTCAAGCGTCTGCGGGAGGAAGCCTTCCTCAACGGCGGCGTGCGCATCACCCTTACCGATGAGCGCCCCGAATCCGACCGGCCCAGCGACGAGCAGGGCGCCGAGAACGATGCCCGCAGCGAAACCATGTGCTACGAGGGTGGCATCCGTTCCTTTGTGAGCTACCTCTGCGAGCGCCGGGACCTGACGCCCCTGACCCCCCAGGTCATGTATATGAAGGGCGAAGGCCAGGGCGCCGTGGCGGAAGTGGCCCTGCAGTACTACGACAACAGCTACAATGAACTGCTGCTGAGCTTCGCCAACAACGTCCACACCCCCGAGGGCGGCACCCACGAGGAGGGCTTCAAGCTGGCCCTGACCCGCGTGCTCAACGAGTACGGCCGCGCCAAAGGCATCCTCAAAGACAAGGACGAGAACCTCTCCGGCCCCGACGCCCGGGAAGGCATCATCGCCGTGGTCAGCGTGAAATTGCAGGAAGCCCAGTTCGAGGGCCAGACCAAGGCGAAACTGGGCAACACCTTCATCAAGAGTCTGGTGAACGGCGTGGTCTACAAGGCCCTGAGCGAGTACTTTGAAGAAAACCCCGCCGCCGCCAAAGCCATTCTGGAAAAGGCCACCCAGGCAGCCCGCGCCCGCGCCGCCGCCAAAAAGGCCCGGGACCTGGTGCGCCGCAAGAGCGCGCTGGAATCCAACCGGATGCCCGGCAAGCTGGTCGACTGCCACGAAAAAGACCCCAGCAAGACCGAACTCTTTATCGTGGAGGGCGATTCTGCAGGTGGTTCCGCCAAGATGGGCCGTGACTCCAACATCCAGGCCATCCTGCCCTTGTGGGGCAAGATGCTCAACGTGGAAAAGGCCCGCGCTGACCGCATCTACGGCAACGACAAGCTGATGCCCGTGGTCACGGCCCTGGGCACCGGCATTGGCGATGAGTTTGATATTTCCAAGGTGCGGTACCACAAAATCTTCATCATGGCCGATGCCGACGTGGACGGCTCCCACATCTGCACCCTGATGCTCACCTTCTTCTTCCGCTATATGCGGCCGTTGATCGAGCACGGATATGTGTATGTGGCCCAGCCGCCGCTGTACAAGCTCCAGAAAGGCCAGACCGTCAAGTACGCCTACAACGACGACGAAATGAAGGTGCTTTCGGCCGAGATGCCCGGCGCCAAGGTGAACCGCTACAAAGGTCTGGGCGAAATGAACCCCGACCAGCTGTGGGAAACCACCATGAACCCCGAGAACCGGGTCATCGTCCAGATCAAAATCGAGGACGCCGAGCGCGCCGACGAAGCCTTCAGCATCCTCATGGGCGAGCAGGTGGAACCCCGCCGCCAGTTCATCGTCAAGAACGCCAAGTTCGCGAACCTGGACGTGTAATAACATCAACAGGGCGACAACAGGGCAAAGGAACGGTTTTTTTAAATAATAAATAAAAAAATAATAAATAATAAATCAGGAATGCGCGCCGCGCGCGCATATTCAAAACACAGGGATGCCCTCCGGCAGGTCGGCGTTGTGATACCATTGGCGGCCAGCCAGTATCCAATCATTGCTGCACTTTCCCCGTTTTTTGAGCGGGCCGCAGGCCCGCGATCCACCATATTTATTATTTATTCTTTCTTATTTATTCTTTGCACACATCTCCTTTCCCGGGTCAGCCGCCCATTTCAACTCCAAGGTGGTACACTGAATGGAAGAAAATATCATTATGGTGCCGGGGTCCGGCACCAAGGTCATTGAGCGCGATGTCAAACAGGAGATCGAAACGGCCTTCCTGGACTATTCCATGTCGGTCATTGTTTCCCGTGCGCTGCCCGATGTGCGCGACGGCCTCAAACCCGTGCACCGGCGCATCCTGTACACCATGCACGAGCGCGGCAACGACCCCCAGCATCCCTACCGCAAATCCGCCGACACCGTAGGTGCCGTGCTGGGTTCCTACCATCCCCACGGCGACGCTTCCGTCTACGACGCCATGGTCCGTCTGGCCCAGGATTTCAGCCTGCGGTACCCGCTGGTGGATGGCCAGGGCAACTTCGGTTCCGTGGACGGCGACCCCCCGGCTGCCTACCGTTATACCGAAGCCCGTATGTCCAAGATCGCCTGCGAGATGCTCACCGACATCGAGAAGGAAACCGTGGACTGGGACCCCAACTTTGACGAAACCAAAAAAGAACCCCACGTGCTGCCCAGCCGCTTCCCCAACCTGCTGGTGAACGGCAGCCAGGGCATCGCCGTTGGTATGGCCACCAACATCCCGCCCCACAACCTGCGGGAAGTGGTGGGCGGCATGTGCGCCCTGATGGACGACCCCGAAATCGACCTGGCGGGCCTGATGGAATACGTCAAAGGCCCCGACTTCCCCACCGGCGGCATCATCATGGGCCGGTCGGGCATCCGGGCGGCCTACGCCACCGGCCGCGGCAAAATCACCCTGCGGGGCCGCGCCGAGATCGTGGAGAAGAAAAACGGCCGGTACGAGATCCTGATCACCGAGATCCCCTACATGGTCAACAAGACCCGCCTCATCGAGTCCATTGCCGACCTGGTCAAGGACAAGCGCATCGAGGGTATCTCGGACCTGAACGACGAATCTTCCAGCCGTACCGGCATGAAGATCGTAGTGGAACTGAAAAAGGACGCCAACCCTCAGGTAGTGCTCAACCAGCTCTACCGCTACACCCAGCTGCAGGACACCGTGGGTGTCATCATGCTGGCCCTGGACGACGGCGTGCCCAAGATCATGAGCCTGAAAACCGTCATGGAACGCTACATTGAGTTCCAGATGGAAGTCATCCGCCGCCGCACCGCCTTTGATCTGAAAAAGGCCCAGGAGCGGGAACACATCCTGGAAGGTCTGCGCAAGGCCGTGGACATCGTGGACGAGATCATCGCCACCATCCGCGCCTGCAAGGGCGGCTTTGCCGAAGCCCGTGTGGCCGTTATGGAGCGGTTCGACTTCGACGAACCCCAGGCCGACGCCATCGTCAAGCTGCAGTTGGGCCGTCTGGCCGGTCTGGAAATTCTCAAGATCGAGCAGGAATTGGGCGAACTGCGGGAAGCCATTGCCGATTACAAGGATATTCTGGCCAACGACGAGCACGTGAAGCGCATCGTGAAAACCGACCTCACCGCCCTGGCGGACAAGTACGGCGACGAGCGCCGCACTTCCATCGAGGCGGTGTCCGGCGAGGTGGACATCGAGGACCTCATCCCCGAGGAAACCTGTGTCTTTACCCTGACCCACGAGGGCTACATCAAGCGCACGGCCCTGGACACCTACCAGGCCCAGAACCGCGGCGGCCGCGGCGTGCAGGGCATGACCCAGAAGGACGACGACTTCACCGAGGAGCTGTTCGTCGGGTCCACCCATGACTATATGCTCTTCATGACCGACCAGGGCCGCGTTTATCGGCTCAAAGGCTACCAGGTGCCGGAAGGCAGCCGCACGGCCAAGGGCAGCCACATCGTGAACCTGCTCCAGCTCCAGGAGGGCGAAAAAGTCACCCTGATGCTTCAGCAGAGCGCCAAGGCGGACGAGGACAACACCTATCTGACCATGGTGACCCGCCAGGGCCTCATCAAGCGCACGCCTTTGTCCCAGTTCCGCAACATCCGCAAGGCGGGCCTGATCGCACTGGGTCTCAACGAGGGCGATGCCCTGGTGTGGAGCCATCTCACCGGCGGCGATGACGAGATCATCGTGGCCACCCACGACGGTGCCGCCATCCACTTTACCGAGTCCGGTGCCCGGGCCATGGGCCGTACCGGTCACGGTGTGCGGGTCATCAAACTCCGCGAGGGTGACTATGTCATCGGCGCGGGGGTCTGCCGCCCGGGCGGCACGGTGCTCACCATCACCGAGGAAGGCAAGGGCCGCCGCAGCCGCATCGACGATTACCGCATCACCAAGCGCGGCGGTCTGGGTATCCGCAACTATGCCAAGGGCGGCGTAGCGGGCATCAAGATCGTGGATGATACCGACGATCTCATCCTCATCAGCGCCAACGGCATCCTCATCCGCATCCATGCTTCCGACATTAACGTCCAGAGCCGCTACGGCAGCGGTGTCCGGGTCATGCGTCTGGCCGAGGGCGACAAGGTCGCCATGGTGGCCCGCGTGGACCGCGACAACGAAGCCGAAACCGCCAAGGTGGAAGCGGATGCCGGTGACGACGCCGAACCTTCCGCCGAGGAACTGGCTGCCATCGAGGCCGCTGAACGCGCCGACGAAGCCGCCGATGTCCCCGACGACGAATGAGTTCCTTTTCTTGTAAGAAAAGGAACCAAAAGAACTTTCACCTTATGGCCCGTGAAAGAGCGGTAAATCACCCGAAAACCTAAATCCAAAATCCCGGAAGAGAAGCTCTCTGCCGGGATTTTTACAGGAAAAGGGGAATCCCCATGAATGATAAGACACGTCGCATAGCCCGGCATCTGGTGGCCTGGGCGCTGTTGCTGCTGTTGGTGGCGGCGGTGGCCTGGCTGAAATATCCCCGGGGCGAGTACAATTACCTCAATTCCGACGCCACCTGGCACGTGGTGCTCACCATGAATGCCTACGATGAAACCCCGCTGTCGGTACATAAGTTCCTGCCGCTGGTTTCCCTGGGCGATGCCCGGGATAAAGGCATCTCCTGGGGGGCTGCCGTCTGGGACCAGCAGGGCAATTATTACTATACTTCCTTTTCTTCCATGGGCTTTGCCCTGCCCTATCTGGTACTCAAGCTGCTGCATCTCCCCTTTACGCCCCAAAGCCTGTATCTCTTCAATACCGGGCTGCTGTGGCTCTCCTGCGGGATTGTGTATGAGCTGCTCTCGCTGTGGAGCGGCCCCCGCCGCCGTCAGTGGCTGATGGCGGTGGTGCTGGTGGCTTACGTCCTCACCCCCGAGATCATGCACGGCATGGGCCTGACCTACTGGCACCAGTCCCTGATGCAGGTGTTTTTGCCCCTGCAGCTGCTGCTGTATTACCGCTGGGCCACCACCGGGCGGGGGTTCTGGGCCTTTGCGGTGCTCTGCCTGGTTTGCCCCTATACCGAGTGGAGCGGCTACGTCGCCAACGCCGGGTACTTCCTGGCCGAGGGATACCGCTGGGCCAAAGACCACGACAAACGCCACGGCAAATCGCTGGCCGTCATTGCGGCGGCTACCGTGCTGGCGGGGGTCATCTTCTGCGTGCAGTATCTGCCGGTGGTGGGGCTGGAAAACCTCTTCCTCATCGTGGGGGAGCGGTTCGTGGCCCGCAGCGTGTCCCAGAACAAGACGGTATTCGATCTGCTGGCCGGGTATTGGGTGTCGGCCAAGGCGCTGCTTTTGCTGGCGGGGGCCTGCCTGGTGGTCTGGGCGGTGCTGCGCCTGACCGGCCTGCGCCGGGGCGAAGCCTATACCCGGGAACAGAAACTGGTGGTATTTCTGGCGGTGTTCCCGCTGCTGGAAAACCTGCTCATGCAGCAGCACGCCCTTTCCTACACCTACGACCGCATGAAAATTGCCCTGCCGCTGCTGTTGCTGCTCTACGGGCTGCTGTACAGCATCACGGCCGGGCGGCGGGCGTGGCTGGCGGGGGCCGGCGCCCTGGTGGTGCTGGTGGTCTGCTTCTTTGCCCGGCAGTACCGGACCGACACGCATTTTGTCTGGGCCACCGATTACAAGGCGGGCAACGAGGCACTGTTTGCCTATCTTGACGAGAATTTCGACGACAGCGTGCTGGGCTGCACGGCCCCGGTGCGCGGGTATGTGAATATGCTGGCGGGCCGCGGCTGCTATGAGCAGGTGAGCGACCCTTACCAGCTGGAAGAACAGGCCGCCGAACAGGATGTGCGCTATATTGTGCTGCTGACCCAGCAGGATGCCGCCGGCACCGACGGCGGGTACTGCTATTGCATGGGCGCCCAGGTGCTGGACCGCACCACCGGGCAGCTGTGCACCATCACCAACCTGCACAGCGGCATCGAAGTTTCCGACTGGCAGTAAGGGATGTTCCTTCTTTGCAAAGAAGGAACCGAAGAAATTCCAAATAAAAATATCCCACGGGGCAACACCCCGTGGGATATTTTTGTTGAGAGTTCTTTTCTTGCAAGAAAAGAACCATCTCTTATTGGTGGGCCATCCTCTGATGACCCGCGCCCTATCCGACAGTCCGCTGGACTGTCGTCTTACGGGCTGTTCAAGCCCCGGATGGCCCTCTGAGTCATGACCCCCGGCTAAGCCGGGGGCTTGTGTAAGCCCTAGAAGGGCATCGTACCGGCAAGCCTCTCAAGAGGCACTGAAAAAGTCGCCACTTGCATCACTTGCCCCACAGCCCGTAAACGGGCGCTAT